>JADJHE010000017.1 GCA_016707685.1 Bacteroidota bacterium
CACAATTAGAAGATGACATTCAAGCACATTTGCTGATTGAGGTAGATGGAAATGATTTAGATACCATGATGAAGGAGATGGAGCAAATTGCTGAATTGATGAGCAAATACAATGTTTCGGAAGTGTTGTTTGCGGATAGTGCTGCGCAAAAAAATGAGTTGTGGAAGCTTCGTAGAAAAATAAACGAAGCGGTAAAAATGAATGCCATTAGTAAAGAACAGGATACCGTGGTGCCACGTGCCGAATTGCCAAAATTGGTGAGAGGAGTGAAAGAGGTGGGGAATCGTTATAACTTTAAGAGTGTGTGTTACGGACATGCGGGTGATGGAAATTTACACATCCGTTTAATAAAAGGAGATTTAACTGATGAACAATGGGATGGAGATTATATTAAAAAAGCGATTGCCGAAATATTTACGATTTGTAAAAATTTAGGTGGAACTATCAGTGGTGAGCATGGCATTGGTTTAATCCAACAAGAATATATGGGAATTGTATTTTCTGATAAAGCCTTGGATATTCAACGTGCCATCAAAAAGGCATTTGATCCGAATAATATTTTAAATCCGGGGAAGATATTTTAAGATTACGAATTAGTATCTACGAAGTACGAATAAAACGAATTACGAATTGGAAAATTAGTTAATCTAACGTGCAAAATTGGTCTTAATAATCATCAAACACCGATTACATTTTTACTGTTTTATGAATTTTTGTGATAGACGATGGTCTCCATTTTTACTTGTAGCAGTAATAATATAAATCCCAGGAGAAAGGTCTTCAAGAAAAAGAACCGAATTAGATCTCTCAAACGTTTTTTTTTGGCCAATAATATCGGTTATAGAGATGTTATACTCATTCAAATTTTCTCCCTTTATAGAAAGGTTTAAATTGCGATTAGTAGGATTTGGATAAAGTTTAAATAAATCATTTTCTACACTACTTTCATTTATTCCAACATTACAACTTGGTATGTCACAACCATTACTATCGACTTTTTACAAACCCAAACATCACCGCTTATACCAACAGTCTGTCCACAAACGATAAACCCATTGTCTGAAGTTGTTTTAATATCACATACGTAATTGTTTACCAAGGGGCTGTAATAGAATGTCCTTTCCCAAATTTGATTTCCGGTTGTATCTGTTTTTAGCAGACTGCCTTCATATTTACCTGAGAGATTAGTGTAATTTCCAACAAAAACATAACTTCCTGAAAACTCCTGAACATTAAAAAGAAATGCATCATTGCCAACATTTCCAAACAGTTTTTCCCAATTTATAGTTCCATCTGTTTTTAATTTTCTAATACAAGCTTGTTTGTTCATGCCAGTAACAACTTTTGCCCCTGTTGAAATGTATTCACCATTTGAAAGTTGTGAGATCCAGCAGAGTCCATCATTTCCTCCTGAACTAAAAGTTCTCACCCATTCCATTTGCCCGGTACTATCTGTTTTTACAATCCAATTTGATGTGCTACTCGAATTCGAACCTCTAGCACCTGAAATGATAAAACCATTGTCTTGGGTTTGTAAGCCACAAACAGGCACATCATAACCACCTGCATCATACCTTCTTCGCCACTCTAAATTACCTAAACTATCAGTTTTGATTAAAACAAAATCATTCATTCCATTATTTAGACTATCACTATCGACAACTAACATATATCCACCATCAACAGTTTGTTGGCAATCTCGTCCAGCATCATAATATGGTCCACCAAATTTTTTTGTCCAGAGGGTATCACCATTTATAGTAAATTTTACTAATAAAGCATCGCTATTAGATGTCGTGTCTTGAATAGTTCCGGCACAAATATAATTACCATCAGAGGTTGTATTTAAAGAACTATAACTAACCCAATAATAATTTAATGGATTCCCATATTCTTTTGTCCAAAGCGTATCACCATTAGCATCTATTCTCATAAAATAGAGTGTCTGCATCGAAGATTTGTAATTTTGCCCAGCAACTAAGTAACCTCCTCCGCTAAGCTCTTGAATAGATAATGCTGCTTGACTATTTATTAATGGAATACTTTTGTTGAAATAGATTTGACTAAAAGCCGTTGCAGAAATGAATAATTCTAAAACAATTAAAGATTGACTGATTAGTTTTTTCATGAATTAAAATAACAAGTATTTTACTGTTTCATATCTTATAATAGACTTTTGTAAGAGAAGGGAATAAATGTTCGTAAATTTTTAAGTATTAAAGTAATTATTTTAATTCTATAAATATACTTCATCTACTTTGTAAAAGCAATTTTAGAGCTACGAAATACGAATAGTGTCGAATTCGCGAATCAATCAAAGATTAAATTTAGTATCGCGTTTCTTCCACTTCTTATGTCTTGCGTCTAATATCTTGTGTCTTATCTACTCAATATTCTTCATATTCAACTTTCTTAGCTTAGGAGCTATTTTGGCGGTTGCGGCAACAATTAAAATCGTCATAATGCCACCAAACACTACAGATGCTTTTAATCCCAATGATCGTGCAGCAACACCCGATTCGAATGCGCCTATTTCGTTGGAAGAGCCTATAAAAATGCTGTTCACAGCCGAAACTCGACCACGCATATTATCAGGAGTAGCTAATTGTAAAATACTGTGACGGATTACCACACTTACATTGTCGAATGCTCCCGTTAAAAACAAAAAGAAAAGGGATAAATAATAATTTTCACTTATGCCAAACAAAATAGTTGCAACACCAAAAGCAGCAATGGATAAAAATAAATTTCTACCTGCATTTTGTGTGGGAGGTTTGTAAGCAATTATCAAGGCCATTACTACTGCACCCAAAGCAGGAGCAGCTCTTAGGAATCCTAATTCAATGGCACCCACATGCAATATTTTATCGGCAAAAGCTGGTAACATAGCAACTGCGCCTCCCAACAAAACGGCAAATAAATCCAATGACAATGCTCCCAGAATTAATTGATTTTTGAAAACGAATTTTATTCCTGCACTTAAACTTTCAAAAAGACTTTCTACTTTTTCTTTTTTAGGAAGCGGTTTTGATTTAATGAATAAAAATGAAAAAATAGAAATGGCTATGAGAGCAATGTTTACTTTGTAAGCAGCAGTAAAGCTAACCGCACAAATGAATCCAGCCATTGCCGGACCAACAATGGAAGCAACATGCCAAACGGTACTGTTCCATGTTGCTGCATTTGTATACAAATCACGAGAAACCAATTGTGACATGAAGGATGGAAAAGAGGCGGAAATAAAACCACGAACAATTCCAGTAAAACCAATTACAATAAATATGGGCATGGTACCATGTTGCTGAAGAATAGTACTTGTGTCTAATGAAAAATAAAGCAATGCCGAAGTAGAAACGGTTAAAAAGGAAGTAGCAATGATGATGATTTTTTACGACTCACCACATCAGCAACATGTCCAGAAAACAGAGAAACAGCAATAAAGGGAATTGCTTCTGCCAAGCCAATTAAACCTAAGTCTAGCACATCGCCCGTAATTTTATATACCTGCCAGCCCACAATCACACTTTGCATTTGAATGGCAAGTGTTAGAAAGAATCGGGTATTTAAAAAGAAAAGAAATTCTTTTACTTTTAATACTGCAAAAGGGTCGTGTTTACTTTTTGTATTTGTCATAAATCGTTTACAAATTTACATTTTAAATTACTATCTTTGAAGTATGATAAACGATAGCGCAAAAATTAGCATTCCGAACATCGATAATGAGATGAAACAGCAGTTGATGGAGAGTGGAACCATTAAGAATTTTAAAGCGGGTGATGTTATTTTGCAGGAAAACAGTTATATCAAAACACTTCCCATTGTATTGCAAGGGAGTTTGAAAGTACTGCGTGAGGAGGAAGATGGAAAAGAGATTTTACTCTATTATATAAAAGCAGGTGAAACCTGTGTGATGTCGTTTCTTGGTGGTATCAGCAATGATAAAAGCAAAGTCAAAGCTGTTGTTGAAGAAGATTCAGAAATTTTATTAATTCCAATACACAATGCTCAGGACTGGGTTTCTAAATACCCTTCGTGGTGCGATTTTATATTCAAATTATATCACAAACGTTTCGAAGAGTTATTGTCTGTCGTAAATGCAATGGCATTTCAAAAAATTGATCAGCGTATTGTTGAATTGCTTCAAAAAAAGCAACAATTAACAGGCAGTAAAGAAATAAATGTAACGCATCAACAATTGGCCGATGAGTTAGGAACAGCCCGCGAAGTAGTATCTCGATTGCTAAAACAGCTCGAACGAGAAAAAAAGATTGCCCTCTCCCGCAATAAAATCACCATTTTATAAGCTATGTGATATTTGTCACTGTTTCGTGTTAGTTCGCGGTTGTAATTTTGTGTCGTAAATAAATTATTATTCACAATCCAAAACCAACCAACAATGAAAAAAAACATGGGAAACATCGACAGAGTGATTAGAGTTCTAATTGCACTTGTTGTTATCGCACTTTATTTTGCAAATGTAATTTCTGGAACAGTGGCAATTGTATTATTAGCCCTTTCAGCAGTATTTGTTTTGACAAGTGTGATGAGCTTTTGCCCACTTTACACCATTTTCGGAATCAATACTTGTAAGAAAAACGACTAATTCCGAATTATAAAAGCTCCATAATTTGAGCATTGGGAAGAGGAGCTTTTTTACTATTTAAAACCATAAAAACAATATATCATGAGATTAGATGAATTAATTAAATCGAACAAGGCAACAATCGTTGACGTTCGTACAAGAGATGAATTTAGAGGTGGAAATGTTGCAGGATCTGTAAATATTCCATTGAATGAAATTCCACAACGCATCGAAGAATTCAAAGCAATGAATCAACCAATAGTACTTTGCTGTTTATCGGGCGGAAGAAGCGGACAAGCAACCATGTACTTGATGCAACAAGGTTTTAAAGATGTGCACAATGGTGGTTCTTGGATGGATGTAAATTATTATAAAAACAACTAAAGAATTTAAAATGATAAATACATTAAAAAAATTATTCGGCATGGGACCTAAAGTAGATTTAGCTCAGCTAATTAAAGAAGGAGCTATCATTGTTGATGTTCGTTCTAAAGCAGAATATGCAGGTGGACATGTTAAAGGTTCAATCAATATTCCATTGGATCAATTGGGTAGTAACCTCGCTAAATTAAAAAAGGACAAAGCAATCATTACGTGTTGTGCTTCAGGTATGAGAAGTGGTGTTGCTAAAAGTCAATTAAAAGGTAAAGGTTATGAAAATGTTCATAATGGTGGAAGTTGGATGAATGTGAATAGCTATAAATAAAATGCTACAAACAATTTTAAGTAACTGGAATACAGTTAGAGTGTTGCGCCTAGTGTTAGGGTTACTAGCACTTGGTGCAGCATTTTCGGAGCAGGATAAACTAATGGGACTTCTAGGAACTGTATTCACACTTCAAGCTGTTTTTAATGTGGGTTGTTGTGGCTCTTCCGGATGTTCTACAAATTATAAGAATGAAAAAGGTGCAGAGGAAAAAGAAATTATTTACGAAACAATTAAAAAATAAAAACCATGGCAACATTTAATGAACTTATTAATTCGGATAAACCGGTATTGGTTGATTTTTCTGCTGAGTGGTGTGGACCATGTAAAATGATGGCTCCTATCTTAAAAGACTTGGCAGGTAAAGTGGGCGATAACGCAAGTATCTTAAAAGTGGATGTGGATAAAAATCCTCAGGCTGCTAGTGCCTACAAAATTCAAGGTGTACCTACCTTGATTTTATTCAAAAAAGGAGAGGTAAAATGGCGTCAGTCAGGCGTTGTTCAAGCCGAACAATTAAAACAAATTATTGAATTACACTCTTAAAAAACACTTTATGCAAAAATCAATTTTAAAATTTTCAGGATTAGTAGTTCTTTTTATGGCAATCGGTTTTACCGCTTGTAAATCGAATGCTTCTCAAAATGGAGTAGGTGGAACACTTGAAGCCGATGCTTTCGAGAAAAAGATGAATGAAACAGCAGATGCCCAAATTGCAGACGTTCGTACTCCGGGTGAATACAGCGAAGGACACATTAAAAATGCAATCAATGTTAATTGGAATGGCGATGTTTTTGAATCTGAAATTCAAAAAATGGATAAAACAAAACCTGTATTTGTGTATTGCTTATCGGGTGGACGTAGTTCAAGTGCCGTTAGCAAAATGGTGAATTTAGGATTTAAAGAAATTTATGAGTTGGATGGTGGAATGCGTGCTTGGTACAATGCACAAAAGCCAGTAGATACAGGCGTTACTTCATCTGAAAATGCAGAAGTTGTTGCCGATTCAAAAGGAATGACCGTGACCGAATATCAAGAAATTTTAAAAACGAATAAAATGGTATTGGTTGATTTTAACGCTGTATGGTGTGCACCTTGTAAAGAAATGGCTCCAGTTCTGGATGAAATTGCAGCTACCTATAAAGATAAAGTGATGCTTTTGAAAGTAGATGTTGAAGAAAATAAAGCGGTAGCAGATGCTTTGCAAATAGAAAACATGCCAACCCTTTTGTTGTATAAAAATGGCTCCATTGTTTGGAATGCCGAGGGTTTAACATTAAAAGATGCGATTGTAGATGCAATCAATAAAAACTAAACGATATGGCAAACGAACATCATTATGAAGTAAATCTTCATTGGAAACAGGATAGAAAAGGTGAAGTGAGTTCACCTGTATTGAACGATAAAATTGAAGTGGTAACACCACCCGAATTCCCAAAAGGAATAGAAGGTGTTTGGTCGCCAGAACACTTATTTACAGCAGCTGTTAGCAGTTGTTTAATGACCACCTTTTTAGCGGTAGCAGAAAATTCAAAATTAGACTTTGTGAGTTTTGATTGCAAAGCGAATGGTAAATTAGAAATGGTAGAAGGAAAATACATGATGAGTGAAGTGGAATTACTTCCTAAGTTGGTAATTAAAAAAGAAGAAGATCGAGAACGTGCGGAACGTATTTTAACAAAATCCGAAGCCGCTTGTTTGATTTCAAATTCCATTAAATCGAAAATAGTATTTAAGCCAGAAATAGTAGTTTTTGCTACTGTTTAAATTGAATTCCGTTGGTTGGATAAAGGGGGGTAGAAATTATTTTTCGCCCCTCTTTTTTGTGTTACTAATTTTTAATTGCTTACCTTCGTACTATGAAATTAATTCTAGCATTATTCATTTCTCTTCAAATCATTACAAACAATACGTTTGTAGAGGATATTGCTAGAATTCCTGTTCTTATCGAACATTACCAACATCATCAACAAGAAGAAACACCTAATATTTCTTTTGCAGAATTTTTATCAATGCATTATGGCAGTGATGCAGGTGATAGTAATGATATTCACCACCATTCATTGCCTTTAAAGCATACCAACGATGTTGGGCACATTCATTTAATGCCCGTATTTACTTTACCAGAATCTAAACTTGGATTTTCTATTATCCCAGTTGAAATTGAGCACAATACGTTTCATGCTCAATTTATTCCTAACCACAATCTAGACGCTATTTTTCAGCCTCCTAAAAGTTGTTAATAATTTTTGATTTCAATACTTCTTGTATTGAATTGTAATTATTAATTCTAAAACTTTATATCATGGACGCAACGCATCTTCATTTGTTGCTGAATCATTTCCCCATCATTGGGACGTTGATCGGCACAGTTATCATAATCTATGGATTCATTAAAAATGAATCAAAAATCAAAGAACTATCTGCTTATATTATTGCTGCAATGGCATTAATTGCACTTCCTGTTTTTTTTACTGGGGAACCAGCTGAAGAAAGCATCGAAAATATTGCAGGCATTGCTGAATCGGCAATCGAACTACATGAGGAAGCAGCTGAATTAGCAATCATCCTAATGTCGCTTACCGGTTTAATTGCTTTGATCAGTTTGATTGTAAACAAATTTAAACCTGCTTTAGCGAAATTCGAGTGTTCTTCTATTTTCTCCACTTTGTTTAATGGCTAAGTTGTATTTAGGAGGGAAAATTAGACATACCGAATTAAACACTTCAGCTATAAATCAATCACTACCAACGAATGGTGGAGAACAAGAAGAGGAGGACTAATATGCTAAATAAAATCATCGAATTTTCAGTGAAGAATAAACTTGTCATCGGGTTATTCGTCATTGCATTAATCGCATACGGTAGTTATCAATTTACAAAACTCCCGATTGATGCCGTACCCGATATTACCAATAATCAGGTACAAGTTATAACCGTTGCTCCTTCTTTAGGAGCAACGGATATCGAACGATTGGTGACATTTCCAATCGAATTAGCCAATAGCAACATTTCTGGTTTGCACGAAATACGAAGTTTTTCGCGCTTTGGTTTATCAATTGTAACCATTGTTTTTAACGACAATATAGATGTCTATTGGGCTCGTCAGCAAGTGGCAGAACGCTTGCAACAAGTAAAGATGAATTACCAAAAGGTGTTGCAAATGTATCGCTGGGGCCTGTTACAACTGGTTTAGGTGAGATATATCAATACACTGTTCGTGCAAAAGAAGGGTACGAAAACAAATACGATGCAATGGAATTACGCACCATTCAAGATTGGATGGTACGTAGACAATTGCTAGGTGTAAAAGGTGTTGCCGATGTTAGCAGTTTCGGTGGTAAGTTAAAACAATACGAAATTGCTGTTGAACCTTCCAAGCTAAAAGCATACAACATTACCATCAACGATGTGTTTGCTGCACTTGAAAATAACAATCAAAATACAGGTGGTGCTTACATCGAAAAAGGCCCAACCGTTTTATACATCCGAAGCGAAGGACTTGTTGGAAGTATTGAAGATATCAAATCAGTATTTATCAAAAACACTTCTAATGGAACGCCTTTACTTATTCGTGATGTAGCCGAAGTGCGTTTGGGCAGTGCTACTCGTTATGGTGCCATGTGCTATAATGATAAAGGTGAAGTGGCTGGTGCAGTGGTGATGATGCTAAAAGGCGCAAACAGCAGCGATGTGATTAAAAATGTAAAAGAACGTATTTTACAAATCCAAAAAACATTGCCCGAAGGTGTTGTTCTTGAGCCCTTTTTGGATCGTACAAAAATGGTTGACAATGCAATAGGTACAGTTGAAACCAATTTGATTGAAGGTGCTTTAATCGTTCTTTTTGTGCTTATTCTTTTTTTAGGGAATTTTAGAGCAGGTTTTTTGGTTGCATCTGTTATTCCATTGGCCATGTTATTTGCAATTATTCTCATGAATTTATTTGGAGTAAGTGGTAATTTAATGAGCTTAGGTGCGCTTGACTTTGGCTTAATCATAGATGGTGCTGTAATTATTGTAGAAGCCTTATTACACAGCATACAACACAATAAAAGTTTTGTTGATGGTACTGTTTTAAAAACAACAGAAATGTATGCTGAAGTAAAAAAATCAGCTGGTAAAATGATGAACAGTGCGGTGTTCGGACAGATTATCATTCTTGTTGTTTATTTACCCATCTTTTTTCTGGAAGGCATTGAGGGTAAAATGTTTAAACCGATGGTGCAAACAGTTGTGTTTGCTTTATTAGGCGCATTCATATTATCGCTTACCTATGTGCCGATGATGAGCGCTTTGCTGATAAGCAAAAAGATATCGCATAAAAAAACATTCTCCGATAAAATGATTGAGTTTGTGGAGCGTCATTTTCAAAATGCATTGAGCAAGGTTTTAAATTTTCCGAAAACCATCATTGTGGTGGTACTTTCTTTATTTACAGTTTCCTTGTTTGTGTTATCTCAATTAGGTGGGGAGTTTATTCCTGCCTTGGAAGAAGGCGATTTTGCAGTTGAAACACGTGTGTTGATGGGCAGTAATTTAAATACATCCATTGAAAGTACACAACGTGCAGCTAAAATTTTAAAAGAACAATTTCCTGAAGTTGAAAAGGTGGTAACCAAGATTGGAAGTGGTGAAGTACCTACCGATCCAATGCCAATGGAGGCTGCCGATATGATGGTTATTTTAAAAGATAAAAAGAATGGACATCGGCAAAACATTTCCTGAATTATCCGAAAAAATGAGCAAGGCTGTTGCGGATGTTCCGGGCATCACCACCAGTTTTCAATTTCCTGTTCAAATGCGTTTTAACGAATTGATGACGGGTGCCAAGCAAGATGTTGTTTGTAAAATATTTGGTGAAAACATGGATACACTTGCTTACTATGCACAATTGTTGGGTGATTTATCGGCAACAGTAGATGGTACAAAAAACATTTATGTGGAACCAGTTTCGGGTATGCCTCAGGTAATTATTGATTATAATCGTGCTGCCATTGCGCAATACGGACTAAATATCAGCGACATCAATCGTATTGTAAATACAGGTTTAGCGGGTCAGTCGACAGGTGCTGTGTACGAAGGTGAAAAACGTTTTGATATGGTTGTTCGATTAAATGGAGAACAACGCAAAAACATAGATGACATCAAAAATTTATTGATTGCTACACCAAGTGGTTCACAAATCCCATTGTATCAATTAGCGAATGTTGAATTAAAAGAAGGTCCGAACCAAATACAACGCGAAGATGCAAAACGTAGAATCATAGTTGGTTTTAATGTAGGTGGGCGCGATGTACAATCAATTGTTACAGAGTTACAACAAAAGGTTGAAAGCAAAATAAAATTCCCTGCTGGTTATTATGTAACCTATGGTGGGGCTTTCGAAAATTTAAATGCAGCAAAAGCAAGGTTGAGTATTACTGTTCCAATTTCATTATTGCTGATTTTTATCTTGCTTTATTTTTCATTCAGTTCCATCAAGCAGGGTTTATTGATTTATTCAGCCATCCCACTTTCGGCAATAGGAGGTGTTTTTGCATTGGCTTTGCGCGATATGCCTTTCAGTATTTCTGCTGGTGTAGGATTTATTGCTTTGTTTGGAGTAGCAGTACTCAACGGGATTGTATTGATTGCCGAGTTTAATCGACTCAAAGAGGAAGGTTGGACAGATACTCGGAAAATTGTACTCATGGGAACAAAAATTAGATTACGCCCCGTATTGATGACTGCCTTTGTAGCATCATTGGGATTCTTGCCAATGGCCATCAGTAATGGTGCTGGAGCCGAAGTGCAGCGACCATTAGCTACTGTAGTTATTGGTGGATTGTTAATTGCTACGTTCTTAACCTTATTTGTGTTGCCTATGTTGTACATCTTGTTCGAAAAAGGATTTACAAAAAAACATAAGAAGCACAAGCACCATGTAAAGCCTGTAAATGCAATTGTATTGGTTATAGCAATGCTTTCGGTAATGTCGTTCAGTTCATACGCACAACAACCCATTGAATTGAATGCAGCCATCGATTCGGCTTACGCAAACAACCTATCCTTTAAATCGGACAAATTAAATGTGGAAGCGTATTCAAAACTTAAACAGGCTGCCTGGGATCTTCCACAAACATCGGTTACCGGTGAATATGGTCAGTTTAACAGTGCATTTACCGATACCAAGTTTGGTGTTTCTCAAAGTTTTAAATTCCCAACAGTGTATTTAAAACAAAAATCGGTACTCACCAATGAGTGGAAAAATGCAGAGTTAACACTTGCTATCCGCAAAGCAGAGCTTAAAAAAGAAGTAAGCACTATTTATTATAGTTTGGTGTATACAGCTCAAGTTAAATCGGTTTTACTTGGAATGGACAGTGTGTACAGTGTATTTCTAAAAAATGCAGCGCTAAAGTTTGAAAAAGGAGAAAGCAATATTCTTGAAAAGAATACAGCTGAATCGCAACGTGGACAAATACAATTGCAGTTGCAACAGGTAGAGCAGGAGTATGTTAATTTACTGTTGGAGTTTAATGTATTGGTAAATGGAAAAACTAGTGTTGTTCCTTTAGCAACACCATTAAAAATGAATGCTCCACTCATTGCCGATGAAAGTGCTGTAAAACAACATCCATTTTTGCTTCAGTTAGAAAAGCAACAACAAATAAGCAAGTCGAAATTGAAATTAGAAAAATCAATGCTGTTGCCCGATTTATTTGCTGGTTATAGCAATGCAAGTATCACAGGTTTGGGACCCGATAATGTTTATTACAATTCATCCAGCAGATTTCAATCTTTTCAGGCTGGAATTGGTATTCCCTTGTTCTTTGGTTCTCAGAAAGCTAAAATTAGCACACTTAAAATCAATCAGCAAATTGCCGAAAACAATGTGAATGCTGGTAATGCATTGTTTCAGTTGAACTATAAAAAAGCAATGCAGGAGTATTCAACAAATGCGAACATGGTGAATTATTATGAAAACAAAGCGATTAAAAAATGCAGAAGAAACCATCAATGCAGCCTTTGTTCAATACCGCAGTGGTAACATCAATTACTTGGAATGGGTTATGTTAACCAATCAAGCGGTAACAATTAAAGTGGACTATTTAAATGCTGTTAAAAAATTAAACAACAGCATCATTGAACTAAATTATTTAACAAGTAAATAAACGTATTGATTATGAAAAAATACATGCTTCTTTTGGTTTCCTCAGCATTGCTAATTGCTTGTGGATCCGATACAAAAACAGAAAACACCGAAACTGCAATTGCCGTTGAAACGGTTGTGCAGCTTAGCGATGCGCAATTAAAAAACATGACCTTGCAAACAGGTAAATTGGAGAAAAAATCAATTTCTTCTATTTTAAAAGTAAACGGTATTATTGATGTTCCTCCTCAAAACATGGTTTCGATAAGTGTACCCTTGGGAGGTTTTTTGAAATCAACAAAATTGTTACCTGGAATGCACATTGCAAAAGGCGAAATTATTGCAATCATGGAAGATCAGCAATACATTCAGTTGCAACAAGATTATTTGACTACTGCTGCAAACTTAAAATATGCCGAAGCCGATTTTAATCGTCAGAAAGAATTAAACCAAAGTAAAGCAACAAGTGATAAAGCGTTTCAACAAGCAGAGGCGGATTACCTAAATCAAAAAATTACCTTAAAGTCCTTGAACGAAAAGCTACGATTGATAGGAATTAACCCTGAAAAATTAAACGAAAATTCTATTTCTCGTAGTGTTTCCATCCCTTCTCCAATTGATGGGTATGTATCTGCCGTTAACGTAAACATTGGTAAATATGTGAATCCAACCGATGTGTTATTTGAATTGGTAAATCCAGAGGACATTCATTTAGGATTGACGGTATTCGAAAAAGATTTAGATAAATTGTTCATCGGTCAAAAAGTAATGGCCTACACCAATCACAATGCCGATAAAAAATACCCTTGCGAAATTATTTTAATTGGAAAAGATTTATCAGACGAACGAAGTGTGGAAGTGCATTGCCATTTCGAACAATACGACAAATCGCTTATTCCAGGTATGTATATGAATGCGGACTTAGAAGTAAAAAGCAATGATGCGCTTGTTTTGCCCGATGATGCAATTGTTCGATTCGAAAACAAAGAGTATGTGTTTTTGGTGAAGGATAATAATACGTTTGAAATGACCGAGGTAAAAATTGGAGATTCCGAAAATGGTTTTACTGCCGTTTCATCTTCTACAAAATTGACAGAACAATTGGTTGTTACAAAAGGTGCTTATACTTTGTTGATGAAAATTAAAAACAAAGAAGAATAGAAATTAATAGTGTAAATTCATCCCATGAAGTCTAAATTTTTAATTGTCGTACTTATCGGTTTTGTTTTTTTATCAAACTGTACAAGCGATTTGAATAACCCAGATGTATGTTTCCAGGAGAATGTATTGCCCATTTTTGTTAGTAAATGTGGGATGAGTGGTTGCCATGATCCCAATAGCAAAGAAGAAGGGTATAATCTGACCAATTATGAAGGAATTATGAAAGGGATTAAAGCGAAACATCCTTTGCAGAGCGAAATTTATAGAGAGATTAGTGGAAGTAATCCTGCAATGCCGCCTGCAAATAGTACTCAACTTACAAGCAAAGAACTAGCGTACATTAAAATTTGGATTAAAATGGGGGCTATCAATTCTTCGAACTGTTCCAATTGTGATACCAGTTTGTATACCTACAGTGGTAAAATAAAACCGCTTGTAGATTTATGGTGCATTGGTTGTCATAATTCCAATAATGCAGGAGGAGGTTACAATCTTTCAACGTATGCAGGAACAGCACAAACTGCTGCTAACGGTAGTTTGTTAGGTTCTTTGCAGCATGCTGTGGTTATTCCGCCATGCCTAAAAACACCTCCAAGTTAAGTGCTTGTGATATTTCAGCGGTAGAGAAGTGGATTATTAACGGATTTCCGAATAATTAGTATCTTTGTAATCTCAAAACATGTTACTATGAAAAAAATTGCTCTATTTAGTCTATTGTTGATAGGTACTGCTGCATTTGCTCAAAAAGTGAGTTCCGACAATGTTCCTGAAGCTGAAAACAAGTTTCAAAACAAAGTTTGCTACTGCTGATAAAGTAAAGTGGGAAATGGATTACGAAAATTTTGAGGCTGAATTTAAAATGAATAAAAATGAATATTCTGCAAAATTCGATAAAGAAGGGAAATGGTTGGAAACAGAAACGAGCATCAAACCTTCCGATATTTCTAAAGCAGCAAAAGATTATCTAAACACTAATTTTTCTGGATTTGAAGTAACAGAAGCTGAAAAAGTAGAAACGGCAGATAAAGGTATCATGTATGAATTAGATATTAAAAAGGCGGAAGCCAAATACGAAATATCAATCTCCGAAACAGGAACGCTAATCAGCAGAACTGATAAAAATTCGTCTGATAAACCAAAATATTAATAACAGAAAAAGCCCCATTCAATGCAACTTTGTTGGGGCTTTTTGTAACTAAAATTAGAAACGCTCTAATTTAGAAAAGAAGAAATCTCCTTCAATTTGTGCATTCTCATCACTGTCGGAACCGTGAACTGCATTTGCAGCAATTGATTTAGCATAAATTTTACGAATAGTTCCTTCGTCAGCTTTAGTTGGATCAGTAGCACCAATTAAAGTACGGAAATCAGCTACTGCATTGTCTTTTTCTAATATAGCAGCAACGATAGGTCCATTACTCATGTAAGTTACTAATTCTCCGTAGAAAGGACGCTCTTTATGAACTTCATAAAATTTTCCTGCAGCCTCAGTCGATAGCTTTGTATATTTTAATGCTACAATGCGGAAACCTGCATCGTTAATCATTTTTAAAATCCCTCCGATGTAGTTATTTTCAACTGCATCAGGCTTAATCATTGTAAATGTTCTATTCGTTGCCATTTTATTTTTGTTATTAGTTAATTCGTTCTTAAAATTCTTGTTTCGGGCGCGAAATTAGAAAAAATATCGATTCCATTCTACTTTTGTGTAGCCTTTTAATGAAATTAGTTTTTTAATAGTTTCGTATATTCATTTTCTGTGTAATTTGATTTTGTAAATTAAGTAATGAATAAAAACTAATCAAATATTATGGCTGAAGCACTAAAAGAACTTTTTAATGAAAATTTTTATAAAAAATTTGCACGTCAATTTAGTCTTGTCTACTCTCCATTTGATTCAAAAGGCTTTCTTAAGGATGTTACAGCGAATTTAGATGAGTTATCTTTGAATCAACGTTTGCGTAATTCTTCAATTGTTTTAAAAGCGTATTTACCCTCTGATTTTAAAAAATCAATCGGTATTATGTACAACGTAATTGAAAATTCACCTCGTGGTTACTCCTCCTTGATTTTTCCTGATTATGTGGGGCTATATGGACATCATGATTTTGCGACTTCGATGGAAGCACTGAAATTTTTACTCAGTTTGCTCATCTGAGTTTGCGATTCGAGAATTTTTAAAACGCGATTTTGAGAAAACTATCCATGTTATGGAGAAATGGGCTGTGGACAAAAATCATCATGTTAGGCGCTTGGCAAGTGAAGGAAGTCGTCCACGTTTGCCTTGGTCTTTTAAGTTAGAAAAAGTTATTTCTGATCCAAAAATTACCAGCAGCATATTAGAATCATTAAATGCAGATACAGAGTTGTATGTCAGAAAATCGGTGGCAAATCATCTGAATGATATTTCCAAGGACAACCCCGAATACATGCTGAATTTTATTTCAAAATGGGATTTGTCAAATGCTGATACACAATGGATAGTGAAGCATGCCAATCGCACGCTTATAAAAAAAGGACACATAGGGGCATTGAATGTTTTTGATTTTGAAAAAAATGTTAAAGTCAAAGTGAGTGATATTGTATTAAATAAGAAAAAAATAAAACTTGGCGAGCTGCTTGTTTTTGAATTTGATGTGCGTTCCGAAAAAGCAAGTGATCAAAAATTAGTGATTGATTACGCTATTCACTATGCAAAAAAAGGGGGAGGGACTTCTGCAAAGGTTTTTAAGCTGAAAGAAATGGTTTTGAAGCCGAAAGAGGTCATTAAAATTCAAAAAAAGCAATTGTTTAAGGATTTTACTACTCGCAAACATTACAAGGGTGTGCATTCAATTGAAATCCTAATAAATGGAAAGTCGTATTCTAAAATAAATTTTGAATTGCTTGTATAAAAAAAGCCCTTTCTGAATTTCAGAAAGGGCTTTTTTATTTTTTCTATCACTATTTGGTGATCGTTTTTGTATTTGTTAAAGTACCATTCGTATACGTTTGTTCTGTAGTCAAATTACCTTTATCATCGTACCATTTCCAGGTGCCATTTTTTTGACCTTGTTCATTATAAGAACCTTCATAATTTTTATTTCCATTTTCATAATATCCAGTCCAATTTCCAACCGTCACCATTCCATTTTTTATTGAACCTTCGCTATGCTTTGCTCCATTTTTGAAGAAATAAACGGCTTTCCCAGTTGTAAAGTTTATTTCGAACTCGGTTTGGCCATTTTCGAATAACATTTTCCAGTTACCAATCATGGTTCCATTGAATAATATTCTTCAGAACGTGCATTCCCATTTCATACCATGTTAGCCATTTTCCGTCCTTGAATTGGCTTGTTGATTTACGAGCAGCTACATCTTTTGAATCAGAAGTAGTAGACTCTTCTCCAAACATCATCCCTTCAGCCATTTTGTTGCCATTTGGATATTTTTGGGTAACTAATTTTTGTGCATCAGCAGTAAAAAATGCAACTACAGCTGCTAATGAGAATATGATTTTTTTCATTTTATCAGTATTTTAATTGTTATACAAATTTAAGCAAAAAATTAATATTAACCGCTTATAACATTTTACTTGACTTATTTAAATAAAGCCAATATCTTTCAATCCACAATAACAGATGTGTTAATATGAAAAAAGGTTGCATTTAATCATTTATTTATGACAAAAACGAATCAAATACTCAATTGTGTTTCATCTCGCGACAAACAGCAGGATTGGAGAATTGAAAAAGCACAGAAAATGGGATATTTGCCCAAAAAGCTCGATTTGCCAAGTACGATAGATTTAAGAGCAGATTGGTGGCAAGTAGGAAATCAGGGAACAACTGGTTCTTGCGTTGGTTGGGCTACAGCCAGTTCCCTTTTACGGTATCATTTTACAAAAGCACGTAAAATCAAGAAGCAGGAACGAATTTCGGTTCGTTTTATCTGGATGGCATCCAAAGAAATGGATGAATATATTGACTATCCAACGACATTTATAGATGATGCTGGTACTAGTCTAAAAACAGCTTTAAATGTTGCTCGTAAGTTCGGAGCACTAAAAGCAGATTTATTACCATTTGAAGGTAAAATGGTAAAGGTGAAAGAGGATAATTTTTTAAAAATTGCAGGGAAGTTAAAAGTGAAGGCCTTTTTTAGCTTAGCTCAAAAAAAATCAGAGAAATTAAAATTATTCAAAGCATGGCTGGCTTATAATGGTCCCATTTTAACTCGTTTAGAATGTGATTCTTCTTGGGATTCTATTAAATCAGATGGCTTACTTCAAAAATACGATTCAAAAAGTGCAGAAGGCGGACATGCAGTTTCAATTGTAGGGTATAACTCCACTCATTTTATTATAAGGAATAGTTGGGGGACAAGTTGGGGTAACAAAGGTTTTGCTTATGCAAGTTATGAATATACTTTAGCGGCCTTTAATGAAGCATATGGTATAATTGTTTAATCCAATACATCTAAAATGATACAAAACATTCAATTTACAAAAAACTTTTCTTTGCATGAATTGCTTTTAACCGCAAACAGACAGTTTGATGAGGAACAATACAATCCTCCAGCAGAAATTGTTGAAAATTTAAGAGCTTTAGCTGTAAATATATTGCAACCACTTAGAGATGCACTCGGTTCGCCAATAAAAATAAACAGTGGATACCGTTGTCCTTCTTTAAATAAAGCGATTAAAGGTGCAAAAACTAGTCAGCACATGACTGGGCATGCAGCAGATATTGTCGATTTAACGAATGGTAATGAAGCTCTTTTTAAAAAAATAAAAGAATTGAATTTGCCATTCGATCAAATAATTGATGAGTTTGGCTTCAGATGGGTGCATGTATCTTATGACCCTAAACGTAATCGGAGAGATATTTTACAGGCTCGTAAGGATGCCACAGGTAAAACTGTTTATATTCGACCAACCTTGTAACTATTTATAATGCTATTCGTCACAAATTTTTAACATAAAACCATTTTCTAAAATGCAACTTAAAATCACAAATCTTTCAAAAACGTATTCAAACGGCTTAAAGGCACTAAACAACATTAATCTAGAGATAAATAGCGGGATGTTTGGTCTTCTTGGACCTAATGGAGCTGGTAAATCATCATTGATGCGTACCATTTCAACATTGCAAGAAGCAGATAGCGGATCAATTATGCTTGACGATTTGGATATGTTGAAAAAGAAGGATGAAGTTCGTAAGTTATTGGGCTACTTCTTACAAGATTTTGGTTTTTATCCTAAAGTTTCGGCTTGGGACATGATTAACCATTTTGCAATTTTGAAAGGAATTGATAATCCGAAAGAACGAAAAGAAGTATGTGAGGCATTGTTAAATCAAACCAATTTATGGGAAGCCCGCAAGCGAAATATTGGTGATTATTCTGGTGGTATGCGTCAGCGCTTTGGAATTGCACAAGCATTATTAGGCAACCCTAAGTTGGTGATTGTGGATGAACCTACTGCCGGCTTGGATCCAATGGAACGTAATCGTTTTCATAATTTATTGAGTGAAATTGGAGAGAACATCATTGTTATTTTATCAACTCACATTGTTGAGGATGTTCGAAATTTATGTTCGAACATGGCGATAATGAATCAAGGCCAAGTTTTATTGTATGGAAAACCAACGCAAGCCATTGATGATATGAAGGGAAAAATATGGGTAAAATTGATTGATAAAGAACAATTAGAAGAACATCGTAAGAATTTTAGAGTGATTTCAACAAAAGTAGTGGAAGGTAAAATACAGGTACATGTTTACCATGAATCACAACCTGATGCATCTTTTACAGCTGTTACAGCTGATTTAGAAGATGTATATTTTGCAACAATTACAAATTAGACATGAGATATCAGATGTGAGATTTAAGAAAAATAATCTTAAATAATTCACATCAATTATCTCTAATCTCAATACTCATATCTCAATACTATATCATGTTCAAACAAATATTTCTTTTCGAATTAAAACTTTGGTTCAAAAAGCCTGCAACATATATTTTCTTTGCAGTGTTTTTTCTTTTTTCAATGTTACTTACAGCAGCAATTGCTGGCATATTGGGTGGAGCCGTAAGTGATAGCAATACAACCATCAACTCTGCCAGTTCAATTGCTGGTATTTTAAATGGCTTAAATACAGATTTGATTGGTGCTATTATTTTGATAACCATTATGGCACCTGCTGTTTATAAAGATTTTCAATACAACATGCATCCACTGATTTTTACAAAGCCAATTTCAAAATTCGGATACATGTTCGGGCGCTTTACAGCTGCTTTTTTAGTTGCACTTTTTGTACTAACAGGTACAGTTGTTGGACACATGGTAACATGTGCACTTCCAGGTATAGAAGCGGAGAAACTAGGTGCTTTTAGTTTGATGAATTATATTCAGCCATTCCTCTATTTTGTAGTTCCAAATACACTTTTGGTTGGTGCCATCTTCTTTTCATTTGTTACATTTTCACGTAATATGATTGCAGGTTATGTTGGATGTGTTGCATTAATATTGGTAAAAGGAATAACGAATTCATTGCTTTCCGATTTGGATAATAAAACCATGGCAGCCATTTTTGAACCTTTTGGCGAGATTGCATTCAATCAAGTTACTGAGTATTGGTCGCCCTCCGAACAAAACACAATGGCATTACCATTTTCAGGAGTATTGTTGTACAATCGTTTATTGTGGTTTGCCATAGGTTTAGGAATAACATTTTTTACCTATACACGTTTTCAATTTAGTCAGTTTAACAATCCTGTATCATTCTTTAAACGTAAAAACAAAAAGGAAATGCTCTCTTTAGCATCCATTCCTGTTCATTCATTGTCTGATATTCCTAAAGCAACTCAGACATTCAGTGCTCGATATAGCTGGACGCAAACATTGTTCTTAATGAAATTTGAGTTCAATAAAATTGTAAAAAGTATTTTCTTTTTAATAATTGTTGCATTAAGTATTCTTACCTTAATTGCAGTCACCTCACAATTAGGATTAATCTACGGAACTTCTACTTATCCCGTTACCTATCAAATTTTGCAAATTGGGGGTGCTACATTCCAATTCTTTATGCTAATTCTGATTGTTTTTTATTCTGGAATTTTAGTGTGGCGTGAACGCGATTCAAAAGTTGATGAATTAATAGGGACATCTCCTTTGGCACCTTGGGTGCCTTTTGTATCTAAATTTTTAGCATTAGTAGCAATTCAAGTCGTATTACTATTTGTAGTAATGCTTACAGGTATTGGAATTCAAATGTACAATGGCTACTATAAAATTGAGTTGATTCAATACATCAAAGAATTGTATGGGTTTAAACTTATTGGACTGGCATTGATTTGTGCATTAGCAATGGCTGTTCAGGTTATTATTAATAATAAATATGTTGGTTATTTTGTTGCAGTTCTAATTCTGATTTTATTGCCTGTTGCATTTAATTTGTTAGAATGGAGCAATCAGTTGTTTCAATTTAATAGTAGTGGACCTCGTTTGCCATATAGTGATATGAATGGTTACGGACATTCCTTGTATTCATTTTTAGTTTTTAAAACCTATTGGATTGGTTTTGCTGGATTGTTGATGGTAATCTCTAATTTGCTTTGGGTAAGGGGAAAAGAAAAAGGATTTAAGGCTCGTTTAAGAATTGCTAAAACACTATTTAATGCTAAAGCTAAAATTGCATTATCTTTTTCCTTATTGCTATTCATTGGTGTAGGAGCTTTTATTTATTACAATACCTCTATTTTAAACAAAAGTGTTTCTGCTAAAAAAATGGAAGAAGCACAAGCGGAGTTTGAGAAAAAATACAAGCGATATCAATTTACACAACAACCACGAATTGTTGCTGCAAATTGGAATGTAGATATATTCCCTCAGGAGCGTGGAGCCAAAATGAAAGGGTATTACATTTTAAAGAATAAATCATCTAAAAATGTAGACAGTGTTATTTTAAACATGATAACAGACATAACCATTAACGAATTTAAATTTGAACGTGGTGCAAGTTTGGTCTTAGATGATAAGGAGAATGGATTTTATATTTATAAATTATCATCTACTTTAAAGCCTGGTGATTCAATTAAATTGGATATCAATTTGGAATATTTTCCAAAAGGATTTAAAATTCAGACCCAGGTACTGCAATTGTGTACAATGGAACTTTTTTAATAGTTCCTTTTTGCCAAGTTTAGGTTATACTGAACAAGCAGGAATTAGGAGAGGATAGTGCACGTAAAAAATACGGTTTGGGTAAAAAAGAACGCATGGCAAATGTGAACGACACCATTGCTCGAAGAAATACATACATTAGTTCGGATGCAGATTGGATTGATTTTGAATGTGTTTTAAGTACTTCTGCGGACCAAATTGCAATTGCTCCAGGCTATCTTCAAAAGGAATGGGAAAAGGATGGACGAAAGTATTTTCATTATAAAATGGATTGCAAAATTTTAAATTTCTATTCATTTCTTTCTGCGAGTTATGAAGTAAAACGCGACCAATGGATTCCTGCTGCTGCTTCAGGAAATAAACAGCCTGTTGCTATTGAAATATACTATCAAAAAGGGCATGAGTATAATATCGACCGAATGATAAAAGGTATCAAGAAATCCTTGGATTATTATACTGTAAATTTTAGTCCTTACCAACACCGTCAAGTTCGTATTTTAGAATTCCCTCGATATGCAACATTCGCACAATCCTTTCCAAATACGATTCCTTTTTCGGAAGGGATTGGCTTTATAGCAAAAGTTGACGATAATGATCCAGAGTCGATTGATTATCCATTCTATGTTACATCACACGAGGTGGCACATCAGTGGTGGGCACATCAAGTAATTGGTGGAAATGTACAAGGCTCTACTTTAATGGCAGAAACAATGAGTCAGTATTCCGCATTAATGGTGATGGAGAAAGAATTTGGAAAACAGGCAATGAAAAAATTCTTGAAATATGAAATGAATCAATATTTACAAGGTAGAGCTGTTGAAGGTAAAAAAGAACGTCCATTAATGCTTGTTGAAAACCAACAATATATACATTACAACAAAGGAAGTGTTATTATGTATGCGTTGAAAGATTATATTGGAGAAGACTCATTGAATGCTGCTCTAGCCAAATATGTGAAAGCAGTAGCTTATCAAGAACCGCCTTATACCAACTCCATTGAGTTTGTGAGTTATCTTAAAGCGGCAACTCCTGATAGCTTAAAATACATCATTAACGATATGTTTGAAACAAGTACATTGTATGAAAACAAAACGAGCAAATGCACCTATTCAAAAACAAAAGAAGGTAAATATTTGGTAAAGCTTTCTATTGAAAGTAAAAAAATGAAAGCAGACAGTGTTGGTAAATTAAAAGATGTTGCAATTGCAGATTGGATTGATGTAGGTGTTTTTGGAACGAAAGAAGTGAATGGAAAAAAGATAGACACTGAATTGTATTTGCAAAAGCGTAAAATTGATAAAAACAAAATGGTGTTTGAAATCTTAGTTGATGAGGAACCAATTAAAGCGGGGATTGATCCGTATAACAAATTAATAGATAGAACTCCTGATAATAATTCCAAATCATTTAAAGGTGGTGATAAAGATGCACCTTCGAATGGAGGTGGTGTTACTGTTACAATAGGTAGTTAGTCATTAAAATAAAAATAAAAAAATCGGGACTTGTTCGTTAAAACAGCTCCCGATTTTTTTATGTGACATAATATATAACAAAAATATATAAATGTCAAGGTGGGCAGTACGCATATATCTTTCTAAATTGCATTAACAATGGAAAAATCTCAAGATATAGCTGTATTAAAACGTATTGAAGCATTAGAGCAAGAGAATGCAATGCTTCGTAGGGATTTTACATTAATTTCAAATACCAATACCGTTAGCGTACCTGAAGAAATTAAACCTCTTTTCGATAAAGCACAAATTGTAGTTGGTGATTATTTTCGGAATTTAAAAATGGATCCGAATAAAGGAACAATTGAAATTAATGATCAGCGATATGTATTGGTGAGAGCATCAGCATTGTCGACAGATTTTTTGAGTACCATTCAAAAATTATATGCTGATAGGGGAGATAAAGAAGCGCTTGCTATTGGCAAGAATTTTTTATTTGATATAGCGCATGTAATTGGTGTAAATGATGCTGTTAATTTTCATACGAAGATGAATTTAACAGATCCAATAGCGAAACTATCCGCTGGCCCAGTTCATTTTGCATATTCAGGGTGGGCATATGTGGATATATTGCCTGATAGTACACCAAGTCCAGATGAAAATTTTTGTTTGATTTACAACCATCCTTTTTCTTTTGAAGCGGATTCTTGGATTCGTTCTGGAAAAAAATCCGATTCTGCTGTGTGTATTATGAATGCTGGATATTCATCAGGGTGGTGTGAACAAAGCTTTGGAATGCAGTTAACATCTGTAGAAGTAACTTGTAAAGCAAAAGGCGATGATAACTGTACTTTTATCATGTCGCCTCCTCATAAAATTCAAGAACACCTGAATCGTTTTCATGCGGGCGCAGCAACCATTAACGAAAAAATGTCTTATGACATTCCTACTTTTTTTGAGCGTAAAAAGGTTGAAGAAGAAATGCAGATTGCCCGTTTAAAAGCGGAAGAATCGGATAAGTCAAAATCGGAATTTCTGGCAAATATGAGTCATGAAATCCGCACACCCATGAATGCAATTATGGGGTATGTTGATTTGATCTTGAAAGATAATTTAGATACTGACCATCGTGAATATTTGGAAACTGTTAGAGAAAGCGGGCAGATGTTACTTGCTTTGATTAATGATGTACTCGATTTGTCAAAAATTGAAGCTGGGCAATTGGTTGTGGAAAATTCAACTTGTTCATTAAAAGAACTTTTTCGACAAGTAGAACATTTAGGTAATGGTTTAATAAAATCATCCAGCAATTTAGTCGATTTATCTATTACTATAGATACTTTTATTTCTGACGAAGTTTTGCTTGATTCGATTCGATTACAACAAGTTTTGAATAATTTAGTAAGCAATGCTATTAAATTTACTTCAAAAGGACGAGTAGAGTGCGGTGTAAAACTATTAGATAAGCAACTTTTGTTTTATGTAAAAGATTCAGGCATTGGAATAGCAACTAAAGATTTTGATAAAATCTTTAAAATGTTTGGGCAGGCCGATACATCTACTACTCGAAAGTTTGGTGGTAGTGGTCTCGGTTTAACTATTTCGAAAAAAATAATTGATTTACTTGGAGGTAAAATGTGGGTAGAATCGGAATTAGGTAAAGGTTCTAATTTTTACTTTACAATACCGTATAATCCAATTTTTAAAGAAAAAGCGCTAGCAGCCGAAACAGACTCAATTAGTCAAGAAAAAGAACTGTTATTACTAGTAGAAGATAATTTAATCAACCAGCGCTTAACAAAATTAATTTTAGAAAAATCTGGTTATGCTGTTCTCACAGCAAATAATGGACAAGTTGCAGTTGATTTGTTTAAAAGTAATCCTAAGATAAAGTTGATTATTATGGATATTCAAATGCCCGTGTTGGATGGCTTGTCG
The DNA here is from genome assembly GCA_016707685.1 of Bacteroidota bacterium. Classification (GTDB taxonomy): domain Bacteria; phylum Bacteroidota; class Bacteroidia; order 2-12-FULL-35-15; family 2-12-FULL-35-15; genus 2-12-FULL-35-15. The sequence goes on from JADJHE010000017.1 coordinate 25,137, forward strand.
GCTACAAAAGAAATTCGAACAATAGAATTTGAAGATAAGTTATCGAAAATTCCCATCATCGCTTTAACAGCTCATGCAATGAAAGGCGATAAAGAAAAATGCATTGAAGCAGGTTGTGATAATTATTTATCGAAACCTATTCTAATTGAATTGCTTATAAATACTATTAAAAAATATATTTAAAATTAATCATTTTAATCTTCTTTCAGAATAAGTCTATTCTCTTGATCATAGCATAATTGATTGTTATCAATCATCCATTGTATTGTGCGAAGTGTTTTGTCTTCATTATTGGATGTAATCCCATTCACTAAATCATTTAGTAATAATGGATGGACAGCTAATAATTGTTTTATTTGTTCTGCAATTAACTCAAATTCATCAGTATGAAGTGTAGTTTTGTTCTCCTCCAAGCAAACATCACATTGATTACATCGATAAGTGTTGGTTTCACCAAAATAAGCGAGTAGGGTTTGACTTCTACATTTATGTGTACCGTCAGCATACTTTATAACAGCTTCCATTTTTTCAACGGCACGTTTTTTCAGTTCTTGAAAATTTTCTTTTGACAAATACAAGTTTGTCGCATCAACACGCGCTTTCACAAATGTTAATTGAGGCAATTCGGTTTGAGCAGCGTAGGTTAAAACTTTTAATTGTTGCAAATAATTTAAACGCTTAATAATTTCATCTTTACTAACATTTGATTTTTTCGCTAAATCATATTCATTGACTTTCACAAAGTTATCGAATAATCCAGAATAGGAGCGAAGTAATAGTTTTATGAATACATCAAAACTCGAATTAGAAATTTGAAATTTGTAAAGATCTTCTTTGTTCAATTCTAATTTTATTCGTGAAGGTTGGTAAACAGAATCAGTGAGGGAAATATAGCCTTCCCGTTCAATAAATTTCAGACAATTGAATGTATTAATAGCTTGAAAATTATACGTATCGCAAAATTTAGCAATGTCGAAACTAACAATCGTTCCTGTACCGGAACCTATTGGCATTTGATAATAATTGGCTAATGCTTGGTACGTTTTTCGAATATCTTCAATCTCGGGAAATCCCGTTTCAATATTACGTTGTAATTCAGTTTTGTCGCCATTGTTGTAGAGCAATATCGCGAATGCTTTTTGCTCATCTCTTCCTCCACGACCTGCTTCCTGAAAGTAAGCTTCAAGTGAATCGGGCAAATCTATGTGTACTACAAAGCGTACATCGGATTTGTCGATTCCCATTCCGAATGCATTTGTACAAACAATGATTCGAGTTTTGTTTTGTATCCAATTACTTTGTTTTAAATCCCTTGCTTGTGCATCTAGTCCTGCATGGTAGAAATCGGCTGAAATTTTATTGCTTTTTAAGTAGGCTGCAATGTCTTGTGTTTTTTTTCTGTTTCGAACATACACAACGCCAGTTCCTTTCAGGTTGCTTGCAATTTTAACCAAACGAGCTAATTTGTCTTCTTCCTGCAGTACTACATAAGCAAGGTTTTTTCGTTCAAAGCTTTTTTGAAGAACATGTTCTTTTTTGAAACCTAATTTTTGCTGAATATCTTTTACTACTTCTGGTGTAGCAGTTGCAGTAAGTGCTAAGATTGGTATATTGGGTAAAAGCGCTCTTAGTTCAATTAGTTTTAAATAACTGGGACGAAAATCATAGCCCCATTGAGAAATACAGTGCGACTCATCAATTGCAATTAAATTAACTTTCATTTTTTGCAATCGTACTTTTACTATTTCCGTTTCTAATCGTTCTGGTGATAGGTACAAAAACTTAATCGCTCCATGAACACAATTATCCAGTGCAATATCAATTTCTCGTTTATGCATTGCACTTGTAATAGCAATTGCTTTAATTCCTTTGTTTGTAAGGTTTTCTACCTGATCTTTCATTAATGCAATCAAGGGAGAAACAACGATGCAAATGCCTTCTTTTGCCATTGCAGGAACTTGGAAGCAAATCGATTTCCCACCACCTGTAGGCAGCAATGCAAGGGTGTCGTTTCCTAGTAAGACAGTATTGATGATGTCTTCCTGTAATGGACGAAAGGATTTATGTCCCCAATATTTCTCTAATATGTCGTGAATAGCACTCATTATTTGATTCACGAATTTACGAAATTGTAGCTCTTAGAACTGAAAGAAAGGAATTTTTCCTGATTTGGAAGGTTTTGCTAGTTCAGGATTTTTTTTAATGGATAAAAGCCATTCAATCGCTTTACTCTCTGATTTAAATACTTTGTATGCCACTTTGGGCTTGTAAAATTTGAAATAAAAGTCTGCCATTATTTGGTAAGCGAGGTTTTCAACAACAACTGCTACGGCAAGAAAAGGTTGTTCTAATTCTATTTTTATACTATGCTCTTTTGCTTCTTTAGTAATAATTACAAAAGGTTCAAATGAAAATAGAAATGGGTGTTTAACGCCATTCGTGATTTCCAAATTAGCTTTTAACTCAGCTTTTTTATCGTCAATATCAATCGTATGTCCTTGTAAATAAGTCAAATGAACAATACCATCATTGTAAAGCTCTATCTTCATACCTTTTATCTCTGTAATTTTAACAATTGATCTGATAGGATCCATAAAATTTTAGTAAGTAGTAGTTTATCCTTCACAAACATATCGTTTTTAATTAATAAAACAAAAGCCATTGCAAATTTACAATGGCTTTTGTTTTATTAATAAGCTTTTGTTAAAATGTAGCTCTCAAGGAGAGAATAAAATTTCGTCCTGGTGCAACAATTCCCGAGCTATATGGTCTGTATCGTTGATCTGTGAGATTTTCTACACCTGCACTAATAGAAAGATGGTTAGTGAATTGATACATTGCTTTTATATTTAGAGTATACCAGCTAGGAGACCATGGATTTCCATCTTTATCTTTAGCATAGATTTCCGTTTTTAGTTGTTCTTCTTGGGGTAGCTCTTTAAATGTTTTGGCTCCGCTATAGATTGAATAAAGTTGAATTGTAACATTGTTTGCCTCATAGAAAATGCGAGTTGTACCAAACATTGGTGGCGCATGTCTTGAAGGACTAATTGTTCCATCGTCTAATTCTTCTTCTCCAATTTGATAATTAAAGTCAGTCGACAATCCAAATCCCGATTTTAGCTTTAAATCGAAACCAGCTTGAATTCCATATACTGTGGCAACTGCAGCATTCTGTATTGATTGCACTTGGCTTAGTGTGCCATCATATAGGATACTATCCTGACCATTTAATGTGAAGTCTCTTCGAACCATCGCATTTTGAAGAACTGTATAATATCCTGTAACATCGATTTTTAGTATTTCGCCAAATAATTTAGCAATTCCTAATTCTGCATTATAAGCATTTTCAGCTTTTAAATTTGGATTAGGAGTTATTACATAACCCGGCTCAGAATCAAAAACTTTTCCTGCATCATCAACATTTGGTGATCTAAAGCCTGACGACAGTCCTGCGCTGATAGCCCATTTCTCTGTTGGTCTGTACACAGCGCCTAAACTTCCAGTTAAAGCACCATTATTAAGTTCGGCACTTGTGTAAGGGAAGGGATAAAAGGTTGTATCAAAAGTGGCTGATAATTGGTATTGATTATATCTTGCACCAGCTTGAATAATTAATTTATCAGTAACCTTAAAATGATAATTGAGATAAGCTGCATAGGATTTCCAATCGGCTTGAGGATACCTTGAAGGTCCAACATCACCTGTGCCTGTAGAAATATTCTGATCAATTCCCGAAGAATTTACCTGATTTAAAACAGCTTCAATTCCATAATAAAGTTTGTGCTTAGCATTTATTTTTTTTGTAAAATCTAAATTCATTGAATAAGCATTTACTTTTTCGATTCGAATATGACGAATGTCTTTATTTATATCACGATCAATTCTACTTTCTTCAAAAAATTGATGTGCCACTCTTATAATCATTTGGTCATAGACTTTGTTATCGGAGTAATTAGATATAGTAAGATTATTCATCATCCATTTTTGAGGGCCATAATTCCATTCGCCATATCTTGGGAGACCATTTTTATAACGGATATGTCTATCGTATCTTGCATAATCTGATGTTTCAGAATAATGAAATCCGTATTGAAAATCCCATTTATCATTTGGATGAAAACGAATTTTTTGCATTAGATTAATTTGCGAATATTTTGTTGGTCTTTGGATGCGAGGATCTTCATTCGTTATAATTACATCCGTACTATCCACTCTTTGAACATAAAATGGGCGTAAGTATTCATCAGGACCATGATTGCCCATTTTTAAATCATCGAAATCATTCGCACTGATGCTTGTTGTTAAGGCCCATTTTTTCCAACCAAGACTAATATCAAAGTGTCCTGTTTTTTCATTATTAGCAGATGAATAACGAGTAATTGCTTTTCCATTAATCAAAACCGTATCATTGAAAGTTAATTGCGGTGTAATTGTTTGAAAACTCATAACACCTCCAATTGCATCACTTCCGTATATTACAGAACCCGGCCCAAAAAATATTTCCGTTTTTTCAGTAGCAAATGGATCAAGAGAGATTACATTTTGTATGTTTCCACCTCTAAAAATGGCAGTATTCATTCGAACGCCATCAATTGTATACAAAAGTCGGTTGGTGGAAAATCCTCTTATCATTGGGCTACCTCCTCCTTGCTGACTTTTCTGTATAAACACTTCACCAGACGCGTTTAAGAGATCGGCTGCTGTTTGTGGGTTTTGTAGGGCAGCATCTTTTGAAGAGATGGTTGTAATTTTAGATGGAACATCTTTTGACGTTTGATTGGATCGTGTTGCCGAGACAACAATTTCTTCCATTGATATTCCAGATGATACTAATGATAATTTAAATCCCGCAGATTCAAGTTCGGAATAGCTTTTTGTTTCAGCTTTATAACCCATAATTCGAAATTGAATTTTTTCTGCTCCTTTGAATACGGATATATCTGCTTGTCCCTTTGAATTTGTTGTAATGAATGTTTGTGATTCGTTGCTCACAATACTTACTAATTCTATAGGTTGTCCTGTTTTATAATCTTTTATAGTTATAATTTGTGCGTAGCCAGAGTAATAAATACCCAGCAACACTATGAATATTATTTTTTTCATAAATGAACTTAGCTTTTAAATAAATAAATAAGACAAGACTAATTACAACTAACTGTAATTAAAGTCATTTAATAATATTTCTTTAGCTAAAGTCTGGAGGAGGAGTTGATAAAGCGGAATCTGTAGAAACAAGCATTGTTTTGTATGCTGTTTGATGATTAATGATTGTATAAAAGTTTGTTAATGTGAGTGAGGAAGAATGCAGTATTTTATAGTTGTTATCGATCAATTTTAAATTATTTTTTTTGGAAGATTTGTGATTTGCTAAATGTTTATTAATATGCTCATCAAGGCTTGCAAATAATTGCTCTTCTTGTTTATCATTAATACAATAATAAATTATGGTAGTTCCTGTTTCAGCTGTTCTAACAATGTCATATAGTTCATTGTTATGAAGAAACTCCTTGTCCGTTTTTACCCAATTGATTGTGTTTAGTTCACTTTTATTAAAAACAATGGTTTGTAATTCGGATTCATTTAATTTCATTTTTATTTCTCTTTTAACTTCTTTTCGTATTTGGTTTTGAGAAATTTTGAAAACAACTATATATCCCATTGTGTTGAATAGGAAAATAATTAGTAGAAAAAATGAAACAGTCGATTTCATGGTTGTATATCACAAATCTAACAAAATGATTTTATTAATACAAACTGGCAGTAAAGCAAAAATCCCAGCGGATGCTGGGATTTTGTAATAGAATGGAAAGAAAAATCTATTTTTTTACTTTTCCTAAATTTGTAATTTCAGCAGGCATTCCTGTTGTACATCCAGCCGGTTGAGGCATTTTTAATGTCAAATAGTCGAATGTTACTTCTAATCCATCTACATCAAACTCTTTTTTTAATGCATCTTTAGGAATTAAAGTGATTCCATCAGATGTTACAATTACTGCAGAGCATCCACCCGCTTTGTATTCATGTGATACTTTTCCAGATGTTTTTCCCATAGTACTAGATGTAGTTGTTTCTTTTGTTTTACAAGAAGTAAAAATTGAAACAACGATTGATAAAATTATAAGGTACGATTTCATAAAATTTGTATGATTTGGTTAATAAAAAACACTCATACAAGTATCATTCCAAGGAATGCTGTATGAGTGTTTTTCTGAGTATAATTATTATTATTTTACAGCAACTTTAATTACTTTTTGGAAGCTAGTATTCATTTTACCAACACGTACTAAATATGTACCAGTTGCTAGGTTACTAGTTGAAAAAGATGTTTCGAATGAATTACCACTAACTACAATTTGTTTTCCATCAATTTGTTTTCCAGTAATATCAAATAAATCAACAACTAATTCTCCTTCTTCTTTTAAGTTAGTTGCATTAACTGTAATACCACCAATTGATTGGTAAGCAGTTACATTGTTAATTTGTGCTTGACCTTCTTCAATTCCAGTAGGTAATGGTAATTGGAAAGAATAAATCCATGTTCTTGGTCCTGCACCCAAATATTCACCTGTATGCCAAAAAGTTAATCCGTTTGGATCCATAGATGTTTGAGAATAGTCACCAAAACGATTTACGCCAGTTTGTGATGCTGTTCCCATTTTAACCATTGTTTCAGCAAAAGTCATTTGTCCTAATGGATCAGAGGCTAAGCGACCAGTAAAACCTAAACTTGCATAATCACCAGCTGTTGCAGAAGATCTTGCATAACATAATGCAATACTACCATTGTCATCCATAGCAATACTTCCAACCCAACGACTCTTTGTATCAGGTGCATAAATACCTTCTTGGTACAATGTCCATGTTCCTGGAGTTTTTCTCTTAATTCCACCCCATTTAATAGCTCTTTGATTGGACTTGCAGTTACTAAAACGCCCCAATTTAATACCAAAGAGTTGTAACCTGTCCATCTTCTGTATTGTGCTCTGTAAGTTGGAACACCACCAATACCATCTAAATATTGTGTTGATGGAGTAGGTTGAGGAATGTCATTCCATCCACCATCGTAAGTACCATTAAATGCTGCTGTAGGAATAGTAGTTGTCGCACTCATTGTAATTGTTGGAGTTGTTGGTACCCAGTTTACTGTAGCTTTGATGTATTTAATTCCATCAACATTTTGCACCACCCCAAGAATTTTCTGTATACCAAAAGAATGGACAAGCTGTACCTACTGGAGGTAAACCACCATCAGCATCTGCAGCTAATGGAACAAAAAATCCACTAACAGTTCCTGTAGTAAAGTTTGCAACAGCAGCTTTTGCCGTTTGTCCTAAAAGCATTTTGTCTCTTTCAAATACAAATAATTTATCTGTAGATTGATTTGATGTCATGTAATAACCATCTGCCCAAATTGAGAATTTTAAGTAATCAGGGAATTGTGTAGATGTAAATGTATAGGTGTAATACGTTCCTGTTGGATCTGGTGTAGTAGAAATTGCGATGTAAATCTTATTTCCGCTTTGACCAAATTGTGTTGCATTTACAGCTTGAACATAGTGGTTTGGACCCGCTGCTCCAGAAGGATCTGGTGGATATCCACCACCATTCTGACCAGCAAAACTAGATAAAGTAGGTACCATCATTCTTGAACCCATTTGTTTTTGAATAGTATTTTGGTCATTTCCGTAGGCAGGACCATCTTTTTCTTCTGTAAATAAAAAGGTTTGTGGTAAACGGTGACTGATTTGTTTATCTTTAGATTCAGTCATTTCATGGATATAGTCTTTTTCTCCTTCAAAGTCAGGCAAATCTTTTAACGGTTTTGAAACACCATTAAGTATTACTTCACCATCGATAACTTATTCGATTCGTTATTTGTTTGGTTTTGAGCAAAGAGCCCATTACAAATAATGAATCCAGCAATCAAAAATGTAGCTTTTTTCATTTGTTTAAAATTTAAATTAGTTTAGAGGGGTTTATTATTTTATAAAACTAAAAAATAAATTTTCAAAATCCAAATTTTTTTAGCTGATTTTTTAGCATTCGGTAGAGGAATTTCATAGAAATAATGTACTATTTAGTAGCAAATAGCTTCTCTAATGCAAACATTTCATCTCTTAATCGAGCAGCTTCAGCAAAATTGAATTCTTTTGCTGCAACTTCCATCGCTTTTCGAGTTCTAGTAATTGCTTTTTGCAGTTCTTCTTTGCTCATGTACTGAACTACTGGGTCGGCTGCATAATTAATTACTTCACTTTCAACATAAGGACGAGCTAAATTGCCTTTAGCATCCACAACAACTGTTGTTTGTCCCATAATGGATGCTTTCGATTTGTTTAAAGCCGTTGGAACTAATCCATGCTCAAAATTGTATTCAATTTGTTTTTTTCTTCTTCGTTCTGTTTCATCAATGGTGCGTTTCATGCTATCCGTAATTTTATCGGCATACATAATTACTTTTCCATTGATGTTTCTAGCTGCACGTCCTGCTGTTTGTGTCAATGCTCTGTCGGAACGCAAGAATCCTTCTTTATCGGCATCTAAAATAGCAACCAATGACACTTCTGGTAAATCTAACCCTTCTCTCAAAAGGTTGATTCCAATCAATACATCAAATAAACCCAATCGTAAGTCGCGCATAATTTCTACACGCTCAAGTGTGTCCACATCCGAGTGGATATAACGACAACGAATACCAATATTCAGCATGTATTTATGCAATTCTTCCGCCATACGCTTGGTTAGCGTTGTTACAAGAATACGTTCATCACGTTTGGTTACTTTATCAATCTCTTCTAATAAATCATCGATTTGATTAATGCTTGGTCGTACTTCAATTACTGGATCCAATAACCCCGTTGGTCGAATCAATTGTTCTGCAATTAAACCTTCCGATTTTATTAATTCATAATCAGCAGGAGTTGCACTCACATAGATAATTTGATTAATCATTGTTTCAAATTCATCAAACTTCAATGGACGATTGTCCAATGCAGATGGTAATCTAAAACCATATTCAACTAAGTTTGTTTTTCTTGATCGATCGCCACCATACATGGCACGTATTTGTCCAATGGTAACATGACTCTCATCAATTACCATTAAAAAGTCATCGGGGAAATAATCCAATAAACAGAATGGGCGAGAACCTGGTTGTCGGCCATCGAAATAGCGAGAATAATTCTCGATACCAGAGCAATAGCCCAATTCACGCATCATTTCTAAATCATAAGTCACACGATCTTCAATACGTTTGGCTTCAAGGTGCTTTCCATTTTCTTTCATGTAATCTACTTGTTTCACCATGTCATCTTGAATTTGAAAAATGGCATTTTTCATTGTTTCCGGACTAGTCACAAATATATTAGCAGGATAGATGGTGGCTTCTTCTAATTTTTCAAAACCTTTTGCCTGTTGATGTCTCAAAATACTCAATTCCTTCAATTTCATCATCCCAAAAGGTAACACGCATTGAATAATCGGCATATGCTAAATTGATATCAACGGTATCACCTTTAACCCTAAAATTACCTCTTAAAAATCTTCTGTAGTACGTGAATACAGACTTTCTACTAAGCGATGTAAAAATTTATTCCGACTAATGATTTCACCTTTTTTTATCTTAATAACATTCTCACGAAACTCCATTGGGTTTCCTATACCATAAATACATGAAACAGAGGAAACAACAATTACATCTCTTCTTCCTGAAAGTAAAGCAGATGTGGCACTTAATCGAAGTTTTTCAATCTCATCATTAATAGACAAATCTTTTTCGATATAGGTATTTGTACTAGGAATAAAGGCTTCTGGTTGATAATAATCGTAATAACTTACAAAATATTCTACTGCATTATTGGGGAAAAATTGTTTGAATTCACCATACAATTGTGCGGCTAATGTTTTGTTATGACTGAGTATTAATGTTGGTTTTTGGACTTGCTGAATAACATTGGCAATGGTAAATGTTTTACCAGAACCAGTTACACCCAACAGTGTTTGTGCAGGCACATTCGCATTCACACCTTCTACCAACTGTTTAATTGCTGTTGGCTGATCACCAGTTGGTTGAAAATCTGCTATTAATTTAAAGTCCATTTTTATTTTTTCTACAATCCGTTTTCAGAAATCAACCAAATTAAAGCAGCCATTGAAGCTCCACCCAATTCTAATTCTCTTTTATTCACTGCTTCAAATGTATCAATTGCTGTATGATGATAATCAAAATAGCGTTGTGAGTCGGGCATTAATTCTAAAATAGGAGTACCTAATTCTTCATTTAATGGTTCAATATCAGCACCGCCACCATCTCTTTCAAAATCATGCAAGCCATAAGGTTCTAAAAGTGTTTTCCAACTTTTTAATTTCGCTTTTTGTTTTACACTCATGGTACTCGTAAATCCACGTGGTGTAAATCCACCTGCATCCGATTCAATAGCAGCAATGTGTTTTTCGTTTTTTAGTTTTGCTAGCTCAGCGTATTTTTTTCCACCGCGACCGCCATTTTCTTCATTCATAAATGCGACTGCACGGATAGTGCATTTTGGTTTTAGTCCCAATGCTTTGTAGATGCGAATGATTTCGATACTTTGAACGATTCCTGCTCCGTCATCATGTGCACCTTCGCCATTATCCCATGCATCCAAATGACCACCTACCGTAATTATTTCCTCCTTTTTTGAACTGCCGTAAATTTCACCAATCACATTGTATGATTTTTCATCTGGTAATGTTTGGCAATTCATTTTGAAAAAGAATTTAGCTTCTTTATCTGTTTTGATATAATTACTTAACCAGTCGGCACCATTTGTACTAATAGCACAAGCAGGAATTTTGGTAATACTATCGTTATAACTCATCACGCCTGTATGCGGATTGTCATCGTGTGCTAAGGTCATGGAGCGAACAACAACTCCCACAGCACCGTATTTAGCGGCCTCTTTTGCACCAGCCCAGCGTTGCATTACCGCTTTGCCATAAGCATGAAAAGTAGCAATGAATGTAGGTTCCATTGGTTCGTTAAAGAATACAATTTTACCTTGTATGTTTTCCTTTCCTAAGCGTTTTAAATCATCGATTCCTTTCGCTTCTACAACTGTTGCTGTTAATCCTTCCGCAGGTGTTGCAATTGAACCACCTAAAGCACAGATTGGAAGAGCTTTAAAGCTTTTTGAATTGGATGTAAATACCTTAGCTTGTTCTTTTTCGCCTCTTACCCAATGTGGAACCATGCACTCTTGAAGATAAACGGTATCCGCTCCAGCTTCTTTCATTGCTTTAAAAGTCCATTCAACAGCTTGTTGAGCTTGAGGTGAGCCAGCTAAACGACCACCAATTTTTTTGCATAAGTATTCAAGGTTTGAATAACTTTTACCATTTGTTAAAGCATCGTTAAATATTTTTTTGATGGTAGCAGAATCTGTTTGAGCAAATGCCGAAGTGCTTATTAATAAAGCAAAAAGTAATTGATTTGTTTTTTTCATTGGAAGAGAAAAATTTATTTTAAAATAATATCGTTTATAATTTCAGAGCCAACTGCTTCGTTGAGCATTTTTATGATTTTTGTTTTTGCCATCGACAACTCATTGCGCAAAGCGGATGAATCTAAAGTAACAAACAATTGTTTGTTTTTGATATATATATCCTTTGTGTGTTTCGCAATCATGGCACCCATGATGTTATCCCATGAACTAATTAATCGTTTTTCTGCCATACGGTCATCCAAGCGATATGCTTTTAGCATTTGCTCAATAACCTCTTTGATACTATGTTCGTTGTGTTTGCTCAATTTTATTTTTTTAAGTAGTAACTTCTATTGCTTGTCCGTTTTCAATTTTAAATGCCTTTAAATCCGCATTTGTGGATTGGAATAATTCAACTAATCGGGTTGGATGTGTATCTGTTATAAAAAGCTGACCAAAATTATCGCTGCTCACCAATTCCATTAATTGTTTCACTCTTAAGTCGTCTAATTTATCATAAATATCATCCAATAAAAGAATAGGTGTAATTCGTTTGATGTTTTTTATAAAATCAAATTGAGCCAATTTTAATGCAATCAAGAACGACTTTTGTTGTCCTTGGGAAGCATATTTTTTAATAGGGTAATTGTTAATAGTAAACTCTAAATCATCTTTGTGAATACCTACTGTGGTATATTCCATTACTTTGTCTCTGTTCAATGCTTTTTCAAGTACTTCGCTGAAAGAAGCTTCTTTTAAATGAGATTGATAATCAATGTTTACTAGTTCTTTCCCACCTGAAATTAGCTCGTAATGTTTTTGAAAATAGGTATAAACTCATTTATAAATTGTTTTCGAGTTTCAAATACACGTGTGCCATATTCAATCAATTGCATGTCCCAAATTTCGAGTGAAGTTCTGTCAAATGAACCCGAATGTCCAAAATGTTTTAAAAGAGCATTCCGTTGCGAAATGATTTTATTATAGCTTATTAGGTTTTCGAGGTATGCTTTATCAAATTGAGAAATAACACTGTCGATAAATTTTCTTCGGCTTTCGCTGCCTTCGGTAATTAATTCTGAATCAGCAGGGGAAATCATAACCAATGGAAATAGTCCGATATGGTCAGCCAAACGTTGGTATTCTTTTTTATTTCGTTTGAACTGTTTTTTGTGATTTCTTTTTTGTCCGCAATAGACTTCATCAACTTGTTCGTTTGTTTCAAAAACCCCTTGAATTAAGAAAAAAGGGGCAAGGTGGAGGATGTTTTGACTATCAATAGGGTTAAAAAAGCTTTTACAGAATGATAAATAGTGGATTGCATCCAATATATTGGTTTTGCCTTCGCCATTATTGCCCGTAAAGCAATTTACATGGTTGCTAAACGACAAGGTGGTTTCTGGGTAATTTTTAAAATTTATGAGAGAAATACTCTTCAAATACATATAAATGCCAAGCTTTGACTGTAAAATTAGCCAAAAAACAGCGTAAAATGCAGATTGTTCAGAATTAATTACGGATATTCCAAAAAAAACTTATTTTTGCACGTTCTAAAAAATATTTAAAAACGTTATGTCAAAAGAAATAAAAGACGAACCAATTGTAGATGTTGAAAATGCTTTGGGTAAAACAGAGCTATTTGTTGAAGAAAACAAAAAGAGTATTTTAATCATTGCAGGAGCGATTGTGGCTTTAGTTGGTGGTTATTTTGCTTACAAATATTGGTATGTAGCAGGTGAAGAAACAAAAGCACAAACAGAAATGTTTAAAGCAGAGCGTTACTTCGAACAAGATTCATTGGATAAAGCAATCAATGGTGATGGTGTGGCATTAGGCTTCGCTCAAATTACTGAAGATTATGGAATTACACCTTCTGGTAATTTAGCTGAATACTATTTAGGAATTTCTTATTTGAAAAAAGGTCAGTTTGAAGATGCTATTGAACATTTACAAAAATTTGATAGTAAGGATCAAATTGTAGCTCCAGTTGCAACAGGAGCTATTGGTGATGCACATTTGGAATTAGGTAGAGTAGATGAGGCAATTACGTTCTACTTAAAAGCTGCTGAGCAAAATGGAAATAAATTTACAACTCCTATTTATTTGAAAAAAGCGGGAATGGCAAATGAGGATAAAGGAAATTATGCTGATGCAGTAAAATTGTATGAGCGTATTAAAGTTGAATTTGCTGAAACAATGGAGGGTAGAGAGATGGAGAAATTCATCGCAAGAGCAAAAGCATTAGGGAATTTATAATTCTATTAAAAGAGTTAATTGAAAAGGTGAATTTTTATAAATTCACCTTTTATTTTTTAGATTAATTGATTAATTAAAAGAAAGAATATGTCATCATCCTTGAAAAACTTATCGGATTTTAATCATACAAGTATTCCATCTGGAGCTGGTAAAAAAATAGGTATTGTTGTAGCTGAATGGAACATAGCTATCACGGGTGCTTTGCGCGATGGAGCTATTAAAACATTATTGGAAAATGGTGTTGTGGAAAATGATATCGTATTAAAATATGTTCCAGGTAGTTTTGAGCTTACATTAGGTGCACAATTTTTATGCGAGGATAAAGCTATTGATGCAGTTATAACGCTAGGATGTGTAATTCAAGGTGAAACTCGACATTTTGATTTTATTTGTGATGCGGTAGCTCACGGTGTAACAAATGTGAGTTTAAAATACAATAAACCTGTAATATTTGGTGTGCTTACTCCAAATACATTGGAACAAGCGCAGGATAGAGCCGGAGGTAAGCATGGCAATAAAGGAGATGAAGCAGCTGTAACTGCTTTAAAAATGCTAAGTTTTAAGAGAGCTTAAATTACTTTCCAGCCTCTAATTTCGTAAGAACATCTTCAATTGGCTTTGCTTCAGGATAGTAGGAAAGTATTTTTTGTAAAACACTATCTACAACAGAGTCGGGGCATGATGCACCACTTGTAAGAATTATTTCCACAGGATTTTTTTCAGGTAAATAATTATCACTTACTAAATGCTCATGATTTTTATAATCAAAATGATTAATTCTTCTTTTAGAAACAATTTCTGAAGCAGATGAAATAAAATAGGTAGGTAATTTTTCTTCACACAATTCAACAATGTGCGATGTATTCGAACTGTTATATCCCCCTACAACAATTGCTAAATCTGCATTTTCTTTTAAAAGTCCATATGTTGCTTCTTGATTTTCATTTGTAGCATAACAAAGTGTATCTCTTGTGTCAGCAAAATGATCCTTTAAATTCGTTTCTCCGAATTTGTCAAGCATTATTTTCTTGAAATAAGTCTGCAATTTCCTGTGTTTCGGTTGCTAGCATTGTTGTTTGATTAATTACACCAACACGCACTAAATGTTCAGTGGGATTAAATCCTTCAGAATATCTTCCTTTAAATGTTTGTTCGAATTCTTCTCTGTTACTTTTGCCATGAATGAAGTCGCCAACTAATTTAGCTTCTTCAATATTTTTTACAACTATTGCTGGTGCGTCTTTTTCACTTCTTGAAAAAGTAGCTCTAGTTTCTTCATGGTTGTATTTTCCATGAATGATGATGGTGTATTTTTCTTCTCCTAATTTTTCTGATTTTTTCCAAACTCGTTCAACAAATGGGCATGTTGTATCATATTTTCGAACTTCAATTCCCAGTTCATTTAGTCTTTTTTCAATTGATAGGGTTGTTCCAAATGCTGGAATAACAACTATATCGGAAGGAGTTAAAACTTCAAATGGGATAATTTGATTACCAGAGGTGTCCATCAAAAACTTAACTCCTCTTTTTAATAAATCGTTATTTACTTCGGGGTTGTGTATCATTAGGCTTAACAAAAAGATACGCTTTCCATCATTTTCTTCGATTGCTTTGTATGCAGTTTCAATGGCATGTTCAACGCCATAACAAAATCCAAAATGACGAGCGATATAAAATCGAACAGGGCCAAAATCAAGTACCGTTGGACCATAGTCTTTTTTACGAGGGTCGCTTACTTTACGAATTTCTTTTACTCGAGAAATAATTTGACTTTTATAAAAATCAGGAATTTCGAAATGCTTCATCTAAGAATACAAACAGTTAAAATCGTTTTATGTTTTACAAAGGTATTAAATTAATTAATCTTCAATTTTATTTGTGTAGTAATAACAATAGATTTTGTAATTGAAAACAATCACGATATGGTCTTTTTAACCTTTGTTTCTGGAATATTTACTTTTTCATAAGATTGATTACTGTTTTATGAACAATTCATTGTGAATGTCTTTTCTGCAATTAAGTGTATGGACTTTCAGTTATGCTCTATTTTTGTAAAGATGGCAAAAAAGAAACCTTTAATATTAATTACCAATGATGATGGAATTACCGCTCCAGGCATTACTGCTTTAGTGGAAGTCATGAAGTCTTTAGGAGATGTAATCATTGTTGCTCCAGATAAACCTCAGTCGGGAATGGGGCATGCAATTACAATTAATTCAACATTGCGAATTAATAAGGTTAATGTTCATGGTGTAAAGAGGAGTATAGCTGCACAGGAACGCCAGTTGATTGCGTAAAAATTGCAGTAAATAAAATTTTGCATAGAAAGCCAGACTTATGTGTTTCGGGAATAAACCATGGATCTAACATGTCTATAAATGTAATTTATTCGGGAACAATGTCGGCAGCTGTAGAGGGCGCAATAGAAGGCATTCCATCAATCGGTTTTTCATTATGTGATCATTCAATCGATGCAAATTTTTCAGCATCAAAAAAGATTGTGAAATCTATTGTGCAAAATGTGTTAAAGCAAAAGATGCCTAAAGATGTTTGCTTGAATGTGAATATTCCTAATTTGAAATATGAACAAATTAAAGGAATTAAAGTCTGTCGCCAGGCACGTGCAAACTGGATAGAGGAGTTGGATGAGCGAAAGGATCCAAGTGGCAAACCTTATTTTTGGTTGACTGGGAGGTTTGATAATTATGATGAAGGGAAGACTGATACAGATGTTTGGGCTTTGGATAATAATTATGTATCCGTTGTTCCTACTCAATTTGATATGACTGCGCATCATACTATTAAGCAACTAGAAAAGTGGAAATTGTAATTTTAAAATAATGAAAAATTTTATTTGGGATAAATTATATGTAGGGATGTTGGCAGGAATACTTCCTCCTATTATCGCATTTTTGACGTATTATCTTTTGAATTATAGTTATATGAGTCGGGGAATTTTTCCGTTTTTGGCGAGAGGGAGATGTATACACAAATTGTAACATTGTGTGTATTGTTAAATTTAATTCCATTTTACTTATTTATTAATAAAGAAAAATACAATGCAACAAAAGGTGTTTTAGCATCTACATTTATTTGGGCGGGAGTGGTATTGTTTTTGAAATTTTATATAGAGCCTTAATGAAATATTATATCATAGCAGGTGAAGTTTCTGGTGATTTGCATGCATCTAATTTAATGCATCAATTAAAGTCGATGGATACCTCTTCTTCTTTTCGTTGTTGGGGCGGTGATTTGATGCAAGCACAGGGTGCTGTGTTGGTTAAGCATTATCGCGACTTAGCATTTATGGGGTTTACGGAAGTTCTCATGAATATAAGAACCATTTTAAACAACATTGATTTCTGCAAAAAAGATATTTTAGCTAATCGTCCCGATGTATTAATATTGGTTGATTATCCAGGATTCAATTTGCGAATAGCTGAATTTGCAAAACAAAATGGAATAAAAGTTTTTTACTATATATCGCCACAAATATGGGCATGGAAACAATCACGTGTTCATAAAATAAAAAGAGTAGTGGACAGAATGTTTGTGATACTGCCTTTTGAAAAAGATTTTTACAAGCAATTTGATTATAAAGTTGATTTTGTTGGACATCCATTGTTAGATGCGGTTGAAAATTACAAAGCGGAATTGAATTTGCTAAAACTTGAATCGAATAAGCCTGTTATTGCTTTACTTCCAGGTAGTCGTAAACAGGAAATCGCTGCAATGCTTCCTTTAATGTTGAATATGCAGAAGTATTATCCTAATTACCAATTTGTGATAGCAGGTGCTCCTTCTCAAACAAAAGAATATTATCAAGAATTTATTGCAGATTCAAAAATTCAAATTGTTTTTGGAAAAACATATCAATTACTGCAACAATCAACAGCAGCATTAGTTACATCTGGGACAGCTACGCTTGAAACAGCATTGTTTAGTGTTCCGGAGGTAGTTTGTTATCAGGGGGGGAGAATATCTTATTTAATTGCCAAACAATTAATTAAAGTAAAATATATATCCTTAGTCAATTTAATTATGGATAGTGAAATTGTAAAAGAATTAATTCAAGCTGATTTGAATGAGAAGAACTTAAAGTTTGAATTGGATAAATTATTAACATCAGAAACACGCACTATTATGTTGCAGAATTACGATACTTTGAGAAATAAACTAGGAGGAGCAGGCGCATCAAAAAATGCGGCAGAATTAATGATTAGCTATTTAAAATAAATTACGTGAAAAAAAAGCATTTTCTATTTTCTATTTTTATTCTTTTTATTTGTAGTGTTTCTGCTACAACTGTAAATGTTCGTATTTTAAGCACAAAAGTTATTAATTCGTTCATTTTTTCACCTTTAAAAGGAAGCTATCTTTTATATGGTGATGGTATGATGTTATCTGAAACAGATGCTTCTGGTATTTTTCAAATGACAATAGAGAAGGACTCAATTGTTTTAAAGACATTTGAAAAAACAATTGGCAAGTATTCTTCCATTCGAATGCAAGCCAAAGAACAGGATGCAAGCTTTAAAATTAAATCCGTAATTCCAGAAAGCAAAGTACGCAGTTATGATAATAATCTAACGGTTGAAATTGGTGCAGATAAAAAGCAGTTTCAATTAATAAATAGAGTTGATTCTGAAAAATACATTGCGGGTGTTGTAGAATCTGAATCGGGTACAAAAACTAGTTTAGAATATTATAAATTGCAAGCAATCCTTTGTCGCACCTATTTATTAGCACATATCAATCGTCACATTGCTGAAGGATTCCAAATATGTGATGATGTACATTGTCAGGCTTATTTGAATAAGCACAAAGAAGAAGATATCTGGAAGGCAGTAATAGATACCAGAGGAATGGTTGTTGTGGATAGTGACTTAAATTTGATAACTGCAGCTTTTCATTCTAATTGTGGTGGACAGACAGTAAATTCTCAAGATGTATGGGCCGTAGCGACACCCTATTTAAAATCGATAAAAGACACTTTTTGTACTGAATCGGCTCATGCAAAATGGCAGCGAAGTATTCCCCTAGAAGATTGGAGGTCTTATTTGCAATTAAAACATAAGTATCCTATTGATGATAGTTTGCAAATGAATAATGCTACATCATTTACGCAACCCAATGGTCGTTCAATTTATTTTGTAGATAAAGATTTAAAAATTCCATTAAAAATTATTCGTGCTGATTTTCAATTAAAATCGACTTACTTTTCTGTAGAACAAAAAGGAGAGATGATTGTGTTTAATGGTAAAGGTTATGGGCATGGGGTTGGTTTATGCCAAGAAGGTGCCATGAAAATGGCCAAGCAGAATTATAGTTACAAAGATATTCTTAAGTTTTATTATAAAGATGTTCATCTTGTTGATCAAACAGCGCTTAATTATTTTCGGTTAGAGTAGTTCCGTAAATACTTATTATCTTTAGCTGTGTTTTTATCTCAAAAGAAATATTTTCCCTTCTTTTTTTTTATTCTAGTCAGCAGTCGTTTTTTTGCTCAGCTGGATAGTACTAGTCTTTATGTTGTTATTCAAGATTCTACTGCCGCATATAATCAACAACAACAAGATTCAATTAAAAATTCAATTTCAAGAATCGGTTGTCCTTCGAGTTTGTTTAGTAAAAAACGTTTTGCAATTGTTGCTTCAACAGAAGCTGTTTTATATGCAGGGTCAATGATTGGCTTAAACGAATTATGGTATAAAGAGTATCCACGTTCAGCTTTTCACTTTTTTAATGATAATGATGAGTGGCTTCAAATGGATAAAGTTGGACATGTTACAACTTCTTATTATGTAGGCAGAATAGGTATTGATTTATTAAAATGGACTGGTGCTGATAGAAAGAAAGCAATCTGGTATGGAGGAATGTTAGGCTCTTTGTATCAAACAACGGTGGAGGTACTTGATGGCTATTCAACTGAATGGGGTTTTTCTATAGGAGACTTTGCTGCAAATACAGCAGGCTCTTTATTGGTAATTGGACAAGAATTAGCATGGGATGAACAACGCATCGTCTTAAAATACTCATTTCAACAAAGTAATTTTGCTCTTTATCGTCCCAACATATTAGGTTCTACAATTTATGAAAATCTATTGAAAGATTATAATGGACAAACCTATTGGTTGTCTATTAATTTAGCTTCTTTCATGAAAAAAGAAACTACTTTCCCTTCTTGGTTAAATGTTGCAGTTGGCTATGGTGCAAATGGTATGAAAAAATGGGGTAAATGCTAGCTGGCTTGGATTTTAATTGTATCATTTTATTCTGTTTTGTCGGGTTCGATTCCTAAATAAAATTGAAAAAAGGCTGTAAAATCATTGTTAAGACAACTTTAATAGTATAAATTAGCCATAGTAATTAAACGTACCCACAATGATTTTTACTAAAAAAGTTATTTTTCCTTTATTGTCTTTTCTTTTGTTTTTTATTCAACCAGGGAATGCACAAGTTGTAATTAATGAATTTTCATGTTCTAACGTATCTACTACTACAGATGATTTTGGTGATACTCCCGATTGGATTGAACTTTATAACTCAGGGGCGACAAGCGTAAGTTTGACAGGATATTATTTAAGCGATAAAAAAAATAATCCTACTAAATGGGCAATTCCTGCTGGTGTTTCAATTGCAGCAAATGGATTTGTTCGTATTTGGGCTTCAGGCAGAAGTGTTGTAAATGGTGGTAATATTCATGCAGGATTTAAATTGACACAAACGCAGCCAGAGGCAATTGTATTTGCGAATGCTTAGGAGCAATTATCGACTCAATGACATTGGTTCCAACGCAAAGCAATCATTCTCGCGGACGAATTACAGATGGTTCTGCAACATGGGGAGTATTTATTACGCCTAGTCCAAACGCCACGAATACCAATGCCAAACAAAATTATGCCACCAAGCCAGCAATGAGTGTAGCAGCGGGTTTTTATGCTGGTGCTCAATCGGTAACAATTACTTCTCCTGATGCAGGCGTATCGATTTATTATACAACAGATGGTTCAACTCCAACAACCGCTTCTAATTTGTATTCTGGTCCTGTAAATATTGCTACTACAACCGTTCTACGAACACGTGCATTTAGTTCCAATTTAAACATACCAGCAAGTTTTGTGAATAGCAATACCTACTTTATAAATTCAACACATACAACAAATGTTGTTTCTGTATTCGGTGATCAAATTGAAACACTTTTGAATGGTTCTCAAATATTTCCTCAAACAGGTTTGGAATATTTTGACGCTACACAAGCATTAAAAGCCGAAACAGAAGGCGAAGCTAACGAGCATGGAAATGATTCCTGGGCATATAATCAACGAGGATTTGATTATATATCTAAAGATGAAATGGGATATAATTATGCTGTTAATCATACCGTTTTTGTAAATAAAACACGCGATTCATTTGAGCGTTTAATATTTAAAGGTGCAGCAAATGATAATTTTCCAGAGGGCACTCCCGGCCTACCAGCTCATATTCGTGATTCATATGCACACACTTTATCACAAAGGGCAAAATTAAATATGGATGAACGTACATGGGCGCCTGCTATTTTGTATGTAAATGGTAAGTATTGGGGTGTTTATGATGTTCGTGAAAAAGTAGACGATGCTGATTTTATCTCTTATTATTATGATCAAGATGAACCGAATATTCAGTTTTTGAAAACATGGGGAGGTACATGGAGTGAGTATGGTGGAGCACAAGCACAAACGGATTGGAATACACTCAGAGCATTTATTACTGGAAACAGTATGGCAACTCAATCCAATTATGATTATGTAGACAGTGTGTTTAATGTAAAGAGTTTTGTAGATTATTTTGTTTTTAACTCATGGCTAGTAACATCCGATTGGTTAGATTGGAATACTGCTTGGTGGCGAGGTTTAGACCCTGCTGGCGATAAGAAAAAATGGCGCTATGCTTTATGGGATATGGATGCTATTTTAGGCCATTATATTAATTACACCGGTGTTCCTGATCCATCTCCAAATGCAGATCCTTGTAATGTGGAAGGGCTTCCTGATCCCGGTGGACAGGGTCATACACAAATTTTGAATGCCTTAATGGCAAATCCAGGATTTAAACAATATTATCAGGCTCGTTATGCCGATTTAATGAATACTTCATTGAACTGTAATTTTGCATTACCATTATTGGATAGTATGATTGCTGTAATACAACCAGAAATGGCCGCACATTGTGCTAAATGGGGTGGAATTTTTCTACCTGGCAAGCCAATGCTGCTGCTTTCCGCCAAGAGATTCAGGACCGATGCAATGCAATGACTCAAGGGATGATTGATTGCTATACCCTAACTGGTCCATATGCAATTACACTTGATGTGCAACCTGCTGGCGCTGGAATAGCAAAAGTGAATAGTGTTACGCCAAGTGCTTATATTTTTAATGCTACTTATTTTGGTGGCATGAATACTCTTTTCAGAGCAACAGCAAATCCAGGATGGATATTTGATCATTGGGAGTTTCAAAATCATACCCCCACACCGAGTACAGTAAACGATTCGGTTGCAGTAGATTTAAATCAAACAGACGCTATTATTGCCGTATTTAGAAGTCCAGAAGATCCTCCAGGTGGAGAAGAGGTTGGTATCCCAACTGCATTTTCTCCAAACGATGATGGCATCAACGATATATTATTTGTTTTAGGGAGTGTGAACGATTTAGAGTTTACAATTTATAACCGTTGGGGACAATTAGTATTTAAAACAAATGAACGTTCAAAAGGATGGGATGGAACATTCAATGGACAAAAATTAAATCCTGGCGTATTTGCTTATCAATTATCCGGTAAACTTCCGAATGGCGATTTGATAACTCGCAAAGGAAATATAACATTGGTTCGCTAACAAATGGAGCGTTTTATGAAAGCAAAAAAAATCGTTTTTCTTGTAAGTTGTGTTACCGCATTTTTTGTTAATGAAATGAATGCACAAGATGTTCATTTTTCTCAATTTAATGAAACTCCCCAATTGTTAAATCCTGGTGCTACTGGAGTTTATAATGGGTACATGCGAGGCATCATCAATTATAAAAATCAATGGATGGCAATGGGTAATGAGTTTAATACCATGGCAGCCTCTTTTGATATTCCAATGTTTGATTATAATGAACGAAAAGCACATTTAGGCGCAGGATTGAATTTTTTCAATGACAAAGCAGGCGATAGCAAATTTGGTCTAACACAAGTTAATTTATGCATTGCAGGTATCATTCCTGTTGCCGAAGCTAGTAAATTGTCCTTAGGTGTTTCTTTAGGTGGCGCACAACAAAAAGCAAATTTAAGTTCTGTTGTTTGGGGTACACAATACAATGGACAAGGCTTTGACCCTACACTTAACTCTGGTGAGAATGTTACAAATTTTGCCAATTTCTATTTTGATTTAGGAGCAGGTTTGTATTACGAGTACTCCAATAAAAAAGTGAATTTTTCACGAGATGATGAAAAGCGTTTAGCTATTGGTGTTGCTTATTTTCATTTAAATCGTCCAGAGCAAAAAATGTTTTCGGTATCAGAAAAGATGTATGGAAAATTGGTTGTAAATATCAATGGACATTTTGATAAAGCGGGTAGCAAAATTTCTTTTGAACCCTCTGCAATTTATTTTATGCAAGGACCCAATATGGAAATAACTGCTGGTTGCGCTATTCGCTATCGTTTAAAAAATGGAACGAAAATTACTGGTTTTTATACTGAGTCAGGTGTTGCATTGGGCATTCATTATCGTTTGAACGATGCCATCATTCCTCAATTGTATTATCAGGTAAAAGATTTTTCAATTGGCATATCATATGATGTTAACATATCCAGTTATAAAAAAACAAGCAAATTAAATGGTGGTGCCGAAATTTCATTGAAGTATCACATTCTAAAAGGAGCACTGTTCAAAAGAAAATATATGTAAAAAAAATCCCTCGAATAATTATTCGAGGGATTTTTTTGATATTTTATTTATGCAAATTTTTTCTCGAAAGCTTGCATTACTTCAACCAATGCATTTACACTCTCTAGTGGAAGTGCATTGTATAATGATGCGCGATATCCACCAACATCACGGTGTCCGCGTAAACCACTTAGTTCAGCTTCTTTACAAAGTTTGTCGAATTCAGCTTCTAATTCTGGTTTCGGCATAATGAAGGTAACATTCATATTTGAACGATCTTCTTTAGCTGTTGTTCCAACAAATAGACTATTTCTATCGATTTCATTGTATAATGTATCCGCTTTTTGTTGGTTAATTTTTTCAATCCAACTTACACCACCATTGTCTTTCAACCACTTCATCGTAAGCATGCTCACATAGATAGGAAATACAGGAGGTGTGTTGTACATACTATCTCCTTTGATATGCACTTGATAATCTAACATGGATAGCATTTTACGCCCCGTTTTTCCTAATGCGCGTTCGTCAACAGCAACCATTGTTGCGCCAGCAGGGCCCATGTTTTTTTGTGCACCAGCATAGATTAATGCAAAATCGTTTCCATTAACAGTACGACTAAAAATATCGCTACTCATATCACAAACCAATGGAACTGCTGCTTTAGGAAACTGTTTCATTTGTGTACCATAAATGGTATTGTTTGATGTAATGTGTAAGTAATCTAAGTTTGTCGGAATGTCGTATCCTTTAGGAATGTAGTTGAATTTTTTATCCTCACTTGAAGCAATTACTTGTGTGTTTCCAATCATTTTCGCTTCTTTAATAGCCTTGCTAGCCCAAACGCCAGTATTGATATAACCCGCAGTTCCGTCTGTACGCAATAAATTGTAAGGAACCATTGCAAATTGCAAACTAGCACCACCACCTAAAAATAATACTTTGTAGTTATCATTTAAGCCTAGTAGTTCTTTTACTAATGCACGAGATTCGTCCATTACTTTTTCATAGTTTTTACTACGATGAGAGATTTCTAAGAGAGATAGATTTAAGTTATCAAAATTGATACAAGCTTCGGCTGCTTGTTTTAATACTTCGGCAGGTAAAATCCCTGGACCTGCGCTAAAATTGTGGACTTTTTTAGTTGACATATACTGTTTTATTGATTGTCTTATTTGATAAAATTACACAACGAAATTAGGAATAATTTGAATCTATAAAACCTAATTCATTGAATATTTATTTCTTTTTTCTTTTCACTCTTTTTACAACAGTATCACTTTGCGATTTAGATGAGTCACCATCAGGTTTGTTGTAATGTTTATCTGTATTATCTTTTTGATTTTTAGGTGCAATATCAGCCTGAAACTGCCATTTCCCTTTTTTAAATTTTAGACCATCATATTCAAAATCAGAAGTGCAATAGTATTGATATTGTCCTTCCAACTGAGGTTCCATAGGAGCAAGGCGGTCGTATACAATCATATCTAAGCTTTCATTGTATTTTAATGCAAAAACACAGCTACTAGCATACTCAAAAATTACACGTTTGGGATATTTTTTAGGTAATGAAAATACATCTGCTCCAAACTTAGGATTGCCATTACTATCAAAACTAAGTACATCTATAATTTTTTTCTGCGATAATTTATCATTCATATCTCTTGCTAAGAGCGTATAATATGTTTTCTTTTTCGATTTAACTGGAATGATTTTATAATAAAGCATTCCAAACCATTTTTTATTATCTGAAACGGTATTTTCAGGGTTTCGAATTTCGGTTGATTTGTCAATCAATGGGAATAGGAGGACACTTTCAATCTTTTTTTTTGCAACAAGGTATTTCTCTTGTATGAACCCATAATATTGATGAGTCCCATCACTTTTTTCGACATTCCAATTGATGATTCTGAATTTATTATCTGGAGAAGTGAGGATTCCAATATCTTTTTTTAATGAATCAAATGGGAACTCAAATGAGTTTGGTTGGTTAAGCGTTTCTTCAAGTGTAGCAAGTAGAAGGGTGTTCAGCTTTTGTCGTTCTTCATCGGTTTTTGCACTGAATAATTTTGTATTGATTGCACTGATTTTTGTTTGTTGTGCTTCAAAATAGCTGGTAGTTGTGTCTTTTGTAGCAAAAAGACTAGTAGTAGAAAAAATAAAGAAGTAGAGCAGTATCCGTTGCATGTTTCAAATTTACGTATTATAAAACGGAATACGAAGCATTTTATTTTATACAAAAAACGCCATTCGATGTGAATGGCGTTTTTTGTATTCTATCGTTTATTCAAGATGAAGCGTAGCTTTTTTAGCTAATAAATCTTCTTTGCTTTCTCTCCAGTTTTCATCATCCACACAACAATCAACAGGACAAACTGCAGCACATTGCGGCTCATCGTGAAAACCAACACATTCTGTACATTTATCTGAAACGATGTAATAAATATCCATTGCTACAGGAGTTTGTGGTGCATCAGCATCTGCATTAACACCACTTTTAGAGGAAAACATGCCTTTCAAAGAGGTTCCATCTGCAAAACGCCATTCGTTTCCACCTTCGTATATCGCATTGTTTGGGCATTCTGGCTCACAAGCACCACAGTTAATGCATTCTTCTGTTATTTTAATTGCCATAAGTCTATAATAGTTTTTAGTTTTGTAAGAATAATCGCACAAATTTATTATAAAAAGTTTAGAAACACTACAAATTTTATGGAATTAAACGATAGAATAAAGGCATTTGTTGAGTTGGGGAAGTTTTTAAAACAATTTGAGTATAAGGATTTAAAAGCCGAAAACAGTGCCTTGAATTCACTGTTTCATGAGGATTGTACGACATTAATTTCGACTGTTAAAATTTATAATCCTTGGTTTACTGAAAACAATGTTCGTAATGCAATGGCTGCAATTGCCGATAGTTTGCAGGAGGAGAAATTGATTACTTGGTTAGCTGCATACGTTGCACAATTAGATAAAACAAGTACATCTAAAACTATTGCCGTTATCATGGCTGGAAATGTACCCATGGTAGGTTTTCACGATATGCTTTGCGTGTTAATTTCAGGGAATAAATTTATAGGGAAATTATCAAGTGATGATAAATTATTGTTGCCATTTATTTCGAAAGTTTTAATTGCTATAGAACCTCAGTTTACAGATTACATCTCCTTTACAGAAGGACAAATTAAAACAATGGATGCTGTTATTGCAACCGGCAGTAATAATTCTGCTCGGTATTTTGATTATTACTTTGGTAAATATCCGAACATCATTCGCAAAAATAGAAATTCAGTTGCTGTACTAAGTGGTAATGAATCAGAGCAGGAGTTGAAAAAACTTGGAAAGGATATTTTTCAATATTTTGGTTTGGGATGTCGAAATGTGTCGAAACTTTTTGTTCCGAAGGATTATAACTTCAATCAATTTTTTGAAGGAATGTTTAGCTATCAATCCTTTTTGGATAATAACAAGTATTTGAATAATTATGAATACAACCGCACCGTTTATTTGATGAAAGGAGATAAGTCACTATTGGATAATAATTTTTTGCTGATCAAACAAGATGAGTCGCATTCATCACCTATTGGTGTTCTTTTTTATGAGTATTATGATACTCTAGAATCAGTGAATAAACGATTTGTTGATGATAAAGAAAAAATACAGTGTATAGTGTCTACTATTCCTGAAGTTGACAATGCAATTCCTTTTGGAGAGGCACAATGCCCAACACTAAGCGATTATGCGGATGGTATTGATACGATGGATTTTTTACTTGGAATGAAGTAATTATTTTTTTGGTGCATGTTTGCGACCAAATAAATGTTTTCTACTACTTTCTTCTTTTTTCTTGTACGCTCTATTTCCTTTTTTTATTACTTTTTTATTTTCTCTAGCTTGTTGTTCGCTAGGCTTTCTTTTCATTGTTAAATAAGGGTTGTAAGGACTCTTACTTCTACACGAACTTGTAGATACGATAGTTGTGAAGGAGAATGTTATCAACAAAAAATACAGAAAGGTTTTATTCATAGTTAACAAAGGTAATTTCAATGTGTACTTTTGCATGAAATGTTTTTTATTTTTGTTCAAAATTTATCAACAGACACCGCTATAACGAAATGCGATTTAAAAGATACATTGTTTTATTTTTTGCAATAGGAGCACTGGTGTTCTTTTATTCGTGTAGTAGTGAACATAAGGAAATTGAAACGGTTACCTATGCAGAACACATTGCACCATTGATTTATAAAAAATGCTCGAATTGTCACCGACCTGGTGAAGCTGCTCCTTTTAGTTTATTGACGTATGCAGATTTTTATAGCAGACGCCAATTAATTAAAACAGTAACCAAATCTCGATTCATGCCTCCATGGCCAGCAGATGCTAGCTATACCCATTTTGTAGATGAAAAAGTATTAACACAGGAAGAAATAGACTTGATCGCTCGTTGGGTGGATGAAGGTTGTGTAGTTGGTGATTCAACTAAAATACCTGGAGTGCCTAATTTTCCGAAAGGCTCTCAATTAGGAACTCCAGACTTAGTAATTAAATTAAGAGATGTTTATAAAATAAAAGGAGATGCAACCGACCGATTTGTACTTATGCGTGTGCCATACGAGATTCCACGTGATACATTCATTAGTGTAATTGAAGTAGTGCCAGATAATAAAAAAGTGGTACATCATATAAATGCACAATTGCTTAGCTATGAATATGACAAACGAAAGGATGTTATGAAAGGGAATGTTGTGGTGGATATTAATGAATACCCAACAATCATGGAAGCTTATCAACAGTTGGATTTACCTAACGATGATGGTAGTTTTCCCATGATGACAACTTCTGTTACTAATTTTTTGCCAGGTGTAACACCACCAATTTATCCAAATGGAATTGGTGGATTTAAAATGAAACGAAAAGGAGCGTTGTTTTTAAAAGACATGCACTATGGCCCTTCAAGGCTAGATACAACAGATCAAACTGCATTTAACGTTTTTTTTGCACCTCATGCACCGAAACGTCCTACAAAAGAATTTCAGATGGGAACATTTGGTGTGTCACCAATTGAGCCCGAGTTAGTAATTCCACCGGATACGATTATGAAATTCATTACAAAATATACGATTCCTGCCGACATTTCCATTTTAACAATTAATCCGCACATGCACCTACTCGGAAAAAGTTTTTGGGCATATGCAATCACCTTAAAAGGGGATACGATTCCATTAATCAGAATTAAAAAGTGGGATTTTAGGTGGCAGTATTTTTATACGTTTAAAAAAATGGTCAAGGTGCCTCAAGGCGCAACTATTTATGTGGAAGGAGTATTTGATAACACCCGAAATAATCCAAACAATCCATTTAATCCACCTCGCTTAGTTGCTGAACGTGAGGGGAGTATGCGAACCGAAGATGAAATGTTTCAATTTATAATAACGTATTTGCCATATGAGAATGGCGATGAGTTTATTTCGCTTGAATAAAGTTCATAATACATACTTTTTAAGAATTAACATCTAATTTTTAGATAGTTATAATCCCTTTTTACAAATCTTCATCTTGTCGTCATTATAACTATTCTTGTTTGTTTTTTTTGCTTATTTGTCGATTTTTTTTATTGCTTTTTGTAAAAAAAATGGTTCGAAGTAAGAAAATCGATAAAATGGCGCTGAAAAATCATAGGAAAATCCATTATTTTTAATATGTTTACAAATCTGTTATAATAAAAGATTTATGAAACAAACGTTACAACACTTCTTGGTATGTATTGGTCTATTAATAGCGTCATTAACAACTAAAGCACAATGTGATGCTCCAATAACATCTATGTTCTCAACAAACGGATTGGTGAATGCATCTGTTTTTGATCCCGTGAACAATGTTTACTATATAGGTGGTGATTTTACCGCTGTAAATACCTTTTATACGCAAGGTGCTTTGGTTAATAATACATCGGGTGCACCTGACCGAAATTATCCTGTGGTAGCTGGATTAGGAACTAGCGTATTGGCATCTGTTTCGGATGGTGCAGGAGGATTTTATATTGGTGGGACGTTTACAACAGTAGGTGGTTTAGCCAGAAATCGTTTAGCTCATATAAACTCAGCAGGTCAGGTTTCAGCTTGGAATCCCAATGCAGATAATTCGGTAAATGCAATTGCTGTCAGCGGTTCAACGATTTATGTAGGTGGTGCTTTTGCAAATGTAGGTGGACAAGCAAGAAATTTTATTGCTGCTATTGATGCAACAACAGGCCTAGCAACAACATGGAATCCGAATGCAAATAATTCAATAAATGTTTTAGGAATAAGTGGAAGCACCTTGTATACAGGAGGTACATTTACTACAATTGGTGGTCAAGCAAGAAACAATATTGCAGCACTGGATGTTACAACAGGTCTTGCAACTGCATGGAACCCGAATTCTGATTTTTTGATTAGCGCAATGGCTATCAGCGGAAGTAATGTTTATGTTGGAGGAACTTTTACAAATATTGGTGGACAAGCTAGGGCAAGAATTGCGGCTTTAGATATGACAACAGGTTTAGCAACTGCATGGAATCCTGCTGCAAGTGCTCAGGTAAATGTTATTATGGTAAATGGAACCACAGTGTATGCAGGTGGTGCATTTACAAATATTGGTGGTCAGGCTAGAAATAGAATTGCAGGATTAAGTATTACAACTGGTCTTGCAACAACGTGGGATCCAAATGCATCTTCCACTGTTAGAGCTTTAGCAATGAACGGAACCAATGTATTGTGTGGTGGCGATTTTATAACAATTGGTGGTCAGACACGAAACCGTATTGCAGAAATTGATGCAGCTGGGTTAGCTACAAGCTGGAATCCGAATGCTAATAGTTCTGTATTTACATTAACAAAAGATGGGGCGAATACCTATGTAGGTGGCGTTTTTGCTACCATTGGTGGGGTTGCAAGAAATAGAGTAGCAGCATTGGATGCAACAACAGGGGTTGCTACGTCATGGAATCCCGATATAAATAATTCAGTTTATGCTTTAGCTTTAAGTGGAACAACCGTATATGTAGGGGGATTATTTACTACAGTTGGCGGTACACCAAGAAATAGAATTGCAGCAATTAACTCAACAACCGGAGTTGCCTCCTCTTGGGACCCAAATGCAAGTGCAAGTGTGAATGCAATAGCGGTAAGCGGGTCAACAGTCTATGCAGGTGGTGCGTTTGCTACGATAGGTGGACAGGCGCGAACTCGAATTGCTGCATTGGATGCAACTACGGGATTGGCTACTGCATGGGATCCAAGTGCAGGCAATACGGTTAAAACTATTGCCTTGTCTGGCAGCTCTGTTTATATTGGTGGATTGTTTACTTCTGCTGGTGGTCAAGCCAGAAACAGAATAGCAGAAATTGATGCAACAACAGGATTGGCAACAACATGGAATCCTACTGCAAGTGCAGTGGTAAATACGTTATTAGTTAATGCAGGGACAGTTTATGTTGGAGGTGCATTCAGCACAATTGGCGGTCAGTCCAGATTACGAATTGCAGCAATTAGCACAGCAACAGGCCTAGCTACAACTTGGAATCCGAGTGCCGATGCACTTGTTTATGGATTAGGAGTAAGCGGTTCTACACTTTATGTTTCTGGTGCATTTACAACAATTGGTGGGCAAGCAAGAAATAGCGTTGCGGGACTGAATATAAGTGATGGATTAGCAACTAGCTGGAATCCAAATGTGGCAACTACAGTTTACACATTATGCGTTGGAACTCCAAGTATTTATATTGGTGGCGATTTTGCAAGTGTAGGAGGGAATACAGCAAATCGCAATTCCGCTGCATTTAGTTTTGGTGGAATCACCATTTCATCTCAACCTTCTAATAGTTCAATTTGTGCTGGCGCAAATACAAGTTTTTCAATTACTGCAACAGGAGTTACTTCGTATCAGTGGGAAGTAAGTACTGATAATGGCGCTACTTGGAACAATGCAACAGGTGGTATTTATAGCAATTCAACAACAGCTACGTTAACATTAACAAATGCTACTATTACCTATAATAATTATCAGTATCGTTGTGTTGTGTCTGGTGGAAGTTGTGCATCAGGTACACCTTCATCAGCTGCAACTTTAACAATAAACAGTACTCCAACAATAACAGGCACAACTCCTGCTAGTAGATGCGGTACTGGAACAGTAGCATTGGGTGCAACTTCAAGTGCAGGAACAATTAATTGGTACAGTGCATTAACCGGTGGGGCTTCCTTAGGAACGGGGATTTCTTTTACCACACCAAGTATAAGTTCAACAACAACTTATTATGTTGATGCTACAAATGCGGGTTGTACTTCTTCCCCACGAACAGCCGTTATTGCAACGGTAAATTCTACACCTACTATAACAGGTACAACTCCAGCTTCAAGATGTGATACAGGAACGTTAACTTTAGGAGCAAGTGCGAGTGCAGGTACTATTAATTGGTATGATGCATTAACAGGTGGTACTTTAGTTGGTACAGGAGCTTCTTTCACAACTCCGAGTATCTCCATCACAACAACTTATTTTGTTGAAGTAACAAATGCTGGTTGTACATCAAGTCCAAGAACTGCAGTAGTTGCTACCGTTAATCCAACACCTACAATATCTGGAACAACTCCAGCAAGCAGATGTGGGACAGGAACAGTAACATTAGGAGCAGCAGCAAGTGCAGGTACTATTAATTGGTATTCAGCTTTAACTGGTGGTACCTCTTTAGGAACAGGAGCATCATTTACAACGCCAAGTATTAGTTCAACTACAACCTATTACGTTGATGCTACAAATGCAGGTTGTACTTCGTCTCCTCGCACTGCGGTTATTGCTACAGTTAATACAACACCAACCATAACAGGAACTACACCAGCAACACGTTGTGATGCAGGAACACTTGTTTTAGGTGCAACAGCAAGTGCTGGTACTATTAATTGGTACGATGCACTAACAGGTGGAATCTTGGTTGCTACTGGCACTACTTTCACAACACCAAGTCTTAGCTCAACAACTACTTATTTTGTTGAAGTAACGAATGCCGGTTGTACTTCATCTCCAAGAACATCAGTTGTGGCAACTGTAAATACAACTCCAACAATTACTGGAACAACTCCAGCAAGTAGATGTGGAGTAGGTACTGTTACGTTAGGTGCAATAGCTAGTGCTGGAACCATTAATTGGTACGATGCATTGACAGGCGGAACTCTTGTAGGAACTGGTACTTCATTTACAACACCAAGCATCGGTTCAACAACAACTTATTATGTAGAAGCAACGAATGCAGGTTGTACTTCTGCTCCAAGAATTGCAGTAATTGCAACGGTGAATAATACCGCAACCATAACAGGAACAACTCCCGATTCAAGATGTGATGCAGGTACCTTAACATTAGGTGCTACAGCAAGTACCGGAACAATCAATTGGTACGATGCGCCAACAGGTGGCACGTTGGTTGGAACAGGAACTTCATTTACAACACCAAGTATTAGTTCAACAACAACTTATTATGTAGATGCAACGAATGCCGGCTGTACTTCTGCTAGAACAGCAGTAGTAGCAACAGTTACGTTAACACCAAGTGTAACAGGCATAACTCCTGCAAGTAGATGTGATGCAGGTACGGTTTCTTTAGGTGCAACTACAAGTGCAGGAACCATTTCATGGTACGATGCATTAACAGGAGGCTTATTGGTTGGAACAGGTACTTCATTTACAACACCAAGTATTAGTTCTACAACAAGTTACTTTGTCGAAGTAAGTAATGCCGGTTGTACTGCAACCCCAAGAGTTGAAGTGATTGCAACTGTCGGTGTAACTCCTACAATAACGGGGACAACACCCGCTTCAAGATGTGGGACAGGTACAGTTAGTTTAAGTGCAACTGCAAGTGCGGGAACAATTGATTGGTATTCTGCTTTAACAGGTGGTACTTTAGTAGGTACAGGTACAACTTTCACAACACCTAGTATTTCATCAACAACAACGTATTACGTATCAACAACTGATGGTGGATGTTCTTCAGCTCCTCGAATTGCAGTTGTAGCAACTGTAACTCCAATTCCTCTTCGTCCAACCAACATTACACCAGCAGCAAATCTTACCATTTGTAGTGGTACTTCTACTGTTCTTACAGTTTCGGGTGTAGGTACAATTGGATGGTATAGTGCGGCAACAGGGGGTACTTATTTAGGTGGAGGAAATACCTATACAACTCCAATCTTATTCGCAAATACAACATTTTATGCTCAAGATAGTACATGTGCAGCTTCTTCATTAAGAAGAGCAATATTAGTAAGTACAACTGATATTATTGCTCCTGTATTTACTGCTGTATCTAATATTACTCAATCTGCTACTGTAGGACAATGTTCTGCAGTGGTAACATTTGCAGCTCCTGCTGCAACTGATAATTGTACTGCTGTAACAATTACTAGTAATCATTTAAGTGGGGAAACATTTGCTGTCGGAACAACTATGGTCTTTGATACAGCAAGAGATGCTTCTGGTAATACCACTATTCGTTCTTTTTCAATAACAGTTAACGATAACGAATTGCCTTCTATTGTTTGCCCTTCAGATGTATCCACATCTTTAGCGCCAGGAACATGTGTGGTAACAGGTTTGGTTTTGAGTAATCCTTCAACAACCGATAATTGCGCAATTGGATCAGTAACCAATAATGCACCTAGCACTTACCCGGTTGGTACTACCATTGTTAAATGGTATGTAACAGATATTCATAATAATATCGATAGTTGCTCTCAGAATGTTGTTGTTACTGGTACACCAGCAGCTCCTCCAGCACCAACAAATACTACTCCAGCTGGTAGTTTAACAATATGTAGCGGTAATACAACAACATTAACAGTAAGTGGAGTAGGGACTATTTCTTGGTACACAGCTTCTGTTGGTGGAACATATTTAGCATCAGGAGCAAGTTATACTACTCCTGTTTTATCAACTGCAACAACTTATTTTGTTCAAGATAGTAACTGTTTGGCAAGTGCTCGAATAGCAATAACTGTAAATGTGAATACAACACCTGCTATTTTATTTACATTACCATCCAACCGTTGTGATGCTGGTAGTGTGTCCTTGGAAGCTTCTGCAAGTGCAGGTACTATTAATTGGTACGATGCATTAACTGGTGGGAATTTAGTAGGAACAGGTACTACATTTACGACTCCAAGTATTAGTGCAACAACAACATATTATGTTGATGTTGTAGATAACGGTTGTACATCATCACCTCGAGAGGCTATTGTTGCCACTATTTACAATACTCCAACAATTACTGGTACAACACCTGCTACTCGTTGTGGCTCTGGTTCAGTTACATTAGGTGCAACAACAAGCGCAGGTGTAATCAATTGGTATGATGCATTAACGGGAGGAAATTTAGTTGGAACAGGTGCTTCTTTTACAACAAGCATTAGTTCTACTACTACTTATTATGTTGATGCAACAGTTGCAACTTGTTCATCTTCGCCTCGTGTTGCTATTGTAGCAACAGTTAACCCAATACCTACAATCACTAGCACATCACCAGCAAGTGTTTGTGATGCCGGATCGGTTACATTAAATGCTACAGCAAGTGCTGGGACCATTAATTGGTTTAGTGCATTAACTGGTGGTACATCTATAGCAGCAGGCACTTCTTATACAACTCCAAGTATAAGTGTAACTACTACTTATTATGTTGCGGCAACAAGTCTTGGTTGTACATCATCGCCTCGAACAGCAATAACAGTTACGGTTAATACAACTCCAACAATTACAGGAACAACACCTGCTAGTCGTTGTGATGCTGGAACACTTAGTTTAGGTGCAGCTGCAAGTACAGGAACCATTAATTGGTACGATGCTTTAAGCGGTGGGAATTTAGTTGGAACAGGAGCATCGTTTACAACACCAAGTATAAGTACAACTACTTCTTATTTTGCAGAAGTAAGCAATTTAGGTTGTACTTCTTCGCCTCGAACAGAAATTATTGCAACTGTAAATACAACACCAAGTATTACTGTAACAACACCTGCTAGCCGTTGTGATGCTGGAACACTTACGCTTGCAGCCGCTACAAGTGCTGGTACAATCAGTTGGTACGATGCATTAACTGGTGGTAGTTTAGTAGGAACAGGCACATCATTTACAACTCCGAGTTTAAGTGCTACAACATCTTATTTTGTTGAATCAACGGACAATGCTTGTTCTTCTTCACCTCGAATCGAAATTATTGCTACAGTAAATACAACTCCAACAATTACTGGAACAACACCAGCTACTCGTTGTGATTCAGGAACACTTGTTTTGGGAGCAACAGGAAGTGCAGGAACAGTTAATTGGTATGATGCATTAACAGGAGGTGCTTTAGTTGGAACAGGTACATCGTTTACAACTCCAAGTATTAGTGCTACAACTTCTTATTTTGTGGAGGTGACAAATGCGGGTTGTACTTCTTCTCCGCGTACATTAATTGTTGCAACTGTAAATACAACACCAACAATTATAGGAACAACGCCAGCTAGTCGTTGTGATGCCGGAAATTTAATTTTAGGTGCATCAGCAAGTGCTGGAAGTATTAATTGGTATGACGCTTTAACAGGAGGTAATTTGGTAGGTTCTGGCGTTTCGTTTACAACTCCTATTATAAGTGCAACTACAACTTACTTCGTTGAAGCTACTAGTTTAGGTTGTACTTCATCGCCTCGCGTAGCTGTGATTGCAACGGTTAATACAACTCCAACAATTACAGGAACAACTCCTGCAAGTCGTTGCGATGCAGGAGTACTTACTTTAGGTGCAAATGCAAGTGCCGGAACTATTAGTTGGTACGATGCATTAACTGCTGGTACATTACTTGGAACAGGAACTTCATTTACAACTCCTAGTTTGAGTACTTCAACAACTTATTTTGTTGAGGTGAGCAATGCTGGTTGTTCTTCAAGTCCGCGCTTAGCTGTTTTAGCAGGTGTTACAATAATTGACACTTCTGTTACTACCGGAACTAATAGTTTAACATCTAATCAGGTTGGAGCTTCTTATCAATGGTTAAATTGTACTACAGGGAATTCTGTTATTGCAGGTGCAACGAGTCAAACATACTCACCAACAGTTAGTGGAACCTATGCTGTAATGATTGGATTAAATTCTTGTATTGATACCTCTGTATGTTCAGCGATTGTTATAATAGGAGTGGAGGAGTACGAGAATATAAGCTTATCGGTTTATCCTAACCCTACTAGTGGAAAAGTTTATGTAACCTCAGCACCAAAAGGCGAGTACAAGGTGATAAATGAATTAGGCCAATCGGTCCATACGTTCACCTTAGAATCTGATGGTGATATCGAATTTAGTTTAGAGTCCTTTAATAACGGTGTTTATTATTTAATAGGAATACAAAACAATAAAATAATCAGGAGTAAAATTATTATTGCAAAATAACAGCTTTTTTAGAGCTGATTATTTTAAAAAATCAGTCAAATTTTTAGTGATTGATGCAAGAAAAAACAGGTTATAGTATAAAAATAATTTATTCGTCAGTAGAAAAGGTGTGTTTGTCGATTTTATTTAACTTTTTAAAAGCGATCTGTTTTACGCAAAGACTACTGACAGTAGGTTGAAATCAGATGAAGATTATAAACATGTTAATTATTGCTAAAAACTGATGCAACCCATTTGTTTTTTTGATTGTCTGATTAACTAAATTGCGTACATTATTAAAAATGCTATTAGAAACTAAAAATTATATACAATTTAGAATAAATATGAAAACAAAACTACTCTCTTATAGTTTTTATCTGTTGATTCTTGTAATGCTTTTTATGCCAAACAAGGCGGAAGCATCCCATGTTCAAGGTGGTAACCTTACGTATCAGTGTTTGTCAGGTAATCAATACCGTATTCGATTGGCCTTGTATCGCGATTGTGCAGGTATTGCTGCTCCTACAACGGTTTCTGTGAATTACCGTTCCGTATCATGTAATATAAATTTAAATGTTACTTTGAGTAGAATTGCTGGAACAGGTCAGGAGGTAACGCCTATTTGTCCAGGACAAGCAACCGTTTGTACGGGTGGAACACAGCCTGGTGTTCAGGAGTATATTTATGAAGGGATTGTAACACTTCCTGCTTGTTCCGATTGGGTAATGTCTTATTCATTGTGTTGTAGAAATACAGCTATTACAAATATTAATACACCAGGTTCAATGAATATTTATATTCAAGCAACCTTAAATAATTTGGCATTTCCTTGTAATGATTCTCCAACGTTTACAAATCGTCCAGTACCTTTTATTTGTGTTGGTCAGCCATTTTGTTTTAATAATGGTTCTGTAGATCCAGACGGTGACTCATTATCGTATACATTAATGACACCAATGCATACGGCAACAACAAACGTAACCTATATTGCTCCTTATAGTGCTAGTAATCCATTAGCATCCTCACCAGCACCAACTTTTAACCCTTTAACAGGGGATATGTGTGTTACGCCAACTTCTATCCAAGTAACCGTTTTTGCCGTTTTGGTTCAAGAGTGGAGAAATGGTGTATTGGTAGGTAGTGTAATGCGTGATATTCAAGTTAGAACAATACCTTGTACCAACAACAATCCTTCTTTAAATGGTATAAACAATACAGGTGCTTATACCATGAATGCTTGTGCGGGTAATCCAATTTCATTCAATATCCCTTCCTTTGATGCAAATACATCTCAGAATGTGACATTGACTTGGAATGCGGGTATTACTGGTGCTACGTTTTCTCCAACAGGTGGAACAGGTGGAACTGCATCTCGTCCAACTGGTTTGTTTACATGGACACCAACATTAGCGGATGTGGGAGGGGTTCCTCATTGTTTTACGGTGAAGGTTACAGATAATAACTGTCCATTCTTTGGTAGTCAAACCTATTCCTTTTGTATTACTGTTGGTGGATTTAATATCACACCAACCATTGTTCCTGCTATTTGTAACTCAGCAACAGGTTCTATATCTTTAGCAACTACAGCAGGTGTAACTCCCTTTACGTATAGTTGGACTCCAGCTGTAAGTACAGGACCAACAGCAACTAATTTAACTCCAGGAAATTATACATATACGGTTACTGATGCTACGGGTTGTATACGTACAGCAACTTTAACTGTTCCTTCCACACCAGGTGGAACACTTGCAATAAGTTCATTTACGAATGTTACGTGTAATGGTGCTAATAATGGATCAGCTACAGTATCTTCTACGGGAGCATTCACAACACCCCTTACTTATGCTTGGACACCTACTGGTGGAACAGCTGCTACAGCAACCAATTTAGCTCCAGGCACATATACATGTACTGTTACTGATGTGAATGGTTGTACTGCAACTGCAACACAAGTTATAACTCAGCCTCCTGCATTAACAGTTGCCCCTACATTTACCAATGTGGGTTGTTTTGGAGGAACTTCAGGAACTGCTACTGCAACACCAGCAGGTGGAACTGCACCGTATACTTATTTATGGTTGCCAGGTGCATTTACCACTGCTTCAATTAATAACTTAGGAGTTGGAACCTATACAGTTACAGTTACAGATGCTAGAGGTTGTACAACAACAGGCACTGCTGCTATTACTCAGCCTCCAATATTAGCAATTACTTCATCTAGTACGCCAGCAAACTGCGGTCAAGCGAATGGTACAGCTTCCGTTACAGGTTCGGGTGGTTTTGCTCCATATACATGGTCATGGTCGAATGGGCAAACAGGCGCTAATGCTAATGCTTTAGCTGCTGGAACTTACACTGTTACAATTACGGATGTAAATATGTGTACACTCACAGCTCCAGTTACAGTGGGTAGTAATGCTGGACCAACTGCGGCTATTAATACATCAACAAACGTATCTTGTTTCGGTGGAAGCAATGGTAATGCTACGGTAACAATTACAGGTGGAACAGCTCCATTTACCTATTTGTGGAGTAATGGTCAAACAACTCCTACTGCATCGAATTTAGTAGCAGGTATTTATTCTGTTTCGGTTACCGATGCAAATGGATGTATTGCAGGTGCGAATATTACAATTACTCAACCACCACTTTTGGTTGCAAATGCGGTTAGCACTAATCCACTTTGTTTTGGTGGTGCTACTGGTACTGCTACTGCAAGTGCAGTAGGCGGAACGGCTCCTTATTCATATGTTTGGACTACTGCAGGTAGCCCAACATCATCAACTTTAACAGCTTTAGTTGCGGGAACATATTCTGTGACAATTACAGATGCACTTGGTTGTATCCAAAATGCTTCTGTTACGTTAACAAATCCACTTACGCTTTCTACTTCAGTAACCGTTACTCCAGTTACATGTTTTGCTGCTTGTAATGGAACGGCCCTTGCTACTGTTACTAATGGAACTGCTCCATATACGTATGCATGGAATAATCCAACAGCTCAAACAACAGCGAATGCTTCTGGCTTATGTGCAGGTTCATTTACTGTATCGGTTACCGATGCAAATGGTTGTCCTTCACAAGGTGTAGCTGTTATATCTCAGCCACCAGCATTCACAAGTAATATTTTCGCAACAGGAAACTTAACATGCTTTGGTGTGTGTACTGGTTTTGCTCAAATAACGGCATCGGGTGGAAGTGCTCCTTATACTTATAGTTGGATGCCAGGAGGTATTACAACTCCTTCAGCTACAAACTTATGTGCTGGAACTTATACATGTACTGTTACCGATGCAAACGGTTGTACAACAACTGCTGTTACAACCATTACTCAGCCCGATGAATTAGTTGCTTCCATCACAGGAAATGATATTACTTGTGCAGGAACATGCGATGGGTCAGGAAATATTAGTTTTATTGGCGGAACCGCTCCATATACATTCCTTTGGACACCAAGTTTAGAAACAACGTTTAATCCTTCTAATCTTTGTATAGGAACCCATAATGCAACTATTACAGATGCGAATGGTTGTGCAGTTACAGGATCAATCAATATAATTGAAGCATATACTCCTCTAATTGTAACTACAAGTACAATTAGTTCAAACTGCGGTCAGTTTAATGGTGAGGCATGTGCAACCACATCAGGTGGATTAGCTCCCTTACACTTATATATGGAACGACTTAGCATTTACGCAGCAATCATGTGCAACCAACATTGTGGGTGGTGCTTATTTGGTAGAGGTGACCGATGCGAATGGTTGTATGATTACACAAGTAGCCAATGTAAATGACATTGCTGCTCCAGATGTAGTAATTACTTCTCAAACTGACTTGCCTTGTGCTGGTTATACCAATGGTGCAGCTACAACAAGTATCACAGGTGGTGCACCTCCATATTCAGTATTATGGACTGGTGGCGGACAAACAACAGCAAATCCAACGGATTTGGTTGCAGGTTTAAATATTATT
The DNA here is from genome assembly GCA_016707685.1 of Bacteroidota bacterium. Taxonomy (GTDB): domain Bacteria; phylum Bacteroidota; class Bacteroidia; order 2-12-FULL-35-15; family 2-12-FULL-35-15; genus 2-12-FULL-35-15. The sequence goes on from JADJHE010000017.1 coordinate 66,165, forward strand.
ACTGTAACAGATGCTGCTGGTTGTGTATCATCCAACTTTGTTGATATTCAAGAACCGAATCCAATTAACAATGCAATTACAAGCTTAACAGATGTTTCTTGTTTTGGATTGTGTGATGGTGCTGCTACTTTAATGGCAAACGGTGGAACAGGAACCTTAACATATGCTTGGTCTTCTGGACAAACAACAGCTGCTGTTACAGCATTGTGTGCAGGTACTTATTCTGTCGTAATCACCGATGCTAACGGTTGTACAACTACAAATTCACCTATCATAGTTGATCAGCCTGCTGCTTTAGCAATAACAAATTCAAGTTCAACAAACATTTCTTGTTTTGGTGATAACGATGGTTCAATCAATACATCTGCTTCGGGTGGAACTCCATTCTATTTATTTAACTGGAGTCCAAATGTAAGTACGGGTCCTGTTGCCAATTCATTAACGGCTGGAACCTATACATTAACTGTTGAAGATCAAAATGGATGTACAACTTCACAAAACTATACCATTACTCAACCAACTCAATTAACAGATACAACTGGAGTTACAGCTTCTACTTGTGGTGCTGCTAATGGTGCAGCGTTAGTAACAGGTTTTGGTGGAACAACACCATATGCTTATCAATGGAACAATTCAAGTTTACAAACAACTCCTACTGCAACCAATTTATTAGCAGGTAATTATTCAGTAATCGTTACTGATGCAAATGGATGTAACATTACAAGTTCAGTTGTAGTTGTTGATACCCCTGGACCAACAATTGATAGTGTTAGCTCAACTCCTGTATTGTGTTTTGGTGGTAGTACTGGTACTGCAACCATTCATTTAACTCCAAATACGGGAACAGCTCCATTCACATATGCTTGGACACCTGGTACACAAACATTGCCAGCCGCTAGTGGATTGCCACAAGGTGTTTACAATGTAACAGTAACCGATGATAATGGTTGCTCTGCTACAGGAACTGTAATTATTTCAGAAGCTCCTGAATTAGAGTTAGTTGTGAGTCCTGTTGACACCATTTGTTATGGTGACACAGCACAAATATATGCTCAAGCAACAGGTGGTATTCCTCAATACAATTATACATGGTTAGGTGCAACTGGAACTGGATTATCTGGAACAGGTCCTCATTTTGTTACACCCACAGCTACAACAATCTATTCTGTTAGTGTAACCGATGCGAATGCTTGTCCAGTTGGACCAATGGACATTCAAGTTGTTGTTCGTCCACCATTAACTGTTACAGCTACTAATGCTGCAGTATGTGATGGTTTAACAACAAGTATTTCGGCAACACCAGCAGGTGGTAATGGCGGACCATACACCTATAGCTGGAATAATGGACCAACAACACAATCTCAAACGGTTACAGGTAATGCTGCAACATCACCTGCTAGTTACATCGTTACAGTTAGTGATGGTTGTTCTCAGGACGCTGTTGATACTTCGGTAGTAACTGTAAATCCAGGTTCTATCGGATTTTTATCAGCGCCAATAGTATCCGGATGTGCTCCATTAACAGTAACATTTACTGGTTTGAGTGATAATGGTGTAGCTTATTCTTGGGATTTTGGCGATAATGGAAGTGCAGGTTCTGGTACACCAGTAACACATGTATATCCTTCAACTGGTGTTTATGATGTTACAATGACAATCACAACAGCTGCAGGTTGTATTACAACAGTTGTAAATCCAGGATACATTACTGTGAATCCAAATCCTGATGCATCATTTACTGCGGATCCAAATCCAGCATCAAGTATTTCTCCTTTAGTTAATTTCCACGATGCTTCTGTAGCAAACATTGTTTCTTGGAATTGGAACTTCGGAGATCCTGCTGCTAGTTCAAATACTTCAACAGATCAAAATCCTAGTCATGTGTTCTCTGGTGTTGGTACTTATCCTGTAGGCTTACTTGTTACCAACCAATTTGGTTGTGTCGATTCAGCTTACATCATGTTAGAAGTGCAAGACGATTTTGTATTCTATGCTCCAAATGCGTTTACGCCTGATGGAGATGGAATAAATGATACGTTCTATCCACTAGGTGTTGGTTGGGATTTAGATAGTTATGAGTTAATGATTTTCGATCGTTGGGGACAAATGATTTTCTTCTCTGACCAAAAACAAAAAGGTTGGGATGGAAAAGCAAACAATGGAGCAGATATGGCACAAATAGATGTGTACGTTTGGAAAGTTAAATTAAGAGATACAAAAGGGTATATGCACAATTATATTGGACATGTTACTATTGTAAAATAATTGTTATTCAATCAAGATCCCTTCGATGAATAATCGAAGGGATTTTTGTTTTTTCTATATTCTAGTTCGATTAAAAGGTTTAAATTTGCTCTCAATTGTTAGAAAAAATAGTATGAAAAAGTATTTAGTCGTTTTAATAGCCGTATGTTTTGCATTTCAAGTAAATGCACAGTCGGTTGGTGGAACAACCTCTGGTGCTGCAACTTATTGCACTACCACTAATTCTGGATTTGTTAGTTTAGCGGGTAATGTTGGAAATATTTTGTTTTGGCAAACTTCAACTAATGGTGGTGCGTCTTGGACAAACAATGCAAACACTACTGTTAACCAAACCTATTTTAATTTAGCACAAACAACTTGCTACAGAGCTGTTGTTCAAAATGGTGCTTTCCCAACTGATACTTCTACCATTGTTTGTATTGATGTTTTTCCTCCAAGTGTTGGTGGTACCATCAATGGTGGTGGAACATTTTGTGCAAGTTCAGGTACTGGAACATTAAACCTTGTTGGTAGTTTCGGATCTGTTTTATATTGGCTCGAATCCATTAATGGTGGTGCAACTTGGAGCACAGTTGCGAATACTACTACAACCTACAATCACCCCAATTATACACAAACAACCATTGTTCAAGCCGTAGTTCAAAATGGAGCGAGTTGTCCTACTGATACTTCTACTCAAGTTACATTTGTTGTTGATCCGGCTACAGTTGCAGGTTCATTAGCTGGTGCTACTGGAGTTTGTATTTCTTCTAATACAGGAACATTAACTCTTTCTGGTAATACCGGAAATATTGTAGGTTGGATAAGTTCAACCAATAGCGGTGCAACTTGGACACCCATTGCAAATACAACTACCATTGAATCGTATACGAATTTAACCCAAACTACCTGGTACCAAGCCATCGTTCAAAGTGGTAGCTGTCCAGCCGATTCAACGGCAATAGCGATCATTGATGTGAGCACACTTTCCATTGCTGGTACATTAACGGGTGGTGGTATTTATTGTGGAGTTCCTGCAACAGGCACATTAACTTTAACAGGAAATACTGGAAGTGTTGTGAACTGGCAAAACTCTACAGATGGTGGATTAACGTGGGGACCGATTGCGAATACAACTACAACAGAAAACTATACCAATTTACCAGTAACAACCATGTACACTGTTACGGTTCAAAATGGCGCATGTCCTGCAGTTACTTCAGCAGCCGAAACGGTTTATTCTGCACCACAAACAGTTGCTGGTACTGTAAATTCAAATGCTTCGGTTTGTTATTATTTGAACAACGATACACTTGATTTAACAGGAAATGTAGGTAATGTTTTATATTGGTTAGCATCTACCGATAATGGAGCAACTTGGACTACAATCACAAACACAAATACCTCTCAAATATATGCTGGTTTAACACAATCAACTTGGTACCAAGCGGTTGTTCAAAGTGGGGTATGTGCAATTGATACTACAGCTTATGTGGCAGTAACGGTATTAGCACCAAGTCCAGTAAGTGCTGGAACAGATACAACGATTGTACAAGGTCAAACAGTTACTTTAAATGGTACAGGATCGGGAGTTCCATTGTGGACTCCTTCATTGGGCTTGAGCAGTGCTACTGTGTTTAATCCAGCAGCTACTCCAAATGCTACAACAGCTTATGTTTTAACTGTACTTGATATCAATAATTGTATCAATGCCGATACCGTAATTGTTACAGTAAACATGTTGGAATACAATGGAATGATTTCCAATTTATTTACACCAAACGGAGATGGATTCAATGATTTTTGGTACTTACAAGATATTTTAAATTTCCCAGAGAATGAAGTAACTGTTTACAATATCTACGGAAATCAAGTATACAACAAAAAGGCGTATACCAACGATTGGGCAGGTACTTACAATGGTGCAGAGTTGCCTGATGGAACCTATTATTATGTATTGAAATTTGATAATTCGGATAAGATTATCAAAGGTTCAGTTGATATTTTAAGAAATAAATAATTGTTGAAGCGTATGAAAAAGGTTTATTTTATTTTATCCTTATTGGTTGTTGGAGGTGCTGCAAATGCTCAACAAATTGGCATGTTTAGCCATTATTTCTACAAACCAATGGTTTACAATCCAGCATTCACTGGTGTATCCGATGGTACCAATGCAATGATTATTAGTCGTTCGCAATGGACCGATTTTAAAAACTCACCTCAATTAAATGTATTTTCATTGGATGGTAATTTGATGGAAAACAAAGTGGGAGTGGGCTTAAATATTATTAGTGATAGAAAAGGATTGAGCAATCGAATAGGAGGAAATGTATTTTACTCGTATCGTTTGAATATTAATGAAGATATGTATTTGCGATTTGGTGTATCTGCAGGTGTGTTTGACCAAAGCATTGATTATACAAAAGCGCAAGTGGAAAATAGTGCCGATCCAACGTTGTTTGGTTCAGTAGAACACAAAACAACTTTTGATGGAAACGCAGGTTTGCTTTTTGGATGGAAAGGATTAGAGTTTGGAGCTGCCGTACCGCAATTGATTGGTAATAAAGTAAACTATGTCGACAATGAAAATGTGCGTGCTTATTACTCACAAGCTCGTCATTACATGGGTTCATTAAAATACAAGTTCTTTATCAATAAAGAAAAAGGAATCTCCATTGCTCCATTAGGTTTAGTTCGTTTTATTCCAAATACACCATTTCAATACGATGGAAACATCAATTTCGATTGGCAAGATAAATTTTGGATTGGAGCAACTTATAAAAGCGATTATGCTGTAGGAGCAAACGTTGGTTTTTGTGTGCACAAGCAATTTTATGTTGGTTATTCCTACGATTTTATTATTGGTTCCATTGCGAATTATGCTGGAAAAAGTAATGAATTAATGGTAAACTTTAAGTTTGGTAAAAACAAAAAACAAGAAGAGCCTGTAGCAAAAGCAAAAGTGGAAGAGCAAAAAGCATTAGAAAATGCAGCTTATGTAAAGCGCATGGACAGCTTGCAAACACAATTGGCAGAGAGTAACAAAAAAATGCAGGAATTAGCAGATAAGCTTGAACAGCAAGCAAAAGCGCAAGCACAGGCTCCTGTTAATCCATCTAATACAGCTGTTGCAGGTAATCAAAATGCAACAGTAACCGAAGGTAATCCAAACCGAAAATCGGAGGATGGTGTTTTATTTGTTACCAAAAAAAAAGACAGAATTTAAAGGATGTAAATAACAATTCAACTCCAGGAAAAGGATTTTATGTGGTAATTGGAACTTATTTTTATCAGGATTTAGCGATGGCCGAAGCTAAACGTTTCAGAGCCAAAGGTTATTCAACTACTGATTGGGTGTATTCGGGTCCTAAAGGGTATAACTACATTTTTATGTACAAAACGGCTACAAAAGAAGAGGCTATTACGAAATTAAAATCGGCAAAAGAAGCAGGGGTGAAGGATGCTTGGGTTCAAATAATGGAAGACTAAATTAGTCTATTGCATTGCAGGTTACCCAATATTTGTATCCTACAATAGCCATTTCCCATTTTTTTAGTGCTTTTAGGTCGCGGTTGTAGTATTTGGGCAGCAAAACTTTATTAATCTTGGCCAACACTTTGAAAATTGTCTTTTTCATGTCGCAAATATAAGGAGATAAGAGAAAATAAAATTTTTTTGATTAAAAATTGCAGAATTAATACAAATAATTATCTTTGCATCCCGATTTGAAAACTATCGGTTGTAAAATTTAAAAAAAGAATAAAAATGAAAGCAGGAATTCACCCAGAAAACTATCGTTTAGTAGTATTTAAAGATATGAGTAATGATTACGCATTTGTTACTAAATCATGCGTAGAATCTAAAGAAACCATTAAATGGGAAGATGGAAATGAGTATCCAGTTGTTAAATTGGAGATTTCTCACATGAGTCACCCTTTTTATACTGGTAAAGTTAAATTGGTTGATACAGCTGGTCGCGTTGATAAATTCCGTACCCGTTACACTAAAAAATAATATTAACCTGTTTATAAGGTTAAAAATCCCTCATCAAATAAAGATGAGGGATTTTTTTATTTAAAATTCTTCACAAGTATTTGTATTGACCAATAAAAAACATACTTTTGATTTCTCTAAAAATTAAACAAACATCTAGTTATGAATATACACGAATATCAAGGTAAAGCCTTATTAAAAGGTTTTGGAGTTGCAATCCAAGAAGGTATAGTTGCGGATACTCCTGAGCAAGCTGTTGAAGCTGCAAAAGAATTACAAAAACAAACCGGTACTGGTTGGTGGGTTATTAAATCACAAATCCATGCAGGTGGACGTGGTAAAGGGAAGATCAAAGGTACTGAACAACGTGGTGTTGCCTTGGCTAAATCATTGGATGATGTTAAAACAATCTCAACAAATATCCTTGGTAATACATTGATTACTTTACAAACTGGTGAAAAAGGTAAAAAAGTAAGTAAAGTATTGGTTGCACAAGATGTTTACTATCCAGGCGAAACTCCTACAAAAGAATTTTATGTAAGTGTATTACTTGACCGTGCTAAAGGCCGTAACACCATCATGTATTCAACGGAAGGTGGTATGGATATCGAAACTGTAGCACACGATACTCCACACTTAATTTTCAAAGAAGAAATTGATCCTAAAGTAGGTTTACGTGATTTCCAATGCCGTAAAATTGCTTTTAACTTAGGTTTATCTGGTGAAGCTTTGAAGCAAATGACCAAATTTGTTGCTTCGTTGTATAAAGCATACGATTCTATTGATGCTTCAATGTTTGAAATCAATCCTGTATTAAAAACATCTGACAATAAAATCATTGCAGTAGATTCTAAAGTAACATTCGATGGTAACGGTTTATTCCGTCACCCTGATTACGCTGCTTTGCGTGATGTTACAGAAGAAGATCCAACAGAAGTTGAAGCTGGTGAACATAACTTAAACTACGTTAAATTAGATGGTAACGTTGGTTGTATGGTGAATGGTGCTGGTTTAGCAATGGCTACGATGGATATCATCAAATTGTCGGGCGGAGATCCTGCTAACTTCTTAGATGTTGGAGGAACTGCAAATGCTGCTCGTGTTGAACAAGCATTCCGTATCATCTTAAAAGATCCAAATGTAAAAGCTATTTTAGTAAATATCTTTGGTGGTATCGTTCGTTGCGACCGTGTTGCACAAGGTATTGTAGATGCATACAAAAATATGGGTTCTATCAATGTTCCAATCATTGTTCGTTTACAAGGAACAAATGCTGTTGAAGCGAAAAAGATCATTGATGAGTCAGGATTAAAAGTATTCTCTGCAATTGCATTGCAAGAAGCTGCTGATTTAGTGAAAAAAGTATTGAGCTAATTGGTTATTAAATAATGTAAGGGAGCTATTTTGGCTCCCTTTTTTTTTATCTACAAGATTCCAAATGGCTTTTTCAAATAAATAATATGCCTATATTTGTGAAACTACAAAACAAGAATATGACGACAATAAAAAATAATTGGACAGTTGAAGAAATTTTGGATGTTTATAATACACCATTGTTAGAATTAGTATACAAAGCGCAAAGTATACACAGGGAGTTCAATAATGCTAATGAGGTTCAGGTAAGTTCATTGTTGTCAATAAAAACAGGAGGTTGTGCCGAAGATTGTAGCTATTGCCCACAAGCTGCTCGCTACAATACGGGTATTGAAGTTCATAAATTAATGACAGTAAATGAGGTTAGCGATGCTGCCGATAAAGCAAAAGAAGGCGGAGCATCACGTTTATGCATGGGTGCTGCTTGGAGAGAAGTTCGTGATAATCGTGATTTTGATCGTGTACTAGAAATGGTAAAGGTGGTTAACTCAAAAGGAATGGAAGTTTGCTGCACACTTGGAATGTTAACTGAAACCCAAGCTCAAAAGCTTGCAGATGCAGGTTTGTATGCTTACAACCACAATTTAGATACATCAGAAGAGAGTTATAAAAAAATCATTACTACACGTAATTATGACGATCGCTTGGATACAATTAAAAATGTACGCAAAGCAAAAGTTTCTGTTTGCTCAGGTGGAATTATAGGAATGGGAGAAAGCATTGAAGACCGAGTAAAAATGTTACTGACATTATCATCAATGACACCTCCACCAGAATCAGTACCTATTAATGCTTTAGTGCCAGTTGCTGGAACACCATTGGAAGATCAACCATTAGTTCCAATCTGGGATATGGTGCGAATGATTGCTACAACACGCATTGTTATGCCAAAAACTGTTGTTCGATTATCTGCTGGTAGAACACAAATGAGTTTAGAAGGACAAGCATTGTGCTTTTTAGCAGGAGCAAATTCTATTTTTGCTGGTGATAAACTTTTAACAACACCTAATCCTGATTTTAATGAGGATATGGAAATGTTCAAATTGTTTGGATTAACTCCTCGAAAAGCTTTTAAAGGTGCAAAGCAACCACAAGTTAAGGAAAGTGTTACAGCATAATTTAATGAAAATGAACAATTAAAATAAAAACGGAGCAAACAATTGCTTCGTTTTTTATTTTTTATAAACGACCTTTATACATATGAATTTCTCCGCAACTAAATTTTTAATTCAATCACTTGAAAAAAGAGAAATGCAAAATGCATTACGCAGGTTGACTGTCAATTCAGATTTAGTTGATTTTTGCAGTAACGATTACTTGGGTTTTTCAAAATCAATTGATTTAAAAAATAAAATTCAAGAAGAACTAAATTCGTTCTCTCTTGTTTCTAGTGGCTCTGGCGGTTCCCGATTATTAGCAGGGAATACTGATTATGCTGAAAAATTAGAACGAAAAATTGCTTCCTTTCATAAAGTAGAAGCAAGGTTGTTATTCAATTCGGGCTATGATGCAAATATTGGTTTGTTTTCAGCACTTGGACAAAAAGAAGATACAATTATTTATGATGAATTAATTCATGCATCTGTACACGATGGAATGAAATTATCGCAAGCATCCTGTTTCCTTTTTAAGCATAATGATCTAGCACATTTAGAAGAGCGATTAAAAATAGCTAAAGGGAATGTTTTTGTGGCCATCGAAAGTATTTATTCTATGGATGGTGATTATGCCCCTTTATCTGAAATAGTTCAATTGTGTGCTCAATACAATGCTAATTTAATAGTTGATGAAGCGCATGCTACTGGTGTAACAGAAAATATTGGTAAAGGTCGCGTGCAAGCATTAGGTCTAGAAAAGTCCGTTTTTGCTCGTTTACATACATTCGGAAAGGGTTTAGGGTGCCATGGTGCAATTATTTTAGGAAATGTTGTATTGAGAAATTATTTGATTAATTATTCAAGGGCTTTTATTTATACTACAGCTTTGCCTATGCATAGTTTGGTTGCAATTAATCAAGCATATAATTTACTCTTGGTATCTCAAAATAAAATTGATGCATTACAGGAATTGATTTGTTATTTTAAAGAAAAAATTTGTGGAATACCTTTTTTAGAATCAATCGATAGTCAAAGTGCTATACAATGTATTGTTGTAAGTGGAAATGATAAAGTGAAAAACATTGCCAAGTTGCTTCAGCAAGATGGATTGGATATACGTCCTATTCTGAGTCCTACAGTGCCAAAGGGAAAAGAGCGTCTTCGAATTTGTTTGCATGTATTTAACTCAAAAGAGGAAATTGATAGGTTAGCGTATTTACTAAATAAACACTTACCAACAATCAATAGTTAAAAAGATAAGTTCTTTGTTCTTGACTTAAATACCAAAAAAGGTTTATTTTCGTTTAACTCTACGAACTAAAAGCATATGAGAAAAATATTTGTTACAGGAATTGGAACGGATGTAGGAAAAACTTTAGTATCCTCTATACTCGTTGAAGCATTGCAAGCAGATTATTGGAAGCCTGTTCAAACGGGATCTTTTTTTTCTACAGATACAGCTAAAGTTCAAAAATGGATATCTAATACGGTAAGTCAAATACACCCAGAGACATATTGCTTAAAGCAATACATGAGTCCGCATGCGGCAGCCGAGCTAGAAGGAACTGAAATTAAATTAGAAAATATTAATATTCCTGCAACAGATAAAACCTTAATAATAGAAGGAGCGGGTGGTTTAATGGTTCCATTAAACAGGTCAGAGTTTATGATTGATATGATTACTAAATTTGATGCGGAAGTAATTCTTGTCGTTCAAAATTATTTAGGGAGTATTAATCACACACTATTATCGGTTGAAGCTCTTAAAAGTAGAGGTTTAAATGTTTTAGGCTTAATTTTTAATGGTCCTCCTCATCAGTTGTCGGAAGATATTATTTTGGACACTACAAAGTTGAAATTATTAGGACGAATTAATAAGGAAACTGACTTAGATAAAAGCGTTATTAGTCGCTATGCAAAAGCCTTTGAATACCTAAAATAAGTAGGCATAACGTTGGTGCAAAAATTTATCGGTTGATCTCCCCTTTTTTTGTTTGAAAATAGAAGAGCTAAATGCTAGCATAATTTCATGCGATCCACTACTGTAATTTCGCATTTTCCCAATCAATATATCATACGAATAACTCACCTGAAAATCTTCCATTATTGTTGCCCCTAAATGCAACGCAACTGCATCTCTTAAACGAAGTGAAACTCCTGCAAATACCATTTGGCGGTAATGCAAACGAAGTGTGTAGTCTAGCATCAAAGGAGCACCAGCTACATAATTACCATACAATGTGCTTTCGAAAACAAAATCAGGATTTTGAGAGTAGTTGTAACCCAATGAAAAATTGGCGTGTGTGGCGTACTTTACTAAGCCTTTTTTAGTTGTATCATTTTTGTAAAATTCTGCTGTAGATTGCAACACATGCATTCCGCTTAATCCCAAATGGAAGCGATCATTGTATAAGTATATTCCCGCGCTAGCATCCGTTGTCCATGTACTGTTTGTTAATGTTTGATCAATGGATGGATCTTGACGATTGTGCAAAAACATTTTATCGCCAATGAGTGAATATTTCGTAAAATTACCTGCTAATCCAGCTGATAATTCAACATCAGGAAAACGAATATGAAAAGCATAGGCAGCACCTAAATTCATTTGTTTGGCTGGCCCAACGTTATCTTGCATTAAATACATGCCTGCACCCATTTTACCTTTGTAAAATCGAGAATGTAAACCAAGTGAATACGTTCTTGGTGCATCATCATATCCAACCCATTGCATGCGGTAATTCATACGTGCATCAACTAATTTTTTAGTTCCAGCAATAGCAGGGTTAATCATAAATGCATTGCTTTTATTTTGCGTATAATATGGCATTTGTTGAGCCACAATGCTAAATGAACAACAAAAAAGACCAAATACGAACGCTATTTTTTTCATCATCTTTATCTTACAATGGTTAGCGTTCCTGTTCGTTTGGGCGAGCCATCCCCTAAATTAATTTCATAGAAATAAGTTGCAGCAGGCAATTCTTGTCCAGAAACAGTTCCTCCAAAGTCATTCAAATACGGACTGGTGCGATAAACCAATTTTCCATAGCGATTGTAAAGTTCAACAACGCTTAAGGGATATTTTGCAATATTTCCAATGTACCAAACATCATTGTTTGCATCACCGTTTGGTGTAATTGTATTGTATATTTCTAATTCATCACTTTTAATTACGGTTACTCTTACTGTATCGGAGTTATAACATTTATACGTTGGATCAGTACCTGTAACGGTATAAGTTGTAGATAAAACCGGTTCGGCATCAGGATTTGCTGTTTGGGGATAGGTTAACGAATTTAATGGCGACCAATAATAATAGGTAGCACCACTTCCTTGAAGTGTAACATTTTCTCCTTCATAAATTGTTACATCAGGTCCCGCATCTACTTGAGGAATTGGAATAACAGAAACATTAACAATATCTGTTTTGGGTGGACATCCCGTAGCATTAATTGTTAGCGTATAGGTAGTTGATGTGGATCCTGGGGAAGCAGTTGGTCGTGGAGCATTTGCATTGTTAAGTGAAGTAGAAGGTGACCAGCTGTAGCTTATTCCTGGCATTGCAACATTTAATGAATTTCCAATAATAGCAAAACTATTTTCACAAATACTTGTATCGTTTCCAGCATTGGTAACATATTGATAGCTCATATCAACAATTACCTTATCTGTTTTTACTGCTCCTGTATCATCAGTAACGGTAACAGTATATTCAACCCAAGTAGGGGATGTAGAAGTAGGATTTGCGGTTGTAGTACTACTCAAGTACCAATTCGGTGACCATGAATAGGTATATGGCGCTTTTCCTCCCGTAGCAGTAGGGAACCCTCCAATTGTTACACTTCCATTAGGACAAAGCTTCGCATCAGCACCTGCATTTACAGTAAACTGAGAAAACGCAAGGAATGATTGGGTGAAAAATGCAATTATAAATATATATATTTTAATATTCATTTCAACTTAATGGTTGGGTAACAAATGTAATTATATAATTTTTAATTCAGAAGTATTTATTTGGCTAAATTAGGTTTTGAATGCAAAAAAAGCCTCTTTTCTGTAAACCAGAAGAAGCTTTTTATATTTTATCTATTGTTTTATTAGCTTATTAACTGAAGTAAAATCCTGTTTTGTTCAAAAACCACTTTTTTAATGAATAGATTCCACTTGCTAGATTTCCAATTTCGCTTAAAGTTTTGTTTTCCCTTCTGAAACAAGAGCAAATCACATTTAGCACAACTCTACCTGTATAATCTAGCACTTGCATTTTAACCATTCCATTAATAGGAGAATAAAAGTCGAAGCTGAAATCTTTGTTTGTTGGATTGGGATGAAGATTATTTACAGAGAATCCTCCAGATTTATTTTCAACTGTTATAATTTCAGAGTATGAATATTTTCCATTGTAATCAGTTTGTTTAAGTCGATATTAGGTAATTCCATTAATTGGATTGTTGTCGATGGTTGAATAGTGTTTTGTTTCATTACTCATTCCAGCTCCTTTTTACAGTTGATAAAATACTACTAAAATCGGCTCTCCGTTTTCTGACTTCTCTATCGTAGAAAAAAATCGTTGTTTAGTTCGGTGGCAGTTGACCATTCAATTAAATTTTGTTTTCCATAAAGCTTTACCTGAAATTCAATAACTCAATAGGTAAAACAATTGGTGTGCAACTAAGACTGGACGTTCCACCCCAATTTAAGTTAAAGGGTTGTGAGGATGGAGTAAAACCGTCAACAAGTAAAACATAAGCTTGTCCAACAGTAACATTTTAATGCAGTTAAAAATGGTCTGTTGTACAAGCTGTAGCTATTGTTCCCCACTCAGTTGCACTTAAACCAGTAGAGTTGGTGTTAGTTCCACATGGACAATTAAATGGCCAACAACTAGTTCCCAATGGGAATGCTGCATAATTACACCTAACTGGTGCTGAAGCAGGAGGACAAGTATTAATTGGACCCATATAGCAAAATCGTAGTCGTCAGTACCATTTGATGGAGTTATTGTCATTTCTAAATTGCCAGTTGTTCCAATGTTTAGCCAATACCAAGAGGAGTTGTTTTCTCCACCTAAGCAGCCTGCATTGCATGAATTTAATTCGGTAGTTCCTGCACCGCTGTTATTTCCAGTAAAACTGTTAGTACTGCATACCTGTGTACCGCCAGCACAATTTGTTGAGGAGCTATTGTCTTCAATATGAATTCAAAAACAAATATTAAAAGTACCTGTTCCGCTACTATATTTCCAAAATCTTAAAAAGTAAGTATTACCAGGTGTTAATCCACATCCTCCTATTTGAGGCATGTAACCTGGCCCAGAGTCATCATTACAAACTATTGATGTTAAAGTGCCTGAGCATAAATTATTTGAAGAAGAGTATAAAGCCATACCTCCATCTGTTATTGAACCTGCAGTTAAATATATTTGAATTATTCCACTAGATGGTGCAACAAAAGTATACCAAACATCTGGAGCACCTGGACTAGCACATGTTGGCGTGCCACCATTGGCTGCATTGTTTGAATAAGTAGCACCCACAGTAGTTCCACTGGTATACGTTCCACAAACTGCTCCTGAATTAATTGTTACCGATGATGCTGTGCACGGACTGTCTCCTTGGGAGAAAATCTCCAAACTACTCATCAGAAACAGAATAATCAATTGTTGTATAATTTTACCCATCTTATTCTCTTTTTTTACTGTATTTTCTGTTTTGGATTATTATTGATTTAGAAAATGATAGAATAGTATAGCCATATTCATTTAGTTTATTTATCAAAACGGAATCAGATATAGTAATCGATGAGCGAATGGAGATGCAAGTGTCTTGCGATGAAAATATTTGAAGTTGCGAGTCAAATAAATCGGTAAAGTCCTTTTTTGCTATTTTAGCACTTCCTGGACTTTTAATTTCCTGAAATTTTATTATGTAGGTGTACTTATAGTCTGTATCAATGTATGCAGATTGTGCTCCTGCTTTAAGTGCACTAAATAATAGCATGAATGATAAAACAAATATTTTCATTTGTAAGTTTTTATCTGATTTATACGTTAATTGTAGATATAAAGATACAATTTTTTTTTATTTTTGTCGATATAATTGTTGTTTTTCTCGACAAAAGAGGAATGGCTCTTTTTTTTTCATCTAAATAAAAAGAAAAGCCCGGTATAAAACCGGGCTTTAGCAAATAGGGAGTAATTGAATTTTATT
>JADJHE010000018.1 GCA_016707685.1 Bacteroidota bacterium
AGCGCAAGGCAAAGATATCATTAGCTTGAGTATAGGCGAACCCGACTTTAATACTCCCGATTTTATTAAGGAAGCGGCCAAAAGAGCAATTGACAATAACATTACTCGTTATACTCCAGTACCAGGTATTTTAGAAGTTAGAAAAGCGATTTCTGAAAAATTTAAACGTGATAACAACTTAAATTATACTTCTGAACAGATTGTGGTATCAACAGGTGCTAAACAGTCTATAGCCAATGTCATATTGAGTATGGTTAATCCTGGTGAGGAAGTTATTGTACCAATTCCATATTGGGTAAGTTATATCGAAACAATTAAACTTGCTGAAGGTATTCCTGTTACGATTCCAACATCGGTTGAATCCAATTTTAAAATAACTCCCGAACAACTAAAGAAAGCAATTACACCTAAAACCAAAATGATGGTTTTTAGTACACCTTGCAATCCAAGTGGTTCCGTTTATTCGAAAGATGAGTTAAAAGCCCTGGCTGAAGTTATTATTCAGTATCCTGATTTATATGTCATTTCAGACGAAATTTATGAATACATCAATTTTATTGGGAAACACGAAAGTCTAGCACAATTTGATTTTATTTACGATAGAGTAATTACGGTAAACGGTGTATCAAAAGGTTACGCAATGACAGGCTGGAGAATTGGATATATTGGAGCACCGAAATGGATTGCTGATGCTTGCGAAAAAATGCAAGGGCAATTTACTTCTGGAGCATGTTCTATTGCACAAATGGCTGCAATGGAAGGAGTAAAAGCAGAACCATCCATTACATTTGAAATGCGTGATGCTTTTAAAAAACGTAGAGATTTAGTGTTGGGCTTATTGAAAGAAATTCCAGGATTAAAAATGAATACTCCTGATGGAGCATTTTATATTTTCCCAGACATTTCTTCTTATTTCGGGAAATCATACGACAATTATCACATTAAAAACTCAAACGACTTAAGCATGTTTTTACTTGAAGTAGGAAATGTAGCCTTGGTTTCAGGAGATGCTTTTGGTGATGATAACTGTATTCGCTTTTCGTATGCAACATCCGAAGATCGATTAATTGAATCAGTGAAAAGAGTTAAAGAAGCTTTAGCAAAATTAAAGTAAATGAATATTCAAGATACCTTTAAATCATTCAACAAACTAAATGTTCTAATCATTGGTGATGTAATGATTGATTCCTATATGTGGGGAAATGTATCCCGAATTTCTCCCGAAGCACCTGTTCCAATTGTAGCTGTTAACAAAAAGGAAAATCGTTTGGGTGGAGCAGCTAACGTAGCATTAAATATTCAAGCAATGGGGGCTACTCCTATTCTTTGTGCCATTATTGGCGATGATGAAAATGCAACAGTATTTAATGGATTATTAAAAAAACAAAAGCTAAGTACGGAAGGTATTATAAAAAGCAGTAATCGTGTCACTACTGTTAAAACACGTATTATTGGAAATCACCACCAAATGCTTCGAATTGATGAGGAGATAGAAACATCCATTAATTCAAAAGAAACAGATGCTCTTGCAATCAAAATTAAAAAGCTTATTGCCAATCAAAAAATTGATGTTATCATTTTTGAAGATTACGACAAAGGTGTAATTACTCCAGCATTAATAAACAATGTAGTAAAGCTTGCTAAACAAAAAAAATACCGACAGTTGTTGATCCTAAGAAGAAAAATTTTATGGATTACAAGGGTATTACTTTGTTCAAGCCAAATTTAAAAGAACTAAAAGAAGGCTTAAAACTTGATTTTGACATAAATAATACTGCCGAACTTACAAAAGTGGTAGAATCGTTTATAAAACTCCAACAAATTGAATCGGCCTTAATTACACTTTCTGAAAAAGGAGTTTATATACACACTCCTAAATCAAAAACACTTGTTCCTGCTCACATACGCGACATTATGGACGTATCGGGTGCTGGCGATACAGTTGTTAGTATTGCTGCATTGTGTTTAGCCCTAAACTTACCTCCTGTTACCATAGCAACATTATCTAATTTGGCAGGTGGACTTGTATGTGAAAAAATAGGTGTAGTGCCTGTTGATAAAAAACAATTGTTGGAAGAAGCAAAAAAACTTAAACTATAACAATTAATAGTTGTTATACATATATCATGTCCGAAAAAGTAATCCCATATAAAAACTCTACTGAGAGCAAAAAAGAACAAGTAGCTACGATGTTCAATAACATTGCTCCTAAGTATGACTTCTTAAATCAATTATTATCACTTGGAATCCATAAAGGTTGGAGAAAAAAAACAATTCAACTGATTGCACACAATCAACCAAAAAACATTTTAGATATTGCAACTGGCACTGGCGATTTTGCAATTGAAGCAATGAAACTAAACCCTGACAGAGTTATTGGTATTGACATTTCGGAAGGAATGCTAAAATTAGGAGTTGAAAAAATTAAAAGACTTAACTTACAAGACAAAGTAGATTTAAAACTAGGCGACTCTGAAAACTTACCATTTGAAAACAATTCATTTGATGCAGTAACTGTTGGTTTTGGCGTTCGAAATTTTGAACATTTAGAAAAGGAATTCATGAAATTTACAGAGTAATTAATCATGGTGGCACTGTTGCCATTTTAGAATTTTCAAGACCAAAAAATTCCCCATTAAACAACTTTATAATTTCTACTTTAAATACATTACTCCTACCGTTGGAAAACTATTTTCAAAAGATGCATCTGCTTATACATATCTACCTGAGTCGGTAAAAGCGTTTCCTGATGGAGAGGCTTTTTTAACAATTTTAAGAAAGGCTGGTTTTAAAGATTGTAAGAGTATTCCTGTTACATTTGGCATTGCATCTATTTATATTGGTACAAAATAAAATATATTTCAGATATTTACGTTACTAAGAAGATTTTGAAAAAAGTAGTTAGACATATATTAATTGTTGCATCTGTTTTACTTAGCATTTTGGCATCAGCACAAGAAGCAAGTGAAAGGGGAAATCTAAGCAATTACTACAATGAAAAACTGCATTTTGGCTTTACAATTGGTGTAAACAGAACAAATTTTATCATCCAAAATGCACAACATTTTGAACGATTTGATTCACTAAAATGGATTCATTCAACACCAAAACAGGCTTTAACCTAGGTATTGTTTCTGAACTTGCCCTTCACAAATATGTAACACTTCGTTTTATTCCAAATTTATCATTTGCAGAAAGGAATCTTGAATTTTATTTTGAAGGAGTAGATACACTTGTCAGAAAAAAAACGATTGAATCTACTTTCCTAAATTTTCCACTTGATTTAAAATTACGCTCCAAAAGAGTTGGAAACTTTGGCGCTTATATAATTGCAGGATGGAGTTACAGTTTGGATTTGGCATCAAAAAGAAAAACACAAACTAGTACCGACCCAAATGAACAAATTGTAAAATTGAAACGCGATGATTTTGGCTATGAGGTTGGTGCAGGAGCTGAATTTTATCTTCAATATTTCAAATTTGCTATTGAAGCAAAATTATCAATGGGCACTAAAAACCTCCTTATAAAAGACAATACAGTTTACTCCAACTCTATTGACAAACTCAATTCAAAGGTATTTCTTATCTCATTGACCTTCGAAGGATAATAATCCAAACAATTCTTAAAACAATTTATTGATATGTCTTTTTAGAAGCATTATTTTGTTATTTTTACGCCTCTAACAAAAACACTCATGAACAACGACTTCGAAGTAAAAAAATCTACAATACCAGGATCAGGAAAAGGACTATTTGCAAAACGTGATTTCAAAAAAGGTGAACGTATTTTAGAATACTTAGGGGAAATAATTACTGAAAAAGAATTAGATAAAAGAGCAGAAAAAGATATCTATGGTTATGCTTTTTTTGTAAGCAAAAAAAAATGCATTGATGCCTACTACACTCCAAATGAGTTAGCTCGTTATGCAAATGATGCAAAGGGACTTACTCGTATAAAAGGCATAAACAACAATGCATGCTATGATATTTGGAAAAATAGAGGATGGATTAAAGCCGAAAAAGACATTAAGGCTGGCAATGAAATTTTTGTAAGCTACGGTGCAGAGTATTGGAAAGACATTCGCTATAATATTAAACTAGACGAAGAAAGAGCAGCCGAAGCAAAAAGGCAAAAGCAAAAAGGAGAAAGCAAAAGCTAAAAAATCAAAATAGATTTTACCAACGCATTAATTGATTTTTTGAAACGACCATTCTGGTGTTTCAAGCACATTCCCAAAATCGATACTATACCAAGGGCTTAGCGCAGCGTTATTGAAATTTTTCAATACATGTATTTCTTGTGCTGGCATATAACTTTGTTGTATTAAAAACAACTTTTCTTTCGTTTTTATATGCTCACAAATATCCACCACAAGAACAGCATGACCAGGAAATCCGCCAACAATGAACACATCACCAATCTGAATATTTTTAATATCATCTACCCTCTTTAATTCTTTACTTAAAGAGGACGTTCCAGCGTAATTAAAAATAGTATTACAATAAGAGCGAAAAACTTTATAGCTATCGTTTTTTTCGGCACTCTTTATCCATGTGACATTATTTCCTTTTATTTGTGTTCGATAACCTTGACTCCATTTTTCAAAACCAACAGCGTGCCCACTCGTGAAATTAAAATGTAAATTTTTATAATCTTTTATTGAGTACAAATATTCCGCACGCATTCTCATTACAGCATCTGCACACTGTTGAATATCTGTTGTTCCAACATCTATATTAACAATTGCTTCATGTACAGTTTGATTTCCTTTGAGTTTCCCATTATACAATTTAACAGAAGGTTTACCATCTTTTAATGGAAGATTTCTAAGCCAATCGGCAAATGTTCCTGAACCCACAGAAATGCGCTTATAACCTTCAGGTACTTTAATCCGATTCACCAGCGCATTATTGATTTGATAATTCGACATCCAAGAATAGGTATTCTTTAGAAACAGCAGGTGCATCCTGACTAATAATCTTTGATTTAGCAACTGAATCGCTACATGCATTCAGCATGGACAAGGCAAACAAAAAAAAGGTTATACGAAAAAGCATCATTCAACTTCTTTTTTACCAAAAATTTGTTTGTGAGAGCGATTCAAAACATATGCAAATGACAATTGAAAAACTCCAAAATAAGCACTTTGACTATTTGTAATGCCTTTTAGAGAATAGGTGTATCGACCTGCAAGTGTAAAATCCTTTTTTATATCAATCTCAAAACCTGCCAACAAAGCGTAGTCGTTATCTAAATTAGAACGAAATGATTGAATATGCATTCCATTCTTTTTACTGCCATCAATATATGAATACTGAGAATTCAAAAACTTTGCATATTCTAATCCTAAATTTGCTCTCAAATTTTCGCTAAACTTTAATTGAGCATAAATGGGTATCGCCAAATAGCCATATCGATATTTAATTATAGGACTATCTTTTTTAACCGCTCTTCCTGAATAAATCAAATCAATTCCAACATTCATTTTTTCATTCAAACGAATCGTATAATTAAAACCACCACTAAAAAAAATGCCTGAAGTGTAGTTAATTGTATCATTATACAAATCTGAACTTGTCATCCCAACAAACAAGCTTAATCGAGAGTATTCTTTGTTAGAATAAACAGTTTGACTATTTACACCATTTGTAATAAAACAAAGCACCAACATAACTGTTAGTGCTTTGGTATAAAAAAAACTTTTCATAAATTATTTTAAACTAATTTTCACAGTATAGCTACCCGTATTTGCAGCATTGTAAACGGTTTCATAAATAGAAATATAAAGCATACCGCTTGATTGAACATTTCCAGAAAATTTGGCACCCGCTTTTAGTGTTTGTGTAGATGAATCTCCTATTTTATAAACCACATTTCCGTATGATGGATAAGTAGAACCACTATTATAATCACCTTCATACGACTCTGTTCCTGTTGTTGCAGAACCAACAATAGACCCATCTGGCTTGTATTTACTACCTGATAAACTAGCAAACGTAACTTCGCCCGAAGCTGTAATTATTAATTTCTGACCAGATTTAACCATAATACCAGTTTTAAACCAACCACCATTTGTATTCGATGAGATATGCTTTGTAGCTAATAATTTAAATGTTAATTCTCCATTTTCAGAATCCCCATGATACATTACGTCTATATGTTTTATCTTTTCTTTTGGAATTGACAATGTACCATATTCAGTTTTTAAATCTATTTTGGCAAACTCATATTTACCACCCATTGAGTATTCGTAATCAATTGAAATTACATCTTTTGAAGAGAAGCCATCTGTTACATTATATTTTGATTGCAACTCAAGCAATGCAGCATCAGCAGTATAATCGGTATATGTTGTTGGTTCGCTCTCATAAGTAGATGAGTATAGTATATTATTTATTGCTGGAATTGCTTTGATGTCCATCTTTACCAATTCATCGTATGCCGACTTACGCATTTGTTCGTTGGAGTTGGATAACTGTTTTACCAAAGCAGTAACTTTATCGCTAGTGGCTTTATCTGTGGAGATACCTAAATCCAAAGCAGTTACATTTTTGATAGGAATTTCAAGTTTTCCGTAATCAGTACTAAGTGACACACTGGTTATTTTTGAAGTCCCACTCATTACATTTCCATCACGCAAAGTAAGCTTCAATTCTACATCAGATTGTGCAAAAGCAATCATGTTTATTAAAAAAGCAAAACCAGTTAAAATGTATTTTTTCATAAGAGTTCGATTAATTATTTTCAACTTCAGTATTTCTAATATATTCTTGTTCTGTAATTGGAGTATCATCTTTAAAATAATAAATCGCTCCAAAGCTTGTCTCTTTCTTAACATACATATGGCCTTCGTTACCTCTTACAACTATTCGTCTAGTTACTTTCGCGTTATTTTCACGACCCGACTCTTCTGTAATTCCTTCAGGATACTTTTGTGCTAAAACACTCTTAAAATCATCCTTATTATTTTTTGTATCCGTTGCTGTGGTAGTGGTAGTTCCCTTTTTCATCAGACCATCTATTTCAGCAATTTTAGCTTTTGGATATTGTTCGGTTGCTTTAATCAATAGCGCATCTTGGAATGCACTTTTCGCCATTTTGTAATCTTTACTTGCCATCAATTTATCACCTTTTGCAACCAAATCTTTGTACTGCTGCTCTTTTGCTTTACCCTTTTCAATTGCGTCTAAAGCTCGATTAACTTCAGCTATTTTATTGGTAGGATAAGGCTCTGAAGGTTTTAAAGATTGCGCTTCTTTATAGGATGTAAGTGCTGTTGTATAATCTTTTGCTGTAAATGCATCATCTCCTGCTTTTATGGCTGCATCGTATTTTTCTTGTGCCGCTTTTCCTTTTGCCAAATCAGCTATAATTGTATTAACTTTTACTAATTGATCCTTCGGATATTGCTCAGTCGTTTTTATTGATGAAGCTTCTTGATACGACACTTTTGCTTTTGCATAATCTTTAGCAGCGAATGCTTGATCTGCAGATGCAATTGCACTATTATATTTTTCCGCTTTTTCTTTTGCATTTGCTTCACCAGCAATTAGTGCATCAATAGCTGCTAATTTATCCTTTGGATATTTTTCAGCAGGTTTAAAGGATAAAGCTTCGTTGTATCCTGACTTTGCATCACTATAAGACTTAGCTGCTAATGCTGCATCCGCTTTTGAAATAGCAGCTTTATATTTTTCATCAAGTTCTTTAGCTGAAGCATTTTTACTAGCTAATTCCCCTAATAACTTATCAATTTCAGTGATTTTATCTTTTGGATATTGCTCACTTTTTTTGCAATTGCGTTATGGCTTTTTGCATTATAGGTTTTTGCTTTTGCGCAGCGTTCCTTTTGCTATGCTGCTTTGTATTTTGCTTCAATTGCAAGGCTGCATCACCTTTCTTAATTAC
Source organism: Bacteroidota bacterium (assembly GCA_016707685.1). Taxonomy (GTDB): domain Bacteria; phylum Bacteroidota; class Bacteroidia; order 2-12-FULL-35-15; family 2-12-FULL-35-15; genus 2-12-FULL-35-15. The sequence goes on from JADJHE010000018.1 coordinate 7,909, forward strand.
AGCTTTTATTTACTTCGCGTCTAACGGCAGCTCGTTCTTTCTCAGCAGCAGCATCACCCATTAATTTATCTGCTTCTGCAATTTTATCGGTTGGATATTGCTCACCTGGCTTTACTGCTAATGCCTCGTTATAAGCTGTTTTGGCAGCGGAATACGTTTTTGCAGTCATAGCAGCATCACCTTTAGTAATCGCTGCTTTGTATTTTGCTTCTTTTGCTTTCTCGGCAGCTTCCTTGTCTTTATTAGCAGCTATTTCAGCTAAGTTTTTCTCAGCCTCTGCTAATTTATCTTTTGGATATTGTTCAGATGGTTTTAATCCAATTGCAGCAGAATAATTTGTTTTTGCCGTTGCATAATCTTTAGCCGTTAATGCAGCATCGCCTTTAGAGATTGCATCCGTATATTTTTTCTCCAATTCCTTCGCCCCCATTTCTTTTGCTAGAATCGCATTTATTTCAGCAATTTTATCTTTTGGATATTTTTCAGTCGCTTTAAAGCTTAATGCTTCATTGTATGTCGTTTTTGCTAATTCATAGTCTTTAGAAGCTAAAGCTGCATCTGCTTTTGTTATTGCTGCAGAATATTTTTCTGTTAATTCTTTTTCCTTTGCTAAACGTTCTTTATCTGCAGCATCTTTCGCAGCAGCGTCTGCTATTGCTTTATCAATTTCTGCCAATTTAGTTTTAGGATACGCTTCTGCTGGCTTGAAACCTAAAGCTTCATTGTATCCAACTTTAGCATCATCATATGATTTTGTTTTTAAGGCAGCATCGCCTTTTGTAATTGCAGCTTTGTATTTATCATCAAGTTCTTTAGCACCCATCTCTTTTGCAATCAATGCGTCAATTTCTGCAATTTTATCTTTCGGATACTGCTCTCCTGACTTTAAAACTAAAGCTTCATTATACGCTGTTTTTGCAGCTGCATACGTTTTTAACTTCAAAGCAGCATCACCTTTTGCGATTGCAGCTTTATACTTCGTATCTAATTCTTTCTCTTTTGCTAATCGATCTTTTTCAGCGGCAGCATCCGCTAATGCTTTATCAACTTCTGCCAACTTATCTTTAGGATATTGCTCGAAGGCTTTAATCAATTGCACTAGAATAATTAGTTTTTGCAGTTGTATAATCTTTTGCTATTAAAGCAGCATCCCCTTTTGAAATTGCATCGGTGTATTTTTTCTCTAATTCCTTCGCACCCATCTCTTTTGCAAGAATAGCGTTTATTTCAGCAATTTTATCTTTGGGATATTTTTCAGTTGCTTTAAAACTTAATGCTTCGTTGTATGCCGTTTTTGCCAACTCATAATCTTTAGAAGTTAAAGCGGCATCACCTTTTTGTTATTGCTGCAGAATATTTTTCTGCTAATTCTTTTCTTTGCCAAACGTGCTTTTTCTGCTGCATCTTTTGAAGCGGCATCGGCAATTGCTTTATCTATTTCAGCTAGTTTTGTTTTTGGATAAGCTTCAGTAGGTTTTATTCCTAGGGCTTCATTGTATGCAGCTTTTGCATCTTCATATGTTTTTGCGGCAAGTGCTTTATCACCTTTCGTAATAGCAGCTGAATATTTTTCTGTAATCTCTTTTTCTTTTGCCTGACGATCCTTTTCGGCAGCATCTTTTGCAGCAGCATCTGCTAACAATTTATCAATTGAAGCTATTTTATCTTTAGGTAATTGCTCTGCAGGCTTCAATCCAAGTGCTTCGTTATAAGCAGCTTTCGCAGCTTCATATGTTTTAGCCAACAATGCTTTATCACCTTTTGCAATAGCCGCATTGTACTTATCATTTAATTCTTTTTCCTTAGCAAGCTTTTCTTTTTCAGCTACATCCTTCGCTGCTGCATCAGCTAATAACTTTTCAATTTCTGCCAATTTATCTTTGGGATATTGTTCTGCTGCTTTTAATACGGAAGCTTCTGTGAAGGCAGCTTTTGCTCCTGAATAATTTTTAGCAGTCATTGCAGCATCTCCTTTTGCAATAGCAGCAGTATATTTTTCATTCAATGCTTTTTCAGCTGCTAATTTATCTTTCTCTGCTTTATCTTTTGCTGCAAGTTCTGCAAGTGCAGAATCTATTTCTTTAATTTTATCTTTGGGGTATTGTTCTGTCGCTTTTAAAGTCAATGCTTCATTGTATCCAGCTTTTGCATTCACATAATCTTTTGTAGCAAGCGCTTTATCACCTTTAGCAATAGCTGCTGTGTATTTATCATTAAGCTCTTTTTCTTTTGCAAGCTTCGCTTTTTCAGCAGCATCTTTTGCGGCAGCATCGGCCAATGCCTTTTCTATTTCTGCTAATTTCGTTTTGGGATATGCCTCTGTAGGTTTGAAACCAGAAGCCTCCGTGTATCCAGCTTTTGCAGTTACATAATCTTTTGCTGTAAATGCTTTATCAGCCTTTGTTATTGCAGCTGTATACTTTTCATTCAATTCTTTTTCTGCTTTTTCTTTAGCAGCAGCATCTGCCAATGCTTTATCTATTTCAGCAATTTTATCTTTCGGATATTTTTCAGCCGCTTTCAAAGCCAATGCTTCAGTGTACCCCACTTTTGCATTTGCATAATCTTTGGCAGCAAAAGCTTTATCGCCTTTAGCAATAGCAGCATCGTATTTGGCATTCAATTCTTTTTCTGCACCTTGTTTTGCAATAGCAGCATCAATTTCTGCTAATTTTGTTTTAGGGTAGGCTTCTGAAGGTTTTAATTTTAATGCATCATTATAATTTGTTTTTGCAAAATCAAAATTCTTTGCAGTAAATGCGGCATCTGCTTTTGCAATTGCAGCCTTGTAATCATTTTCAACTTGAGCATTTTTCGCAGCATCTGCTTGCAACTTTTCAATCTCTTTAATTTTTTCTAAAGGATAAGGTTCGCCTTTCTTTACACTCAACGCATCTTCGTATGCGGCTCTAGCACCTGAATAATCTTTCTTTGCAAATGCGGCATCAGCTTTTGCGATAGCAGCTTGATACTGACTAGCTGCAGCTGCCTCTAATTGCTGTTGCTGCTTTACTTGTTCTTCTGCTTTTGCATTCGCCTCTTTTTCTACCTGTGCTAATTTTGCCAATGCATCTTGCATGGATTGTGTATACGCTTTGTCGTACTCAATCTCTTTTATTTTATCATCGTAAAAAAACTTTGCAATGGGCTGACTTAAAATCGAATTGATTTGAGATACTACTCCTGGATCTTTTGGTAATTCAAAAATAGAAACCTCAATATCCTGACCACCAAATTCTTCCTTTGCACGCTCTTCAGGGATTCCTTTTGTATTGAAATAGAATTTTTTAGTAATGTGACCTGGCTTAGTAACCGACAACGTATACTCTGCATTCATATCTAACAATACAGAAAATCGACCATTTGTAGAAGTTGTGATTTGGTTTGCCAATGCAGAACCTTTTGTTAAGGTAACTACGGCACCATCTAACTTCTTTTTATTTTTCTTGACAGTACCTGCAACTGTATATTTTGTTTGTGCATTTACTTCGGGAGTAGCAAGACCAATAAATGCAAATAGCATTAACATGCTCAAAATAGTCTTTGGGGTTTTATGTAATCTAAAAATCATCATCAAAAATCGTTATATCTTATGTTTAGCTTTAAGAGAGCAAATATAGATAATTTAGCCTATACAAAGCAATTATTCTGCCAACAAAAAAGCACTAAAACTAATTGATAATCAAACAATTAAGAACAAATAGAAATTCCATTAATTCAATTACTTTTGTTTTATAAATCTATTCAAAAAGTATGGACTTAAGTTATTGGGAAAAAAACAGCTATTTCAACAAACTCGATGTTGTAATTATAGGGAGCGGAATTGTAGGGTTAAATGCGGCACTATCTTTAAAAAGAAGAAATAAAAAATTAGCTATTCTAATTCTAGAAAGAGGACTTCTTCCTACAGGGGCTAGCTCAAAAAATGCTGGATTTGCATGTTTTGGAAGTCCTAGTGAATTATTAAGTGATTTAAAAACGCATTCAGAAGATGAAGTTTTTTCATTGGTTGAAAAACGATGGAAGGGATTATTAAAATTGCGAAAAAATTTAGGAGACAAAGCAATTGATTTTCACAACTGGGGAGGCTATGAAGTGTTCGACAACAAAGAACGATACGAACAGTGCGCTGACCAACTTGACTATTTAAATAAGCATACCTCCAAATTAATTGGCTCTAAAAAAGTGTACATTAATGCTGATAAAAAAATTAAAGATTTTGGATTCAGAAAAATCCAACATATGATTTTAAATACAGCAGAAGGTCAAATAGACACAGGAAAAACCATCAAAGCATTGATAGCAAAAGTAAGAATGTTGGGTGTAGAAATTGTAAATGGCATTGATGTGCTTAAAATTGAGGACCATGATAAAAATGTAATTATTCATACATCAAATGATTTGCATATTGAAACTAAAAAAGTAATTGTTGCAACGAATGGTTTCGCAAAAGAACTATTACCAAACTATTCCGTTCAGCCTGCACGTGCGCAAGTATTAATTACCGAGCCAATAAAGAACCTAAAACTAAAAGGTACATTTCACTATGATGAAGGCTATTATTATTTCAGAAATATAGGTAATAGGATTTTATTTGGAGGTGGAAGAAATTTGGATTTCAAATCAGAAGAAACGACAGCATTTGGATTAACAGATATAGTACAAAATCGCTTGGATAAATTATTAAAGGAAATTATTCTACCTACTACTAATTACAAAATTGATATGCGTTGGAGTGGAATTATGGGTGTTGGTCCTGAGAAAAAAAGCATCGTAAAAGCTACAAGTAAAAATGTGTTTTGTGCTGTTCGAATGGGCGGAATGGGTGTTGCAATTGGAAGTTTAGTTGGTGAAGAAGTTGCTGAATTGGCTATAAATTCATAATTAAAAAAAACTTCTTCAATTTACCACCAAAACTTAGGTTCGAATGAATTAAAATAATTTCCCTATTTTTATTTTATAATCCACCCGCTAAATGTATTTATTTTACTACAAGTCATTACGAACTTTTTGTTTACTCTTATTAATTAAATTTTCGGTTTGTAACTCCTTGATTGGACAAAGCTATCCAAGTTTTACAGCAACTATTTATGATAGTCTTTCGTCTGGTTATTACTTCCTAGCACCACTTCCTTTAGGTGTTGGCACACCAATTAATACACCAAGCCAAATGATAATCGACCATAATGCAAATGTGGTTTATTATAAATCAGTTGGTTCAGCAATTAATATTGGTGATTTTAAAATTCAGGAAGCTATTGGACAAATTTCATACAGTACTGCAAATAAATTCAGGTTAATGGACAGTTCATTTACAATAATTGATTCCGTTAGATGTAAAGCAGGAATTATCCCTGACGATCACGATATGCAAGTACTTCCAAATGGACATTTTTTATTAATCGGATATGAAAATGTGACAATGGATTTAAGTTCTTATAATTTATTTAGTGGAACAGGTGCTCCAGGAAGTACAACTGCAACAGTGAGATTTGGTGTAATTCAAGAGCAAGATGCGAACAAAAACATTGTTTTTGAATGGCATTCAAAAGATTATTTTTCTTTTGTAGATATGGATACGAAATGGTTATCCAGTCCAACATTTGTTGATTTCACGCACTTTAATGCTGTTGAATTAGATACAGATGGTAATATTCTTGTTTCATCAAGGCACTTGAATGAGATAACTAAAATCAACCGAACTACTGGAGCTGTCATGTGGCGATTGGGAGGTAATGCAAATCAATTTACTTTTACAAATGATACTGAAATGTTTAAAGCACAGCATGACATTAGAAGAATAACAAATGGTAATATCACACTTTTCGACAATGGTGAACCTGGAGTCCCTTTTCATCCCGCAACAGCGAAAGAGTATCAATTGGATGAAACAACTTTAACTGCAACTTTAGTTTGGAGTTATGTCAATGAGCCTTCAATTTATAGTACAGCAATGGGGAATGTTCAACGTCATGCCAATGGGAATACACTAATAAACTATGGCTGGTATAGGGGATCCAATACGCTATTCACTGTTGTTAATCCATCAGGAGCAAAAGTATTCGAACTGTCCTTTCCTGATTCATTACGCTCTTATCGATCGTTCTATTATCCAACATTACCATTTTGAATTAACTCGTCCAACAATTTCTTGTATAGAAATTAGTGGCCAATATTATTTAGATGCAGGATCTGGGTATTCAAGTTATAAATGGTCGAATGGAGCAACAACGCAACTAATACCAATTACATCAGCAGGCTCATATTCTGTTTTTGTTCCTATAGGAACTGGGGGATTTATTTGCTCAGAAATATTTTTAGTAACAAACACTTCTGCTCCATGTCCAGCCACAACTATACATGAAATTGATACAGATTTATTAAGTGTATTCCCAAATCCAATTGTCGACCGAATACATTTAAAAAACTCAACAAAGATAGGTAGTTATGAAATTATAAATGCTATTGGACAACAAGTATGGAATGGTAAACAGATTGAAAATGTAGAATTTAATTTTTTGCCATCGGGTATTTATATACTAAAGTTTAATTCAGCAAACTCACAACAATTTGCAAAGTTTATCAAACAATAAAAACACCCGCAATTAGTATGAATCCTGAAAACAAAACGAAACAGGCTGTCGCAGTATTTAATAAGTACGCTGAAAATTATCAAGAGCGATTTATGGATACAACGTTATACTGGGACACGTTTAACGTTTTTTGCGAAAACATAAAGCCGGAAGCTGCAGAAATATTAGAAGTCGCATGTGGTCCAGGCAACATAACCAAACACATACTTGACAGCCATCCTGATTATAAAATTACGGGAACAGATTTGGCTCCAAACATGATTGAACTTGCTAAGAAAAACAATCCAACTGCAAACTTTCAACTAATGGATGGGAGAGCAATTAAATCACTCAACAAAAAATACGATGGAATCATTAGTGGTTTCTTTTTCCCTTATTTATCTAAGGAAGATACAATTCAATTTATTGCAGACGCATCAACCATCTTAAATCCGAATGGAGTATTATACATTAGTACCATGGAAGAAGATTACAGTAAATCGGGATTACAAAAAGGAAGCAAAGGCGATGAAATTTATATGCATTATCACCAAGCTGACTATTTAACAGATGCCTTAACTAAAAACAATTTTAAAATCATTGAGATTCAACGAAAAGAATCATTTTCCACAACTGGAACAAAGACTGTTGATCTAATAATTATCTCAAAAAAATCTAGCGAATAAAATTATCCGTTATTAAACGTTTAAAAACGACTAGCGTATTTTTTATTCTTTACTTTTACTTAAAGCAATTAAATAAGTTCATCTTAAATTTATTATCAATGAAAAAAATCAATTTTATTTTTTCCCTGCTTTTTATTACAACAATCCTACAGGCTCAAACAAAGACTAGCAAGCTTGGAATCACTGCAGGATTTGGATTTCAGCAATACAATGGAGATTTAGGAAATGGCTTCTATAATTTCAAAACATCAAGCTATGGTGTTGGAAGCGCACAAATAGCAAGCTATTTAACGCCTTCATTTGATGCAGGTATCATGTTCAGCATTGGCGATTATGGCTATTGCCAAACAGAAGAAGAAGCAAACAAAGAAGTTCCATTTAGTGACAGATGTCCGGGATGTCTTGGCAGAGTTGGCATTGGAAATCTAAATTCAAGAATGATATCCGGAGGATTATTCATTCGTTACAAATTGGCAAATGGATACATATTAAAGGAAGATTCTAAATTTAGTCCGTATATATATGCCGGAGCGAGTATTAATCAAATAACCGACAGAATGAAAATGAATTGTGTTACACCAGGAAACTATTACACGATAAATGCAGGTGGAGGAATTAATTATAATCTTTCAGAACGATTTGTAATAGGATACAATATTGGATTTGGCAGATTCACATCTGACAAAGTAGATCTTCAAGTAAGATGCAGCAAGGACATGTACATGCAAAACACATTACATATTGGAATTAACATATTCTAATTAAAGAAAATAAAAAGGATGATTCAGGATAAAGAATCATCCTTTTTTAATAATTCACAAAACCAAAAACCTTTTGTTTTAGAACCTTCAACTATTACATCCAAAGGTTTGTAAACCTTTTCACCAATTATAAAAGGAACTGGCTTTTTAAAAATTGGACCATCATAGCAGAATGTATGAAACTCTCCATTCTCACCACAAGGGTCAACATTAAATGGAAGTAAAGCAATAAATTCTTTATTTAATTCTACTCCAACACTTGCTTTATCTAAGAAATGCATCATTTACACAGCATGTAATTGTTTTAAAATTTAAGTCAAAAAATTCATTGATTAACTCAGAAGTATTTCTTTTCCATAGTGGGAATTCAGCAACTAAATCAAGTTTCTTTAAATTATTTTCACGATACGCTCTTAAATCTTCTAAAAAAATATCTCCAAAAATAATTTTAGTAATCCCTTTTGATTTGTATTCCAACAACACCTCCTCCATCCTTCTTTCATATTCCGAATTAGTACCCTCTTTCACATACATTTTAATTAATGGCAAACCTATGCTATCAGCCTGAACCTCCAATAACTCTTCTCGAATACCATGCATCGAAACACGTTTGTAGTGTTCATTTAAAGTTGTTAGTAATGCTACAACTTCAAACTTTTCGTCTTGAAATACTTTATATAAAGCCAGAGCGGAGTCCTTTCCTCCGCTCCAACAAAATAGCACTTTCTCTTTGGGCATCATTATTTGAAATAAAAATTACCAGGTATAACCCCAACAGTAACACTATCAATTGTAACACCTGCTGATGTATATCGAACAACTTTTCCATTACTTGAAAAATCAACAGCATCTGATCCGTAAAATTGATCATTAACAGGGTCGATACCCAATGCATAAAAACTTCTATTGATAGTTGCTGTTGCATTCAGACTAGTGGCTGCAATTGCATGCGCATATAATTTTCCAGAATAATTATAATAAAGGGTTGTTTTAGCAGCATTCACAACTAAATTAGTTGGCTGTGACGATGTTGAAGAAAATGGCAATGAAAGCTCAGTTGAATAGCTCGTTCCATTCAGTCGAACTAATTTTCCTGTTTGTTCCAATGCTGTCCAAGTTGCATTTTGTTTTCCTTTACACAATACCCATACATTATTATTTGCATCAACTTGAATATAAGAAGGATTTGCACCAACAAAAATGGTTGTATCTACAGCATTTGTTAATGCATCAATAACTGTTACTACGCTATCATTGTCAAATCCACCTCCACAAGCAACAAATACTTTATTGCCAACTTTAACCATATTCTCTGCACCTTTACCTGTAGTGATTGTTGCTGTAATAGTTTTTGTTGTCAAATCCACAACCTTTACAGAGCCTACTAGTCCACCAGTTCCCCATTCCGTTACAAAGGCTTTCGAATTATCAATACCTAAAAAATAGCGAGGATAGGTAAAACCAGTTATTGTTCCTGACGTAGCCATTGATGTTCCATCAACAACTTCTATTTTTCCAGAATTATTAACTACGATGTACCCTTTATTATTATGTATGCTCATTGATTGAACAATATTTCCCAATGGAAACGTATTCCTCGCTTCAAAAATATCGTTGTATACTGTTGCACCACTTCGGCTAATAAAACTTAATGTTCCTGTTCCAGAGCCAAAAGGGCCTTCATTTGTAACAAAAACACCGTTATCATACGTTGTAGATGCCGCTGGTGTTGTTGGATCTGGTTCTGGATCATCTTTTTTACAACTCGTAAAAATAGTTCCAACTGCGAATGCTGTTAAAAGCAAAATTTTGTTTGTTTTCATATAATTATTTTTATTTATTTTTTTCATTAAAGTAAATTGCTAAACCCAACTGATAATTTAAAAGTGGCATAGCACGGTATTCTATTATTTCATATTGCTCATTAAAAACATTATTAAGTTGAGTATATACTTTTATTTTAGCTCCTGTAAAAACAAAATCATGCGAAACCCTTATATTTCCAAAAGAATAAGGTTTAATGTAATTTTTATTATCAGAGCTAGTGTAACGATAACCAACATAAATATGATTGTAAGAAACACTCGTTCCTTTAAACTGAATTAGAAAATTTCCTTGTGCATTTTGAATAGGAACATAAATCAGCTGCTTATAAAGTGTTACATCATTAGTCGACAAACTTTTCTGATTGGTTGATAAAACATAATTATACAAACCCGACAATTGAACATCCCATTTTGACGTTCGGTAGTCAACTCTCAATTTATATTCTAATCCACGAGACCAAACCTCTTGTACATTTTGAGGAGACCAAATTCCAGAAACATCCGGTTGCCATATCACCCAGTTTTTTATTTCGCGATTAAATGCAGCAGCTTCTAATTCAACTTGTACATTTTTTAATGCTTGCTTATATGAAATTGTAGCATCTTCACTCCAACCACTTTCGGGCAATAGATTCGGGTTGCCTCCTGGCACCCAATACAAATCATTGAATGTTGGTATCCGATAATGTTGTGCAACATTCAATTTTAAGAAGAAATGCTTTAAAACGTTTCCGTCAATTCCAAAGGAAGAAGTAAACGGAAGTGCTTTATTATTAATAAATTCTTGTCGAATATTCAGCAACGCATTCCATTTTAAATTGAGCGTATGCAAGCGATAACTTGCAAAAACAGAAGATCGATTTTGATTGTAACGATTATTATAACTTTCGGTATAGGCTGTATTATTGGTATTATTAACACCAATGTTAATTATATCATATTTTGTTATACTAAATTTTGTCTCCAATTCTACAATTGCACTTTGCGAATGACTTTTTGAAAAAAGTGCACTTAAGGAATCTTCATAATATAATTTTTCGTCAAAATATGCTGCTCTTACATTTACTGAATACTTGTTTTTATTAAGTTGCCATTCAGAAGTAAATCGAGATGATTCATCTTTTTGAACTGCAACATTCATATTTTGAGTCATGGAAGGTGGCATTCCTCTATCGCTGTATTGATACCAAAAGCGGGTATTTAATAACTGAAATTGATTAATTTGAATGTAGTTTTCTTGCAACAATCCATATTGTTTCAACTCCGCATTACGTTGTCGCTGTATTGGCTTGCCGTATTGAGCTCTATTGGTAAATTCAAAATCATTCTTTGCATCATGATTAAATAATTTTAATGTTGAAACAATTCTTTTTTTACTTAATTCAAATGATAGCTGTTGTTGTTTATCAAGAAAGCTACCGAATGAATTATTGGAATAAATACTAACTCCTTTATTGAATGTATTGCTATTATTTAAATGAATGGCACCACCAACAGCTCCACTACCCCATAAAGCACTTGCGCTGCCAAATTGCAACTGAACTGTATTCAAAAAATTGGCAGGTATCAACGACAAATCAATCATGCCGTGCATCGAACTTTGAAGATTAAAACCATTCCACAAAACAGCTGTATGTGAAGAACCAGCACCTCTAAAAGATGAAGAAGCCAAACTACCTAAACCATATGATTTAATAAAAACCATGCTTTCACGAGAAAGCAGATCGGCAAGATTATTATTGGAATAGCGCTCCAGAGTAGCACTATCAATCACTTGAAATTTAGAAGCGGAAGAAAAATAAAGAGAACGTGTAGCTTTAATCTCTACAACATTTAATTGTTTTAAAGAATCGTTTTGCGCATAAGCATTTAACATGCATATGCATAAACTAAGTATTAACGTATGTCTAAAAAAGTTCATCATTACAAACGATTAATTCATCCAATTGGTTGAACAATCATTTATAACAGACGGTAAATTAGTAAGGATAGAAAAACAATAAACGATTCATCTATTCTTCGCCTTTTCTCCGAAAGCTACAAATGTTTTGCAAATGGCAGGTCTTCTGACTCGTTCTGATTTTAACGCCTTCCCATCCGCAGAGGCAAACAGTGGCTAAATGTTAAAATCGTTTTAGAACTTACAGCATCGGGAAATGTTCAGGATTTACACCTGATTCCCTTTTAACCCTTTCAAACATGAAAGGGACCAAACGCGGAGCAAATGTATAAAAATATTTTAAATACAAGCAATAGAAATTACCTTTGCTTCAATTATGGAGAATTCAACAACTACTAATTTTATATACATTGCCTATAATAAACCTGTTGGGATTATTTGCACTACAGAAAAAATTGAAGGGAACATTATTGATGCCATTAACTATCCTGAAAAAATTTTACCAATAGGACGATTGGATAAAGACTCTGAAGGTTTGATTTTATTGACGAATGATGGAAGCATAATTAACAAAATTATCCATCCCGATTTTGAACACGAAAAAGAATACATCGTAACCTTAAACTTGCCATTGCGAAATCAATTTTTAAAAGACATGGCTATGGGAGTAAATATTGGCGATGCAATTACAAAACCTTGTATTGTAAAGGCGGAAAAAGGAACAAAAAGAGTGTTTCGAATTACATTAAAGCAAGGCCTGAATAGACAAATCCGTAGGATGTGCAATGTATTTGGTTATCAAGTATTGAAACTTCAACGTATACGCATTATGCATGTATCATTAGGGAAATTAAAAACGGGTGAATGGAGAGTATTGACAGAAGATGAAATTTCAAAATTTTATAATTAAAAAAGGGAAGCTTCGCTTCCCTTTTTTAATTATGTAAAAAGATTAATTATTTAATAATCAATTTTGCATTTGCATTAAAACTAGGTGAAATTATTCTAGCAAAATAAATTCCAGAAGAAAGTCCATCTAAATTAATTGCTAATTTATTTTTATTTGAATTTTCTGAATAAACAACCTTTCCTGTTATATCCACTATTTCTAATGAATAAAGCTGATTGTTGTTGTTTAATACAAAATTAAATTCTCCATTACTTGGATTTGGATATACTGAATTAATAATACCCTTTACAACATCAACGGATGTTGGAGTACATGCCTCAACAACAATTGAATTAGTAACACTCGCTTGACAAGTATTTACAGCTGTATAAGTATAGGTAAACTGCATAAGTACCAACACCTGTAGATGGATTGAATTCATCTGAGACATTTACATTTGAACCAGTATAATCACCACCTGCAGGTAATCCTCCAGTTAAAACAAAAGATGCATCTGTATCACAAACAGTATCATTTGTACCTAAACTTAATGTAACAACTGGCGATTGGTTAATTGTTACAGTCAAATCACTTGTTGTTACCGCACAACCACCTGTACCAGTGGGTGTAAGCGTTAATACCACTGACCCACTTGTTACATCCGCAGAAGAAGGAATGTAGGTAGCATTTAATAGATTCGGATTATTGAATCCACCAGTTGTGCTACTTGTTGACCAAACACCACCTGTTGCACCTGTAACAGAACCATTCAATACTACCAATGAATCGGCAGAACAAACTGATTGATTTAAACCAGCAACAGCACTAGCTGCTGCAGTAGTTGTTACATTTAGATTAAATGTTTTATCAGGGCAACCATCTGTATATGACTTAACCACTGTAACTGTAGTAGCACCCGTAATATTATCGATTGTTACTGTTGGATTAGTAGTTGATCCATTAATCGTTCCTAATGAAGTTGACCAAGATAAGTTTGAAGCGAATTCTTGGTTAATGCTAAACTGAACACCATTCGAATTTACACAAACCGAAGTTGGTCCAACAACAGGTGTTGTTTCATTACAAAAATGGAATTTAACATCATCTATTTTTAGTTCAGAACCATCAACAGATGTTTGCCAACGACCCGATTCAAAAGAAATAAATGCACTGTCAGGAACTTGAAATGAGTTTAACATCATTGAACGGAATGTCCAATTTGAGCTTGGTAATAAGTAACTCCAGCTACCTCCAACTTGCCCCACACCCACCTTTGTAAGTGTCACGCCAGCTGAAGCTGTATCAACTCCAGGAGTAGTATATTTGTAATAAAATCCGAATGAATTTGGAGTAGAATTCAATTGCATTCCCGGTACTTGTGAGCAAGGACCATTATTAGTAGGACAATTATAATATCCTAAGGTAGCTTGTCCGATATTTGCATTTGGACTATTTCCAATCGTTCTTAATGACAATGAATACATACCATTAAATGCATCAATTGATTTTGCAAACGTATATCCAGGATTACCTTTCAAATCTACTCTCCATGGTGAAGGAACATCTATAGCTGGTATAGATTGCCAAACATCGAATGTGCCATTAGGAAAAACATCGGTAGTACCTGTCCAATTAATATTATCTACCTCTATAAAATCTCCCGGAGTACCAAGCTCATTCAACATATCTGCTGCTGCAATAATTACAGTGCAAGAATCGGGATTAATAGTTAAGGCAGGTGAAAAAGTATAGGTTGTAGCGGTAAATGAACTTTGCAATCCAGATAATTGATATAAATACGCTCCAGGAAATATTCCGTTCCCAGCACCAGCAGGATTGCCATTGTTTGTTGGAATAAATGCAATGAAACCAGGAGTTGTTGCTGTTAAATCGTATTTCAAATCTAAAGTAGCTCCAGTTAAAGGCTGATTTCCAGGCAATGGAATACCTTGATTAAAACTTCCACCATTCACATTTCCCCATGCAGCAATGCCAGCCAATGTATCTCCATTTGGTTTCAATTTAGTTTCTACACGCATACCAAAACCTGAAACACCTGGCACTTTTGTAACAGTGAGCATCCCAAATTCATAAAACCCTTCGGGATTAGTACTCATAAACAATGGTGCAGGTGTTACAACGGGATGTTCGAATGTTGGTAATAGATTCCATGTTTCAAAACTGTTATTCGGAATGGTTTGAGCATTAGCATCATTAATAATGCTAGCTATCGAAAACACCGATAATAATAGAAGTAATTGTTTTTTCATGATTTCTTGTTTTATTGTTTAGAGTAAAGGTAAAACAAGAAGAATTGATTGGAAATGATATTGAACAGTTTTAGGACAAAAAATCCCCTTCCAAAAAGGAAGGGGATTTTTTATTTTATGTGTTATCTACTTACTAGAAGTGGAAAGTTACACGTAATGAAGCTGAACCAGTGTTAGATCCTTGGATACCAAAGATTGTATTTTGGTTGATATCAGTATCAAAACCAAATTTAGAAGAACCAGCTGTTTCAGTTTCTACTTCCAACTGCTGAGTAGTACCACCGATAGACTCAACTGTTTGTTTTCCTTTACCTGTCATTTGGTAACCAATACCCCAACCGTACTCAGCGCCTACAGCGATTTTAGGGAAGATAAAGTATTCAGCACCAATGAAACCACGAACTCCGATTCCGAAAGTCATACCTGATTTAGTTTTAGTAACACGTGCAGCATTACCATAAGAATCAGTTGTGATGTTTGCACCAAAGTTAGTAGAGTTACCAACAGTAACAACTGGAGCTGTTGTAGCTAAAGCATTTCCATAAGTGTATTTAGTTCCTGTAGAAGAGATCCAAATCATCGCATCAGCACCATAGTAACCTTGCAAACGAGTTTTACCTCTACGGAATTCTTTACCAACACCGATACCAATTTTAGTGTTTTTTGAAGCAAATTTGTCTTCAACCATTGTTGGAGCAGCAGGATAAACTGGAGCAGTTGTAACTGTTGCATCACCAATCATAGCTTTAGTAGTTTGGTTAGTGAAACCTAAACGTACCAATACACGGTAAGCTGATTTTTCATCGATAAACTTTTTACCAACGATAGTTTGGTTACCATTTAAAAAACCTGCACCTGGAGCAGCGTTGAATGCTGAACCGTTAAAAGCATTACCTACAAATTGGAAAATAGGATCTGCATTCATGCTGATAGCCCAATCTTCTGCTTCTGGTAAAATAGGTTCACCTTTTTTAGATGTTAAATCTTGCGCGAAAGCACTTGATACGCCAAATGCTAAAGCAATCATAAAAACTGATTTTTTCATAGTTTTTGTTGTTTAGTATAAATTATTTAGTTTAATAATTAACGGGACAAAGGTACGAACATTTTTATTAATTGCAAGTTATTAACAATTTATTTGTTATTAACGTACAATTGTTAATAACCTACCCCTTCCCCCACTCTTTATCTTCCAATAAGGGCACGAATTTGAACGCTCCAAACTCTTCTTTTTCGAACTTATTAACAGCGGTCTTCCTAAGTAAAGTCATTGTTTGAACAGCATCTCCAATCGGAATCACCATCACTCCACCAACATTTAATTGTTCCAATAATGCTTTAGGGATTTCTGGCGCTCCTGCCGTAATTAATATTTTATCGAATGGAGCAAATGCTGGCAATCCTTTATATCCATCACCATAGAAAAACTTGGCTTCGT
Source organism: Bacteroidota bacterium (assembly GCA_016707685.1). Taxonomy (GTDB): domain Bacteria; phylum Bacteroidota; class Bacteroidia; order 2-12-FULL-35-15; family 2-12-FULL-35-15; genus 2-12-FULL-35-15. The sequence continues at coordinate 24,251 of JADJHE010000018.1, forward strand.
AGCCAATACTAGGTAAAAAAAGCTTCGTTTTATCAAAAAGTGCCTTTTGGCGTTCAATCGTATACACTTTAACTCCCATTTCGAGCAACACAGCTGTTTGATACCCAGAACCAGTACCAATCTCCAACACTTTATCCCCTTTTTTTAGCTGTAATAATTCGGTTTGAAATGCAACTGTATGTGGACGAGAAATCGTTTGCCCTTCTCCAATAGGAAATGCAATATCCTCATATGCTCTTTCAATAAAGGCATTATCCAAAAAAAGATGACGAGGCACCGTTTCAATTGCTTTTAGTACCTCTAAATTCGTGATTCCTTTGTCTTTTAATTGGAGTGCTAGTTGTCTGCGCAGGCCTTTATGACGGTATGTATCGTTTTGCATAGTCTTATTTCGATTACAAAATTAACATTTACCTCTTCATAATTAAGAGTTATTTTTCAAAAACACTGTGTGGAAAAAAGTATTTTTGTTGAAACATACATATATATATGATAAAAATAGGAGTTCTTGGAGCAGGCCACTTGGGCAAAATACACATTCGTTTATTAAAAGAAATTGATAAATTTCAATTAGTTGGTTTTTACGATGCGAATCCTGAATCGGCAAAACTTGTAGAAGAAGAGTTTGGAATAAAAAGCTTTGCAACGATTGACGAACTGCTGAATGAGGTTGATGCCGTTGATATTGTAACTCCTACCGTTACCCACTATGAATGTGCATCTAAGGCCATCAAAAAGTCGAAGCATCTTTTTGTTGAAAAGCCTGTAACCAACACCATAGAAGAAGCAAAGAGTTTAATGGGCTTGGCTAAAGAAGCCAATGTGAAAGTACAAGTAGGACATGTAGAACGTTTTAATCCTGCATTTATAGCTGGTCAGTCATTTTGCTCAAACCCCATGTTTATTGAAACACATCGATTAGCACAATTTAATCCTCGTGGAACAGATGTATCGGTAGTTCTGGATTTAATGATTCACGACATTGACATAATATTAAGCGTTGTTAAATCGAATATCAAACGAATAAGTGCAAGCGGTGTAGCGGTTGTAAGTGAAAGTCCAGATATTAGTAATGCCCGAATAGAATTCGATAATGGCTGCGTTGCTAACCTCACAGCAAGTCGAATTTCCCTTAAAAACATGCGCAAATCACGATTTTTTCAAAAGGATGCCTATATTTCTATTGATTTCTTGGATAAAAAAGTAGATGTAATACGATTAAAGAATGTAGAAGGCGAAACAGATCCATTGGCAGTAACGATAGATTTGGGCAAAGACAAGGGTTCTAAACAAATTTATTTTGAAAATCCAACAATTTTACCAACCAACGCAATAAAAATGGAACTGGAAGCGTTTGCTGATTCAATAATCAGCAATACTACTCCATTAGTGAGTATTGATGATGGCTACAAAGCTTTAGATGTTGCTTACAAAATTATTGATAAAATGAAAGTAACGTCTACCTTTGTAAACGAATGATAAAAACTGATTGATGAACCATTTTTATAAACTTTTTTTTGTTCTTAGTACTTCTGTATTAATGAACTCCTGTAATATCATTAATCCTGCAGAACCTATTCCTGCCTATATTTATATAGACAAAATTGAATTGATGGCAATTGCAGGAGAGGGAACTAGTTCCAGTAAAATTGCAGATGCATGGGTGTATATTGACGAGCAATTAATTGGCTGCTTTGAACTACCTGTAACATTTCCGGTACTTCAAGAAGGTGTTCATACCTTAAAAATACGCCCAGGAATTAAAGTGAATGGAATTTCAGCTACACGATCACCTTATCCATTTTACGACTTCTATGTGCAATCCATAACATTGTCGAAAGGAGTAAAACAAAACATTACTCCTGTTGTAAAATACCTTACAAGTGCAAACTTTGCTGGCATGGAAGATTTTGAAGCTAGCACAGGAACGATATTATACGACAGCCCTTCTGGCACCGACACCAGCTTATATGTTACCACCAATCCCAACGAAGTTTTCGAAGGTGTAAAGTCTGGAATTGCCTACACGGATGCAACACGAACACTTTTTGAATGTGTTTCCGACCCCAATATGTTATATACACTTCCTAAAAATGGCTCACCTGTTTTTTTGGAATTTAACTATAAAGCAAATTCTAACTTTGCTGTTGGCTTATTTTGCCACACTGTAATAGGAAGCACAACAACAAATACAGTTAAAATTAAGACACTTGATTTTAATGCAAGTACATCTTGGAATAAAGCGTATGTCTATTTAACACCAACAATTGGAGCGTCAGGAAACGCCAATCAATTTAAATATTTTATTGGCATGTTAAACTCATCGAGTTCTGGAGCTATAAAAACATTTATCGTAAATCACGATTACGTGAAGTTGGTCAAACATTAATGCTTTCTATAATTGGAGCATTGTCAATTTTTTTTACACTCCTACTCGATGATGAAATCGTTTCGTATAAAAACTACTATCAAAGTATTTTAGCCTTACTAACACTTCATTTTTTCATCACTGCATCCTTACGTTTTATTTTATCCAGCATCACCAATTCACGTATTCACAGACGAATTATTGGTTTCAACACACTACTTGTAGGTAGTAATGCAAATGCCATTCGTTTATACAATGAGATGGAAAATTTGCATAAATCCTCTGGAAATAAATTCGTTGGATTTGTACACATCGATAATAAAAATGGCTTTTCTAATGAATTAAAAAAGAGTATTCCACATATAGGAGAATTGGATGATTTAAAACGAATAATTACCGACTATGAAATAGAAGAAGTAATTATTGCTATTGAATCGTATGAGCACGACAATCTTGGAAAAATTGTAAACGAATTGGATTACAGAGGTATCATCATCAAAGTAATACCCGACATGTATGATATTTTATCTGGATCTGTAAAAATGACGTCCATCTTTGGAGCTCCTTTGATTGAAATATCGAGAGAAATAATGCCTGCATGGGAGCAATCATTAAAACGAATTTTTGATATTGTTATTTCTCTTTTTGTATTGATATCATTTAGTTGGTTGTATTTAATTGTATCCCTTGCTGTAAAATTAAACTCGAAAGGACCTATTTTTTATAGCCACGAGCGTATTGGTTGGCATGGTAAACCCTTTATGATTCATAAGTTCCGATCGATGTATACGGATGCTGAAAAAATGGGGCCAGCACTATCAAGTAAGCATGACCCACGCATTACTCCGCTGGGAAGATTTTTGAGAAAGGTTCGTTTAGATGAAATCCCCCAATTTTACAATGTATTGATTGGCGAAATGAGTATTGTTGGACCTCGTCCAGAACGCCAATTTTTTATTGATCAAATCGTTCAAAAAGCACCACATTATAAACACTTGCATAAAGTCCGTCCAGGTATTACCTCTTGGGGACAAGTAAAATACGGCTATGCCGAAAATGTAGACCAAATGGTAGAGCGTTTAAAATACGACATCCTTTATTTGGAAAACATGAGCTTAGCAGTGGATATTAAAATTCTTATCTATACAGCCCTTATTGTATTGCAAGGAAGAGGTAAATAATACCTACCAAAATTTATCTGACTACTTCAAATTAATTCGATTTAGCATTCCTTTTTTTTTAATTTTACAACACCAATTGAAAACGTATAATCATTAATTTAACGACTATGAAAAATATTGCCGTAATAGGATCAGGAACTATGGGAAATGGAATTGCCCACACATTTGCACAATTTGGTTACAATGTTTCATTAATTGATATTTCTCAGCCTGCATTAGATAAAGCACTAGCAACAATTGCTAAAAACTTGGATCGTATTGTTGCAAAAGGTGCAATTACTGAAGCCGACAAAGCGCAAACATTAAAAAACATTACTACTTATACTGTAATGGCTGATGGTGTTAAAAATGCTGATTTAGTGGTAGAGGCAGCGACAGAAAACGTAGAAATCAAATTAAATATTTTCAGAGAATTGGATAAAATCTGTCCTGCGAATACTATATTGGCTAGCAATACTTCTTCTATCTCCATTACAAAAATTGGTTCGGTAACAAAGCGTGCCGATAAAGTAATTGGAATGCATTTTATGAATCCTGTTCCTGTAATGAAATTAGTAGAAGTAATTAGAGGTTATTCAACTTCTGATGAAGTAACCAATTTGATTATGGAAACTTCAAAAAAACTAAGCAAAATCCCTGTTGAAGTAAATGACTATCCAGGATTTGTGGCAAACAAAATCCTAATGCCAATGATTAATGAAGCCATTATTACATTGCATGAAGGCACAGCAGGTGTTGAAGAAATTGACACGGTGATGAAACTAGGTATGGCGCATCCGATGGGGCCATTGCAATTAGCTGATTTTATAGGATTGGATGTTTGTTTGTCGATTTTACGTGTACTGCAAGATGGTTATGGTAATCCCAAATATGCTCCATGTCCGTTATTAGTAAACATGGTAACTGCAGGTCATTTAGGTGCTAAATCGGGACAAGGATTTTACAAATACACTGCTGGCTCAAAAGACTTGGTAGTTGCTGATAGCTTCAAAAAATAAACGTATTAATTATACAACAATGCCGTACAATTTGTGTTTATAATTGTACGGCTTATTTTTTTACACAAATGAAAACAACAAAACTACATCTCTTCACTATTGCATTGTTATTCGGCCTGCATGCTTCTGGATTTGCCCAAGGATGTAGTGATGCGGGATTTTGTACTGCTGAAAGTTACAAACCACAAACGATGAAATCCGATTCAGCAGAAGTTATTCATAAAAATGTTTTTAAAATTGGATTTTCCAATGGTAAGGCTGATCGAAATATAGATATAGTAGGAATGAGTATTGAGTACTCTCGAATTTTCACAAAAAAAATCGGGCTTAACTTAAAACTAACAGGCTTGTCTCAATCAGGCAAGGAATATAAAGCATTGGGATTATCTGATTTATATATCAATGGTAATTATTCTCTAGCAAAACCAGTTACAATCTCTGCTGGGGTAAAGCTACCTTTCACAGCTGGCAATGAAAAAAAGGGAACAATTCCTTTGCCTATGGATTATCAAACAAGTTTAGGAACCATTGATTTGATAGCAGGAATTAGTTACACTATTAAAAATTTGAAGCTTGTTGCTGCAATCCAACAACCAATTAGTCAAAATAAAAATGCATTTCTTCAAACCAATCACGATAGCACAAGTGAATTTTATTCTTTTAACTCCACAAATCAATACATCAGAAAAGGAGATGTTTTATTGCGAATAGCCTATTCAATAAATGCAGGAAAAAAATTGAGTATAACACCTAGCCTTTTGCCAATATACCATTTAGGAAATGATAGTTACACCGACTCTTCGGGTATTAAAACAGCCATCATTGGTTCACAGGGATTGACATTTAATGGAAATCTTTTTGTTGAATATAGTATTAACAAACAAAACGTTATTGAATTAAGTTTTGGTACACCTTTCATTACTCGAAAAGTACGACCTGATGGTCTGACAAGAAAGTATGTTATAGCACTCGAATATAAAATCTACTTCTAAAAAAAAGCCGAAACAATTATGTTTCGGCTTTTTTTATGTAGCATTGATTTGAGATAAACGTGCAATTAACTTAATTTTGATAATACTTCTTTGATTGCAATAAAGTTCGGTTGTTCACCTGCATTCTCTAATACTTCAGCATACTGAACAATACCATCTTTATCAATTACAAACGCAGAACGCTTAGAAACGCCTTTCATTCCCAAAACAAACTCGGGATACAACGAACCGTATGCAGTTGATACTTCTTTGTTAAAATCGGATAACAAAGGAAAATTTAAACGTTGTTCTTCTTTGAATTTACCCAATGTAAATAATGAATCAACAGAGATTCCAAACACTTGTGCATTTGCATTGTTGTAGCTTGCAATATCATCACGTGTTGCACACAATTCAGCTGTGCACGTACTTGTAAATGCTAATGGAAAGAACAACAAAACAACATTCTTCCCTTTATACTCTTCCAAACTAGTAGCTTTTTTTTCAGTATCATTTAATGTAAATGATGGCGCTTTTTGACCAATTTCTATTTTCATTTTTTATTTTTTATTATGTTTCTAATCTATTTAACAATCGTAACGACTAAATGTTTAAAACAAAAAAGCCGTAACATATTTACGGCTTTTTGCTAGAATATGTAAAGCCAATTAGTCGATTTTAACCATCCAATTGTGCTTGTCTTCAGATTTACCTTTACGTATGTTTTCTAATTCTTGTGCAACACGGTTCGAGAAGATTCTTCCTTCCGTAGCTGGTAATTCATAATCTTTTCCTTCGAAGCCAAATGATGCAATGTGAGCTATTGTAGCTGCCGTACCAGTTCCAAACATTTCTTCTAATGTACCGCGCTTATGAGCATCAATTACTTCATCAATACTAATCTTACGTTCCTGTACTTTCATTTTCCAATCACGAGCAAGTGTTAAAACGCTATCACGTGTAATACCTGCTAAAATAGTATCACCAATTGGAGGTGTAATTAATACATCGTCAATAACAACCATTAAATTCATGGTTCCAGATTCTTCTAAATATCTGTGATTTTTAGAATCTGTCCAGATGATTTGCTGGTATCCACGTTGTTGTGCTAATTTGGTAGGAAATAATGAACGACCATAATTTCCAGATGCTTTTACATAACCAACACCTCCTTCAACAGCACGTATATAATTTGTTTCAACCAACACTTTTACAGGTGCATTGTAATACTTACCTGCGGGTGAAGTAATAATATAAAAACGATAATTATCAGAAGGTTTTACTCCAATAAATTCATCGGTACCAATAATAAATGGACGGATATATAAAGAAGAACCATCTGTATCAGGCACCCAGCCTTTATCTAATGAGATTAATTGTTTTAATCCTTCCATAAATATTTCTTCTGGAATGGTAGCCATCGCCATACGTTCTGCAGAAATATTGATACGTTTGTGATTGTCGTATGGACGAAATAAAAACACTTCGCCTTTGTCATTTTTGTAGGCTTTCATTCCTTCAAAAATAGCTTGTCCGTAATGCAAAGCTGATGTAGCAGGACTCATTGGAACTGGTCCGTATGGTATTATTTGAGCATCGTGCCATACACCATCGTTATAATCAACCAAAAACATATGGTCAGAAAACTGATGACCAAAAATAATTTTATTATAATCAAGTTCACCAACACGAGAGTTTGTTGTTTGTTGAACTTTTATCGAAACTTTTTCTGTTGTAATCATACGATGTTATTTATGTATAGCTAAAAATAAATAATAATTTCCTTCTAAACAATGAGATTTCAAGAAAAATAGATGAATATGACTAAAATTAAGATGAATATTACTTAAACTTCACCTTTCGGGCAGCAAAAAAGCACATTTTAAGCAATAATAGCCCATGTTTGAATCGGGAGATGTTTGTTCTTCCATAAGTACGTTCATGGTATCTTACAGGCAGTTCAACCATGCAGAGGTTTAATTTATGTGCACCAAAAAGTAAATCAAAATCACCAAAAGGATCAAAATCACCAAAATAGGACCTATTAGTAACTAAACGCTTGTAATCTTTCTTCAACAAAACTTTTGTACCACAGAGTGTATCTTTAATGGGCTGATCGAGCAACCATGTAAATGTTTGACTAAAAAATTTATTCCCTAAAAGATTTAAAAAGCGCATAGCTTCCTTTTGCATGGGATACACTAATCGAGAACCATTCACAAAATCGGCTTTGCCAGAAGCTATTGCATTATAAAATTTGATCAAATCCTCTGGTGCAACTGTTAAATCTGCATCCAATATCATTAAGACATCGCCTGTTGCTAAATCAAAACCTTTTCGAACTGCAGGAGCTTTTCCTTTTTCATTTATTTGAATGGCTTGTGTTTTAAAATGGGAAGATGAAGATTCTTGAACTGTTGTTATTTTCTCCCATGTATCATCTGTTGATCCGCTTTCAACAAAAATCAACTCAGTAGAACTACCTAATTGTGGCAATCGATTCAATAAATTTTGAATATTACCGCTTTCATTTCTTGCAGGTACAATTATGGATACTGACAACTCCTTTTCAATTGAATTTTTAGGTAATGCTTTTGCAAACGTGTAATTGTTGATGGATAATAATCTTAAAACAGGCAATTTTGCCAATACATTGTTCATTAGTTCAGAAATCAATGGAATGTATAAAGGAAAAATCATGCTTCGTGAATTTCGATAAACGTGAAATCCAGATAGAAAAAGAAGATTGTTTATTTCCGCTAAGCTTAACCAATTCTGACGAGGTGTTTTGGTTTTATAACCAATCCATTCTCCAAATTTGAGAATAGGTTCCCACAAAAAATTATAATAGGTGATAATGATTTTTGTGTTGGCATGGCAAAGTGCATGTAGCTTTTCAAACACCAATTGAATGTCGTCCAAATAGCCAATTAAATTTGAAAGTATTATTAAGTCAAATTTTTGTTCCAGTTGAATTTCTTCAGCAGCCATTACACGAACATCTAAAGTGGGATATTGTTTTTTTGCCTGTTCAATCATCAACTCACTAAAATCAATTCCAACTTTCGTTTTTGCTTTTATTTCATTTAACAACTCACCGGTTCCACAACCAATTTCTAAAACAGAAATATCCTCATGAATAAAATAATCACAATAGTTAGTGATATCATTCCAATAGTAGGACTTTGCCTTTCGCTGTTTAATGCGTGTAGGTGCAATCGTATTAAAATATGTTTTTTTATCCGCTTCCATGTTATTGATAATCGTCTATTACATACAATCGAAATGTTTCTGAATTACCAGGAGTATCAACTAAGGAACGAATGATATAAGGAAATTTATCACCAATTGTTAAATATTTTTTATCCATTGTTTGCAAACGAATACGATTATCATTTTCTGAAACAACTGTCATTATAAATTTTTCAGTATCCGTTATTCCAACAGCATCTGCAACTATGATATCGTGCTCCAAAGGTTTAACAGAAAGAAAACGATTGTTCGCAGCTTTTATAGCAACTACATTCTCATCTATACGTTTAATATAAAATAATTCCTCCTTACTAATAGCATTGTAGTAACAAGTAAATAAATAATCAGACTGAACACTCGAAGATGTGTACAATTGATTAAACCCTCTAAAATAAACCGCTTGCGTTTCTGGAATTGCATCAATAAATTGTTTTGAATACTCAATCTGTGGCATACCTGCTATTCTTCGTTTCCAGTTGTACGGCTTTAGCAAATCGGTCCATTGCTCCGATTTTTTTGTTTGAAATAAACCCTCAAAATAAGCCTCACGTGACATATCATCGTAATGGATGAAACCCTTTTATATTGCCAGGTTTGAAACAGATTAAAACTCGCAAATAGAAAAACAACAAAAACAACAATCATCATTCGTAATTTTGAAGAACCAACAACTGAAAAACCTGCTGCTAATGGAAAAGCTAAAAAAGCATAGTAGTCAATTACTGGTCGAATGCCCCAGCTAATTCCATAACTCCATGCCCACCAAGATGACAATATAAAAACGGTTAGCACCATTAGTGAAGTAATTGAATAGAAAAAAGTTTTGTTTGTTCTAAACAGACTAACTAAACCAATTAGTGCAAAAATCAATATAGGCGTGTAAACAAAAATGCCTTTACGAAAACTAAATAAAAAGGAAGTATTTGAGGACTATTGAATATAAAATGTTCATCCATGTATACATCATACATCCACTTGCCTGTAGCATACTTCCAATAAACAAATTGCAAAGAGCCAATCAAAAAGCTATCAAAAAAGAAAAGTAGTAAGGGAGTTAGGTTTGATTTTAAAAACAAAAGAAATGGTTTAATTCCATTTTTAAAGCTAATTGCTGCAATTATAAAATAAAGCAAAACTGATACTGCTAATGGGCGAATTAAAACACTTAATGCAAAACAAATTGCAAAAATGAATAATTGTTTTTTAGAAGATGTATTCAACCATTGAAAAAAGGAATAATTTGCAATACAAAATAAGGAAAAGGAAAGAGCATGAGGCATAATGGATTCAAAACTCGAATACCAAAACAAATTAGTAGCTAATACAATTGAAATGGTGGTAACAGCTACCATTTTTTCCGAAAAATGATTCAGCAAGTGTTTCCGAAGATACCATAAACCTATAAACAAATAAATCCAAACACCAATCGTAATTGCATTTTGATAAGGCCAGGAATAGCCATCGGGTGGCGCATTTGTAAGTTTAGCAATAAGATGTCCAACTGCAAAAAATGGAGATACCATCAAACTAAAACCCAAAGGATGTTTGATTAATTTTTTATCGTTTTCAATCTTATAATACCAAATTTTATCTTTGTAATAGGCCGGATTTTGATCAATGAAATTGAGGCTTAGATCGTGGTGTATAAACAACGCAGGCAAATAGGTGTAGTAACTGGGAGCATCAACAATAATTCTATTTTGTTTCCACAAATTAAATTTGAAGGAAGCAAAAACAAGAACAATAAAAACAATAATTATTGCAAAAAAGCTAGGTGATTTTTTAAAAGAAAAATTCATGCTTTAATAGGCTCCATTACGTTTACGCATAAACCATTCGATACTCAGAAGGGCTAGCAATAAAAAGAAAATCCATTTTAAACTAATCAATTCATTTAATTTTTTCTCGGAATAGGATACCGACTTAATATCCTCGCGTGCATTTAGTTTATCAGCAAGCTTATCTATATCGGCTGGATACACCAGCTCGCCAGAATGATTTTTCGCCAATCCATACAAAAGCTGATGATCGGCTACTGTATTGTTCAATTCTACTTTTAATGCCGCAATGCTAAACGAACCTTTCTGAACATAATTCTTCTCCCCGGCTTTCACCTTCGCCTCAAATTTATAATCGCCAACAGGAAGCATACCTGCATTTAAACGATACGCATTTGTTGTTTTACTGAATGAAAAAGGATAACGTTTATTTTCTGAATTGATGATAACGATTTCGACATCGGAAGTATTTATCAATTCATAACTTTCATTATACACTTCAGCTTCCATTTCTATCACTTCGTTTTCAAAAAAGTTATTTTTCGTTATAATTCTAAAAAAGCTTTTATCTACTTTAACGGATAAATATTGTACTGTTTTAGAAATGAATTCATCAAACACCAAATGATTACCATGCGCTGCATAATCCTGTAAACGCCATTTCCATATACCCTCACCAACAAAAAGTGCACTCTTTGTTTCATTCCCCTGATTAAAGGTCATCAATGGCGTTTTTGTATCTACAATCCCAATGCGCTGATAAAGCAATACATTGCTATTGTTATCTGTTTGAAATGTACCGAATGGAGCTATTGCAGCAGGGAAATTATTTACTGCATTTTTAAAATCATCGCTTATGGTAAATAAAGGAAAGTTCTGCTCAAGTAATGGCTCTACTTCATTTGTTTTGGGGGAAGGTGCAGCTCCTGATAAATCTTTTTTTAGAACTGAATTTGCTCCAGAAAAAACCCAAAAAGGAATGTTCGCAGTTTTTAATTCTGTAATAATTTTTGTTGCATTATTTTTCAGACTTGGTAATTGGTATAAAATAACCAAGTTGTATTTTTTTAATGCCTCGTTAAAATCGTCTATTATAAAACTAGATACCTCGTAGTTTTGATTTGCTTCAATTGATTGTTTAATAGCAGCAATGTCGGGATGAGGAGCTTCGGATAAAATGAGAATTTTTTGACGAGCATCCAATACATCAACAAATATATCCTTTGAATTATTGGCAATGGTCATTTCATCCGAAAGCGGAGAAATAACAACGGAGTATTTTTGCAAACCAATTTCTTTAGCATCTAATAAAACGGGGACCGTTACAGTATAGGCATCCGAATTAAAACTCAAGTTTTGAGAAAACACTTTTACTCCAGCTTTAGTGATTGACAAAACAGAAGATTTTCCTTTAAATTGTTTCGCATTTATAACAACTTCTATTGGAAATTGATTTCCTAAATAAGCTAAACGATTATGTTCTACTTTCGACAAAACAACATCTTTTTTAACCGTTGTATCGCCCAGTGCAATTGTATATATCGTGTTCTTAAATTTTGCTGTTGAATAAATGGGATTACTACCTTTATTATAAATACCGTCTGTAGCTATAATAACAGCACCTACATTGCGATTACTATAGCGAGTTTCTAGCTCTTCGAACAAAGATGAAATATCGGTTTGCTTTTCGTTGAACTGAATTGAATCCATACGATATGCTTCCTTTATTTGATCAGCAAATGAATAGGAACGAACTTCATATTTATCACTTAATTTTTCAATAAGTGCATTCATTTTTTGCTTGTATTCATTTCTATAGAAATTGGAATCTTTTCCAACCACTATTGATTCTGAATTATCTTGAGCAATAATGATAACAGGTTTTTCGACTTCCCGAACGACTGATTTTAAAAGTGGTGAAAGTAATAGAAAAGCTAATAATGTAATAACTATAAATCTAAAAAAGGCCATCAAACGAATGAGCCACTTATTGATTTCTGCCAATCGCTTATCACGAAAGTACAATATAGCAGCATAAGCAATTCCTGCAAGAATGCAAAAAACACTTAGCCATATAGGGTACTCTGTGATAATGTTCATTTGATTGTATAACAGATTAAACTAAGAACCGCAGAGTTTTTCTCCACGGCTCTCTATAATTTCAAGAAAATAAATTTATTAAGTTAACATTCCACCACAAACATTTAATGTTTGTCCTGTAATGTATGCGCTCATATCTGATGCCAAGAAAATTGTTGCATTTGCAATGTCATCAACAGATCCACCACGTTTCAATGGAATACTATCTCTCCAACCTTCAACCACTTTTGGATCTAACACTTCTGTCATTTCGGTTTCAATAAAACCTGGAGCTATTGCATTGGAACGGATGTTACGAGAACCCAATTCAAGTGCCACTGATTTAGTGAAACCAATAATACCAGCTTTTGATGCTGCGTAGTTTGATTGTCCCGCATTTCCTTTAACACCTACAACCGAGCTCATATTTATAATAGAACCTTTGCGTTGTTTAAGCATTGGTTTTTGAACCGCTTTTGTTAAATTGAATACCGATTTTAAATTCGCATTCATTACTTCATCCCACTGTTGCTCTGTCATACGCATTAATAATGTATCGCGAGTAATGCCAGCATTGTTAACCAATACATCCACTGTTCCAAAATCGGCAACAACTGCATTTACTAATTCTTCCGCTGCTTTAAAGTCAGCTGCATCCGAACGATATCCTTTTGCTTTTACTCCATACGCTTCTAATTCTTTAGCTAAGGCTTCACCTTTTTCAACAGATGACAGATAGGTAAATGCAACATTTGCCCCTTGTTCTGCAAATTTCAATGCAATACCTCGTCCAATACCACGAGAAGCACCTGTTATTAAAGCTACTTTTCCTTCTAATAATTTCATACAATTATGTGTGTTTGGTTATGAAACAAAGATAAAAGAAATTCTAGTCATTCGGTATAAATTTAACAACCTGATTTACAATGCATTTTAATCATTTTCACAAATATTAACACTAAAACTAACATTATTGATAGTATTACTATTATATTTGCATAAAATAAATACAAAATGAAGAATCTACTATCAAATTTTAAAATTTCAATCAACCAAAACTTGTTTATCAAAGAACCATCTTCAAGTGAATTGGGAAAAAAAATTGTTTCGAATTCAATTGAAATGATAGATGAAATTGGTTTTGAAAATTTCACATTTAGGAAACTCGGATTAAAGATAGATTCTCCTGAGGCATCCATATATAGATATTTTGAAAGTAAAAACCAGTTGTTAGTATATATAACATCGTGGTATTGGGGTTGGATGGAATACCGATTGGTATTAGAAACAGCAAACATTGATTCGGCAGAAACCAGGTTTGAAAAAGCAATCGCACTAATAACCACAGTAAACAATGATAAATTAATAATCGAAGGTGTTGAGATTAGTAAATTACATAAAATCGTAATTTCCGAATCATCAAAATCATACTTAACAAAAGATGTTGACAAAGTAAATAAAGAAGGAGCTTTTCACAATTACAAGCAATTTGTTGCACGATTAGCAGACATCATCAAAGAAATTAATCCTAGCTATAAATTCCCGCACATGCTTTTATCTACAATAATAGAAGGGGCTCATTTGCAAGTGTTTTTTGCGGAGCATTTACCTCGCTTAACAAACAAACAAAAGTCATCTAATTACATCACAACATTCTATACAAATTTAGGATTACAATCAATCAAAAACAGCAAATGAAAACACCCTATCAACGCTTTTGGTTATTACTAAAACCTGATAACAAAGAAATATATCAGGTATATACCTATGCATTTTTTAAAGGAGTGATTGCGCTTTCTTTACCAATTGGGATTCAATCTATTATTAATTTAATTCAAGGTGGAAGTGTTTCTGCATCCTGGATGATACTTGTATTTATAGTGACACTAGGAATAGCAATGGGTGGATACATGCAATTAATGCAAATGAGAATCACAGAAACCATTCAGCAAAAAATCTTTACGCGTGCTGCTTTTGATTTTACCTATCGAATTCCTAAAATAAAATTCGAAGAGATATACAAGCATTATGCACCTGAGTTAATGAACCGTTTTTTTGATGTTTTAACATTACAAAAAAGTTTGGCTAAAATCATCATCGACTTCTCTACAGCTATTCTACAAATCATTTTCGGCTTGATACTATTATCGCTGTACCATCCATTTTTTATTCTTTTTAGTATTCTCCTTGTAATCCTGGTATATAGCATTATTAAATTCACGACTAAAAAGGATTGGAAACTAGTCTTGATGAATCAAAATTTAAATATAAAGTTGTTTCATGGCTAGAAGAACTGGCAAGATCAAAAGACTCCTTTAAACTTGCTGGTATAACCAATTTGCCTGAATTAAAAACAGATGAACGTGTTACGGGTTATTTAGAATCCAGAGAAAATCATTTTCAGGTATTGAAGAAACAATACATCCTTCTTTTGTTATTCAAAATAGTTGTAGCCTTAGGTTTATTAATCGTTGGAGGCTTATTAGTATTAGACCAACAAATGAACATTGGACAATTTGTTGCAGCAGAAATTATCATTTTATTGGTAATTGATTCATCAGAAAAAATAATTTTAAATCTAGAGAACATATTTGATATACTTACATCATTAGAAAAACTTGGACAAGTAACTGATTTGGAATTAGACAATCAAAACGGAAAACATCTTTAAATCATGATATTAAAACACCCATTAATATTGAATTGAAAAATCTCAATTTCACTTATCCTGGAAGGTCGAAAGCTGTTTTAAAAGACATTACCTATAATTTTGAATCGAATAAAAGCTATTGCATTTCTGGAAACAATGGTTCTGGCAAATCAACACTTATTCACCTAATAAGCGGCTTATACAAACCTCAATCAGGAAGTGTTTGTGTGAATGGCTTGCCAATTGGAAATTATAACATTTCTGAATTATACAAAGTAATTGGAAATGGCTTGGCAGAAGAATCAATATTTGAAGGAACACTTTTAGAAAATATTACACTTGGTAGAGATTTTATAAAATTGAAGATGTCCAATGGGCATTGAAAAAGTATTCTTATCAGAATACATGAAAGAATTACCAAAAGGATTAGATACCAATAGACACATCGGGACAAAAGTTATCAAAAAGCATCATTCAACGAATAATTATAGCAAGAAGCATCGTCAATAAACCCAAATTAATATTACTTGAAAACCATATCGATTTTATAGAAGAGGATGAGAAAAATAAAATCATCGATTTTTTAACGAGCAAAGAGAATGGCTGGACATTGATTAGTATTTCGAATGACCACTACTTACAAAAAAAATCGGACACTATTATTTATATGAATAATGGTGAAATTTTGAAGTAACAATTTTAAACATAACAGAATGCTTAACATAACCCATAACACAATTAAGGATAAAAAAGCCTTAGAAAACCTAAATTCCTTTCGAATATTAGCCATGCGCGTGAATAATCGTAAGCTTATAAAAACACTTTATGGAATTGGATTAATTACACTGCTTATTCTATTTTTACCTTGGACACAAAACATTCGATCAAGCGCAAAAGTTACTGCTCTTAAGCCAAATCAACGACCACAAACAATTCATTCAATAATAGCAGGTAGAATAGAAAAATGGTATGTACAAGAAGGGCAATTTGTAAAAATGGGAGATACCATCCTTTTCATTAGTGAAACAAAAGAAGAATACTTAGATCCGAATTTAGTTGGGAATACGGAGCAACAATTAAAATCGAAAGAATTTGCCGTTAAATCCTATATGGAAAAAGTAAGAGCGAACGACAATCAGATTGATGCAATGATTAATGCTCGTAAGTTAAAATATGAACAAGCAGAAAACAAATTGATACAAGCAAATTTAAAAGTTCAAAGCGATAGCGTAGAACTATCGGCAGCACAACTAAATTATAAAATTGCAAAAGAACAATTAATCAGGATGGAAGAGTTGTACAAAGAAGGATTGAAGTCGCTTACCGATTTAGAAACACGAAAATTAAAACTACAAGAAACACAAGCAAAAGTTATTTCTTTAGAGAATAAGTTTATTAGTAGTAAAAACGAAGTGATTAATGCTAAAATTGAATTACAAAGTATTTATGCAGATTACAGAGATAAAATTGCAAAATCTGAATCCGAAAAATTTGCAACATTATCAAACATGTACGATGCTGAAGCAACTGTATCTAAATTACAAAACCAATTTGTTAATTACAGCATCCGCTCGGGAATGTACTACATACTTGCGCCCAAGATGGATACATCACCAAAGCGATTCAATCAGGCATAGGCGAAACAATAAAAGAAGGTGCTGAAATAATTAGCATTATGCCATCTGATTATGAATTAGCAGTAGAAATGTATGTAAATCCAATGGACATTCCTTTGCTAGAAAAAGGTCAACACGTTCAACTTCAATTTGACGGATGGCCATCCGTTATTTTCTCGGGCTGGCCTGGCATATCTTACGGAACCTATGGAGGTCAAATTGTAGCAATCGACAATTTCATAAGTGAAAATGGGAAATACAGAGTACTTGTTGCGCATGATAAAAATTACCCTGCATGGCCACACGAAATAAGATTGGGAGCTGGAGCAAGTTCAATGACTTTGCTTAAAGAAGTACCAGTATGGTATGAGTTATGGCGACAAATAAATGGATTTCCACCTGATTATTATAAAACGAATGCTAGTGACTCTAAAACAAAAAAGACGTATGAAATTAAAAAATAAATTTAGTGCTCTTTTTATTTTATTGCTCATTGCAATTACTAGTAATGGACAACAGGACTCTTTAACTCTATTACGTTTAGTAGATTTTTTGCAATTGGTAAAACAGCACCATCCGCTTGCCAAACAAGCAGAACTAATTACTAAATCAGCTGATGCAACTGCATTAACAGCTAAAGGAAATTTTGATCCAAAATTGTTCTACGACTTCAGAAACAAATTCTATGATTCAAAAAACTATTATGAGCTAGGAAATGGAGGCTTCAAAATTCCAACTTGGTTTGGACTTGAACTAAAAGGAGGATACGAACAAAACCAAGGCAGCTATTTAAATCCTGAAAACACTGTGCCTAATCAAGGATTGGTGTACAGTCAGATTTCATTACCATTATTGCAAGGATTGATAATAGATGAACGAAGAGCAACGCTTAAACAGGCAAAACTATTTCAAGAGTTATCGGTGTTTGATAAAATAAATACGATCAATGAATTATTATATAAAGCTGGTAAAGCCTATTGGGAATGGCAATTGACATATACAAATCTTCAGGTACATCAAAACGCGGTGACAATCAGCCAAGAACGATTTAATGCTGTAAGAAAAACATCAGCATTAGGTGATAGACCAGCAATAGATACCGTTGAGGCTAATATTCAGTTGCAAGATCGAATCATCAACTTACAACAAGCATTAATGGATTACAGAACAAAATCCTTGCTTTTATCAAATTACTTATGGCTTGAAAATGATGTTCCAATTGAATTAACTGAAAAAACAATCCCTGAAACAGCTACAATAAACTGAAAAGGAAAACATACTCTTAACAAATGCTTTTAAAATGGATAGCTTGATAAACGCGCATCCAAATCTAAAAATGTACGACTTTAAACTTAGACAATTGACAGTAGAAAAAAAGTTGAAGCAAGATAAATTAAAACCTAGTTTGAATGTAAACTACAATCCTCTATTTAATGCCGAAAATATAAATATGGGTTATCAAAACAATTACAAATGGGGAGTAACTGTTGGATTCCCTATTCTTTTAAGAAAAGAGCGAGGTGATTTACAACTAACCAAAATAAAGATAGCAACTACAACTTATGATAACCTGAATAAAAGAAACGAGTTAATGAACAAAGTTAAATCAACAATTAATGAATACAACACCTATAAAAATCAAATAGCTATTTACAGCAAAAATGTGATTAATTACGAACGATTATGGCAATCGGAAAAACGATTGTTTGATTCAGGGGAAAGTTCATTGTTCATGATAAATAGTCGTGAAATGAGTTATATCAATGCCCAACTTAAACTAAACGAAATAATAAATAAAAACAAAAAGGCTGCTTTAGATGCAGAATATTCATTCGGACTGCTAAATACAATCTATTAAAATGGAACAACTCGTAACATCAAATTTTAAATTAGGAATTATTGCTGGAGGACAACTAGGAAAGATGTTGGCATTGGCTGCAAGTAACTGGGATGTAAAAACATATATCCTCGACCCTGACGAACACTGCCCTGCCTCTACCATTTGTACTAATTATACAAAAGGCAATTACAATGATTATGAAACCGTATATCAGTTTGGCAAAAAAGTAGACATGCTCACGTTTGATATTGAAAATATAAATACGGATGCCTTGCTACAATTAAAAAAAGAAGGAACAAAAATTTATCCGGAGCCAGAAATATTAAAACTGATACAAGACAAAGGATTGCAAAAGCAATTTTATAAAGAACATTCAATCCCTAGTTCCAACTTTTCATTATACGAATCGAAAGCCGAAATAATTAAAGCGATTGAAGAGAATAAAATTCAATTTCCATTTGTACAAAAACTTCGAACATCAGGATATGACGGCAAAGGAGTTGAAGTTATCAATTCAAGTAATGACCTCAACAAACTAATGGAAGGAAACTCATTAGTGGAAGAAAAAGTTGAAATAAAAAAAGAAGTATCTATCATTATTGCCCGAAACACAAAAGGTGAAACAAAATCTTTTCCATTGGTAGAAATGGAATTTAACCACGAAGCAAATTTAGTTGATCGATTAATTTGTCCATCAAATGAATCGGAGCCTATCCAAAAAGAAGCAACAGAATTAGCTTACAAAATAATTACAAAACTTGGAATGACAGGAATTTTAGCAGTCGAATTTTTTATTGATAAATCGGGGAAATAGTAGTCAATGAAATTGCTCCACGTACTCACAATAGCGGACATCACACGATTGAAAGCTGTATTACCTCACAATATGAGCAACATTTGCGTTCAATATTGGGCTTTCCATTAGGATCAACAGAAATAAAAATTCCTTCGGTTATGATTAACCTATTGGGTGAAAAAAATGAAACAGGTTTGGTGAAATACGAAGGACTAACAGAAACGATGTCGATAGAAGGAACCAAAATCCATATTTATGGAAAAAAAGAAACGAAGCCATTCCGAAAAATGGGCCATGTAACGGTCCTCGACAAGTCAATTGAAAAAGCAAAACTAAAAGCAAAAAAAGTAAGTGAAACTCTAAAAGTAAAGTCATGGAATTAAAAAAAGTTGGAATTATAATGGGATCCGATTCGGATCTACCTATAATGATGGAAGCATCAAACGTATTAACAAAATTAAACATCCCGCATGAAGTAACGGTGGTTTCGGCACATAGAACACCTCACCGAATGATGGAATATGCTACAAATGCGCATGAACGTGGCATTGAAGTAATCATTGCTGGTGCAGGCGGAGCAGCGCATCTTCCAGGAATGATTGCATCTCTTTCTCCTCTTCCAGTAATTGGTGTTCCTATTAAATCGAGTAATTCAATCGATGGATGGGATTCCGTTTTATCCATTTTACAAATGCCAGGCGGTGTTCCAGTTGCAACCGTAGCATTGAATGGTGCAAAAAATGCAGGAATTCTTGCAGCACAAATGTTATCCATTGGCGACAAAAGCATTCGTACACTGTTGATCAATTACAAAGAAGAACTTCGATTAGAGGTAATGAAAAAAATTGAAAATATGAAAACCGTTTAAATCTACAACTATGATTTTATTAAACATTGCTTCGGAAAATGAGAAAACAATAGAGAAAATAGCTGAATTGTTATTGACAAAAAAATTAGCAGTTGATATCAATTTAAAAGTAAACGTAACTCGATTAAGTATAGTTGATGACAAAATTGAAAAGCAGCCTATTTATGTGATTACAGCTAAGACAAAAGCATTGCTTTTTAACAAAATTGAAGAATTAATTAAGGAGACATTTAAAGATCAAACACCAGAACTATTTTCATTGCCCATTACTACAATGGAAATAAAACAGGCGGAAGAAATAATCAATAACACGCAAAAAGTTTAAAATGAAACCCAAAATTATTGCTGCTACTTTGTTAGCATTCATTTTATCGTCCTGTGCAATGATTAAACACCATCCAGGAAAGGGATATGCTACCGCATCAAAAGCTCGCTACGATGCCGTAATTATCCCTGGATTTCCTCACGATGGTAAAGAATGGAATGACGTTATTAAATTTCGTCTTTTGTGGGCATTGCATTTATATGAAAACAACCTAGCTAATTATTTCATTTTTAGTGGTGGTGCGGTTCACTCTCCCTACAACGAAGGCTATATAATGGCGATGTATGCAGTAAAAATGGGGATTCCTAAAGAGCGTATCATAATAGAACCGAAGGCTGAACATAGCAGCGAAAACATTTACTACGGCCTACAAATATGTGAAGAAAAAGGATTAAAGAATATTGCAATTGCAACCGACCCGATTCAAGGTTTTTTACTTACAAATTATACTGAACGAATTAGAAATACTGAAATCGATTTTATAAATATTCAGCCAAGGAGAATTCGTTACATGAAACATTGTGATGAACCTGAAATAAACACCACATTAGCTTTTAAAGAAAATTTCATTCCTTTGAAAGAGCGAAAAAATTATTGGGAACGAAAAAAAGCAAGCCTTGGATTGCACATTGACTATGGAATGAGAATAGAAGAATACCTTAAATACACCAAATGGTTTAAGTGGTAAACAATTTCTATTCCAACTATAACATTAACTATTCATTAAAATCGGTAAGACATAGTTAAGTCGAGCGTACATTTAAAACGCGTATAATCATCCAATATCGTTTCTTGACGTTTGTAGCCCACTGCCGCTTTCGCTCCAAGCAATAAATTATCTGTTAGTCCTACAAAACCGCCTAGGTGAAACATTCCTGCATAATGTGTTCCAACGTATTTAGCATAGGAATATGTTCCTATATAGTTATTCCCAACAGGAACTACCGTTTGAAAATAATTAAACTGTCCATACTCCCCCGATAATCCAACATAAAATCCACTACGTTCTGCTTTTACAGGGTAAATATTAAATTCTAAACCGGTTCCATAGATTTTATTGCGCATATAATCGGTATTTTCCGATGTGCCATTGTAATTACTTTCATAAGGTTTACTTCCTAAACCAAATGAAATTGGAATTTTAAAGGAGAAATTTCCATTTGGCAATATATGTTCGTACGAAAAACCAAAATTAGTAAAAATGGTTTCCGAAAAATTCAAGGAAATAACATTGTGACCATATTTCTTTTCAGAGACAGTGGAAGCTGCCATTGGAGTATACATTGTTGTTGTTTCAGGTGCAGTATAGCGAGTTCCAGTAGATGTATTGTAAAACTCTTTTAGTCCATTCGTATATACAATATGATGGATATTACTTTTCGATTCCGTTACACTAATATCCGAATTGTACATTTTAAACTTAACATCCGAATTATTGATTTCAGTTATTTTACCAACAACAATATTCCCATCAATTTTATGAATGGTATCTTGTGCGCTTATAAATGAAACGAGCACAACCAAAAACAAGGTCAATATTTTTCTCATTGCTTATAAATTAAAATTATGCAGTATTGCACTCATAAATTTACAACTAAAAAAAAACTAATAAATGATATGCATCATAACAGCATTTTAATTCCAAACATTATTATTATATTTGAGTAAACAATACCCATTAATCATGAAAAAATCCTCTATTAGTAATTGCAATTGGAACAGCTTCATTTGCACAAGAACCTGCAAAAAAAAGAAAAAGTAAATACCTTTGAAATCCATGCCAAAGGCTTGGCTAATTCCACTTGGTTATTTAATAAAAACATTTCGAATACTGGCGATAGTCAAGATTATGACATGGGCTGGGGATTCAATTATGGTTTAGGCTTTGCTGCTTATTTTGGAAATGTTGGATTTGGAATTGAAGGATTGATGGGAAACCACAAAGCAGCATTTACTGGAAAATTAGAAACAAAAGTTGGTGGTGTAATTTTAAACACAACCGATTACACATCGAGCATTAATTTGAGCACCATACAAGTTCCTGTAATGTTTAAATTAAAATCAACAGGTGGTGCTTACCTGGAAGTGGGTGCACAATACAACATGATTTCAGCTGCTGATTATAAACGAACTGGAAATTATATGAATGCTGATACTGCTATTTCCGCTTCCGTTACTAAAAACTTTTCTAGTTCTTATTTCTCAGGAGTATTAGGCTTTGGTGCTGCTATTCCTTTTGGAGAAGAAAGTCCAATGGCAATTTTAGTAGGAATGCGTTTGCAATACAGCTTTACCGATTTAAAAGGTGTGGATGCATTAGGTCAGGATTTAAGTGATTCATTCATTTACAATAAATACGAACCAACATCTGCTGCAACCGGTGGATTAACTTTAGGCTTTGTATATAAGATTGGTGGGAAGAAGAAGTAATATCTAAGATATTAGATAACAAGATGTTAGATAAAACAAAAAGCTCCGAAAGAATCTTTCGGAGCTTTTTGTTTTTATGATAATCAATTTAATTAGTCAACTCTGTTTGCATGGTGGTGAGGACTCGCTTTACGAGAATCTTCAGCCAATGCTTTTGCCATTGCTTTTCCGATATCAGCAGGAGAATCAACAACAATGATTCCGCACTCACGCATAATTTTCTTTTTTGCTTCTGCAGTATCATCATCACCACCAACAATAGCACCAGCATGACCCATTGTACTACCTTTGGAGCTGTTTCACCTGCGATAAATCCTACAACTGGTTTACGGTTCCATCCGCTTTAACCCAACGAGCAGCATCTGCTTCTAAATTACCACCAATTTCACCAATCATGATGATACCATGTGTTTCTGAATCATTCATCAATAATTCAACTGCTTCTTTAGTAGTTGTTCCAATAATTGGATCTCCACCAATACCAATAGCTGTAGTTACTCCTAAACCAGCTTTTACAGTTTGGTCAGAAGCTTCGTATGTTAACGTACCAGATTTAGAAACGATACCAACATTTCCTTTTTTGAAAACGAATCCTGGCATAATACCCACTTTTGCTTCATCAGCAGAAATAACACCTGGACAGTTTGGACCGATTAAACGGCAATCTTTATCTTTTAAATATTCTTTAACAGCAATCATATCCTTTACAGGAATACCTTCTGTAATACAAATGATTACTTTGATACCTGCTTCAGCAGATTCCATAATTGCATCAGCAGCAAATGCTGGTGGTACAAATATAATCGACACGTTTGCATCCGCTTTGTCAACCGCTTCTTTAACAGTATTAAAAACTGGTTTATCAAGATGAGTAGAACCACCTTTTCCAGGAGTAACACCACCAACTACATTGGTTCCGTACTCAATCATTTGTCCAGCATGGAAAGTTCCTTCGCTACCTGTAAAACCTTGTACAATTACTCTCGAATTTTTATTTACTAATACGCTCATTTGTTTGATTGTTTGTTAATGGTTCTTAGTTATTGTCGAATCTGTTCGGATTCATCAATTTTGCGAACGCTAAATTATAGTTTTAAGCCATTATTACAAAGGAAATTCTTTTTTTTTACTCAGATGGTTGCCAATTAAGGGATTTAGGTTAATTTAGTCGGATAAAACGATTGCATTTTGACAAAAAACCTACATACCGAAACCATAGTTGCTTTAGCCAGCCCTCAAGGCATTGGCGCTATTGGTGTTATTCGCTTGTCGGGCCCCGATGCCATTCGTATTTGCAACAGCGTTTTTGGCACTAAAACGCTAAAAAAGAAGAACTTAGAAGAAGTTAAAACCCATACCATTCATTTTGGGGTAATTCACGATGGGGATGTTATTCTGGATGAAGTTTTAGCAAGTGTGTTCAAAGCACCTCATTCGTATACGGCCGAAAATACAGTTGAAATTTCTTGCCATGGCTCACCTTACATTCAACAACAAATCATTCAGTTGTTTATTCGTAAAGGTGCTCGTTTGGCAACTCAAGGCGAATTTACCTTGCGTGCATTCTTGAATGGCAAACTCGATTTATCACAAGCCGAAGCTGTTGCCGATTTAATATCTTCCAATTCAGCTACCTCACACCAAGTTGCCATGCAACAAATGCGTGGTGGTTTTTCGAACAAAATAAAATTGCTTCGTCAGAACCTGATCGACTTTGCATCCTTAATAGAGTTGGAACTCGACTTTTCGGAAGAAGATGTTGAATTTGCTGACCGTAGCGATTTAAAAAATTTAGTTACAAGCATTCAACGGATTGTTCAACGATTGATCGATTCATTTGAAGTTGGAAACGTCATCAAAAATGGAATTCCAGTTGCCATTGTTGGGAAACCCAATGCAGGAAAATCTACTTTGCTAAATGCATTACTGAATGAAGAAAAAGCAATTGTAAGTGAAATACCTGGAACAACGCGCGATGTAATTGAAGATGAAATTAGTATTGATGGAGTTTTGTTCCGCTTTATTGATACGGCAGGTATTCGTGAAACAACCGACATTATTGAAAGTATTGGTGTAGAAAGAGCATACGAACAAATTAAATTGTCGAGCATCGCCATTTATTTATTTGATGTGCATGAAATAACGCCAAACGAATTAAAACAAATTGTTTCAGAAATAGAACCACATCTTCACAATTCACAACTGGTATTAGTTGCCAATAAAATTGACAAAGAAGATATGGAATATACCTACCGTGAATTTGCTGAATTTAAAAACATGATTTTTATTTCGGCAAAAGAACAAACGGGTATTGATGAATTAAAAAAACATTTAGTAACCCTGTTTGACAATTCAACCGTAAACGTTACCGAAACCATTGTTACCAATGCGCGACATGTGGAAGCGTTGCGCCATACCAATAGTGCATTGATAAAAGTATTGGAAGGCTTAAACAGCAATGTTTCGGGCGACTTCTTAGCAATGGACATTCGTCAGGCATTGCACCATTTAGGTACCATCACTGGTGAAATTTCGAGTGATGATCTTTAACGAATATTTTCTCAAGGTTCTGTATTGGAAAGTAAAATACAAATCAAAGAAAAATTCAAACTTGTTTTTATTGAAAAATTGAGCAGCTTAAATAAAATCTGTTTAAAACTTATCCGATTATTACCGACTCTCAAGATATAAATCTATAATTTAGCCCTGTAATAATTAAACAATTCATGCAAGGCACAACAAATGAAAATAGAGAAGCATCCATTGCCTCTAAATTCATTAACAATACCAATAAAAATGTATTCTTAACAGGGAAAGCTGGAACAGGAAAAACCACCTTTCTAAAATACATCATTAAACATACTTACAAAAACACCGTTATTGCGGCACCAACAGGCATTGCAGCCATCAATGCAGGTGGCGTAACCTTACACTCTTTATTTCAATTACCATTTGGTGCGTTTATTCCCGACCGTAATGCCAATGCAAATTTTACCGAAAATTCAAAAATAAATACACCCACTACCCTATTCAAACAATTACAATTGAATAGTACCAAACGAAAATTAATTCAGGAATTGGAATTACTCATCATCGATGAAGTAAGTATGTTGCGTGCCGATTTGCTCGATGCAATGGATACTGTTTTAAGAAGTGTTCGCAGAAAAAATGCAATCCCATTTGGTGGAGTTCAAGTATTGTTTATTGGCGATATGCTTCAATTGCCGCCTGTGGTAAAGATGACGAATGGAATTATTTAAAATCGTATTACAAATCGCCCTTTCTTTTTTGATGCACAAGTATTACAAAATAACAAACCCTTGTACATCGAATTGGATAAAATCTACCGTCAGGCAGATAATACCTTCATTTCTGTTTTAAATAATTTACGCACCAATCAAGTAACAGCGCAGGACATTGAATTGTTAAACACCTTTTACAAACCCAGCTTTGTTCCTGCTAGTAACGAAAACTACATTCAACTTACAACACATAACACAAAGCGGATAGTTTAAACAAACAAGAATTACAAAAACTAAGCTCCTCCTCCTATTTCTTTAAAGCGGAATCAACGGGCGATTTCAATGAATTTGCGTATCCAATCGATCAAAATTTAGAGCTGAAAAAAGGTGCTCAAATTATGTTCATCAAAAATGACCCTACTGGTGCTCAACGTTTCTTTAATGGGAAAATAGGACGCATTTCGGATATTAATTCAAACAAAATTGAAGTACAGTTTGAGGACGATTCAAAACCAGTGAGTGTTGAAAAATACGAATGGCAAAACATAAAGTATTCACTCAATGAAATGACAAATGAAATTGAGGAAAAGATTGTAGGAACATACACTCAGTATCCTATAAAATTAGCCTGGGCAATTACCATTCATAAAAGTCAAGGCTTAACATTCGACAAAGCAATTATTGATATTGGAAGTGCGTTTGCACCTGGACAAGTGTATGTTGCTTTATCACGATTAACCTCATTAAACGGCTTGGTATTGGCTTCACCTATCAACTACAACAGCATAAGTATTGATGAAACAATTAAGCTGTTTAGCAATTCGAAAGACACGACCGATGAATTGGATTCCATTTTTGAAAAAGAATCACATGCGTTTTCAAAATTACATCATCCAATGTTTCAGTTTTTCAGATACTGCTGGTAAATTAAAATTGCATTTAGAAAGTTATCAAAAAGATGAACAGAAATCGGCCAAACAAAAACACTTCGATTGGGCGAATGAATTATACAAGGAATTAGAAGCAAGTAAAATTGTTGCCGATAAGTTCATCAATCAATTAAGTATTATTTTTCAAACAAACGCTCCTGACTACAAACAACAGTTGCTCGACCGTGTAACTGCTGCTCAATCTCATTTTAGTCCAATCCTTAAAGGTTTTTCAAAAAAAGTGTTGGCACAACTTGAAAAACTAAAAGATGAAAAACGCATCAAAACATACCTGCAAGAATTAGCTGAATTGGATGCGCTTTTCTTCAAACAATTGCAATTGATTCAAAAAGCACAAGCAATGGTGCTTTCTGCTAATAACAATACTGAATTTTCGAAAGAAACCATCCATACAAGCAAAGAAAATGAAGAACGAGTAACCGAAGTAGGTGCTATTCTTTCTGAAACAAAAAAGAAAAAGACAAAAAAAGAAAAAGGGCTGACCGAAAAAAAAGAGAAACCCGATACCAAACGCATCAGTTTTGATTTATTCAAAAGTGGGAAATCCATTGAAGAAATTGCTACCGAACGAAGCATGGTTGCTGGCACCATTGAAAGTCACCTTGCCTATTATGTATCCTTGGGATTGCTGGATGTAACTCAATTTGTGGATGAGAAAAAATTAAAGGACATTATTACGGTTGCCAATAGCTTGGATACAACCTTGTTTGGACCTATCAAAAATGCTTTGGGAGAAGAATACACGTATTCGGACGTACGATTTGCGATGTCGTATTATGCGAATTCAAAAAAATAAGTCGTAAATTAGAGGATAGTTAATTCTATTTTCAACTATCCTACTCCATGAAAAAACACATTCTTGCTATCTGCACTTTATTTTTTTCGATGATTTCAATTCATCTTATTGCACAAGAAGAAGAAGCCCAAAGTTGATACGGCAGATGCTGCTGGAAGCTTTATCAAAGTAGGGAACTACAAATGCGATACAGCTAAAGTGCGTTTAAAAAATAATGATACTAAAGCTGCAAACAAACTCTATTTAGAAGCCATAAAAGATTACAAAAAAGCTAAAAGCTAATGCTGGTTCGGAAGGTTATTACCGACTTGCCATTGCGCAAACCAAAACCAAAGATTATAAAAATGCGGTTTTAAGTTTTGATAAAGCATTAGAGATTGACACGACTAAATACGAAGCATACCGAGAACGTGGTGTTGCTCAAATGGAATTAGGAAAAATGAAAGAAGCAGAAAGTGATTTCAATAAAGCAATCGACAGAAATTATGAAGATGCTCAATCCTATTACTTAAGAGCAACATTAAAGGAAAAAGGAAAAGACAAACAAGCTGTAATTACGGATTTATCGCAAGCGATAGAATTAAATCCAAACCATGAAGATGCATTGTTTAAACGAGGAAAATTATTTCATGATTTCAAAAAAGACTATGTACTTGCGCTAAACGATTTTAACAAAGTGATTGAAGTAAACCCAGATAGAAATGAAGCTTACTTTTGGAGAGGTAAAACAAAATACAATGGTGGAGATTTTAAAGCTGCCGACAAAGATTTAAGTCGTTTTTTAGAATACGAAGCCGACAATGTTGACGCACTCATCATACGTGGAGCAACCCGAATCAACATCAATGATAACTCTGGAGCGGTTCGTGATTACGATGAAGTAATAAAACAAGATCCGAAAAACTTCATTGCATTAACAAATAGAGGAACTGCAAAAGGTGCAATGAAAAATTTTGCAGGTGCACTAGAAGATTTGGATTTAGCAATTAAAATAAAGTTTGACTACTCACCTGCTTACATCAACCGTGCGTCCATCAAATTTGCTTCGGGTGATAAAAAAGGTGCATGTAAAGATTTAGAGAAAGCAGATGGCTTGAACAATGAAAAGGCATTCAACTTGATTGAAAAATATTGCAAAGAGTTCAATAAATAAGTTTATTCAATCAAAATTGATTCATTGGGCTTAACAGCATTGATTTTCATAGAGCCATCCGAATAGAAATCTAATCGAATGAATCCAGTCGATTGATCACTCTCCCACTTCGATTCAAATCGTTTTTTCTTTTGTAAACCCGACAATTTACTTCCGGAGCCACTAACAATATACTTATCATTTCCTATATTAAAATACTGCATGTTATGATCATGGCCAGAAACATAAATTAGATGATCGTATTTATCAAACAAAACAAACATTTTTTTGCGAAACTGCTTATAATGTCGGCTATCGATGTCCTGAGAAAACAAACGATACAAACCAGCCAATCCAAACAACTGAAATGGTGGAACATAATTCACCATAAATCGAAGTGGTTGCATTTTTTTAGAATGATTTCCATTTGTATACAAAGGATGATGGCCTGCAATAATAACCTGTTCCTGATTATTTTTTGAATACAGCAACATGCTATCTAACTTTTCAAAAAACACTTTTTCAGTATTTTTTTTGAACCAATTGAATTCTTTTTAAAAACATGTAAAAACCATTGTGTGTCGATAATAATCAAACGAAGTTTATTTGCTAATAAAACAGAATGTGGCCCCGGCAAAGCATCCTTTGGGTAAAAGGCACCGTTTAATTTATTTACAATAGTGGATTGATTTCGTAAAAAGGAATCAACGTACAACTGCTGAGCATACAGTTTTTTATTCCCTTTTCGTTTTTGAGCATCCCAATCGTGGTTACCTGGTATAATATAGGCTTGTCCAACATATGATTTTAAAATATTTAATTGAGCATTCATTCGAAGAATGGAATTTGAATCTTTTAGATCCAAGCCACTAGGATACACATTATCTCCTAAAAACAAGACCGAACTTTTTTCATCATTGTTTAATTCTTGCTTTAATTTGAGCAATGCTTCGTGCGGTTGCGTATGCTCACCGGCATCGCCAATTAAATAAACTGAATATTTTTTTTCTTGAGAAAAACTCAACACAACAGCAAAACAAGCAATAATTAATAGAAAACAATTTTTCATTGCTATGTTGTTTTTTTCTTTTTTGTTAAGGCTTCAAAATATTTGCAATAGGCTTTTAATTCGCATTCGTGGCACTTAGGACTACGAGCAGTACAAACATAGCGTCCATGCAAAATCAACCAATGGTGAGCGACTGCTACCTTTTCTTCAGGAATAAACTTGATTAATTGTTTTCGGTTTCGAGTGGTGTAGTTGAATTGGTAGTGAGTCCCAAACGAGCCGAAACACGAAACACATGCGTATCAACAGCCATAGCGGGTTTATCATAAACAACAGAGGCAATTACATTTGCTGTTTTGCGACCAACACCAGGCATTTTTGCAAGTCATTTATTTCAGAAGGCACAATACCTTTAAAATCGTGAATGAGCATGTGTGCCATCCCTACTAAATGTTTTGCTTTATTATTGGGGTAACTAATACTTCGAATATATTGAAACACTTCATCGCTGCTTGCTTCTGCCATCACTTCGGGCTTAGGAAATGCCTTAAACAAAGCAGGTGTAACCATGTTTACACGCTTATCGGTGCATTGAGCAGATAATATAACAGCTACTAATAATTGATATGGATTTTTATAATGCAATTCCGTTTCTGCAATTGGATGATTTTTGCTGAAGTAATCTATTATTTTCTCGAAACGTTCTTTTTTTGTCATAAAACACTATTTATTATTCAGTCGTTTCAATGTTTGCCAAATGTATTTTTCGGAAGGAAGCAATGTATTTTGAATACGTTTAGCGTATTCAATACTATCTGTAATTTCTTTATTTTTTAATTGAATGATATCATTTTTAACTTCTAAATTTTCATTTGCAATCGACAATGCCTTGTTCGACTTTTGTTTTTCATAATAACGAAAAAAGAACAATAACATTAAAAGAACTGCTACACCAATACCAATCATTAAAATATTTTGTCGGGTTTGTTGCTGACTCAATTTTGCTTCTTGCAACTCAATTTGTTGTTTTTGTTTTTCACTTTCATACTTTCCTTCTATTTCCAATACTTGTTTGTTACTTTCCACATTAAAAACAGAATCTTTGTAATTGGAATAATGGATGTAATATTCTAGTGCTTTTTCGAAATTTAATGTTTTTGAATATAAGTTAGATATATTTAAACAAACCGTTTTGATATTATCATACGCTTTACGTTCAACAAAAATTGCATATGCTTTCTCATAAAAATCCAAAGCAATGGTTTTGCTACCTTGTTTTTCATAAGCGGCGCAATAATCTCATAAGTACTAGCATTCCATAAGAATTATCAAGTTCTTTAAGCTGAATCACCGCTTTATCAAAATTCTCGAATGCCTCATCGTACCTTTCCAATTCGACCAAACAATTACCTATAAGTGTATAACAGATTGACAAGGGATACAACGCTTTTTGTTTTTCAAAAATTATTTTTGAACGTTTAAAATAATCAATTGCTTTTGCGGCTTCTTTTCTATCCAAATAAATATTACCAATTCCGATAGAAGAAATAGCCATCATGTATTTACTAGAATCTTGTGCAGCAATTTCATAACTTTTAAGATACGACTCTAAAGCTTTTTCATTGTTTTCAAGTCCTAAATAAGTATTTCCAATGGAATTCATCAAATTACTCATTGCCCTTTTGTTATTCAATTTCTCAAATAATTTATAGCCTTCTATTGAATAGTGAAGAGCGGTTTTGTATTCTCCTTTGCCATTGTAAAAGCCTCCTTTGCGATCATATCCATCTGCTATGCCTGCTGTGTAATTTATTTTTTTTGAAAGGGCAATTGCTTTATCTGCATATAGAAGGCAACTATCATTTGCCTTGTGCATATAAGCTAAAGAAATTTTATTTAGTGTTTGAACAG
Source organism: Bacteroidota bacterium (assembly GCA_016707685.1). GTDB lineage: Bacteria > Bacteroidota > Bacteroidia > 2-12-FULL-35-15 > 2-12-FULL-35-15 > 2-12-FULL-35-15. The sequence goes on from JADJHE010000018.1 coordinate 56,443, forward strand.
CACTCGTATCTTCTGTAGGAAAATCTTTCAAATGCTTTTTTAAGCTGTCTATATTATTTTCAGCTGAAAATAAAGACAAGTGAAAAACAAAAAAAAGCAGTAGTAGTTTTGATGACATTAGACAAATATAAAAAAAATAGATGCTATAATTGAAGCTATTTTAGAGAATTGTTCCCAAGTACCAGAGCAGTAAATTAACCTATTGATAAAGAGAAAGAAATATATTCAACAGAATGGAATAACAACCTACATGCGTACTCCAATTACACAAATATCATCCACTTGTTCCATATCTCCTTGCCAATGATTAAATGCTTTTTCGAGTGCTAGTTTTTGATAGGCTGGTGGATGTTGAATTATTGATACCATTAATTCTTTTAATTGAGATCGTTTGAATTTTTTCTTTTTTTCTCCACCAAACTGATCGGCATAACCATCTGTAAAAAGCAATAGCTGATCACCCTTTGCTAATTGCAGCGAATGATTTGTAAAACTTGTGAAATTATCGGAATAGCCAATTGGCGATTTGTCGCCTTTTAGCTCAATAAATTGAGTTGAGTTATCCGATTCTTTTTTAAATATCCAAAGAGGATGGTTAGCACCCGCCCATTGCAATTCGTAGGTAGTTAAATTCAATCGAAAAATAGACATGTCCATTCCATCTTTATTCTCACCTATTCTACCCGACTGATTTAAATCACGAATAAAACGTGCACGCAGCTGATTTAAAATCTCGTTCGGTGATAATAAATCTGCTGTTGCATTTATTTCATTTAAGAAGGAAGTGCCCAGCATGGTTAAAAATGCGCCAGGAACACCATGCCCTGTACAATCAGCAACTGTTAAATACCAATATTTTTGAGTAGAATTTGCTGCTGCTTTTTCGAGCGACCAATAAAAATCGCCACTAACAATGTCTTTTGGTTGAAACAAAATAAAGTGTTCTGGCAAATGTTTGCTCACATGCTCTTCCTCTTTAAGTAAGGCTAATTGAATACGTTTTGCATACGTAATACTATCGATAATTTCCTTTTGTTTTTCATCCACAATTTCTTTTTGGCGCGCAATAATTCCATTCTTCTTTTTTGTATCACGGTAACGGTAGAATGCATAAATGGAAATTGCTACGAACAATGTCAAACCAAAAAAGAATACATATTTAAGTGTTTTTTCTTGCTTCAAAGCACTTTCTTGTGCTGCAATTTGTGCATCTTTCACTTTCTGAAATTCATTATTCTTGATACTATCCGCAATTACTCTTTTTTCATAGGCATATTGAAACTGCATTTGCAAAGCAGCTTTGCGCGTAGATTCATTCAATGCACTGTCCTTTAGTTTAATATAAAACTCATGCATCTGCAAAGCATTCTGAAAATCATTTTTCTCTTTATAAACCTGACTCATTAAATCTGCAGCATCTGCTAATTCATTTACAAAACCAATTTCCTGTGCAAGGGAATACGCTTCTTTTGCATAGTTAAGTGCTTCGGCAGGCTTTTTAAATTTTAAATAAATAGTTGCAACATTAATGGCTGTACTTACCAACACAGGCTTATCTGTACCTTTTGTCGACATGGTATAGGCCAACAAATAATTGTCCAATGCACCTTTATTATCACCACTTTCTTCGTACACATAACCAATGTTATTATAGGAATTAGCGATACCATCTAAATCATTAATTTCCTTCTGAATTTGCAATGCTCTATTTAAATACGATAAAGCTTCTTGAGGTTTATTACGTTTATGATACAGCAATGCTAAATTATTCATAGAAATACCAACACTACGTTTATCTCCTTGCTTTTCGCTTATCTTTAAACTACGTAAATTATAGCTAATAGCTGTTTTTATGTCGCCCTGACGATTATAAATAATTGCTAAATTATTCAAGGCATTCGCTATGCCTGTATCATAGTTTGCGCTTTCATACAATTTCAAACTCTTATGATAACAATCCAAAGCACTTAAAATATCTCCTTGCGATTTATAGGCATAACCAATATTATTCAATGCAGCTGCCATTCCTATTTTATCGCCCAGCACTTGCATAATATCAATTGCTTTTTGATAATAAAAAATAGAACTATCCAAATTACCTAAACTGTTATGTAAATAACCTTTGTTTATTTGCGAATTGGCATAATGATATTGTGCTCTTTTTTTTATAGCAGGCACATCACTTTTTAGTAGTTGTTGCGACAATGCCTCCATTTGTTTATTGTAAACAGGCCATACATTATCATCTACACTCTTTTCAGCAATCGCATTTAATAAATGTAATTTAGTTGTGTCGTTGGGAGTTGATTTCAAAAGCAAAATCAATGAATCCACTTCTTTTTGTGCAAAAAGAAGATTCGTACAAAGTACCAAACATAGTATACTGGATAGTATCGTTTTCACATTAGCAATATACAATTTTTCATTGATTAAACTAATTTTCAAACGCAATAATGAATGGGTTCAAAAGCACCAAAAAGCAATTGATTTGCAAAGCGAATAATATATACTGCTGGATATAAATTAAAGAGGAAACAAAAAAATCCCTAGAAATCCTGAGGCTGTTTATAAGAAAAATACTATTTAGTATTTCCAAAGTACTTGCAATTGCTCTTCGAATCGTGCTTTTGGTAAAAAATTCCATTCCAAATCAGCATTCATAGGAACAGGTGTGTCTAAACTTGCTGAACGAACAACTGGTGCATCTAAATTCTCAAAACAATTTTCTGAAATTACTGCAGCCAACTCGCCACCTAATCTTCCTACCAATGTATCTTCATGCAAAATAATGGCTTTACCTGTTTTCATAACCGATTTAATGATTGCTTCTTTGTCAAATGGTAACAAGGTTCTTAAATCGACTAAATCAGCCGAAATGTTAGGATATTTATCCAATACTTCTAGAGCCCAATGTACACCAATACCATAAGTGATAATACTAACATCGTTTCCTTCACGTACTAAATTTGCTTTACCAATTGGCACTGTAAAATAATCATCTGCTACATCTTCGGTAACACTTCTATACAATGCTTTTTGTTCAAAATACATAACAGGATTTGGATCTTCGAACGAAGCCAACAACAATCCTTTTGCATCACTTGGAAATGCAGGATACACCACTTTTAATCCTGGAGTATGTGTAAACCATGCTTCATTGCTTTGAGAATGGAATGGTCCAGCTGCCACTGCTGCACCTGTTGGCATACGAACTACCACATCGGCATTTTGTCCCCAACGGTAATGCGATTTTGCTAAATTATTTACAATCTGATTAAACCCTTCTGTTACAAAATCAGCAAACTGCATTTCAACCATCGCTTTCATTCCATTGATAGATAAGCCAAAACCGCTACCTACAATTGCCGACTCACACAAAGGTGTATTGCGAACTCGTTTTTTCCCAAACTCTTCCACAAAACCTTCGGTAATTTTAAACACACCACCATATTCTGCAATGTCTTGTCCCATCAACACCAAGTTAGAATGCTTGCGCATTGCCAAGCGCATCCCATCCGATATGGCATCAATCATACGCTTGTTTGTTTTGTTACCACTTGCTTTTGTTTCTACAAAATCAAAAGGTGCATACATATCACGTAATTCCAATTCTGTATTTGGAGGAGGCAATGTTTCGGCATACGCTAATTCTAAGCCTGTTTCAATCTCTTCTTTAATTTCTGCACGGAATCCTTCAATCATTTTTTCATCCAACACACCTTCTTGCAACAAGTATTTTTCGAAATTATTCAATGGATCTTTTTTACCCCAGATATCAAACAATTCCTTTGGAACATATTTGGTACCCGATGCTTCTTCGTGCCCACGCATACGGAATGTAATTAATTCCAATAAAATTGGACGAGGATTTTTACGCATCGATTCGGTTAAACGTTTTACGGTATCGTATACTTCCAACACATTGTTTCCATCCACCTGCACTGCTTCCATCCCATAACCAATTCCTTTATCGATAAATTGTTTGCAACGGAATTGCTCATTACTAGGTGTTGACAAACCATATCCATTGTTTTCAATTGCAAAAATCACAGGCAAATCCCAAACAGCTGCCACATTCAATGCTTCGTGAAAATCTCCTTCACTTGCACCACCATCACCCGAAAAAACAACTGTTGCTTTATTATTTTCTTTCAATAAATTACCCAATGCAATTCCATCGGCCAAACCAAGTTGTGGACCTAAATGCGAGATCATCCCAATGATTTTGTACTCTTGGGTTCCAAAATGGAAAGAACGATCACGCCCTTTGGTAAAACCACTCGGTTTTCCTTGGAACTGACAAAACAAGCGATTCAAAGGAATACCACGAGAAGTAAATACACCTAAATTACGATGCATCGGTAAAATATACTCTTCTTTGTCCATTGCCATAGCAATACCAACAGAACCAGCTTCCTGCCCAATACCACTAAACCATTTAGCAATTTTACCTTGGCGTAAAAGCACCAACATTTTTTCTTCAATCATTCGAGGCTTTAATACACCTTTGTAAAGGTCTATCAATACCTCATCTTTATATTTTTTTCGATCGTAACGAATAGGAGTTTCTGCAGTAATCATATGTATTGTTTTTACGGGCGTAAAATTATTAAAAAATAAGGACTTTTAGCGGTATAATTTTCCGTAATTTTGTATTCCAATCATGATTCAAGAAATAGCCGTATATCTACTTGTTTTATTAGCACTTTGCTATGTTGGCTACCGCTTTTATGCAAGCATCAAAAAAAAGCAAGCCTGCGATAAGTGCGAACTCATGAAAGCTGTTAAGAAAACCGAACCAAAATGATAAAAAAAATCAGCCTACTTTTTATACTAATTAGTGTTTCAATTGCTGGATTTGCTCAAAAAGACAGTTTAAAAACCAATACAGGATTAATATACGGACATAATCATTCCTATTTTTTAACCGCACCAAGTGGCTGGGTACTCGATAATGAAAGTGGCAGAGAGGAAAATTTAATGGCCGTATTTTATCCAAAAGGAGAAACTTGGGCCGATGCTGAAACAGTAATGTACACAACCTTTACAAGTTACGACACTACCAAAAATGAAAAATTAAAGGATGTGATTCTGTACGACAGTACTGCTTTTATTGCTCGTGCTCCTAAAATAAAAATAAAAGCAAAAGGAACCATTCAAATTGGCAAAAACAAAAATGCAGTTGTGTATGAATATGCCGATGCCGAAAACAAAAACTTTGAACGTGTAGCCTATATTGCCGAAAAAAAAGGAGTTGCAATGATTATCATAACATCTCGCACAAAAAACGGATTGGAGAAAAACGCAAAAAAATTCCAATCTCTTACCAAAACCTACCGCTTTTTAACGGATCAAGTAAAGTTGCCTGATTAAACTATTTGGTTGGTTGCGTTGCTTTTATTGATAAAACGTATTTATAAACAGCATCCTTTTCCGCATCCGACATTCTTGCTTTGTAAGCCATATTTTCAACCAAATCTTTCCATTGTGCTTCGCCATAGTTATAAATATTGTTTGCAGTATGGCAATTGATACAAGCACCATTGGTATACAATTCATATCCTTGTTTTAGCTTATCCATTGTTACATCGCTAAATTTTGCTTGAATAGCCACTAACTCTTCATTACCTGGAGCTTGAATTCCAGTTGTTCTGGAAACCACCATAGGTGTTGATGAAATAGTGGATGATTCAGAAGTGCTTGTTGTTGTGCTTTTTTTAGCGGTGCTGCATGCTGCAATAATTAAAGCAGAAATTGCAAATAGTAGTATTTTTGATTTCATTTTTTTATCGTTTTAAGTTATTTACAACACTCGTTTTTGTTGTTCACTTGTTTGAATTGTTTTTTCTAAGCGAGCCAATCTTGTTTTTTCTTGCTTGGCAGTCATAATCCAATGCACCATCACTTTTTTATATGAAGGTGCTTGCTCATTGAAAAAATTCCAAGCTAATTTATTCTTTTTAAATTGTTTTTCAAAATCCGGACTTAAAAAAGAGGGTTCTTTTTCGTGAGAATAAATTTTTGATTTATGCTCCTTTCTCAATGAAAAAGCATGCAGTCCTTCAGGCAACATTAAACCCGCATTGGTTAGCTCCTCCACTTTTTTGATATTGATAGCACTCCAAATACTTGTTGGTTTTCGATGTGTAAACCGAATGCAATAACTATCTTTATCTATTGACCTACGAACACCATCTATCCAACCAAAACAAAGCGCTTCGTCAACAGATTGCGACCATGTCATGGATGCTTTACCACTATCCACTTTGTAATAACCAACAATTAATTCTTTTTCTTTTTTATGATTTTTTTCTAACCATTTTCTAAACAAGGCTTGTGTTGCAAAAAATGTTGCTTTTATACTGTTAGTTGACATAATGAATTCTAAACTATTAATTTTCCACGAAATCCTCTTGCTGCATAATACGATTCAGCACCATTGTGATAAACAAAGACCATAGCATAGCGATAATCTGCGAAAAGAGCACCACCCAGTTTACGAATTGTGTCGGGTGTATGTATCCAACTCGATGTTTTTGAGTCAAAATTTCCTAGTTGCTGCAAAGCACGGTATTCTTTTTCATCCAAAATTTCAATACCCATTTCCTCTGCCATTCCTAGTGCACTATTTTGGGGTTTATTTTCTTTTCTCGACTCCAATGCTTTCTGATCATAACAAACACTTCTCCGGTCTTTAGGACTTTCGGGCGAGCAATCAACAAATGTATACTCTCCTGTTTTTTTATCGAATGCTACTACATCGGGTTCACCACCTGTTTTTTCCATTTCGTTGAGCGACCAACATTTTTCAGGATTTGCCTCCAATTTTGCATGTACCTTGTTCCATTCAATAGCTTGGTGGCGACTCCTGTATTTTTCGAAACGCAATTTTAATGTGCTGAATAATTCTTTCGTTTCGGAAGCAGACAATGCTTTTGTGTTATTTTTCTTTGCCATTGTATTTTAATCTATTGGTTCCCACAATTGAATTTTATTTCCTTCGGCATCAAGTATATGAACAAACTTGCCATAATCGTATGTTTCAATGGTATCCACAATTGTTACAGCTTCCTTTTTTAAAGCATCAACGAGTGTCACCAAGTTTTCTACTCTATAATTAATCATAAAATCTTTTTTTGAAGGCTCAAAATACTTCGTTGTTTCGGCAAATGGTGTCCATTGTGTTTGTGCTTTCTTTGTACTATCTGCACCTTCATACCAGTCGAACGTTGTACCATATGGATTTGTATTGAAACCAAGATGTTTTTGATACCATGCAGTCATTTTTTTAGGGTCTTTGCATTTAAAAAAAATGCCACCAATGCCTGTTACTCGTTTTGCTTCCACCTTAGAAGGTTGTGTAGTTAATGTTTTGAATGCAAAACCAAAACCGAATGATGCGGCTAGAGCTAAAATTAGCAATGTTGTTTTTTTCATCTTTAATTATTTAATAAACTATTTTAAAAATTCAGGCAATTTGAAATTAAACCCTTACACCAAATATATAACCTACCAATGCAGATAAGCCCATTGCCAGTGTACCCCAAATGGTAATACGTATAATTGCTTTTTTTATACTGGAGCCACCTGTTTTTGCAGCAATAATTCCCAAGATAATTAAGAAAATACTAGTGAAGCCATATAACCAATATTCCATCCCTTTAACGGGTGCAAAAAGTATCACTAAAAGCGGCAATAAGCCTCCAACCGTAAATGCTGTTCCTGAAGCGATGGCTGCTTGTATTGGATTTGCTTGGCTAATTTCATTAATACCCAATTCATCTCTTATGTGAGCACCCAATGCATCCTTCTCAGTCAATTCAATAGCCACTTGCATCGCTGTTTCTTTCTTTAGTCCTCTTTTCTCATATATTTGAGCCAGTATGTTCAACTCCTCTTCTGGCATCTCTTTAAGCTCAATAATCTCTCTTTCGATATCTGCTTTTTCGGTATCCGTTTGTGAACTCACAGAAACATATTCACCAGCAGCCATTGACAAGGCACCTGCTACTAGTCCAGCTACAGTTGCTAAAACAATTGGTTCTCGTGTTGAACTTGCAGCAGCAACTCCTATTGCAAGACTCGAAATGGAAATTATTCCATCGTTTGCTCCTAACACAGCAGCTCTTAACCAATTGCTTCGGTGTATATAATGACTGTCTAAATAATTATCAATTGTTATCATTTTATTTTTATTTTTTTAAGTACCTGAAAATTGCAAATAAATTAAAGCGACAGCAGCAACTGTCATAATTATCAATGCTGCAAAGCCTAAAATATTGGCTCCTTTTCCATTCACATTTTCCCCATTATTTTTTATTGTTAGAAATATGAAGTATGATAGCTATTAGAACGGGAGCTGTAAGTCCATACAAAATAGCAGTATAAATAAGTGATTGAATTGGAGTGATGCCGATGTAGTTTAATGACAAACCAAGTATCAATGAAATTGCAATAACAACATAAAATGCTTTTGCTTCATGAAATTTCTTATTTAGCCCTTGTTCCCAACCAAATGTTTCTGTGATGATATAAGAAATTGAACCACTTAATACAGGTATTGCAATAAGGCCTGTTCCGATTACACCAATAGCAAAAAGTAAGTATGCTAAATTTCCTGCTAAAGGTTTTAATGCCATTGCAGCTTGTTCTACAGTGTCAATTTGATGAATGCCACCTTTATACAAAACAGTGCCAGTAGTAAGAATAATAAAGTACATAACAAAACCAGAAACTGTCATACCAAAATCAACATCCTGGTTCATATCACGGATTAACTTTTTATTTACAATCAAATGCTTCTTTTTACTTTTCATCTCTTCAACCTCAACCGATGCTTGCCAAAAGAAAAGGTAAGGCGAAATGGTTGTGCCAAGTATTCCTACAAGGATGGCAATAAAGGCCTTATCGAATTTAATTGTTGGAATAAAAGTAGCTTTGAATATTTCGCCAAAATCCTGTTTATATAAAAATGGAACTATAAAATATACCAACATTACAATACATAAGTATTTTAGAATGGATGCAATTTTTTGATAGGGTAAATAGATTATTAAGCCTAAAAGAATAATTGTAAAAAGAACACTGAAATAATTAGCATCTATTGATGGAAATAACAGATTCCCTACAGCTCCCATGCCTGCAATATCGGCTCCAATATTCATTACAATAGCTGGGAAGCTAAACACTAACATCACATATAAAATAGGTTTCGGGTAATGTTTTTTAAGCGTTCCTGTTAAGCCTTGTGAAGTTACTAATCCTATTCTCGCACACATCTGCTGAATAGAAGCCATGAGTGGAAAAGCTACAATTGCGGTCCACAATGTTGAAAGTCCATATGCTGCACCCGCCTGAGAATAGGTTGCAATACCCGATGGGTCATCATCACTTGCACCTGTAACAAGCCCTGGTCCAAGTTTTTTCCAACTGCTAAAAATTTTCGAGGAAAATGTTTTCTTTTTAATCATTTTTTAGTTGTTGTTGAATGCTCATGAAAAGCACAACTAAGATAGGTAAAAAGCAGTGGTTATAATTAGTTGATTTGGAGAACCAAATCAAATTTGTGTTAATTGCGTTATTATACAACCGACCTTCTCGTCAATATTCACGGTTCTAGTCGCTTTATAAATTGCTTATTTGCCAATCCTATTTGTTTGAAAAGGATCTTTCAAGTGTTATAAGCTCAACACTTTAAGCCTTCTCACGCTAATTATTTTTAACAATTTGAAGTATTGAACTTCAGGCTTTTATTTCCAAACCTGAAATCGTTTTCGATGTTTTTCAGAAATAAATTTATCCCTTATAATTCGGATCAAAATCGACCATCCATTCAATGCCATATTTATCTCTAAACATTCCAAAGTATGAACCCCAAGGACTGTCCATTATTGGCATTTCAATTTGTCCGCCTGCAGAAAGTCCGTTGAATAATTTGTCGGCTTCTTCTTTACTTTCTGCACTAATAACAATTTTACTTCTGTTTTCATTTTCATTTGTTTTCCCCAATATTTCAGGAACATCATTTGCCATTAACATACTTTTACCAATTGGTAAAGCAATGTGCATTATTTTATTGGCTTCATGTTCCGCTACTGGAAATTCTGCACTTGCTAAATCTTTGAAACGCATAATTTTTGAGAACTCTCCGCCAAATACGGATTTGTAAAAGTTAAATGCTTCTTCGGCATTGCCGTTGAAGTTAATGTGTGGATTGATACTTGCCGTATTAATTTAAGTCTTAAAATTTAGTTATTAGATATTTGTTCTAATTCGAAGTGTTTGAAACTGCTTCAAATCGATTGTTATTTTCAGCCATCCATTTTTGTTGGTCTTCTTTTGTTTTACTTGGATCGTTCATTACATCCGAGTGGGCTTGCATATAGTGAGGCATAAGATTTTGCATCCACTCTTAAAATGTTTCGCCTTGGGCAGTTGTTTCGCATAAATCGCACTTTAATGTTTTCATAACTATTATTTTTTATTATTTATGTTCTAAAAATATTTTTTTGCTAGCAATTTCGGTGTTGCTCTATAATGACACCTAACGTTCTTGGGCTTTGCGTTGTGCAAGTTTAGAGCACTACTTTTCATACGAAGCACCAAACTTTAAATTTAGTAAAAACTGTCATACGAAGTACTGAACGCCCATTGTTACTAAACTGTAGTTAGTTGTGATTTTTCTATTTTCAATTGTCAAAACCTTTCACCAACTTTAATTTGTTTTTTCAAAGACGCACATTGTTTTTCGAAATTTAAAAATTCTTTATTCTACTTTGCAGGTTGGATTACACTTTACTTCAAAATTCATAGAATTGGCTATGTAACAAATTTCGTGTGCTTTGTGATGCAACTCGATGGCTCTTTCTACCATCGTTTCATCGGCAACACAAAAAATTGGATTCAACGTTACTTCTTTGAAACTGCCACCACCACTTGCATTTTCAATCATAATACCTGTGGCATTGTCAATGTAAGATGTAATTACAATTCCTTCCATTGCACATACATACAAGTAGGAAAGCATGTGGCAGGATGAAATGGCTGATACCAATAAATCTTCAGGATTCAATTTTGATTTGTCTCCAACAGCAGGATTGTCCGTTGTTAGGAATAATTCAGGTTTCCCTTGAATGGTTACAGTATGGCTACGGCCATAGTCTCGAACATTTTTTGTTCCATTACCATTATTGCCTGTCCAAACTGCAGTTAGTTTGTAGTTGTGTTCGTGTGCCATTGTATTTTAATTTATTGTTCTTCAATTATTGATGTTCCTTTTGATTTATCTCCTGAAGTCCATTCCCAATTTTCGTGAAGGCGAATTTTCCCATTTTCAAGAATTTCTGGTATTGATTTACAAATTCCTGTCATCAATTCGTCTTTGTCATTTACTTGGTGATAACGCATTTCTATATTTCCTAAATGGTCAACCAAACCAATTAAATGACCATATTTAATTTTCCCTCCAGAATATACAGAAGTAAGAATATTTCCAACTTGCTTGTAATGAAAAAGTGTTTCGTTCGAAGTCTCTCCGTTTTCAGTGTTACTAATCGGTCTGAATATTTTGTCGTTATAGTTCATTGTGTCGTTTTTTTTAATTCTCACCAACGTTTTTCTGCTTAACGAAGGCGGCAATTTTTACCCTGAATATTAATGTGGAGTCCGCAAGAGGCGAATGTTTAACCACATATGTTTCTTCAGAGCACGAAACCCTGCATATTACAAATGTGCCGTTATAAGCAGTTATTTTTTTATGAATTTAATCGTGAATATTTTATTTGATTCAATTTGTCTAATGGTCAAAAAATATAGTCCTGGCAGTAAACTAACCTGAACTTCTCCATTGTATATTTCATCTGTATAAACTAATTGTCCAACTGAATTGTAAACTGTCAAATCTACCGCACCAATAACCCCTTCAATTTTGAATGAATTCTCAATCGGGTTCGGGAATATTTTAATACTTGAGGCAAAATAATAATCGTCAACACTTAATGGTAAAGAACAATTTGATGGAATGGAGTCGGTTGAATAGAAATCGGAACAAGTAGCACAAAAAACACTTTTAAAAAAGCAACTAGCTCTTTGGGCTCTAAATACACTACTAGCATTCCTAAATATTCCGTGATCACCAGTTGTATCTACCGTTAGTTCACTACAAACATTATTCGCAGTCAAATCACTATGTAAAGCTCTTGAACCATTGAGGGTATAATTAATAAAAGAATTATCACCATCAATTAATACAGTCGTGTCCTGTTCTCCATGAAATGCAATGGTCGGAATCATCTCATTTATATCAACTTCACTCTCAGTTACACCTCCCCAATTATTAAAAACACCTTTTACTGAATATGTATTCGTTAAATTATTACCCGATGTAAGCAGATTTCCTAACTCAACACTTGTAGCAGTTGCATTATACAACAAGGATATACTGTCAAGTTCAAATTGGTTGGCATACACCATACCCAACGAAAGCAAGGAACCTGCGCTTTGTCCTCCAACAAATAACCAACTGGTATCAATTCTAACTGCATTTGCATTGTTAACGACATATCTCATTGCAGCATGTCCGTCTTGAATTGCTCTGTATCTGGCTTTGTACTGACCGTATTCGGAAAAGTCATGACCAAGTCGATAGTTTATAGAGGCGCAAACAAAACCCCTCAAGGCTAAATGAATACATAAATCCCTAATGTCTCCAGATTGTTTGTCGCCCGATGAAAAACCTCCACCATGAGCTAACATTATGAATGGACGTTTGGGAGACAAATCAACAGCTAAGTTTGGATAATAGAGATCCAATAGAAGTGTATCAGGATTTCCCTGAAAGTCTTGAGCAATACCATATTGGATATTTGACCCTATTGTAATTTCAGTAGAATCGAAAAAAGGAACTTCGGTGTATCTAGAGTCGTTAGAACAATACTGAGCACTTGCTTTTCCGAATAGAACAAAGAAAACTATCGTTAAAATTAATATTTTATATTTCATGTCGCACTTTATTAAGTGTTTATAACGGTTTCTGGTTTTACGTTGGTGGGCTTTTTGAAACCGAAAACTGTATACCAGTAACAAAGTTTAGTAATTGCTCAAATGTTTCTATTCGCACTTCTTAAACCATAATGCAAAGGTGCTGTTATACGTTCATATTATATATTTCAATTCCAAGGTCCATTTTGAGAAACATTGGTAATTGAATCTTCTTGAAGTCGAAAAAGTCCTCCTGATAATCCAAACCAAATATTTTCTTTTTTGTCTACGAAAATATTTTGTATGCCATAACCATAAGTCATCAAGTCTGCTCGGTCTGTTTTACTGAATAAGGTAAAATCTTTTCCGTCATAGCAATAGGCTCCCAAACCATTTGCACCAATCCAAATGTTTCCCTTCTTATCTTCATTAATTGCATAAATATCATTTTTGTTGAGACCTTTTATACTATCAAACCGTGTAAATGTTTTGCCATCAAACCGGCTAAGTCCACCGTCTCCTGTTCTGCCATCTTGGTTCGGATTGTCTTTTTCCGAAACTCTTGAACCGAACCAAAGGTTTCCCTGACTGTCTTCATGAATAACCTGAACATTATTTGAAGCAAGACCATCTTTTTTTGTGTAGTGAGTAAATGATTTTCCATCGTATTTGCAAACGCCATAACCATCTCGGCTGAACCAAATATTCCCTTGTTTATCTTCAATAATTTCTGTAATCCAGTCCTTCATGGTTAACTGATACGGCAATAGTGTAATATCAGGTTTTGGAATTGGAAAATTTGAAAATGTTGTACCGTTCAACTTAGAAACGCCTTCCCAGGTTCCAACCCAAATGTTACCTGTTTTATCAATTAACAACTCAGAAATTCGGTTGTTAACAAGACCATCTTTATCGGTAAAATTGGTAAAATTTTTGCCGTCATATTTTGAAAGGCCCGAATGTGTTCCAAACCACATAACCCCCTCTTTATCTTCGGCAAAACTTGTTACTGTATTCCCGATCAGTCCGTTTTCTATTGTAAAATAGGTAAGTACTTTCCCGTCATACCTTGCTGCTCCTTTATTTATTGTGCCAAACCACAGGTTCCCTTTTGAGTCTTCAAATATCTCCACCACATATTCATCTATTTGGGAGTCTTTTGCTTGAGATTGGATTTCAGTCTTTTTATTCTGTGAATGACAAGAAGAAGTGGTAGTCACAAATGACATTAAAAGGAGGATGTTTATTATCCATAAATCAGAAATTTTCATACTATTTTCGGTTTATATTATAACGGTTTCAGGCTACACGTAGTGCGGAATAAATAACCACAAAACTGTCTTGCACGAAAACCTTTACCCGCCTGCCGGCAGGCAGGTTAAATATACTGAACTTTATCGCAAATGAAAAAAATATTCTACCACTAAAAAAGCATTTGCAAATGCACAAACTTCTGCATCTTGCTTATGTAATGTTAGCGGTTCGTTGTTCTTTCTGTCCACCTATTTCCATTAATCATTTCGGTCAATTTGAGTAAATAGTTTTTTTATCAAATCAAGGTCGGTTAAGTTCTCGGGGGGAATGGTCAAAAAATATTTTGTCTGCCAACGTTGAGTTTTTTCTGCTTGTTTATTTGTCGCAATGTCCCAAGGTGGATAAACTCTAATTCCTCGTTTACCTTCTTTGCCATTTTTTGTTATTATTCCTTTGTCAGCCAAAACAGATTTTGGAAAAACAAACTGTCCGAAGTTTTCGCCACTTTTTGATGTGATATTTATAAAATCTATTTCGTCTGTAATATCAAATGGTTCCGTAATTCCTTCTTTGTTTCTTTTCCAAATTGTCACAAACTGTCCAGTTTTTGTCGGTGTAATTTTTGAAACACGGTGTTCAATTATCTTTCCACTAAGTTCAAATGAACAAGCTCCATATTCTTTGCTTTCTATGTTCCGCTTAAAGTTTGTTAAGTCAAACCCACATTTGTCATAAACTAATTCTTTTACAAGTTTAAGGTCGGGATAAAGCGAATTTTCAGTTATCATAATTTACGTCTGTTCCTTCCGTTTGGTGTCAATCTACAATGACCGCTAACGTTTTGGAACTAAAAGAAGTGCGGTTTTAAAACACAATGTTTTCTAATAACACAATATTAATTAGTCACCGAAATATTGCCCCCTTTTTGCCTACATAAAAATAACAAACTTTCACGAAGCGGCAACTTGTAGGCAAAAAACTTATACTTCCACCCGCATTTTTTAGGTGCTGCTAGCAAGTGTTTTTACTTTGTCTTATCACAAGGATACATGTTTTTTATATAAAACACGCCATCGAAAACTTTTGTCCAATCAGTTTTTACTGCATTATGTCCAAGACCTTTCATATAAAAGATGGCATTGCCTTTTAATGAATTAAAATTAACAAAGCCATAATCATAATTCGTTGTACTTACCCAAGATTCAAAACTGTTTTTCTTTGCTTTATCCACTTTGTATTTCTTATCAAAAACAATTCTTCCTGCACTACCCGTCAAGGAAGAGAATCCAACAATATAAATACTATCCTTTAGCAATTTATGCATTTCATTTCCCATCGATGTAACTAATTGGTGTGGGATTTTATCGATATTTTTTGCATTGTGTAAGCTATGTGCCCATACAATAATTTTTTTTCCTTTAAATTTTTCTTTGTAAAGCCAAAGCAGATTTTTCGACATATAAATATCCCTTGTTGTATTATAAGTAAAGGCAAAGGAATTTAGTGCTCCTCCCTTTAGGTTTATAAATTCTTGTTTCCAAAACAAATCCGTAATAGAAGGTGTTACTTTGTCTAGATATTCAATAAAAAACGTTTGTTGTTCGATTGTCTTCTTGATGCTATATTCTTTTTCTATGAGGTCATTTGCAATTGCCAGAAAGGCATTTAAAGAAGCAGTATCTGTTGTTAGTGCACTTTGCGTCTTTGCAAATGCAGCAAGTGCTTTTGTGTAATTTTTTTTTGTATAAGGCAAAACATGACGGCAATCAACTCCAGAGACAATTAAAGGGAAATTTGTTTTAAAGGTTTGATCTAAATAGTTATACAGCTCCTGTGTCTGAGCACACTGTGACCAAATACTATAAGTATTAGATTTAATATGATCTATTAGACTAGAATCACTGAAACGATTATCCCAAATCTTATTTAGCGCCCAAAAATCGCTTTCGAAAACTAAAACATCAAAGTCCATTTTTTCATGAAGATATTTTATTAATCTAGTTTTTGCGAGAAAAGTAGGTGCATCTCCATGGTCTTGTTCTCCTAAAAAAACAATTTGAGAATTACCAACAGCTTTGCCAAAATTTTCTAAATCGGAATAGTCATTTTGTTCAGGGTTAATTGAGTTTACTTGACCAAATGAACTCAATATTTGCATCTTAATGTCATCTTGACAAAAAACAAGATTTCTAAAAAAAAATAAAATAATTGTAATGATAAGACGATTCATTTTTCTCTATATTATTCTATTGATACCAGTATGAAATTTAAAGCTGCAGGTAACGTTTTTGCGCTTGGCGAAGAAGAGAATTTCGAAGCACTAAACTGTCTGCCAGCACTGAACTTGATACGAAGCACAAAGCTTCATTTAAGCACTGAACCCGCTTTTTTGCCAAACGCCTGTTAGCTGCTGGCCATTATTCTACAATTATCTTTTTTGTAGTTGTTTGTCCATTATTGTCAAGGGAGATAAAATACAAACCACTGTTTAAGTTTAAATTAAGAATGGTTGCTTGTCCATTCATTATTTCACTATAAATCATTTCACCTAATAAATTAAGAACAGTTAATTTGCCATTATCAATTTTATCTGAAAGGTTAATTGTTATTTGTCCATTGCTTGGATTTGGAAACAAATCAAATGACATATTGCTTGATTTGCTTTCTTCAATTGCACTTACAGCAGAACACGTTGTTTTGTACACAGCAAACTGTCCTAACACTGGTGAACCTTTCATATAAATACCACCATCTGGGTTTTTATATAGTTGTTGAGCACTGTTAAAACTTGTATTTATTGTGTATGTATAATTTGAACCATTAACGTAAAATAAATTTAATTGAGATGAAACTGTTTGTTGTCCAGGAAAATAAAGATCGTCACCACAAACAACTGAAGAAATACTTGAGTTAGCATCACCAAAAGAAGCTGCTCCACTATAATAATCATTTTTAGAAATTACTTTTTGTGTTCCTGCTAAAGTTCCGTCTGTTACCCATAATGCATCTTTTGGAGGCGATACAGTTAATGAGTCGTAAGCTTGAAAGTAAACCAACGTATTCGTTGATTTACCATTTAGAAAGCTAACACGCGGCAAAGGACTAGTAGCTACATTATGATTTAGTGGTGTTATTGTACCTCCCGATATAAGAACCAATATATTTTGGGAAGTATAGCAAACAACACCAGATGGCAAAACGCCTAACACAGATAAAATACTATTATCAGCATTAGTTACTTCATACAATATAGAAACAACACCATTGTCATCTGCTTTTTTAACCTCTCCAAATGGATGAGAAGCAGAAGAGCCTACTGAATAGTATAAACTATTTGAACGTACAATTTTCGGAATACCTAATGCAGCAGAAGCAATAGTATCAATAATAGTAACATTTCCTGTTGTTAAATCAATTCTTTTTAAAAGGTTCGGATTAGGGATAAAAGGGTCTCCAGATTCAACGAAATAAATTGAATTACCTGTATTGTACATTTTGGTAATTCCACAATAGGTTGGATTCAACACTGCTGCTGTAGAGGTATAAAGAGTTTGAATACTTGACACAGAAGTAAGGTTGGTTTTAAATATATCTTTGCCATTTTGAAAATAAGTATATGTACCAACATGAAAAAAATCTTCGTTAATTACATTAAACGGATATGTTGCGGGCAGAGTAGCTGTTGGTATAGCGCTATGACTTGAGCCATCATAAAGAGAAAAACCTGAACTTGTTTTATAAATTCCTTTATCGTTATTAAAAAGCATTTGATTTGTCATTGCTGGCAAGTCGCATACTTGTGTTATAGTATTACTGTTGTCAATTCTTTTTACACTAAAGGGGGAATGTCCAAGATTGATGTAATAGCTTAAAGAATCGTTTGTTGCTCGACCAAAAGTCGGTGTTCCTGTTGGTTGATAAATGTTTATAGGCTGTGCATAACTAATAAAAGTTAAACAAGTAAAGATTGCGAATATTAGTAATTGTTTTTTCATAATTATTTTTTTTAAAAGTAGTTTATTTAAAAGACCTTTTATGTGCTTCCCTTTAGAGTATTTTGTCAAAGGTAATGTAATTTATCAAGTCGATATACCTTCTAGGAGAACCGGGTTTTGGAGGCCAACTTTTTGCAGTTCGGGGCATTCCGGGGAGTTTTAAACGCAACCCCCCACCCCCCCCCACCCCCCCCCAAAGAAATCCCAAGGCCACTGAACAGCCAATTCCTTGCAGCTGCTGTTGCCTGCTGTGCCATCTTCCATTGTCATCATGGTAGATTATTTTGAAACAATCATTCGTCCGCTAAAAGAATTTTGGTTATCAATTATTACAAAATAAGTATAAATACCATTTTCCAAGTTGTCTGCACTAATAGACAATGAGTGATTGCCCTTTGAATAATTTGAATTGACTGACTTGGAAACAATTTGTCCTAATGAATTGTAGATTATTATTTGAACATTGGCAGTTGTTGAAAGCGATAAGTTTATTGTAGTTATTTGGTTGAAAGGGTTTGGAAAGTTTTGTCCAACTTTTAGTCTTCCTTTAAATTGTTGATTCCAGTGCTTGGTGAAGCAGTTGGTTGTTGTTGTGTCACGCAATGAACCATTCCTCCATTTTCATATAAATTTCTGCAATCAATTCCTACTACTGTTCTTCCGGGATGCAGTCCTTGAATGATGGCATTGGCAACAGCATCATTTGGGTCATTGTAGTTAGGAACTAAAACAACATTGTTGGCAATGTAGTAATTGCAATACGAACCTTTGTAGCCTAAGTTATTTCCATAAGTTGTCACAACATTGTTTTGAGTTAATGGAACATAAACTTTGTTGTAAGTAACACTGTTTACATTGCTTGCAGCATAAAGAGTTGCAATGTCAGTTGATGAAAGTCCCCAATAAACTAAATCGGCATTATTCATTGTTACTAATGTGCTGTCGTTTGCAAATTTGGCGAAGCCGTCAATGTGTGCATCTGTAATATCATCTGTTCCTAAAAATCCGTCCAGCCAAATAAATTTAGTCGCACCAATATATTGATTTAAAATAGTTTCTGCCTGTGTTTGTGTCATTCCTGGATTTCTGATTGCTAACGCACCTCCCGAATTTGTTTGAGTTAATATTGAACTTTTTGTAGCCAATAACACTCCGTTTCCGTCTAACTCATATGAACCACCTTCAACTATCATTGTAGTATTCAAGTTAATTACAGGAATACTTATAGCAGTTCCTACACTTGTTGGTATTGGATTACAAAGATTATAATTGTAATCGCCTCCCCAACCATTAAATCCCCAATCTTCAATGTTTAAATTGCCGCTACCGTCTCTTACGAATATTGGTCCGTTATCCCTTACCCAAACGTCATTTGTTTGAAACAACTTGAAATCAACATTGGTCAAACTTACGCTTGCTGTCGTGAGTAAGTTTGTGATACGAGTTTGTTCAGTTGCATTGTAAGCTATAATGTG
>JADJHE010000019.1 GCA_016707685.1 Bacteroidota bacterium
TTAGATGCTTGTCTGCGCGAAATTTCCACTTGCTCACCACCTTTTAGTTTTACCATCAATCCTCCATTGAACCAATTTTCAATTGATTCTACCCATTTAAGGTTTACGATGTGTTTGCGGCTTGCTCTAAAAAATGTTTTGTTATTTAAGCGTTCATCCAAATTGTTTAAGGAACGCAATATCAATGGTCGGTTTTTATCAAAATACACACGCACATAATTTCCTTCCGATTCAAACAAACGAATGTCATTCAATTTTACAAACCAACATTTATCGCCATCTTTTACAAACACTTGGTCGTTATCATTCAATGCTTGTGTTTGTTCTTTGCTTTCCGCTTTTTCAGTGATGTCTTTGTTTAATAACTTTTTTACGGTCTCTGCCAATCTGCTCGATTGCACAGGTTTTAATAAGTAATCCAAGGCATTTACTTCAAATGCTCGTATTGCATATTCATCATAAGCAGTAACAAATACAACTTCAGGTACACCACTTATTTCTTCTAACAAATCAAATCCATTTTTACCTGGCATTTGTATGTCCAAAAATATCACATCTGGCTTTTCCTGTTTGATTAATTCAATGGCTGTTTCAGCATTGTTCGCTTCTCCCACAATTTGTAATTCGGGATAAGGAGCCAATAAGTTTTTTAATTCCTGACGCGCTAAGCGCTCATCATCAATGATTATCGCTTTCATAAGTTATAACGTTTTTTGGGATAATTAATTCAGTTACTACAAATTCGGAATCGAAATTTTTTATACTCAAGGATGCATCTTTGCCATACAGCAATTGTAAACGTTGTAATGTGTTTTTTATTCCAAAGCCACTATCGCTTTCGCTTTGTGTAGCCAGTTGACCACTATTTTTAATTTGAATAATTAAATTTTCGTTTTGAATAGTGGTGGTGATGGCAATTAATCCTCCTTTTGTAAGTTTAGATATGCCATGTTTAATTGCATTTTCCACTAGCGTTTGAACCATTAGTGGTGGCACCTGAAAACTTTTACTATCGGGATGAATGTTCATGCTTACTTTTAATCGCTCTTCGTAACGGATGGTTTCCAGTGCTAAGTAATCGTTAATCACTTTTAATTCTTCATCAAATGAAATCACTTTGTTTTTTCCCATTTGCAAGGTGTTGCGCAAAATGTTGGAGAGCTGTGTAATGGCTTCTTTCGATTTAGTTGGGTTTTCATCCACCAAAGCACGAATGCTATTCATAGCATTGAACATAAAATGCGGATTCAATTGTGATTTTAATTTGTTCAACTCAATTTCATGAATGGAAGCCGACCATTTTAAATTTTCAATTTCCGCTTTTTTGTAATTCTCGATGTAATGCACCAAAAAATAAATCAGTGACCAAAAGAACAATACAAAGGAGAAGTTTAAAATATTGATGATGGTGTTAATTGTGTTTTGGTGTTTGTCGCCTTGTATTCCCAATTGCGATTCAACAATAAATTGCAAATATTCGATGATAGTTGCAAATACAATGGTTGCGACAATTACACGAGGTATTAAAGGAAGTATTTTTAGTTTTAACCAGCCTGCTTTTACGATCAACGTTCTGTAAGCATGTGAAATGGTAACACCCAATACAAACATTGAAAAATGCCCGATAGCAATTTTGGTGTTGAATGCATTGTTGAGTTGTAAAAACAAACTGTTCAATAGCACAAAAAATAGCCATCCACCAATTTGACAAATCCAATATAGATTTTTTTTATTCATTGTGTATTATTTACCAATCCAAGTATTGCGTACCTGTAATTGTTTTTGACTAGCATTTTTAACCGGTGATAAATTAAATTTGTTGGGCTCTGTTACTAAAAATACCTTCGATTTTAATTTTACTTTTTTCCCATTTGGTTTTGCTGCGCTTCTTCTCAATACAGTCACTTTTAATACATCACCTTCTTTTGCATTGTATAAATAATCGCCCAACACATCTTGTGCTGTATTAATATCAATTTTTTTGCCGTTGAACTTTAGTAGTTCATCAAATTCTTGGTAGCCCAATGCTTTTCCAAAATCATCCATTTTGGCTGTATTTACAACAACTAAATGATTGTTCTCGGCATTTAAACCAAGGTTTATTCCTCCAAATGAAATATTTTTTTCAGTGCTTGGTTTTCCAAATGTGATTCCTGCTAATTCTAATGTTTCTTTTATAGGTAGTGGTTCAGAACCAGCTACATGTTTTTCGAAAAAATCTTTTATTTCAGGAAATGTAAGTTTTACTATTTCATTAAATAAGTCTTCATCCTTGAATGATTTTTCTTTGCCGTATTTTTTGGCAAGGTCGGCCATCATCTCCTGTACACCATAATTGCCATCCGACAATGCTCTTAGTTTTATATCCAAGCACAATCCAATCAATGCACCTTTTTGATACACGTTAGTATACTGATCCTTGTATTTTGTTAAACAACCTTCGCTCATTACTGTAAAGGGTAATGAATCGTTGTAGTATTTTGTAGTATTTATTTTATCATCAATTACTTTTAAGTATTCTTCGAGTGTCATGCTGCCATACTTTACTTGTACCAAGCCTGCAGCATATTCTGTAACACCTTCGTACAGCCATAAATGTTTCGACATTTTGGGTTCGGTATAATCAAAGTTTCCTATTTGTTCGGCATGGATATTTAAAGGTGTAACAATGTGAAAAAATTCGTGTGCCGAAACATCTTTCATAGTTTGTGCTAATAGCTTTCCATCCATTTCGGGCAAAAAGTACATGGACGAGTAGGAGTGTTCCAATGCACCATTGGATCCAGAGCCACCCGCATTGGGTGTCAAGTAAATGAGGTAAGCATATTTTTTAATAGGTAGTGTGCCACCTAAGTATTTTTGTTGCGCAATTAAAATTTCATGAATGTTTTCAGCAATAAATTTGGATGAAACCGTTTTGTTGGGCGAGTATACTGAAATTAATATTTGTGCACCACCAACCATTAAGCTAGTTGTGTCGGGCGCACAATACATCATAGGCGCATCTTGTAAATTGTAATAGTTCGGGATGCTATAGGTGTCGGTATTGTTTTTAGATGTTACATCCGTTAAGCTACATGAGCCATAAAAATTGGAGGGATGAGTAATGTTTACTTCGTAGTTTAATTGTAATAGCTTGTCAAAAAATCCAAATAAACAATGTGTGTTTAATACAAAATTTTTATCCTTTTCGAAATTGCTTCCAGCTGGTTCAAAAACAAATGGTTTTGTGATTTTTGTATCCCAAGTATCTTCTACTTTATAGCTAATTTTAACTAACTTTTTTGCATCTGTAATTTCCCAGCTATTATCGTTTTGTTGATATACAGGTAGTTGATTTCCTGAGCTATCACTAGCAGTAAATTCGGAAACAAATCGTCCGAAATTATAAATATCATAGGTGCCGGGAACTAATTTAGGAAGGTGATAGGTGATTTTGTCGGTATCAATTTTGGGTGTAATGAGTTCAATAAATAATTTGTCGTCATTTACATTGTTTAAATCAACATTGAATTTGTATCCACTTTGCGAAAAGCCGATGGTAGTTATTGCAAATACAAATAGTATGGAGAGTATACGTTGTTTCATGTTTTAAAAAATTAATAAGGGAATGGTTGCTACATACCATTCCCTTTTTTTGAAAAGAACTTTACACGTCTAATCTTGTGTAATTGCATGTTTTCTATACAAATGTACGAGCGAGTGAAAATTATAGTTTTATAAAATACATGAGTGGTGATTAATTCCTTTTAACGGGAATTAAGCAACGTTCTCGTGAATCGTTATTTTTTCAATTTTATCCCTTGACGGATGTTTTCGATGATATCCAATCCATCTACTACTTTTCCGAAACAAGTATGTTTTCTATCCAAGTGAGCAGTTTGTGCGCGACTGATTACAATGAAAAATTGTGATCCACCTGTATCTCTACCTGCATGTGCCATTGAAAGAACACCTTTGTCGTGAAATTGGTTGCCACCATCTAATTCGCATTTGATTTTGTAACCTGGCCCACCTGTTCCTGTTCCATTTGGGCATCCACCTTGAATTACAAATCCAGGAATAACACGGTGAAAATTTAATCCATCATAAAATCCTTTTTTTGCCAAATCGCAAAAGTTCTTAACTGTTCCAGGAGCATCTTTATCAAAAAACTCCACTTTCATTGTGCCTTTTGCTGTTACTATTTCTGCTGTTGTCATAAATTATTGTTTTAGTTTTTGAGAGTTACAAATATAAGGATTAATGCTTATTTGTAATTAATTTAAATTGCTTTGTTTCGCTATATGAAGCAAGTATCCTTTTACTTTTGTACTGAAATAAAATCAATACAGATGAATACTCGTAAAATAATTCTTGGAGCCTTTTTGTTGGTAGCATTTATACGTTGCTCCAATTCAGAACAAGCGGAAGTAGTGAATGAGCCAGCAACAAAAGAAGCCTTAGGTGCCATGTTGTTTTTGGATCCAATTTTATCGAGTGATAATACAATCAGTTGTGCTTCGTGTCACATTCCTTCGCGTGCATTTGCAGATACTGTAGCATTGAGTAAAGGAGTAGGAGGAAAGTTGGGTACACGCAACACACCATCGGCAATGAATTTGGCAAGTCATGATATCTTTTTCCATGATGGAAGAGCTGAATCATTAGAATTGCAAGCAGCTGGTCCTATTGAAAATCCAGTTGAAATGAATTTACCTGTTACGGAAGCAGTAAAAAAATTAAATGCAAATAAAAATTATGTTGCGTTCTTTAAAAAACTTTACAAAGAATCACCTACCAAAGCGAATTTATTAGATGCATTGGCAACATTTGAACGCTCACTTGAAACAAGCAATACACCATTCGATAAATACATGAATGATGATACTGCTGCAATCAGTGAATCGGCTAAGCGTGGACAAAAAATATTTAATGTGAAAGGAAAGTGTTTTGATTGTCATTTTGGTCCCGATTTTACACGCGATGATTTTAAAAATATTGGTTTGTACAATGGAAAGGAATTGAATGATGTGGGAAGATACGGTGTTACAAAAGATAGTGCCGATATTGGAAAGTTTAAAGTGCCAGGCTTGCGAAACATTGCGGTTACTGGTCCATACATGCATAATGGAATGTTTAAAACATTAACGGAGGTAATTGATTATTACAATGAGCCACAAAAATTTGTGAAAGGAATTATCAATATGGATACGATTATGTTGACTCCGATTAATTTAACAACACAAGATAAAGCCGATTTATTAGAGTTTCTAAAAACCTTAACGGATGAGCAATTCAAGGCTGTGGCGAGAAAAGATTAATGCCTTGTGAATAACTTCTGTTGATTAACAATTATTAACACTTGCTTTTTTTGAAAAAATGCACATATTTGCAAATCCAAAAAATTAAAATGGATTCTGATAGTAGTGATAATTGTAAATTAATAGATGAAAAAAATCTTTTCAATATTCATCCTTTTTACGCTTTTTCGTATTGCGCTTGCTGCAATTACGGACACTAATTTTATTGCTACTACCCACGCTCAAGTTGTTCCTGCCGAAACCGATACCATAATTGATTTATCTCTAGAAGATGAAGAAGTAGAAGGCGAAATGGATGCTCTAAGCGATTCATTGGTAGCTTTTCCATCATCGGGTTTATACTTTAACTGGGATACCGCACACATTCATGTTCCTAAATTTGATATTGCAACATTAAAAGATGATGAAAAGGAATTGCTATTGTTTAGCGAAGGAAGCTGCGGTTATTACCATCCTTTTAATGGAAAAGTGACGAGTGGTTTTGGTCCGCGTAGAAAAAGATACCATTACGGTATTGATATAGACTTAGAAACAGGCGATGGTGTTTCAGCTGCATTTGATGGAAAAGTTAGGATTGCAAAGTTGAGTAAGAGTTACGGTAATGTAATTGTTATTCGTCATGCGAATGGTTTAGAAACATATTATGCACATCTTTCAAAAATTTCTGTTGAAGTAGGTAAGGATGTATTGGCGGGTGATATTATTGGATTGGGTGGAAATACAGGTCGTTCACAAAAGTTCTATGCAAAAAGAATGGAATCAAAGCGACTAGTGTATTGCGTCTTGGTCAGAAAATAAAAATTTAATCTTTCCGCTTTTATTGTTTTACAACAGTTCGTTTAGTTGAAGTGTTGTTCGAAAAAATAGTCACAATATAAATTCCTGTTTGAAAATTTGTTAAATCAATCCTTGCATTTTTTGAGTTTGATTGAATTGATTTCACAAGCTTTCCAGTTAAATCATGTACTTCCATTTTTGTGATAATCGTTTGGTCGATTGTTTCAATAGAATAAACTCCCGCTGATGGATTTGGAAAATGTTGAAATTATTTTTGCTGCTTTCAATCAATGAAATACTTGTTGTTGTTGCTGTAGGAGCATGCATGCGCACAAACCAAACATCCAATGAACCATCGCGTGTGTTTCCCCATGCAGCACTTAATGTGTCGTTTTCAATTGCAATCGACATAAAATCATTTCCATCTTGTGCCAAAACATTGTTGTAAGCCACCAATGAGTCGGAGATTTTAAAATTAGCGGAGAAGCTTGCAGAGTCTTTATCTCTAAAGCTTGCATAAAATTCGGAAGCAGCTAAAAATCCTCCTCCCGAAGCATTTCTTCTGTCGCGCCACGAAACAACAATGTCGCCATCGTTATCAAAATCGGCCCAAAGCATGTCTTGCATTTTTCCATTTGCTAGCGCATCATCATTTATTCGAACAGGTGCAGTCCAGTTCGTTCCTTCATTAAAGGATTCAATCATCATAATATCAATGTCTCCTGATGTGTTTTGAGGAAAAGAATGCAATGTGATTGCTGTTGGTTGGATCTGTACTAACTGAAGCTAATTTAGCGACCATTTTATTTGCCAAGTTATTTTTGCATATATACATTTTTATACGTCATAGAAACCCCTGCATTGCTGCTTGTTGCCAAAATAAATTGTGGTAAAATATTTTGTGAAGGAACATAGCTTGGATAAATGGAATGAAATTTATTAGTTGCTGATACAGCATTCGGAGCAAATGGTGCAGGGATAAGTGCTCCAACTAAATAACCAGTGCTATCTACATAACGCCAAGGCTGCCAAGTTGCACCTCCATTGGTAGAGGCTACAAAATAGGGGCGATTGGGTGCCGCTACCCATGATGGTGGTTTTGTAGTTAAGTACAAATTATTTCCATTGCTACTTACAGCAATAAACGGTCGGTCAATTGGCAACTCCGTCCCATCGGCATAAACATCAATAGCTTTAATAGGTGTGCTCCATGTTAATCCTCCATTGATGGATTTAGAAACAAATACACCTCCAGAATCGGGGCTTTGCCGAGATCAATGGTATGAAACAGTTCATTTGCATCAAATGCCAATGATGGATCGGCTGATTTGTAAGCTGAATTTACATGAGGCATGTTTACTGCAGTACTCCAAGTTAATCCGCTATTGAATGAACTTTTTATTCTGATTGTTAAAGATGAGCCACTTCCAAATACATATCCTTGCCAAGCAACAACAATATTTTGCAGAATTGCTTGGATTGATTGCAAAATAAGATAAGGTTCACCATCAAATATATTTCCATTTGAGAGGTTTATATTTTGTGAAAACACATTTGTGGAAATGAGGTGTAGAAGAAAAAATGCGATGCTTAACTTTTTCATGTGAGTAGTTTTGTTACCATAAAATTAATCATTTTCTATCAAATGATTTTAAAACAAAAAATCCCGCTTTGGGGCGGGACTTTCTGTACTAAAATAAACCTAAAAATTAATCAATCACCAACTTCTCTGTTGCTCGGCCATTATCATTTACCATTTCAATTGAATAGATGCCTTTGCTTAAGCCTTCTATGTTCATATCGATGGTGTTGTTTCCATTTGTTAAGTTAACTTGTTTTGTAGCAACAATTCTTCCAAATAAATCATATACATTTAAGTTCAATGTTTGATTTTTAGAAGTTGTGAAAAATATTTTAAAGCTACCAGTGTTAGGATTTGGAGCTATTAAAAATTGATCATTACTTTTTTTATTATCAAATATACCTACTGTGTTACAAGGTACATTTGGATTTGTAATTTTTGTCATTGTGCTAAAATCGATGTAACATACATATTGAGCACTATCAATAAATGGATTACGATTTCCTTGCAATGAATCAACATAATCATTACGTGCAATTTCAAAATTGTCAGGCATCTTGGTAATGCCAAGCTTTTAACACATTTTGATCTTGTGGGTAGATTAACGTGAGCGTTAATTGTTAATGGTAATGACCAGCTTCCACCATAGGTTGCATTTGTATTCGGAGAGCCACTATAAGCTACACCAGTGTAACAAATTGTTTGGTATAAGATACAACGTGCTGCATCACCCTTGTCTGAATCTCTTGGTTCGAAAACCGTTTTTCCATTTGCATCTGGTCCTAGCTTGCAACCTAAGTAGGTATAAGTTGGTGTTCCTACAACTTCTCCTAATGGGTAGTTGCTACGAATAGCATTCACATCATTTTGGTTTGCTTGAACTAGCATATGATAATCGCTGTATTCTGGTCTGTTTGGAAGCCAGGATCGTTTACAGTTGGCATCCAACTTTGTGGGTAGGAGTGCTCACGTGCAAAGTTATTTGATGACCAATCAAATGGTTCTGTATACAATTCATTTTGACCGCTATAAGAGCAAGTAATTACACGTTGATTGTTTACTGTATCTCTCGCTAAAAAATTAGTCACCATGTACGGACCAAAGTTGCTATAAAATTGGGTGGTATGTGGGTTGATTTTGTTGTGTAAATCAGTCACAAATGTTGCGTTTGCAGTTGATACTGTTGAGTAATAATTTGTTGGTTGCATTGAACCATCACTTGTTACATTTCCTGTAAGTGGTGCTGTTGTTAAATAGTTTCTATAAACACCAGAACCATTGTAAGTGAATACTGCAAAATGATAAGTTGTGTTTGCTACAATGTTACTTGGGAAAAATCCTGTTGTGTTTCCAGAAACAACTACTTGTGAACTTCCAACATTATCTCCACGTTGGTATACTGTTCCATCAACAGGAACATCGGTAACAGCAGCACCTGTTCTGCGTAATACAATGTATCCCGAAGGTGTACCAGCAGCAGCAGTGTAGTTTGCTGTTAAGTGGTATGATTTAACATTTGTAAACAACAAGTTTGTAGCTTGAGCACTCGGCTCAGTAGCTAATGTTCCACCAATACCATCTAAATTAATGATGTAGGGATTTGCATTCGCATCATCGTTAGTGATTGTTAAAATTGCTGAACGAGTACCAGCAACTGATGGTGTAAAGTTAATTACGAGCGGTGTGTTGCTTGTTGCATTTACAGCAAATGGCACTGTTGTAGAAATAGCATAATCTGCAGCTGCTGGACCAGTAATTGTTGCAGCTGATATGTTTAATGTTGCTAAACCTAAATTAAATACAGTAAAAGTAACCGGACTTAATGTACTAACGGGTGATGCAAACGAATACGTTCCACCATTTACGATTGTTGTTGTTCCTTGTTTAATACTGATTTCTTGTGCTGCAGAAACTCCTGCAGCAATCGTTACATTGTCTATACCAACATTTCCTGAAACTTTATTTTGGTAAAAAAAACGAATGTATCTACTTGCAGGATTAGGTACATCAGTTGTTGTTGTGTAAGATGCTGGTACAGTTGTGAAAGTATGCAAAGCTGTCCATGCTGTTCCATTCGTTGATTCTTGAACAACAAATGTTCCACCCGAAAAACTATTTCCGATGATATCATACGTTAAATTTCCTGGTGTTGATGCAAAATTGATAATCAATGCATCGTTGGTTGCATCAATTTTGTAAGCAGGTGCAGGATTTCCAGATCCTGTGTAGTATGGTACAGGAACTGATACGGAGTTAACGTTGTTCTCCGACCATCCAGTTGGTAGAGTAGTGGTAGCAAAATTCCATGATGTTGAAGTACTGCTTGTCCGAATGCAACTGCAGTAAATACGGTAGCAATTAGTAGTGAGTAGATTTTTTTCATTGGGTTATTTTTAGTTTAAATTGTTTAAAAGCCTATTCTTAATGATACATTCATTCTTCTGCCCATTCCCATAAAGATGGTTGCTGAGCTTGCATTAAATTTTGTTCCGTTTTGTGCATCCGACATGTAAACGGTATTTAATAAATTGTTTACTCCAGCAGTAACAGTAAATTTTAATTTCCAATAGCTAAAATCGTAGCCAGCGTATAAATCCAATAAACCATAGTTTGGCATTTTCCAAGATTCACGGTCTTTGTTCGTCCCCTCTAAAATGGTAGGATCAAGATTTGAATAATTTTTTGCAAAATAGGTGTAGCGTGGTTTGATATACAATCGTTTGATTGGTTCGTAGCGAACACTTCCAGCAAATTGCATTTGTGCTGCATCACCAACATGTACATTTTTTGCACTAAAATCAACAACATCAACAATATCTCCATTTTCATTTGTAATATTTGCGGTTGAACCAGAAGTAGTTTTCCAATCGCCAATTGAAGCCAAACCTTCAACTTCTAAATTTTTGAGAAATTTATAGATAAAGTCGATTTCAATTCCTTTGTGCAATGCATTCAAGCCATTGATGTTGTAATAGTAGGTTCCATCCGGAGTAATTACTTGTGGTAAAGATGCAGGTGGTTTGTTGTTCCAAATAGTGTAATATAAATTTACATTGGCTGCATATTTTTGATTGCGCAATCCATAACCACCTTCAATTGCATACACCGTTTGGTTTTTGGCATCCAATACTTCTTTATTGTTGTTGTCGAATACAACATTCATACGAGGAGCCATACTCAAATAGCCTAAATTAACAAATACATTGTGATGATCATTGATGTTATAATTTGCCCCACCTTTTAAGGTATAGCCTAAAAACCATTTTTGTTTAGTGGTTGCAAATCGTGCTTCGCTCGATTGGTTGGTGTATTTTGTTGCACCAACAATATAGGTTTTGATTTACACCAGTTCCTACAAATGTAGTATCACCACTATAGCTTACAGCTGTGCTTGAACTTGCCGTTAAATAATTAGTTCCATCATAAAAAAAGGAATCTCCATTACCAACTACTTGTTCAAATGTTTCACCATCAATCACTAAATCTTTCTTTTTATAATAGTCGATTCGTTTATATCCTGTTTCGGAAACAGAAGCTGTAAAAAAGGTTGTCCATTTTTCCTTTTTGTATTCCACCTGTCCGAATAAACCTCCCCACATTACTTTCGCATCGTTGTAATAACTTATTTTATCACCAACACGTCTTACTGCATTTTGAAAATTTGGGTCACCAATGTACGCTCCATTCACTTGGTTTTTATCAGATAGCTGATCTAATGTATAATCGGCTCCCATTAAATCGTATACACTTTGGTAATGTGTTCCTTTGTAGTAGCGAGCATCAACACCAAATAAAGTAGAAATATTTTTATTCACTTTTAAATTCCATGAAGAAAGTAATCCATACCAGATATGATCATTATTGCTTGCTCTTAGAAAATTTGTTGCTGGATGTTCGGTGGCACTGTAATAGATGGATGGTGTTGCATTTATATTCCCATCATAAACCGATTGCACGTTCAATTGTCCTGTAGTTGGGTTTTTTCCAATAGCATTTTTTAATCCTGTTCCACCACCTTTTCCCAATGATAAATAAGCAATGGTTGAAACTGATAGACGTTCATTGGGTGTCCAGAAATGTGCAAGGTTAAATTGTGGTTTATGATAATAATTTACGCGATCATTAAACTGGTTGTCGTTTCCTATTGGTGGAATAGGGTTGCCCATATAATTTACATCGTAGCTTGTTTCTCCCAATTTGATTTATAGGTCAAGTCCTCTTCAATTTGATTGTAAGATGTTAAAATTGAATCGGAGTTAATTCCAAGCTTGTCAGAAAACTTTTTGTTGTATACAGCAACAGGTAATCGGTCGTAGCGTTGACCATGCTTTTGTGGTGCACCATTTGCACTTATACTAAATAAATGTTTTTCAAATCGTTTTTGAACTTTTATAAAATAAGACCATGCATCAGTAAAAGTTGCATCGGCCCAGTTGCTACCCCATTTACGTGAACCCGCTAATGTAATACCCCAGCCTTTTTTTAATGCTCCTGAATTATAACCAAAGGACGTTTTGTACAATCCATAATTATTTACTTCTTGTTTAATATTCACACTTTGTTTTTGGTCAATTCCTTTTGTTAGAATATTGATTGTTCCACCAACAGATGCAATTGCCAATTTCGAAGCTCCTAACCCTCGTTGTACTTGCATGGTTCTGGTAATGTCACCCAAACCATCCCAATTGCTCCAGTATACTTGACCGTTTTCCATATCATTCACAGGAACACCGTCAACCATTACTGCAACATTGCGTTGGTCAAAACCTCTAATTGTTATTCGTGCATCACCACTTCCTCCTCCTTGCTCGGTAGCATAAGCTCCAGGCGTACTGTTAAGAACCATTGGCAAATCACGTGTGCCTAATTCTTCTTGAATTTGTTTTACTGTAATGTTAGAAAATGCAATGGGTGTTTCGCGTGTTTTTGCAACATCTGCTACTACTTCAATTTCATCCAGCATTTTGGTTTTTAAGCTAATGTTTAAAGTAACAGGTTTGTTACCAACTTTTATTTTTTGTTTTTGTGTTTCATATCCCACAAATGAAATAGTCACATTGTAACTTCCTGAATCGGCTTTGATTGAAAAATTTCCATTGATATCTGTTACAGCACCTTTGCCTTCTGCAATTAATACGGTAGCACCAATAATGGTTTCGCCTGTAGTGAAAAAGTTATTGTTCGAAGGGTTAGGGAATACTTTTACAGCAACAGTATTGTCGATATCGTTAATAGATGCAGTACCTATTGGACAAGAACAAGTATGTGTTCCTAATCCAGTGTATGTATTTTCTGGTAATGAATCCCATTGAGTGGTAACAATAAATTGCGGTGATGGATTTGAAGTTACACCTTGTTGAATAGTAGATTTTCTTACCAATGTATGGTCTCTTGTCCACCATGTTCCAGCCGTTCCATCGTAAGGAAATGCATCACTCCAATAGGTGCAATCGCATAACATTGCTGGGTCGCCCATCATTCCAAATATATCAACATAATTCCATGTTGTTCCATTGAATTTTTGCAATGAAATAGCATCATTTCCATTAAAATACATACTATGGCTAATAGTATAGTTAGGGCAAAGAAATACATCTGCTCTGTTTTCTAAAGCAGTATCAATAGCACACTCTTGACCTGGACAAGGTTGTGAATCATCACGTTTGTCAAGTACAATAACATATGCTTGTCCTGATTGAATTGTTGGATTACCCAAGTTCACCATTGCTTGTGAGTTTGCTTCACCAGCAGCAGCACCTGTTCCATTGTTATAGCGCACTAAACGATAGTTGTTGTTTAATGAAATAGCATTCGGACTAGCATTGTAAATTTCCAACGCTTTGTTGTTTCCAGAACCTTCAACGTATTCCGAAATAATTAAATCTGTACATTGTGCATTCACTGCAATAGCCGATGCGAATGTAAAAACTGATAGTAATAGTTTTTTCATGTTATTTTTATTAAAAGGTTACAATTTGTTGTCGAAGTGGTTTCGGATTAATCTTCTTGTAGATAGGAAGATTTCTTGTAGGGTTATCACTTCTGTAATAGACGATACAAATGTATAGCTTTTTTCAATATCTCAATACGTACTTATTAATAGTAATTAACAGATAATGAAACGGTAACAATAAATTAATTTGACTAGTTTTTGGTTAATTTTTGATGTTTTTGAGCTAAAATTTAATAAAAACGAGTGGTTTTTGTTAAAAATACGCTCGAACTTGCGCTCCTCCCGTATGGATGGTTTTGCTGCCTTCCGATTGTCGCCCATCATAGGTTAGGCTTAATTGTAAATTGTTGGAAAGATTCCGCTGGTAAGTAAGTCCCCAAGTAATATTCTTTCCGATTTTTAAAGCATCCAGCATTTCAAATGCCAAGGATGTGTTTTGGGCTCCATCAAATGCTATTTGAATAAAATTGACTTTTGCATTTAAACTTCCTTTGTTCAATACATTGTATTTTATTTCTGCACCATAATCTTGCAAATTTGCTCGTTGTCCACCCAGTTCATTCTTGTTTTTTTTGTCGGTATACCTAAACGATAAGGTTGCTCTAAAAGAAGTGCTTGGTTGATAATTAATTTTAGGTTCTAGTTCATAAAAAGCAATTTGGTAATCACGGTTATTAAAAAACTGTGATGCATTGGCTTTTTCTCCATTTTTTGCAGCAGCATTAAAACTGAATTTTTGTGATACATTCCAGCGTAAGCGAGCTTCGAGGTATTGTGTTTTTCGTGAGTCAAATCCATTTACCAATAAGGTTTTATTTCGTACATCTTGATAGGTTAAATCCAATCCAAATACTGGACTTAATTGGTTAATGAACAAGGTGTTTCTAAATAAGGAGTTGACAGCAATCAATGTGCTGTCGTTTGTCTCAGCCAAAAATGGGTTGTAGGCTTTGCTAATATCCGATTCATTCGATTTACGATCGATACGATACGATGTTTGATTGGAAAAACGGGAAATAAATTTTTTGAACCCTTTTTTATTCGACCAAACTGCTGCGGGTTTTAATGTTAAGGTTTGACTAAATTGATTACTATATGTTTTGATATATTCATTTGTTGGTGTATATACTTTAATATAAGTTGCCTGATCGGGGAAAGCCGAAATTTCAAATTCATTCAATTCTTTAATTCCATTTTCATTGTAATCAATCCATGTGTAAATTCCTTGTCCGGCAGCCACCTCTATATACGAAAATTCTTTTTTTAATTCCAATCCCGATCCAATTTCATAGAATGTGCTCGAATAAATAAATCCTTTCAGCAATCGAACATTGTATTCAATTCGTCCAACCAATGAATTGTCCGGCTTTTGAAGTGTAAGTGTGGAATCAACAATTTTTAGCCTGCGGTAAGCAGCATTTATTTTTAACTGATTGTTTGGATTTTGATTCAATTCAAAAAAGCCACCGTAACTTTCTGCAAATGCAGCTCTTCTTAAATTGGTAGAGGTGATTAAATTTTTAATGGCATAGTCGGTTCGTTGTTTATAGGTTAAGCCATATCTGTTTTTGGTGGTGTCGCTATTTTGAGCAAAGGCTTGCCATTCCCAAAATTGGTAGCTGTTGGAGAGTAACGAATCTCGTTTGCTTAACGAAAATTTATTTTGTTCAAATTCATCTTTTGCGCCAATTGTAATCCATTTTATTTTTTGAGACACTAAACTTTTATGACGATAAAAATTTGTGTTTTGTGTACTCAATGAATTTAATAAACTTCCATTGTATTGAACTGTAAATCCTTTGTTCGAAAAATTCAAATCCGCATTGTGTTTATTCGCATTGTAGCTACTACCTTCTAAAAATGCATTGAACTTATATCCAATAGCGCCTATTCCTTTTTGCATTAGGCCTAGTCCAGCACCAATAATGTGTTGATCATCTGTTACCGCTGCAATTGTTCCTCTGTTCCAATCGCGTTCAAATTCAATTGTTCGGTAACGTTCAATAGGTGAAAAATAATTTTGTACATATTCGTAATTTACATTTGTTATCAAACTTAAATCGTGCGAAAGTGAATCTTTTGATTTTGTTTTTTGAAGCAAGATGTTGTTGTCATAATTTACTTTTAGTCCAAGCCCAACATCATCTTTTCTGTTTGCTGATGAAAAGGTGTTGATGTCGTTGTTACTCACTGCGCCTTCAATGGTAAGTTTTGAGTTTTTAGAAAATGCATATTCTAGACCAGCTGTTAACATTTGTTTTTTCTTTGGAGTAATCAATTGAATGATGGGTTCAAAATTTCCTTGAGGTGTATTGGTAATGGTGTCGGGCATTACCCATGCAAATACTTTTCCGTTGGCACTCGAATTTATTTGTTTGTAGTTTCCTTTGTTTGTTCCAACATTACTAAATGTTACTCGGTACTTTGCACTGTCTGCATTGGTGTTGTAAATAAATATATTTTGAAATGTTTGTGTGCCAATAGTTGTGTCTGTTTTGAAATAGAGTACTTCACTGTTTGTAAATGCAACACTATCAAAACTAGGTGTTACAGCAAGTGATAACGTGTCGCCAATTTCGGATAATAATTTTTTTTGTTCGGGGGTTAAATCTTGTTGTAAAGGTTGGTTTTTACTGTCTTGCTCCGAATAAATATTGACATGTAATTTAAATTTTCCTTGTTCGTAATCATTTCCAAAATGGACCAAGGAGCGTGCATAATTTTTATCGGAATATTGAAACTCAACAACAATACGTTTGTCTTTTGTAATTAATTGTTTGGCGGTAAAAGTAATTTCGGAAGTGTTATAGTTGATAGTGTAGTCGTTCTCTTGGCCTCTATCCAAAAGCCTTCCATCAATGTATACTTTTTCTGTTCCTGATAATACAATGATAAATAATTCATTTTCTGCTCCTCTTAATCGGTAAGGCCCCTGATTGCTTTCTACTCCTTGAATTTGATTTCTAGCAAATTTTCCACGCGATACTGCCGCACTTAATGTTGTAGAATAAAGTCCTTGTTTCTCTTTGTTTTGTTTGTTTGTTGGCAATGCTGTCGAAAAATTAATCCCCTGTGCTTTTTTATAAAAATTCATAAAATAACTTTTAGGACGTGTCATCTGAAAATCACCAGCAATCAATTTTGTTTTGTTTTTTGATAGCTGAATAAATACTTTATCAAACTCTTGTAATTGTTGGGTATTTCCTTCTGGCTGAATTGGAATATTGTTGTCGGTTGCTGCTAATAATATTTCAATATCGTTGTTTAGTTTGCCCGATAATTGAAGATTTAAATTGGAATTCACAACCATGTCTTGGTTGCTACCAATCGTTATTCCGCGGGATATACTTCCTGTTTTGTTGAGCCCATCCATCTTAAAAATATCGTCACCTTTATTGTCAATGGTATAGGTAAATGGATTTACAAAACCTTTATTGTCGGGACGAATGTTTTTAATGTCTTTGTGTTTAGTTTCGGCTGAAAATAAGTAGGGAAAAGTTTTGTAGTTTGTTTGAAGGCTATCGGTTGAAAGATTATTTTCTTTCATTTTTTTACGATTTAGAATAAGGAAGCCCTCTGCTAAATTTACTTTGTAAAAACTGGTATCGAGTAGTGTTCCATTGGCTAGTTTTAGTGTAATTGAACCTGGAATTAAACTAAGGGAATCCAATTGAAGTGTGTCGGATTTTAGTTGTACCGTTTTTGCATGCGAATTGCTGGCCGGTTGTGCAAAAGCAAACCCGCTAAGTAGCAAAAGGACTAAAAACAAACTAAATTTACGTGCGATCACAAAATTAAAAGTACTAAATATGTTCAAAACCAAAGCATTTTATACTTTTGTTCAACTCTATTAATACGTATAAACATGGCAAAAATTATAAGCTACAATGTAAATGGTATCCGTTCGGCTATCAGCAAAGGATTTATGGATTGGTTAAAAGCGGCAAATCCGGATGTTATTTGTTTGCAAGAAATTAAAGCAGAGCCAGGGCAAATAGATGTAAAAGTGTTTGAAGATGCTGGTTACCATCATTATTGGTACCCTGCTCAAAAAAAAGGATACAGCGGTGTTGCCATTTTTACCAAACAAAAGCCAACTTATGTTGAATATGGTTGTGGTATGGAAAAATACGATTTTGAAGGTCGTGTGTTACGGGTAGATTTTGGTGATGTATCGGTTATGAGTGTGTATCACCCAAGTGGCAGTAGTGGCGAGGATCGCCAGGCATTTAAAATGCAATGGTTGGCCGATTTTCAAAAATACATCGATAACTTAAAAAAGGAACGTCCAAAGTTGATTATTTGTGGAGATTATAACATTTGTCATCAACCCATCGATATTCATAATCCGAAAAGCAATGCCAATAGCAGTGGTTTTTTACCCGAAGAGCGCGAATGGATTGATAATTTTATGAAATCGGGTTTTGTAGATAGTTTCCGCCATTTTAACAAGGAACCACATAATTATAGCTGGTGGAGCTTTAGAGCCAATTCAAGAGCCAAAAATTTGGGTTGGCGCATCGATTACAATTTGGTAAGTAAAAATATGGAAGCGAACATGAAACGAGCTACTATTTTGCCTGAAGCAAAGCATTCCGACCACTGTCCAGTCGTATTAGAAATTGATTTTTAGCCATTCGTCCCTTAAAAATCATATTTTGTGTTAAAACTATGGGAAATTTATAGATATTCTATATATTTGTGGTTCATGAATTTAAACTCATTAATTGTGCATATGAAAAAATTAATTTATTTATTGTTAGCAACAGGCTTTTTAGCTTCTTGTGGTGGCGAAAGCGGTAGTACAGGAGAGGCTCGTAAAGCCAATGGTGGTGTGTATTACGGTGGTGTGTTCAGAACAAACGAGGTAGAAGATTTCAGAAATTTATACCCATTAAACATTACTGAGGTTACTTCTCATCGTATTGCAAACCAAGTTTACGAAGGATTAGTAAAGTTAAATCAAGCTGATTTGACCGTTATTCCTGCAATTGCTGAAAAATGGGAAAAAAATGCAGATGCATCACAATGGACATTCCACTTGCGTAAAGGTGTAAAATTTCATGATGATCCTTGTTTTGCTGATGGAAAAGGAAGAGAAGTAACAGCTAAAGATTTTAAATATTGTTTCGATTTGTTGTGTACGGCTAGTCCTGAAAACCAACAATTCAACAACTCTTTTAAAGATAGAGTTGTAGGAGCAAATGAATATTATCAATCAACAGTTGATAAAAAGCCATTAGCAGAGGGTGTTTCAGGTGTTAAAATTATTGATGATTATACAATTCAAATCAACTTAAGCAATCCTAATGCTGGATTCTTAAACATTCTTTCTACTCCAGGTGGATGGTTATATCCTCAAGAAGCTTTCGAAAAATATGGTGTGGATATGCGTGTTAAATGTGTTGGTACAGGTCCATTCCAAGTAAAAAGTGTTAAAGAAGGTGAAGCAGTTATCTTAGAGCGTAATCCTAACTATTGGAATGTTGATGAACATGGAAATCAATTACCATATTTAGATGCGGTTAAATATTCTTTTATTAAAGAAAAGAAATC
Organism: Bacteroidota bacterium; assembly: GCA_016707685.1. Lineage (GTDB taxonomy): Bacteria > Bacteroidota > Bacteroidia > 2-12-FULL-35-15 > 2-12-FULL-35-15 > 2-12-FULL-35-15. Next base: position 19,172 of record JADJHE010000019.1, read on the forward strand.
AGAATTAATGGAATTCAAACGTGGTAACTTAGACATGATCTTCCGTTTACCAATTGAAATGATTCCAGATGTATTGGGAGAACTAGATAACGCAAAACAAGGTAACCAACCTTTCGATATGCAAGTTGTTCCTGCTATGAGTGTATTCTATTATGGTTTCCAACACCAAAGTGATATCTTTAATAAAAAAGAAGTTCGTTTAGCATTTAACTATGCAATTGATCGTGAGAAAATTGTAAACTATACCTTACAAGGTGAAGGAATCCCGGGTAACTATGGTATTGTTCCTCCATCATTTAAAACATACGATTCAAAAAGCTTAAAAGGATACACGTTTGATGTTGATAAAGCAAAACAATTCATGACAAAAGCTGGATATCCTAATGGAAAAGGTTTCCCTAAATTGACTTTGCAAATTAACTCTGGTGGTGGCGATAGAAATGTTCAAACTGCTGAGGTGATTCAAAAAATGTTGAAAGAAAACTTAAACATTGATATCGATATCAACGTAATGCCATTGGCTGAACAATTAGAAAGTGTTGAAACTGGTAAAGCATTGTTCTGGAGAGCAGGATGGGTTGCTGATTATCCAGATCCAGAAATTTTCTTGACATTGTACTACAGCAAGCACATTCCAGCTAAATTAAGCGATAAGTCGTATTTAAATACAACTCGTTACAATAGCCCTAAATTCGATTCATTATTTGTTGCTGCTCAACGCGAAGTAGATGATGCTAAACGTATGGCATTGTATTTACAAGCTGATCAAGTAGCAATTGACGATGCTGCTATCATGCCTATATTTTATGATGAGAACTATCGTTTGGTTCAAACGAACGTTAAAAACTTCCCTGCTAATGCAATGGAGTACCGCGATTTTACACGTGTGTACATCGAGCCTAAAGGCGAAAAAGCAGAAGAGAAAAAGAAATAGTCAGAATCATTTATCTGAACAACAAAAAAGGTGCTTGAAATTCAAGCACCTTTTTTGTTGTAAATCAATCTCCTGATTGTTTAATCTTTTAATTAGTATCGGTAGAATTGGTTTCAATTTCTTTTTCTTTCTTATCTCTGCTCTTTTTGTAAAGCTTAATAGCTAACAACAGTGTTGCTGTAAAAACAATTAAACCTAACATTCCCCATACAAAACCAGTATTGCTTTTTAATACTATTAAAAATACAATTGCAACCAACAACACGGTTGCAACTTCATTCCAAAGGCGTAATTTGAAAGAGGAATATTTTACTACACCATTTTGTAATTGTTTGAATATAACATGACATTGAAAATGATAAAGTATTAAAGCACCTACAAAGCATAATTTTAAAATAAAGAATGGAGAAGTAAGGTAAAAAGCAAAATTATACGACCATGCCCAAGGGCCAAAAATCAAGGTTAAAATCATGGATGGCCAAGTAATTCCATACCATAATCGTTTCGACATAATTTTAAATTGATTTTGCAAAATCGATTTTTCGGGTTCTTCTTTTGTTTCTGCTTCGGTATGGTAAATGAATAAACGAACAATGTAGAATAAGCCTGCAAACCAGGTAACAATAAAGATAATGTGTAATGCTTTTATGTATAAATAAGTCATACGAACTGAATTTAGATTTAAACAAAAGTACAAAGGAAATAACTATAAATACAAAATCTTTCGCTTTAGGATTCATTCACTACTGATAAACTACCTATCTTTGCCGAAAATTTTACCATTATGAAAACGAAATCACCGAAAGACTCATTGACCATTCAAACGCAAGTTGTATTGCCTAACGATACCAATACACTTGGTAACTTATTTGGTGGTCAGTTATTACAATGGATGGATATTGTAGCCTCTATTTCTGCTCATCGTCATTGTAGAAGAGTAGTTGTTACTGCTTCGGTAAACAATGTTTCGTTTAATATGCCAATCAATCATGCTAGTTTGGTAACATTAGAAGCAAAGGTTTCTCGTTCTTTTAGTACTTCCATGGAAGTATTTATTGATGTGTGGGTGGAAGATCCTGTAACTGGCGAAAAAGTGAAAGCAAACGAAGCAATTTATACGTTTGTAGCTGTGGATCAAAATGGTTCTCCATTACCAGTACCTGTTTTAGTTCCTGAAACGGAAGAAAGAAAAAACGCGTTTTGAAGGTGCTTTGCGTAGAAAACAATTGAGTTTGATATTGGCTGGTAAAATGAAACCTGCAGATGCTACAGAGCTAAAAGCTTTGTTTATGGGGGAGTAATTAGTTTATAAACTCATTTTCATCAATTTCCATCATACATTTAAAATGTCCTTTTGGGCATTTGTCATGACCTATTTTAGAGCAAGGGCGGCATGCTAAATTCTTTACTTCTACAATTTTCGATTTGCTATCAGGCAAATAAGGAGTAAAGCCAAAAGCGGGAACAGTATTTCCCCATACGGATATGATTTCTTTTTTGAATGCAGCTGCAATGTGCATCAAGCCTGTATCGTGTGTAATTATTTTTTTTGCTTGTTTTATAAGTGATGCCGATTGATTTAAATTGTAATTGCCACAAGCATTGTAAATATTAGATCCAACAGCTTTTTCTATTTTAATAGCTCTTTCTTTATCTTCTTTTCCACCCAATAAAACGATGGGCTGATTCAGTTTTTTACAAATCGCTATTATTTTTTCAGTTGGTAATTGTTTTGTAAAATGTTTGGCTCCAATTACAAATCCAATGTAGCCATTTTGATGTGTTGAAGGAAGTGATTGAAGTTGTACTTCGTCTTTTGTTGGAATAAAATAATCCAATCCTTTTAAATCATTTTTAATTCCTAGGGCAGCAGCCGTTTCTAGATAGCGATCTACTACATGCATTGCGGGCATGTTGTTGATTTTTAAATTAACCAACATCCATTTTTTAAAATTTAATTTTTTAAAGGATGAAGAAGGTTTTCCGATGATTCTTTTTGTTTGTAAAGAGCGTAAGTTGTTATGAAGATCAATAACATAATCGAAATTTTCTTGCTTTAATTCCGTGGCAATTTCGTTAATGTCTTTTTCTATCGTGTGAATTTTAGAGAGGTAGGGATTGTGTTCTAAAATTCCTTTAAATGATTTTTTTGTTAGGTAATGAATTTCAATTTCGGGCTTTTGTTCTTTGATACAGCGAATAACAGGTGTTGTTAGCACAATATCGCCAATGGAACTAAAACGGATGATTAAAATTTTTTTCATTTTATAATGTACCTTTTCTTAAAACGAAATGGGTAGGTATGATTTTGAAAGAAATTATTTTTCAGAATAAATTACTTCCAACAATGTTTGTCCAACCGCTTTTAAGGTGTTTCTATCAATTACATCCATATTGTCTTTGTGTGTATGGTGGTACTCTCCAAAACCGCCAGTAGCTTGGTTGTATTCAATAATATCAATGCATGGAATACCTGCTTTATTAACAGGTAAATGATCGTCTGTTCCAACAAAATGACGAGTTTGTGAAACAAAATAATTTCCATAACCTATATCATTGGCTGCTTTCCAAACTTTTTCAACAGCAGCACTTGCTAGTTCTACAGAGTTGCCTTCTTTTGGAAACATTGCGTTGGGTGCACCTACCATGTCCATCAATATTCCAAAGTTTGCATAATAGTTTGGTTTGTGTAAATTTTTTGACCAGTATTGAGAACCTAAGCACCATGAATCATTGTCGCCACTTGTACCCCAATCTTCTAAATCAAAATAGATAATATCTACACCAATGTTCGGATTTGCTATACTCACCTGACGAGCTACTTCTAATGCTACGCCTACACCGCTAGGGCCATCGTTTGCGCTATCGAATGGTTTGTCTGTATCCTTGGTGTCTTCATCGGCCCAAGGACGTGTATCCCAGTGAGAACAAAGTAGTATTCTACTTTGCAATTCGGGTTTAAACGATCCAATAATGTTTTTTAAATTAAATTTCTTTTTGTCGAACGTTGTAACTGTTCCATTCTGAACAATTACTTCAAAGCCATACGATTTTAATTTTGCAGAAAGATAGTCGGCACACTTTGCATGTGCAGGTGTGCCTGGTACACGCGGTCCAAAATCAATTTGAGCTTTTACAAATGAGTAGGCTGAGTCGGCATTAAAGTTTGGTGTTGGAATTTTTTTTACTTCAACTTTTGGTTGTACTATGTTTTCGGTAGGTTGTTCTGTTTCATTACCACACGAAGTAATTAATAAAACAGCAGTTATTCCAAAAAGTACAATTAATTTATTCTTGAATCGACCAAGTAGCTCCATCTTTAGTGTCTTTTATTGTAATATTATTCTTTGCTAAATCATCACGTAGTTTATCAGAAGTAGCAAAATCTTTTTTCGCTTTAACATCTTTTCTGATTTCTAAAATAATTTCCATCACACCTTGTAATGCTTTATCTTTAGAAGTGTTTGAGCTCTCGGATTTTAATCCAAGCACATCAAAAACAAAGCTGTGCATCGTTGTTTTTAAAATCGCTAAATCATCAGCCGTAATTGTTTCTTTACCATCATTAACTGAGTTGATAATGCGTGCACCTTCAAATAAATTTGCAACGAGAATAGGCGCATTAAAATCATCATTCATTGCTTCGTAGCATTTTGCTTTTAATTCAGCAATGTTTGATGTGGTGGTGTTTCCTGTTTTTAATGTATCCAATAATTTAATGGCATTCATTAATCGTGCATACCCTTTTTCGGATGCTTGTAGTGCATCATTCGAAAAATCGAGTGTGCTGCGGTAGTGTGTTTGCATCATAAAAAAGCGAACAGCCATTGGACTGTATCCTTTTTCTAGTAAAGGATGATTTCCTGTAAACAATTCACCAGGTAAAAATCCATTGCCAGCACTTTTACTCATGCGGGTGCCATTAACGGTAAGCATATTGGTATGCATCCAATAGTTAACAGGCGCTTTGTGGTTGCATGCTTGCGATTGTGCAATTTCATTGGTATGATGCGTTGCTTGCAAATCCATTCCACCACCATGAATATCAAATGTGTCACCTAAGTATTTTGAACTCATTGCAGAGCATTCAATGTGCCATCCTGGAAATCCCCAGCCCCAAGGTGAGGGCCAACGCATAATGTGTTCTGGTTTTGCTTTTATCCAAAGGGCAAAATCGAGTCTTCCTTTTTTTTCATCTTGCCCACCAAGCGCTCTGGTTCCTTCTAATAGTTCTTCTAGTTTGCGATTGGTCAATTGACCGTAAGAAAACTCTTTATTGTATTTTTCTACGTCAAAGTAAACAGTGCCGTTTACTTCATAGGCAAATCCTTTTGCAATAATTTCTTTGGTCATTTCTATTTGTTCGCAAATGTGACCAGTTGCAGTTGGTTCAATGCTTGGAGGTAATGCATTAAATTCACGCATTACATCATGAAAACCTAGGGTGTACTTTTGTACAATTTCCATTGGTTCCACTTGTTCCAATTTTGCTTTTTTGGCGAATTTATCATCTCCTTCATCACGATCACCTTCCAAATGTCCAGCATCAGTTATGTTGCGCACATAACGAACCTTAAATCCTAAGTGTAGTAGATAGCGATATATTAAATCGAAGGAGATGAACGTTCTGCAGTTTCCTAAATGTACATCGTTGTATACGGTTGGTCCGCAAACATACATTCCAACCATTCCAGGATTGATAGGCTTAAATTCTTCCTTTTTTCGGGTAAGAGTATTGTATAAACTAAGTTGATTTTGCATAAAATAAAAAGGACTTATGAATGATTCATAAGTCCAAAGGTATTAAGTTTTTTAAGATTTTTTACAGAAATTATTGTTCTTCCATTACAGCATCTCCAACGTATTTTCCGCCTTTGTATACTGCAATTCGAGTTAATATACCATCAGAGTTATAGTGATATACTTTTCCGTCCATTAATTTACTCTTGCTGAACGTACCGTCTTTTGAAACTTGCTTGTTTGAGTTAAGTAATTTCCAATACCCTTCTCCATTAAATACTTTCCCTAAGTTATCTTTTCTCATTTTTTTGAGCAACAACAGGTGGAGCTTCCTTTTACTACTGGTGTTTCTTCTTTTTTAGCAATTGGCTTTTTAGGTTCAAATGTTTTTGTTTTGCAACATCAATATTTCCACCATTAAAGCTTTTTTCAGATTTGATATCACCATTCTCGTAGTATTCTTTAACTACTCCAGCCTCTTTACCTTCAGCCCAATTTCCTTCAATCATTGTTTGCCCGTTCTCGTAGAAGTATACTTGTTTTCCTTCACGTTTACCTGTTGCATTGAAAGTGAATTGTTGTTGAACTTGACCGTTTTCATAATATAATTTGTAGTCGCCAACCCAACGGTTGTTTTTCCACATTCCTTCTTCTTTGATTTTACCATTGTCGTGGTACATTTTAGCGTAACCATTTGGACGATTGTTTTCATAAGTAATAACACTTTTTACGTTGTTATTGCAGTAGTATTCCTTCCAAAGGCCAGTCTTTTTGCTATCAAGGTATTTTCCTTCTTCTACTTTTTGGTCATCAGTAAAACAAGGTTTATGAAGCATTTTATTAAAAATGATCCATTTTCCTTGACGCTTACCTGCTACGTCAGTAAAGTTAATAGTATCCTTTCCAACCATCTCGTACGATTGAGCGATAGCAATTTCGCAGGTAATAAACAGAAATATTAGTATAAACTTTTTCATTGAGTAGAAACGGTATTTCTTTATGTTCGAACTAAATTATAACCTTTTTTTTGTATTCCAACCAACTTTTAGACCAATTCATTATTATGTCCGACTAAAAAATAGTATCCTTTTTTACGATACTATTCGATTAAGGTTTCAAATTGTTGAATTTTTTTTCAAATTTTCTAACATATTGATTGTTAGGCTTTTTAAGTCGTATTTTGGCGCCCAGCCCCAATCTTTTTTAGCATAGTCATCATTTATACTTTGTGGCCAGCTGTCTGCAATCTGTTGTCTAGAGTCTGGATTGTAGCTAATTGTAAAAGATGGAATGTGCTTTTTTATCTCTTCTGCAATCTCCTTTGGCGAAAAACTAAATCCCGAAAGGTTGTAGCTAGAACGGATTTTCACTTTTTCAGCATCCGCTTGCATAATGCCAATGGTTGCTGCTATTGCATCTTCCATGTGCATCATTGGCAAAGTTGTGTTTTCTGATAAAAAACACTCGTATTTTCCTGTTTTTAAAGCTTCGTGAAAAATATGTACTGCATAATCTGTAGTTCCGCCTCCTGGTGCCGATTTCCATCCAATCAAACCAGGGTAACGCAAACTTCTAACATCTACATTGTACTTGTTAAAATAGTATTCACACCAGCGTTCACCAGCTTGTTTGCTAATGCCATAAACCGTACTTGGTTCCATGATGGTATATTGTGGAGTATTGGTTTTTGGAGTGTTTGGGCCAAAAACAGCAATTGAACTAGGCCAGTATACTTTTTTAATTATTTTTTCTTTTGCTAAATCCAACACATTAAATAAACCTTGCATGTTCAAATCCCAACCAAATTTTGGCATTTTTTCGGCAGTTGCCGATAACAAAGCTGCAAGTAAATACACTTGTGTAATTTGATGACGTTTTACAATCTCTAATAAGATTTTGAGCATTCATCACATCAATTACTTCAAACGGACCTTCCTTTGCTTGGTCAGTAACTTTAACATCAGAAGCAACAACTCCATCCACACCATAAATGCTTCTTAAGTTTTGAACCAACTCGGTTCCAATTTGACCGGATGAACCTATTACAAGAATTTTTTCTTTCGTGGGCATATTTTACTATAAAATTGTACGGGATAAATATCACTATTTAATTTAAATATCAAAAGAAAATAGGGGTAAAAATGAGTGATAAAGGCATAATGAGTTTATGTGTGTAAGAATTTATACTACTTTTGCGAAAACTTTTAAATCCCTGACACTATGTTCTTGCATAACAGAGTTAACAAAAAGGAGCTAAAAAAACGAATTCAGGAAGAGAACATTAAACGTATCACCGTTTCGTTTTACCGCTATGTGATTATTGATAATCCTCAGGAGCTTCGCGATAATTTATTTAAACAATGGAATGAATTAAACATTCTTGGGCGAATCTATGTTGCCCGTGAAGGTATCAATGCACAAATGAGTGTTCCTGAAGAAAATTGGGAACAATTTAAATCTCAACTTCATGCCGATACTCGTTTTGAAAACATTCCATTTAAAATTGCGGTTGAAGATGATGGTAAATCATTTTACAAATTGGCAATCAAAGTGCGCACAAAAATAGTGGCGGATGGATTGGATGATAATGCATTTGATGTTACCAATGTTGGAAATCATTTAACTGCAAAACAATTCAATGAAGCATTGGAAGATCCAGAAACAATTATTGTGGATATGCGAAATCATTATGAAACGGAAGTAGGTCGATTTGTTGGCGCAATTTGTCCGGATGCAGATACATTTCGTGAAGAGTTGCCAATGGTTGTTGATGAATTAAAAGATAAAAAGGATAAAAAAATATTGATGTATTGCACCGGTGGTGTTCGTTGCGAAAAGGCAAGTGCCTATCTCAAACATCATGGTTTTCAAGATGTGAATCAATTGCATGGTGGAATCATTGATTACGTTCGTCAAATAAAAGCAGAAGGAATTGATTCGAAATTTATTGGTAAAAACTTTGTCTTTGATGAACGAGTGGGAGAGCGTATTACGGAGCATGTGATTGCACAATGTCATCAATGTGGTGAGCCGTGCGATACACATGTAAATTGTGCAAACGATGATTGTCACTTATTATTTATTCAGTGCGAAAAGTGTGCTGAAAAAATGAATGGGTGCTGTACTCCCGAATGCATGCACATTGCATCTTTACCCATGGAGGAACAAAAAGCATTGCGCAGAGGGCGTATTAAAGAGGATTCGCTTTCGGTTTATAAAAGCCGTTTACGTCCCAACTTAAAAGACATAATTGCTAAAACAAAAACAGATTAAAGTGCTGGAAGTACATTTTCCAATTTAATTCCACGCGACCCTTTTATTAAAATGGTCGCGTTTTTTATTGCTGCATTTTTTAAATAATTAAATGCTTCATCGCTATTTTGAAAGCATTGATAGTTCGATGTTTTTCCTGCTTCGCAAAAAAGTGGACCAACTAAAACGACATTCATATTATTCTTTTGTTGCAACATATTCAAGATTGATGTATGCTCTGAAGTGCTTTCGTTTCCTAGTTCTAGCATGTCGCCTAGAATTACCATTTTGTTAGAATGGTTTAGATTAGAAAAATTTTCAATGGCAGCCGACATGCTTGTTGGATTTGCATTGTAGTAATCTAAGATGAGTGTATTGTTCGCTGTTTTTTGTAATTGCGAACGATTATTAGATGGTGTGTATTCTGTCAACGCTTCGTTGATTTTTTCATCTTCTACTTTAAAATAATTTCCAATACATGCAGCGCATAATAAGTTGTGATAATTGTAAACGCCAACTAATTGTGTTGTTACTACTGGTGATTTTTTTAATGCTGATGCCGTGTAGCGAGTCGACCATTGAAAGGAAATAAATTCAGTTCCTGTGTTTGCAATTGCACCAACAATATCGTATAATTTTTTTGTGCCATAAGTAACTTTATCATTGTTTGCTGCGAGCTCAATCAATGTTTCATCGTCACCATGAACAAATACTTTTCCTTTTTTATCTTGAATGAATTTATACAATTCACTTTTTCCTTTTTTTACTCCCTCTATCCCTCCAAATCCTTCTAAGTGTGCTTTCCCGATGTTGGTAATAACACCAAAATCTGGTTCTGCGATTGAACTCAGTAAAGCAATTTCGCCTTGGTGATTGGCACCCATTTCGATGATTGCCATTTCGTGTTCTTTGGTAATTGATAACAATGTAAGTGGTACACCAATATGATTGTTCAAATTACCTTTGGTAGCCAATACATTGTATTTTTTGCTCAATACTGCATTTATCAATTCTTTTGAAGTAGTTTTTCCATTGGATCCTGTTATTCCAATAACAGGTATTCCTAATTGTTTTCGATGGTGATTTGCTAATTGCTGTAAAGCAGTTAAAACATCATCAACTAAAATATAACGCTCATCTTTTTTATAAGCAATTTCATCAATGATGGCAATTGAACAACCATTATTTAAAGCTTGTTCGGCAAATTGATTGCCATTAAAATTTCCGCCTTTTAATGCAAAAAGATCGCATTTTTTTTAATATCTCGCGTGTCCGTACAAACGATAGGGTGCTTTAAAAATTGCTGATAAATTTGTTCAATCATAGTCGATTATTTTAATTCTTTTGGGATTAAACAGACTGGTATAGGATTCATTTTATGTTGATTGGCTTTGTTCATACGTGTATAAATATCCAACACTGTTTTTTGACGGTCGGATAAATGTGCAAAGTTACTTGGGTTTTCAATAAAGTTCATTGCCCATTCCAATTCATCGTAGGTTGCTCCAATTTGATCTTCATCACTTCTGCCATCTGCAAATAAACCATCGGTAGGTTTAGCGGATTGAATCGAATTTACAACACCTAATTCTTTTGCCAATGCAAATACATCCGATTTCATTAAATCGGCAATCGGACTTAAATCAACGCCACCATCGCCATATTTTGTAAAAAATCCAATTCCAAAATCTTCAACCTTATTCCCTGTTCCTGCTACCAAAAGTTTATGGTGACAAGCAAATGCATACAAGGTGGTCATGCGTAAACGCGAACGTGTATTTGCCATGGTAAGCCAATCTTGAATTGATTCAGGTAAAGTTTGGCTGATAGCTTCAAAGGTATTTGTTAATTCAACTTCTACAGATTCTACATTACTGAAATTCTTTTTTAACCAATCAATGTGTTCATGTCCTCTGTCGTATTCTGCTTTGTGTTGATGAATAGGCATGTTCAAACAAATTACTTTTTTGCCTGTTTTTGCACATAAGGTGGAGGTGAGTGCCGAATCAATGCCTCCAGAAATGCCAATGACAAAACCATTGGTTTTGCTTTGTTCGCAATAATTCGTTAACCAATTAACGATGTGTTGAACGACTTCTTGTTTTTTCATGTTTATTTAATTAACCAAAAATAAAAATCCCGACCTTATTAAAATAAAGTCGGGATTAATTTTACTAACTATTGAATGTTAGAATAAAACACCAATTGTTAAAACAACTGCATTTGATTTTAATGTTTGTGGTAGTTTCTCTACATCGCTTGGACGGAATGTAATAATTTGTAGTTGTCTTAAATAATCAGATCGCTTTTTACAACATTTGTAAAGCCTAAAATGTAGTTTATCCTAATAATAATGAGGTTGTACCAGAAAAATTCAATTCAACCACCACCTCCACATGCTAATCAAGGCAGCATTGAAAAACTCATGTTTTAGAAACTATTGATTTTTGAATTGGTTTCTGCACCAACCCAACCTGTTAATGTTGCATATTTAATTTGTCATCTGCTTTTACACTCCATCTGAATGAGTTGTTGATACCAAATTGACCAAAATAGGTCATCATTCCGATTTCTTTTGTTTTTAATTTTAGTAATAAAGGAATAGTAATGTAAGTAGCTTTATAAGTGCGTTCATTCAGTTGATACAGTGTGTATTTTTGGTTGAATGAATATAAGTTTGTTGAGTCAGATGGTCTGGAGCTGCAATGTATTCAGCAATTTCATCATCTTCTTTGTTGTAGTAATAAGTAGCATAAGTAGTAGATGCATTTCCTGATAAATCATTGTTGTATTTTACTTTACCCCATCCAGGTCAAATTGCAAGCCCGTTTGCACGGATGCACTTTGCCAAACGAATTTCAAGCATTAATCCCTCCAAATTTTGGCGAAATTCCATTTTTCTCGAAAATCTTCCCATCTGGCTTATACCAGTTTAATGAAGGTGTTACTTTTAATCCAAATCGAAAGTTTTTTATTTCATTTTCATCTCCTCCAGCAAAAATGCAATTTGTTAAAAGGATCAATGAAGTTAAGGGTAAGCAAGTTCTTCATATTTTTCATAATTTTGAGTTTTATAATTAATGGGGTTGATTTTCTATTCAACTACAATATTAAGTATAATTTTTAATATGAAACAAGTCCTTTTATACATCTTATTAGCTTGCAGTTTATTTATGGTTTCTTGTGGAAGCGACCCGCTTGATGTGGATACTTCTACAATTGAGGTTCAGCCATTTAAAATTGAACGTTTGGAACAAGATTTATTTGCTTTTGACACCAACAATGTGGATGGATTTACTAAAAAAATGCAAACTAAATACGGTAAATTTTATCCTCTTTTTATATCTGGCATAATTAATAATGGAGGCGTAGCAGACTCCTCCTATGCTTTTAGGTTAAAACAATTTATATCCGATAAGGATATGAAAGCGGTTTATGCAGATTGTCAGAAAACATACTCGGATTTAACATTTTTAGAGCAGGACTTTCGAGAGGTATTTAAACGTCATAAATATCATTTTCCAGAAAAAAATAATCCGAAAGTAATTACGATGATGTCGGGTTTTAATCAGTCGTTCGTATACGCAGATAGTACTTTAGCAATAGGGTTAGAGATGTTTTTAGGCGAAAAAAGTGTTTTTTATCAAATGCTTGCCATGCCTCGTTATAAATCTCAATTTATGAATAAAGAGAATATTCTACCTGATGCTACCCGTATCTGGATGTTAAATGAGTTTCCTTATACTATGCAAAAGAGTGATTTGTTGAGTGAAATGGTATACATGGGTAAAATTATGTATTTAACGGATGCTATGCTTCCCAACGTTCACGATACGTTAAAGATACAGTATACAGAAAAGCAGCTGGATTATTGTATTCAAAACGAATTTAATATATGGAGTTATTTTGCTGCTCAAAAATTATTGTATACTACCGACCAAGCTGAAATTATGAAATATACAGCTGAAGGGCCATTTACTGCTGCTTTTAGTAAGGAATCAGCTCCTCGCATTGGGTATTGGATTGGATGGCAAATTGTTCGTCAATACATGAAAAATAACCCAGAAGTCACTTTGCAAGACTTAATCAATGAAACAGATTCTCAATTATTATTATCTAAATCAAAATACAAGCCTAAAAAATAAACCTTATGAAAACATCTGATATAAAATTTACAGTAACATTAGACGAAAATAATTTACCTCAAAAAATTGATTGGAGTGCTACTGATGGTGGTGAACAAAGTACTAGTAAGTCGGTGATGATTGCCCTTTGGGATGCTAAAGAGAACAATACTTTACGCATAGACTTGTGGACAAAAGACATGATGGTAGATGAGATGAAGCAGTTTTATCATCAATGTTTGCTATCAATGGCGGACACATTTGAACGAGCAACAGGAGAGCAAGAAGCAGCTAAGGAAATGCGTGGATTTGCACAGCATTTTGGCGAAAAGATGGAATTAATCGCTAAAAAGCAACCTTAAGCCTTAAAAAAACATCTTCTGTTTAGAGTTTGGCTTTTTAGCAAAATTTTACTATATTTGTTTGTACTAAACTAAACATTTGAAATGATGAAATATACCCCGACAAAATCATTCAAACTATTTTTCCCAATTGCATGCATTGGATTGTTATCCACTGCTGTAAATGCCCAAACTATTTTCTTTAATAATGGAGCAACCGTGTTTGCTTCAACTGGCGCTGTTGTTCAAGTAAATGGCGGTCTTCAAAATGATGGAGCTGCAGCCATTCTAGAAAACAATGGAACCATTACCGTTGCTAATAGCGGAACACCAGGTAGTGTTTTCTTAACAAATGGTTCTGTAATGCAAGGAAATGGACTGTATTTCGTAGAGCAAGATTGGAGTAACAGTGCAACTTTTAATGCTGGAACAAGTACTGTAACACTGGATGGTGATTTGCAACAGTTTATAACTACTACAAATGGAACTGTTACAACATTTAATAATTTAACCCTTACAGGGACAGGAGCAGGTAATGATCGTAAAAAAACATTACAAGCAGTAAATGCCAATGTTGGTACTACTGGTGTTCTTGCTATAAATGATAGAGAATTAGAAACGCTCACAAATACTATTTTTGTTTTAAATCCAGCAATTACGGCTGTTACAAATTCTACTACAGTAGGTTCTGAAGGTTTTGTAAGTAGTAGTGTTGGTGGTAGTATGTCAAGAGCAACAAATACTACAGCAGTGTATCGTTTTCCAACAGGATCGAGTGTAGGAACAACTCGCTACCGCCCTGTTCAATTAACACCAGCCACTGCTGCAGCAAATATATTTAATGCACGTTTAGGTAATAATAATGCAACTGTTGATGGGTTTAGTACAGCAGCACTAGATACTACCATGTGTACTGTATTATCATTATTTTATCATCAAATAAACAGAACCGCAGGTACAGATAATGCTGGTATTGATGTATTTTACAGTCAAGCTTCTGATAATGGCTTGTGGGATGCATTGGCTCAGTTTAATACACCAACAGCTGCTATCTGGAACAATATGGGTGCAGTAGCAAATACTTCTGCTGTACCATTCAACGATGTATTAAAAGTAAATTGGTCAGATTTTTCAAACTCTCCTTATATATTAGCTCGTGTTAAACCAGCAATGCCTGTTTTAGCATGTAACGATGTATGTGCTAATTCACAAGGAAATACATTTACAGCAACTGGAACAGGTACAACATATACATGGACAGCTCCTTCTGGTGCAACAATTGCTTCTGGTCAAGGAACAAATGCTATTGATGTTGATTGGGGATCTACATCAGGACCATTAACAGTAACAACTTCTACTGCAGCGGGTTGTGCTTCAAATCCAGCTTCTTGTTCTGTTACTGCAAATGTAACTCCTGTAGCATCTTTTGATACAGTTTCTTCTGGTTTTACATATAACTTTTCAGATTTAAGTACTGGTACAATTACTTCTTGGGCTTGGGATTTTGGCGATGGAAATTCTTCTTCTGTTCCTAATGCTTCTCATACTTTTTCTGGTAATGGTGTTCAAACAGTATGTTTAACTGTTTCTAATAATGGTTGTGCTGATTCAGTTTGTAGAACAGTAACAATTGATGCAACTGATTTTATTAATATTCCAAATGTATTTACTCCTGATGGTGACGGGGTGAATGATTTGTTTTATATAGACAATGCTGGATTAAAAGAATATAGAATTGATATCTATAACCGTTGGGGTGTAAAAGTATTTCAATCGGAAACAGCGGGTGAAAAATGGGATGGACGAAGCACTTCAGGTGAGTTATTAAGTGATGGTACTTATTATTATATTTTAAAAGCAGTTTCTGTAACAACTAAAGATTACAGCACCAAAGGATATATTCAATTGATTCGAAAAAATTAAAAAGAAGAATTATAAAAAAAAAGCCCCTTTCATTTTTGAAAGGGGCTTTTTTTATAGTGGGAATTGTAATCCTAGGGTTAGGATGTTTTCAAAAGTCCAAAAGTGATGTCTTGCTGTTCCTGCACCTATTACGAGTACATTTCTATAATCTGCAAAAACACCTTTTGCGGTGTATTCTAAAAATACATATTTAAATGCATCGTATCTAAAGCCTGTTTCAACACCAGCACAGTAACCCGCAACATGAAAACGATTATCGAGCGTTTCACCAAATAATTGAACTCTTGTTTTTGGGATTACCATTCCTGCTCCCACTTTTACAACACCTGTTAACCAATGTTTTTTGTTTTTCGATACTAGTAATGGTTTACGTTTCATAATGTTAAATAACAAAAAATTGGCTCCATCAGAATGTTCAAAGGCTAAAAAATTATCAGGACTAATCAAGGTATCTTTATTTACTTGCTGCCCGTGAATAGTGCCTTCTACATGTAATGTTTGCCAGTTTCGCATGATGTATTTAGTATGGTCAAAGTTTATTTCGACACCCAAATCTCTTTTGTCATTAAAATAATACCCAATACGATAAACATATTGTGGTATAGTTAAGTCTGTTTTTAAAATTGTTTTAAATCCTGGTCTGTCAAGTGCTTTTACATCATAAACTGTAAAATCATAACTTTCAGGCTGCCCAGTAGTACTATTGATAGCTGTACTTGTATTTTTAAAATGGATATCGCTTTTGGAATACCAATCTTTGTTGTATCCCCATGAAAAATAAAATGTGCCTTTGCCTACTTTGCTTTGAGCAGGGCAATTACATATATCTTGAGATTCCTGAGCCAATAAATTGCTTATAGATCCAACTAAAAAGAATGAGATAAAAATTTTGTTCATTGATGTTTTAATGTTTTTTGTTAGTAAGTCCAATAAGTATCAGCACTGTCCAAGGCATAAAAAAAGGGGCGCACAATGCAGGTGATACTCCGGCAAAAGTACTAAGCACTATGGTTAGTAGCAATGTGAATGCTAATCCAATAAGTCCAATTTTTATTCTTTTGTTCATGTGATTGATTTAATGATTACAAATGTATAATTGAAAAGCGCCTAAAATCATGATTTTAAGCAGGATTTTAAGCGCTATAAAAACTTGTAAATAGTGTGAATAAATTATTCCATTCGTGCTGCTGCTCCTTTGTTTTTATCGTAATGATGAAATTTAATTCCAATCATTATTTCATGTGTTCCAGTACTGTACTTTTTTATAGCTGTAGTTGTGAAATCATAAGAATAAGCAAATGTAATATTTTCTTGCATCGTATATCCAACCATTGCAGATACTGCATCCAAATACCTAAATGCACCACCAATCCAAAGCTTATCTTTATAGATAGCTCTTAAACCAATATCGAACTGTAATGGTGCCGGTTTTACATATTTAATACACGTTGATGGTTCAATTTTAAAATCATCATTGAGATTAAATTTATAGCCAGCTGTTGCATAAAAGTGAGTTGCAAGTTTGCTTAACGATGAAGTTGAATTGTCATAAAATTTAATTTTATTTTGAAGAATTTGAGGAACACTTGCACCTACATACCATTTTTTGTCGGTTGAATAAACGTACACACCTGCTCCAAAATCAGGTAGAATAACAGATTGTAAATTGTTCGTTAATACTACATCTGAAGGGTCGCGCAATGTTATTTTTGAACCGTCAACCACAAATTGTAAAACCCCTCCAGACAATCCCATTGATAATTTTATTTTATCATTTAATTTTAAATGATAGGCATATGACAAGTAAAGTCCGGTTCTTCTTGTTGGCCCTACAATATCTGTAAATAACAAACCACCCAATCCCATTTTAAGCGATTTTGTTGGTCCGTTTACACTTAATATATAGGTTCTAGGAGCATCCGTGATTCCAATCCATTGGTAGCGATTGTTTGATTTGCCTTCAAAATACGGATTACTTCCGCTAATAGCTGGATTCATTGGGTAATCGTTAATCATGTAATTGCTATAATGAGGCAATTGCTGAGCAGAAAGCTTTGTGAAGCTGAGCACAACGATTATGTATAGAATTATTTTTTTCATGTTTTATGAATAAGTTCTTTTAATAAAGATTAACGCATAATTGTAATTGGACCTGTGTAAGCGTCTGGGAATAATGGATCACCCAAATCAATTATGTAGTAATACGTTCCAACTGGTAATGCTTTTCCTTTATAAGTTCCATCCCAGTTTTCTTTATATCCAGGTGATTGGAATAACAATTCTCCCCATCTATTGTATACTTCAACATTACAATTTGGGAATAAATCAATTCCATCAATTATCCATGTGTCGTTTGCACCATCGCCATTTGGAGAAATACCATCAGGGAAAATAATTGTTGGTCGAACATTAACCGTAACCGAATCGCTAGCAGTACATCCTTGTGCACTGGTAACAATTACTGTATAGGTGGTGGTTGTAGTTGGATTAGCAGTTGGGTTTGATGCCGTTCCACTACTTAACGTAGTTTGTGGATTCCAAACAATTGTAGCGCCAGCAGCAGAAGTTGTAGGACTGCCACCAATTGTTATAGATGCACCAATTACAATTGTTGCATCTGCACCTGCATTAGCAGATGGAAGTGGATTGGATGTAAGGTTAATGGTATCGTTTATTGAACAACCAGCTCCATTATCCACCACCACATAATAACTTGAGTTTCCTGATGGAGGGGTTACTGAAATTGTTGAAGTAGTTCCAACACTTGTATTTGATGGCAACTCAAACCATTGAAAATTAACACCATTTGTTGTAGTAGCAGTAAGTGTTAAAACACCCGATTCACAAAAGGTTGTATCGTTTCCTGCATTTGCTAAAACCGTTTGGTTTGGTAATAGAACAATCGTATCTGCAATAGTACAACCATTTAAATCTGTCACAGTAATTGTATACGTTCCATTCAGGATTGCAGTTAAATCTTCTGTTGTTGCAGAAGAAGCTCCAGTCCATTGATAGCTGTATGGTATTGTTCCACCACCAACAGTTACATCAATTGCTCCATCTGCAGTTGTATTACAACTAGGAGTTGTTGCTGTATTTGAAATAGTTAATGATGTAGGATTAATTAATGTTACAGTTTGTGTTGCAATACAGCCATTTGCATCAGTAACAGTAACAGTGTAAATACCTGCAGCTAAATTACTTTCTGTTGAAGTTATTCCACCTGAAGTCCAAGAGAATGAATATGGTAATGTTCCACCATTAGGAATGGCCGTGATAACTCCATTGTTGTTCCCATTACACAATGGGTTTGTTGAAGCTGCCAAGCTAAATTCTATTGAGTCAGGTTCTGTAATTGTGGTTGAAGCAATGCTTATACAGCCATTATTATCAGTTACTTGAATAAAATATGTACCCGCGCACAATGCATTTGCAGCAGGTGTTGTTTGTGCCGATGGGTCGTTCCATAAATATGCGTAAGGAGCAATTCCTCCTGTAGCAGTTACTGTTGCCGTTCCATTACAATTGGTATTACATGAAATAGTTGTAGATGCTACTGCTAATGTTGGTCCGTTCTGGCTATTCAATGTAATTGTGTTTGAATTAACACATCCCGTTGCATCCGTAATAGTCACAGTATAAACACCAGCACAAAGATTATTTAATGTTAATGCTGTTGAGCCTGTATTCCATAAAACAGTATACGGAGCAGTACCTCCTGATGGTGCAATTGTAATTGCTCCATCACATAATCCACAAGATGCAGCAGTTAACGTTTGGTTTGCAATAATCGCTGATGGTTCTGTTATTGTTACAGAATCAATTATTGAACATCCATTGACATCTGTTACTTGAACAAAATAAGTTCCAGTACACAAATTATTTATTGCTGCAGTAGTTTGTCCTGTTTGTACCCACAAGAATGTATAAGGTCCAGTTCCGCCAGTTGGTGTTACAGAAGTAATAGCACCATTGCAAGCACCATTACAAGTTACATTTGTGCTAGCAATTGTCAAACTTGTTGGTCCTGTTGGGTTGCTAATCGGAATTGTGAAGTTTGTTGTACATCCATTTGCATCAGTAATATCAACAGTGTACAATCCTGCACACAATCCAGTTGCAGTAGCAGTTGTTTGTCCATTACTCCAGATATAAGTATAAGGTGCAAGTCCTCCTGTTGGAGTTAATGCAGCTTGTCCGTTGCATTGCCCGCAGGTAGCATCTGTTATAGCTGGATTTGCAACAACAGCTGGTGTAGCAGTAACGGTATCTGTTAATGTGATAATACAGCCTAGGTTATCTGTAATTACAACATCGTATGCTCCAGCACAAAGTGAAGATGCTGTGTCATTTGTTTGCCCCAATGGATCGTTCCATTGAATATTAAATGGTGCAGTCCCTGATGTGATTGTTAAGAATGCTGAGCCATTACAAATTGATGAGCAAGAGATGTTTGAAGTGCTAGTGGTACCTGCTAAAGGTGTTGATTGTCCTATTGTATATGTAAATGTTTGTGTACAAAGATTTGCATCAGTGATTGTTAAAGAGTAAGTGCCTGGGCATAAGTTGGAAATAGTTGCAGTTCCTTGTCCTGTTGGGTTTCCTGGCGACCAGTTAAATGTGTATCCAGCAGTTCCACCAGTTGGAGCAACACTGATTGTTCCAGTACAAACTGTGCTACATACAGCACTTGTT
Source organism: Bacteroidota bacterium (assembly GCA_016707685.1). Taxonomy (GTDB): domain Bacteria; phylum Bacteroidota; class Bacteroidia; order 2-12-FULL-35-15; family 2-12-FULL-35-15; genus 2-12-FULL-35-15. Next base: position 39,181 of record JADJHE010000019.1, read on the forward strand.
ATTGCAGCGTTGTCTAAAATTGGTGCTGGTTCATTTATTGTAACTGGACTAAAATGAACGCATGTATTTGCGTCCGTAACTTGAACAAAATAATTTCCAGCACATAAATTTATTGCTGCAGAGTCTGCTGTTGCTGGAGGTCCATCATTCCATAGATAGCTAAATGGTGCAGTTCCTCCAATCGGAATAATTGATCCAGCTCCATCACAGAATGTGTTACAAGTTGCATCCGTTGTTGTTACAGTTTCACCACTTGGTCCACTTGAATTACTCAAAGGAACTACAAATGTCGAGTCGCAACCATTTGCATCCGTTACCGTGATATTATACAATGCTGCACATAACGAAGAGCCACTTGCTGTTCCATTTCCAACTGCTGGAGCAGGATTCCAAGTATAAGTGTAAGGGCTAGTTCCTGTTGTTGGTGTAACTAAAATACTTCCATCACATACACCACATGCTGCTGGAGTACTTCCAATAACAGCATCAATACCAGGGGCATTGTTTAAGACTACTGTTTGTGAATCAACACAACTATTTGCATCAGTTGTAACAACAGTATATGTTCCTGGACAAAGATTCGTTACCGTTTGATTGCTTGAATTCATTGGTAACCATAGGAAAGTATAAGCAGCTGTTCCACCTATTGGATTTGCTGTAACAGATCCATTGCAACCATTTGCACATAATGGAGAAACAGATGATGTATTTGATGCTAAGTTGTACAGGGTCTACTAATGTTACATTTGCAGTAGAACTACATCCATTCGCATCAGTTACAGTAAGGGTATAAGTGCCAGAGCACAATGCCGTTGCTGTTTGTGTCGTTTGCCCACCTGGCATCCATAAAAAGGTATAAGGTGCAGTACCACCACTTGGGTTTGCTGTTGCTGATCCATTGCAAGTTCCATTACACAATGGATTTGTTCCTACTGCATTTACAGCAATTGCTGCAGGTTGTGTTATAGTTACAGAACCTGGAGAATTGGTACAACCATTTCCATCGGTAACGGTAACATTGTAAACTCCTGCACACAATGCACTCGCTACATCCAATAATGAGCCTCCTGGTGCCCATGCATAGCTGTATGGCAGTGTGCCACCATTAGCAATTACAGTTGCTGTTCCATCGCATACACTGTTACAACTTACATTTGTTTGTGTGGTTGAAGATGTTAAAGCGATTGGTTCAGTAATAACTACTGTATCTGCTGCAATACAACCCAAATTATCTGTAACGTTTAATATGTATTGACCAGGACAAAGATTAACAACATTTGGTAAAACAAATGCTGCACCATGTGACCATGAATATGTAAAATTAGGTGTGCCGCCAGTTACGGTTGCACTGGCTGTTCCATTACAAGCACTATTACACAATACATTTGTAGATGCGAGTGATACATTCAGTTGAGGAGGTGATGTTATTGTTACAGTGATAGACGTATCGCATCCATTCGCATCCGTAATCGTTGCAGTGTATACACCTGCACATAAATTTGTAATTGCAGCTGTTGTTTGTCCGCCAGGCAACCATGCAAAGGTAAACGGACCTGTACCACCAGTTGGGTTAAGTGTAATACTTCCATTGCATAAACCACCACAACTTTCATTTATGGATGTTTGATTTGGCGAAATTAAAGCAGGATTAAATATTGTTGCCGTATCTATTGTTATACAACCAACAGCATCCGTTACTTGGACAGTATATGTTGTTGTTCCGCATAATGCTGTAATAGCATTTGTTCCATCACCTGCTGGTGCAGCTGGCGACCAATCGAATGTATATCCTGGAGCACCACCAGAAGGCGTTACAGTTGCTGTTCCATCGCAATTATTATTACATGAAACATTTGTATGAGCCATTACTGTGGTTGGACCTGCAATGTTACTTAAGATATAATTAAAATTAAATACGCAACCACCACCATCTGTTATTGCCAATGTGTATGCTCCAGGAAGTAAGTTGGTTATTGTTGTTGTGCCATCACCTGTTGGGTTTCCAGGCCCCCAATTATAAGAATAGGGTGGTGTTCCACCTGTTGGTGCAACGGTAATTGATCCATCAGCAAAAGTACAATTGGCATCCGTAACTGTAACATTGTCAATCACTGGAGTAGGTTCCGTAATAACTACAGTGGATGTTGCTGTACATGTATTTCCATCCGATACTTCTACAGTATATGTTCCTGCACACAATCCCGTTACATTTTGCGTTGTTTGTCCGTTAGGAGACCATAAAAAAGTATATGCACCTGTTCCACCCACAGGAGTAGAATTTGCTGTGCCATTACAAGCTCCACCACATAATGCATTTGTACTTGTAGTTGAAATTATTAATGCTGGAGGATTTGTAAATGTTACAGAGTCGGTATTAAAACAACCGTTAGCATCTGAAACGGTTACGGAGTAAGTGCCTGCACACAATCCTGTTGCAGTTTGTGTTAGAGAAACAACTCCAACTGTATTTACCCATAAAAAACTATAAGGAACAGCACCACCAGATGCATTCGCTGTTGCAATACCATCACAAACACCTGCACAACTTAGCGTTGTGTTTGAGGTTGTAATATTTATAATAATTGTTTGTTGAATGGTAACACTATTCGAAGCAACACATCCATTCGCATCTGTTACGGTTACAGTGTAGGTAATATTAGGACATAACCCAGTTGCTGTTTGTGTTGTTTGTCCAGTAGGTGCCCACGAATAGGTATATGGTCCTGTGCCGCCAGCAGGCGTTACTGTTGCTGTTCCATTACAAATATTGCAACTAGAAGTACTACCTGTTATTGGTGCACTAAGTGGTGTAGGTTGTGTAATTGTTACAGATTGAGATGCAGTACATGTATTAGCATCCGTTACTTGTAGGGTATAAGCACCTGCACATAAATTTGTAATGGTTGCAGTTCCATCTCCACTTGGATTACCAGGAGTCCAGTTTAATGTGTATGGAGCCGTTCCCCCCGATACAGCAGAAGTAGCTGATCCATCACAGATTCCAGAGCAACTAACATTGTTGACTACTGATGTGTTTGGAATTATTTGTGTAGGTTGATTAATTGTAACCGTATTTGTTTGTGTACAACCATTGTTATCACTCAACGTAACGGTGTAGCTGCCTGCACATTGATTTGTAATTGTTGAAGTTGTTTGTCCACCAGGAGCCCAAGCATAGGAATATGCAGGTGTTCCACCACCAGCAATAGCGGATGCGGATCCATCGCAAACGCCAAAGCAACTTGCATCTGCAGTATTTGAAATTAAATTCAATGCTGTAGGTTGATTGATAGTAACAGAAGTAGTTGCAGGACAGCCTGCCGCGTCAGTAATGGTAATGTCATATGTTCCTGCGCATAATCCAGTTATTGTTGTTGTTCCATCTCCCAAAGGGTTTCCTGGAGTCCAATCGATTGTATAGCCCGGTGTTCCACCTGATATTACTGCATTTGCAACTGCATCGCAATCGCCATTACATGATAATGCTGTACCCGTTGCCGTTACAGTTAATCCATTTGGTTGTGTTATAATAGCAGTTGACGTTCTTGTACATCCATTTGCATCGGTTACGGTAACTGTATATGTTCCAGGGCATAATCCTGTAGCTGTTTGCGTTGTTTGTCCACCTGGCACCCATGAGTAGGTATAGTTAGGTGTAGCTCCACTTGGATTTGCTGTTGCTGTTCCATTACAAGCACCATTACATGTAACAGGAGTAATACTTGTTGTAACTGTTAATTGTGTGGGTTGATTAACGGTTGCTGATTGAGAAGAAGTACAACCTTGGGCATCAGTAACCAAAACTGTCCAAACGCCTGCACAAAGATTGGATATATTAGGAGTACCATCTCCAGTAGGATTACCAGGTGTCCAGTTGTACGTATAAGGTGATGTTCCACCTGTAGGTGCTGCCGTTGCTGTTCCATTACAATTTCCAAAACATAAAACAGCTGTTGCTGTTGGATTTGCTAATAAAACGGGTGGTTCTGTTATAGAAACAGTTCCAGTATCTGTACAGCCATTTAAGTCTGTTACTGTAACGGTAAAGGTTCCTGGACAAAGCGCAGAAATTGTTGCTGTTCCATCTCCTGTTGGGTTTCCAGGAGTCCAGTTGTAGGAATATCCTGCTGTTCCACCTACTACAACAGCCGTTGCTGTACCATTACAAGCATTGAAGCATGTAACATTTGTTCCTGTTGCAGTTGCAATTAAAATTGGTGGTTCTGTAATGGTTACAGAATCCATTCTAGAGCAACCATTAGCATCTGTAATTTGAAGTGTATAACTTCCCGCACATAAAGCTGAAATTGCATTTGTTGTAGAGTTTGTTGAAGTAGAAGCTCCGGTTGACCATACATAAACATAAGGTGTAACACCACCAGAAACAGTTGCTGTTGCAGTTCCATCACAAATTCCACCGCAGCTTGCATTTGTTTGAGACATTGCCAGAGTTAATAATGGTGGTTGCGTGATAGTAGTATCGTAAGTAGAGATACAGCCATTAAAGTCAGTTACTGTAACTGTATAATTTCCTGGGCAAAGGTTGGTAATAGATGGTGTCCCATCTCCTGTTGGGTTTCCAGGTGTCCAGTTGTAAGTGTAAGGAAGCGTTCCTCCACTAGCATTTACTGTTGCGGTACCGTCACATGCGCCATTACAAACAACCATCGTTGCTGTTCCAGGCGTAACTAAAACAGTAGACTGGCTCAAATTAATAACAGTAAAAGCAGAACATCCATTTACATCCGTAACTGTTACCGTATAAGTTCCAGCTGCTACATTTGTAACCGTATCGTTACTACCAAGTCCACTTGACCAAGAGTAAGTATAAGGGAACGTTCCACCTGTTGCATCTACACCTATGGTTCCATTGGCTTGTCCATTACAAAGTGGTTGTGTTTGGAATAATTCATAGTCGAAAAGTAATCCTGGTTCTTGAACGTTGATATTACAAAAACAAAACAATCCTGAAGTTACATCCGTAACTCTAACCGTTACATTTCCTGGTCCAAGCCCTGTAATGTTTGGTGTTCCATCACCAATAGGATTACCTGGGCTCCAGTCGTACGAAAAATTTCCTGATCCACCTGTAACTACAGCACTTGCGGTACCATTTGATAATCCATTACAAGTTACATTCGTTGCCGATAAAGTTATGGTGAAAGTTCCACAAGGTTGATTGGAGGGACTACAAGGGGCAACCATAGCAGAAACTGAATTGTAGCTGAGATTTCCACTTTTGAAATTAGTAGAAGTAACATCTGTCTCGAAGATGATTCGGGATGAAGAAGAGATAAAGGTAAGATTCGTTGCTTGTGTAAAATCCCATGTGTTTTTTACTAAAATTTCAGATGAACCCAAGTTTAGCGTTCTGGATTTGTTCGAATTCCCAATAAAATAGCCACAAGTAATATTTTTATTGTTAGTATTTAGTGTTCCTTTTACGAGTGAAATTGATACGCTGTTTTCAGTAAGAATGTCTGTTTGTAAAGCCCAAGAACCATTTCCATTGAATTCAAGGTTTCCAATAATTGTAACATTTGCAGTGTTGATAGTGTTAAGAAGTGATGAAGAGGAAAATACGGTTGTGCCTTTGAAACCGTTTAATAGATATGGGGATAGGATATAGTCACCATAAACCGTTAATGTTTTGTTTGCTGCAGCTGAAAAAATAACTTGTTTGTCAATTTCGCTCCAATTAATGCTTTTACAAAATGCATTTGCTGATAACATAACCGTTTCCTTGTTGTAAGAAAAGGAGCTTGCATCAAAAAACACATCATCTGATTGAGTTGGAATTGAAGCCCCAGCTTGACCACCGCTAATTGTTGACCAGTGGTTTTGGTCTGTCCAATTTCCTGTGCCACCAACCCAGTAACGATTTGCAGCTGATAGTTGTCCTGCAGTAAGCGCGAAAAATCCTATAAAAAGTAGTAAATGCTTTTTCAAAATATTGATAGTTTAAATTTTAGTCCCAAAAAATCGCTGATTCTCATACAAATATGCTATAAATAAACGAATTGTGAAAGGATTGTATTCGCATTTTTACACATCTATTTGTTAGTATTAAATAAGATGTTTTTTCTTTTAAAATAGTTGCTTTTCCAAGTTTCTATTGCTTTGTAACTTTTTATGGTTCAATTCGTCTCTAAATAAACTCGAAATGAAACATTTATTTACACTATTCCTCGTTTTTCTTGTGAATCTGCAATTATTAGCACAGCTTGTTAAAGGTAAGGTTATCGATGCTGGTTCGAAAAAAGAAATACCCTATGTAAATATTGGCGTTGTTGGGAAAGGAATCGGGACTGTTTCGGATGCAAATGGTGATTTTGTGATTTATTTGCATGATTCCATAAACAATGGAACATTAAAATTGTCTTGTATTGGTTATAAAACGAAAGAATTTAATGTTTTGAGATTTAAAAGTTCAGGAACTTCAATTGTAGAATTGGAAGAGAATATTGTTTCACTTTCGCAGGTTGTTGTTAAGCCAAAGAAAATTAAAACAAAAATTTTGGGAAATGAAAACAAGAGCAAATCAATGGTAGCAGGCTTTCACACAAATGATTTAGGCTCTGAGTTAGGAGTAATTATGCATATTAAAAAGAAACCAACGTATATTGAAAAAGCAAGTTTCAATGTAGCATACAATGATGCAGGAGTTGTAAAGTTTCGAGTTAATATTTATAATATGAAAAATGGGCTAGTTGATTCTATCATTTTGAAGCAGCCTATAATTGTAGAGATAGATAAATTAACTCGTGTTTTGACTGTTGATCTAAAGAACTACAATCTTGTTGTAGAAAATGATTTTTTAGTTTCGTTGGAGTGGATTGAAGGATATGGAAGCGATAAAATTAGCTTTTGTGCTGGTTTAATGAATGGAAATTGTTTATACCGTAAAACAAGTCAAGATGCATGGCACAAGGCCAATCCAGTGGGTGTGGGGTTCAATTGTACTGTTACATATGAAAAATAATTTGTTGTGGTGTAACTTTTGAAACACCTAATCGTCTTATTAAAAAATCAAACAATAGCGCTAGTAATTAAAATTCGAAAAATCTAAAAACATGAATACTATAAAAACAAAAATTTTAGGAATTGCACTTTTAACAGGTGTTTCTATTTTATCATCAGTTGCTCAAAATGTGGGCGATTTTACTGGAATCAAAGTTGGTGATTCATTTACAGTTAAGCTTTCTCAAAGTGATGTTAATACTATTAAAATTGATGCATCTGATGAGGTGAAGGCAAAAATTAAGACAGAAGTAAAAGAAGGAATATTGGTCATCGAAAGTGATGGTAACAATGCAGGAGATGCTACTATTTTAATAGGAGTAAAATCATTAAGCACATTAGCTGTTTTAGGTGCAGCAGATGTAAAAACGGAAAATCAATTAATTTGTGACAAATTAATCATTGAATCGAGTGGTGCAGGTGATGTGCATTTGGATTTAAAAGCAGCGGATGTGTCTACTACAATTACAGGTGCTGGCGATGTAACATTAAAAGGTTCATCACAGCAATTAACTGCAACTGTATCTGGTGCGGGTGATTTAAGAGCAGCAGATTTTGAAGTTGATAAAGTTACTGCTAACGTTTCTGGTGCTGGTGATGCAAAAGTGAATGCGAAACAAAGCATCACTGCGAATGTTTCTGGTGCAGGATCGGTAATTTATAAAGGCAATCCTGTAGATAGAAATGTTGAAATAAGCGGAGCTGGTTCGGTTCGTGAAAGTACAAGTGGAACAGGTGATGAAACAGCTAGTGATACAACTAAAATAAAATTAGGAAACAAAAAGTATTTAATCATAGATGATGAAGAAAATGAGAACAATTGGAAAAAATTAAGTCGTAAAGATTCGATTAGAAATTACAACGAAGATTTTAAAAATTGGGCAGGTTTTGAATTAGGTGTGAATGGATTATTGGATTACAAAAATTCATTAGATGCTCCTGCTGGTGCTAGTTTTTTAGAATTGGATTATTCTAAATCGATTCAATTTGGTTTGAATTTATTTGAAAAAGATTTTCACATCTATAAAAATTACATCAACTTAGTTACAGGTTTTGGTTTTGATTTCAATCATTATGCTTTTAAAAATAATGTTACTTTAAATCCTGATACAACATACTTGTCGGCTACAACAGATGCTACTGATTACAAAAAAAATAAATTAAATGTAAGTTATATTAAAGCTCCATTATTAATTGATATTAATATGAGTAAAAATGCAAATAAAAACTTTCATATTGCTGCTGGTGTTGAATTTGCTTATCGTATTCATTCCGTTACAAAGCAGCGTTATGATGTTGGAGATACACATTTCAAAAACAAAACAAGAGATGATTTTAATATTGAACCATTCCGTTACAGCGCAGTTGCTCGAATTGGCTACAACAATGTTACTGTTTTTGCCAACTATGGTTTAAACAGATTATTTCAAAAAAATAAAGGACCTCAAGTATATCCATTTACGCTTGGTGTAACATTTAGCTTTTCTTAATAATTAACACGTTTGCAATAAAAAAGCCCTTCCAAATCTGGAAGGGCTTTTTTATTTAGATAGCATTGTTTAGTTGATACAAAACGGGTTTGCTAGGTGATGCATCGTTTTCAAAACTTGCAATTTGAATATTCAATAAATAAGTTCCATCAAAAATGGTATTCGGAACATAAATCATTTCAGTGATGGTGCGTTCCGTTTTGGTGTTTTGTGGATATTGCCAGAAAGCATGATGTGCTAAAAGTTTCCCTCCATCTACTTCTTTATCAACAGAAGGTAGGTCGATTAATAAGTGATTGATGTCTAGTGAATCAATGTGCAAAGCAGCCTCTTCCGTTAAGTATGGTGGATTGGTGTTCGAATAGTGTTTGTTGATTTTAGATATGTGATTGTCAAGTGTGCGAATAATAATAGCTTCTGGTCGTTTGTTTTCCAAGCAATTTTCAATGTGCTTTTTTGTAATTACAAAGTCACCATTCTCTAATTCATCGGGTAGAATAGTAATTACTTCTGCAATGAACATGAATTTTTTTAGACATTGATTTATGCTAAAATCTTCTTTGCTGATATGACCAACGCATTCTGTATGCGTACCGTTTCCATGTGGATTGAAAGAAATGTTTCTAAAGTTGACAGAGCCTCCTTGTTTTACATCACCTACCCAATCGCCCATTCGCACAGGTTCAATTGTTACGGGATTTACATACCACGCGTTTACATTCTCATCACCTGTTCTTAATGGTATGGAAATGTCGATTGGTTTGGATAAGTCAGCAATATAGGATTTGCCTTTATGTGTAATTTTTGTAACCATTTAGTTTTCAGTTTTAAATAAATCACTTGCAATTTTATCAGCAATTAATTTTCCTTTATTGGTTAAAAATAATTTATTTGCTTCTATTTTCACATCTTCACTTAAAATATATTTTTCTACCTCCTTTAAGCAATAGGTTTGGTAGTTGTTTCCATAGCTTGATGAAATAACGTCTAAAGAAGTCCCCCAAATTGTTCTCAACGAAGTTAAAATGTACTCGTTGTAACGTTGTGAATCGCTTAGTTCTTCTAATTCAAAATTTAATTTATTTTCTTCAACTCCTTTTATATAAAGCGCATTGTTCGAAATGTTCCATTGACGCGTACTTCCATTGTAAGAATGTGCCGAAGGTCCTAATCCTAAATACTTTTCTTTTAACCAATAATTGCTGTTGTGTTTTGAGTAAAAATTGTCTTTACAAAAATTAGATATTTCGTATTGAACAAAAGCTTTGTTGTTTCATGGCATCCAACATTATTTCAAATTGTTCGGAGCTTTGTTGTTCATCAATATTTTTTATCTGTTTTGTTTTTACTTGATGAGCTAATACTGTTTTGGGCTCAACTGTTAAGCAATAAGCTGAAATGTGTTTTACATCGAGTAGAAAAGCATTTTGTAAATTGTTTCTCCAACGATGCTCCGTTAAATTAGGAATGCCATAAATTAAGTCGATGGTGATGTTTTCAAAACCAGCATCTTGCGCTCCTTTAACAGCAGATATCGCTTCTTGTGAGTTGTGTGCCCTGTTCATTAGCTTTAGGTCCTCATCATAAAAGCTTTGAATTCCTATACTAAAACGATTGATTGGAGTGCTTTTTAGTTCTTTGATTTTATTCTTAGTTAAATCATCGGGGTTTGCTTCCAACGTAATTTCGGCATCTTTATGTATTTTAAAATATTTATCAATGGTGCCGAATACTTGCATCAATTCGTTTTGATTTAATAAGGATGGTGTTCCTCCTCCTAAATAAATGGTGTTGATTTTTTTTGTACCCAAATAATCCTTCTGCAGTTCGATTTCCTTTTTTAATGCATCTAAAAATGCTTCTTTGTTTTTTAAAGAAGTAGAAAAATGGAAATCGCAATAGTTACATGCTTGTTTACAGAAAGGAATATGAATGTAGATTCCTGCCATTAGATTTTATTCAAAACAATTCTAAAGGTTGTTCCTTTGTCGATTTCGGAACCTTTAACAAATATTTTTCCGGAATGGTAGTTCTCAATAATTCGTTTAGTTAAAGACAAGCCTAAGCCCCATCCTCTTTGTTTGGTTGTATAGCCAGGCTCAAAAATTGTTTTGTATTTCGATTTCGGAATTCCTTTTCCTGTGTCAGTAATATCAATGTACACAAATTGTGTTTGGTCGGATATTGCAATAAGGATTGATCCATTTCCGGTCATTGCATCAACGGCATTTCGAATTAAATTTTCGATTACCCATTCGAATAATGGAACGTTTAATTGCGCAAAAATTTCTTTTTCATTGTAAGCTGTAATCGAAAAAGCAACATTTTTGGATGTACGCAATTTCATGTAGTTTACGGAGTCTTCGAGCACTTTAATAACATCAACAGTATCCAATTTGGGAACAGAACCAATTTTAGAAAAACGTTCAGTGATTGTTTCTAGTCGTTTTACATCCTTTTCAATTTCATTGGCTGTTTCAGGTTCTAAACCTTTTGATTTTAAATATTCTAACCATGCCATCAAGGATGATAGCGGTGTTCCTAACTGATGCGCAGTCTCCTTAGCCATCCCTACCCATACTTGGTTTTGTTCAACCCTGCGTGCTGTGCTAAATAATAGATAGGCTACAATTAAAAAAACGCCTATTGTTCCAAACATTACATATGGATAATATTTTAATTGTGTTAGCAAAGTTGATTCCTGATAAAAAATATAACTCTTTCCGCCATCACCAAATTGTACTTCAATTGGTGTATTTTGTTTTTCCATAATAGCAATTGTTTCTATAAGGAATGGCTTGTCTTTTATTTTGAGTGAATCAATGTTTCCCGATGCTATAATGTTTTGTTTGGTGGAGTCGGTATAAATAACTGGAACAGAGGCTGAGTTAACTGCTACCTCAGAAATGAACGACTTCACTAAGTCGTCTAATACATTTTTTAATTCAGAAAATAATTTAGAGTCCTTGTAGTATAAATAATTTTTTGTCCTTTATAGATAGAAATTTCAATCGGATCTTTTACTGCACGCATTGCTTGCATCTGCAATTTGAGATACGTTTTGTCATTTTCTTTTTCAGGGTCAAGGTTTCTCGAAGTGATTGGTGTTCCATGCTCATCTGCTAAAATAACAGGAACGGTAGTATGTCGGAAACTACTTTTAATACAAATCCATAGTCGGTTAAATCTTGTGAAAGCTGACGGGTAGCTTCTGCCCAGAGTTCTACTTTTTTTCGTTCCTCAACTTTTATTTTATCAAAAAGTTCGTTTGTGTATTGTACAAGGTTTGCTTTTTTTTGAATGGCATCAGCCCATAGTTTAACTTTGGTGCGTTCTTCCTGAGCAATTTTATTTACAAGTGTATTGGTGTACCACAATGAGGCAGAAACAATAATAACTGCTGTCGAAAACAGTCCTAATTTCCATTGTTGCTTTTTTGAATAGATACTCAAGGGGTATGTTTTATTGTTTTTACGAATTTACAGTTTTTTAATTCATCATTATCAAATAAAAACAGGATATTATTCTCAATCCTTATTATATTTGCTCTTCAACAAAAAGTTATGGTTAAGAATTTTGTAGAAGAATTAAAATGGCGTGGCATGTTACACGATATCATGCCAGAAACAGAAGAATTGTTGAACAAGGAATTGGTGACTGGATACATTGGATTTGATCCTACATCCGATTCGCTTGGGGTTGGAAATTTAGTGCAAATAATGACCTTGTTGCATTTTCAAAAGGCTGGTCATAAGCCAATTGCTTTGGTTGGTGGTGCAACTGGTATGGTAGGAGATCCTTCGGGAAAATCCGCAGAACGTAATTTGTTGGATGAAGCAACTTTAAATCATAACTTAAGTTCACAACGCAAACAATTAGAACAATTTTTAGATTTTAATTGTGGTGCCAATAGTGCTGAAATAGTGAATAATTACGATTGGTTTAAAGGATTTAGCTTTTTAGAATTTATACGCGATGTTGGTAAACACATCAGTGTAAATTACATGTTAGCAAAAGATTCCGTTAAAAATCGTTTGGAAAATGGGATGAGCTTTACGGAGTTTAGTTACCAATTGGTTCAGGGGTACGATTTTTATTATTTATGGAAAAATAGAGGTGTGAAGTTGCAAATGGGTGGCTCTGATCAGTGGGGAAATATTGTAACGGGTACAGAGTTAATCCGCAGAAAAGCTGCTGGTGAAGCATACGCTTTGACAACTCCATTGATTAAAAAGGCGGATGGAACAAAGTTTGGTAAATCAGAAAGTGGAAATGTTTGGTTGGATAGAACAAAAACATCACCCTATAAATTTTATCAATTTTGGTTAAATGCTAGTGATGAAGATGCTAAAAACTATATTCGAATTTTTACACTTTTCACTAAAGAAGAAATTGAAGCGATAGAAGCAGAGCATACAGCAAAAGCACCTCATTTAAGAACGTTACAAAAAGCGTTAGCAAAAGACATCACTACACGTGTTCACTCAGCAGAAGATTACAATGCTGCTGTTGAAGCTTCTCAAATATTGTTCAATGGAACAATTGATGATTTAGCAAAATTGTCGGAGCAATTATTTTTAGATGTTTTTGATGGTGTGCCTCAATTCGATGTTTCAAAATCAGAAGTAGAAGCAGGAGTTTCAATTGTTGATTTATTGGCAGAAAAAGCTGCTGTGTTCCCTTCGAAAGGCGAAGCACGTAAAATGATTCAAGGTGGTGGAGTGGCATTAAATAAAGCAAAAGTTGAAGATGTTGAATTGAAAGTAGCTGCCAATCATTTAATAAACAACAAGTACATCCTTGTTCAAAAAGGGAAAATTTTTTTTTTTTTTTTTTTTTTTTTTTTTTTTTTTTTTTTTTTTTTTTTTTTTTTTTTTTTTTTTTTTTTTTTTTTTTTTTTTTTTTTTTTTTTTGGTTGTTTTTGTTTTGGGGGGGTTTTTTTTTTTTTTTTTTTTTGGGGGGAGGGGAGTTTTTTTTTTTTTTGTTTTGGGGTTGGGTGGTTGGGTTGGTTGGTTTGTTTTTTTTTTTTTTGGGGGGGGGTGGTGGGGGGGTTGGTGGGGGGGGGGGGGGGGGTTGGGGTTTGGTGGTTTTTTGGGTTTGTGGTTGGGTGGTTTTTTTTTTTTTTTTTTTTTTTTTGGGTTTTAGGGGTGTTTTTGGGGTTTTTTTTTTTTTTTTTTTTGGGGGGGGGAGGGGGAAAAGGAGGGGGGGATTTTTTTTTGGGTGTTTTTTTTTTTTTTTTTTTTTTTTTGTTGTTTTTTTTTTTTTTTTTTTTTTTTTTTTTTTTTTGTTTTTTTTTGTGGGGGGGGGGTTTTAGAAAAGATTTTTTTTTGTTTTTTGAATTAAATTACATAGTATAAGACATCGGGGGGGGGGACCTAAATTATTGCACCAAGAGATTACAACCTCTAATATCACTATTGTCAAAACGTCCTAATACTTCAAACGAATTATTAGGGTTTGTTTTTCCTAAATCTTGTGTAGCAATAAAGGAGCAAGAATAGATATTCGCTAAGTCGATAATGTTAATACCTCCAGTCCTACCAGCTGGCAAATAAGAAAAAGGATCGTTTGTATCACGAATTAAAATTTTTATCCAAGGTGGTGTAGTAAATATGCCATCACCTTTTGAGTAGGCTTGTGATAACAATTCGGTCATGCCATATTCACTATGAATTGATTTTACTCCAAAACCTTCGCAAAGAATACTGTGTAACTCTTCTCGAATCATCTCTTTGCGTTTGCCTTTCATTCCTCCCGTTTCCATTACAATTAAATTACTGCCTCCTCTAAATAATGGAAATTGTTCAACTACATCTAACAATGCATAGGTAACACCTAATAAAATTGTCTTTTGTTTTTTATCTTGTAGCTGCTGAAGTGTTAAAATTAATTCATCGTAATTATGCAAATAAAAACCACTTTGATGATGTTTACTTTTTTTAATTAAATCATCGGCCATGTATACCAGCGATGAACCTTCGCGTTCTAAGTAGGATGGAAGTAGCGCTAAAATGCAATAATCGGTGATGTTGCCATAAAACAATTCAAATGCTTTTAAATAACTTTTTTGATAAATCGAACTATCGCTTACAAAGTGTTTGCTGGTTATTTGCCCTGTAGTGCCGCTACTAGTAAATGAATGTGGGTCTTTGGTGTTTTGATTGTTTGTGATGATTTCAAACGATTTGAAAAATTCGACAGGTAAAAAAGGGATTTGCTCAATTTGCTCAATAGCTTCAATGTCTATTTTTAATGATTGAACATATTGTCCATAAATCGGATTGTTTGTTGCTTGAAATCGGAATACATCAAGCACCAGTCGTCTGAATTCTTGCTCAGATTTAATGGTAAATAGATGTTCGATGTTGATATTCATGCTGTATTATTTTTTCTTACAATAAACATCCGATTTTTCAACTGGGTATTTTTTATCTAAATCAATATTATTAAAACTCTTTAATAATCCCCAAGCAAAAAGCTTTTCAAAAACAGGAAGCATTTTACTTGTTTTTATTTGTTCCAGAAAATATACTTCATGCTCTTTTTCTTTTATGCCCATTTCATAAAGAACTTCATCGTGTTCCTTTATTCCTAACGAGTTAAAGTATTGTTTCATTCTAAAGTACTCACACACGTTGCCGCTTTCTAATCTGCCAGCAAAATAAAAGGGCATAAACCAGCCAATTACAAAACAACTTGCGGAGATGAGTTTCCCGATTAAATGAAATTTGAATTCGTAATACTTTGAAACGGGAACATTGTAAATTTTCATCAGTTTCATTACTTCTTCACGATGGTTCCATTCATCCAATTCTATTTGGCGAATTGCTTTTTTCTCTTCTTCATTTTTTACGGAAGCAGCATGACCAATGTAGGCAAATGCAGCAGCTTTTTCAGCTGAGTAAGCTCTTTTTAGTAAATCAACTAAATCGGGATGATTAAGAGTCATGTCCATCTATTAATAAACCACTTCTGCTTTGTTTACACCATCGTATTGCAAAATTAGTTGATAATCCGATTGCTCTATTTTCTTTTCTTTTTCTAGCAATTCGTAATTAAAATTCAAGGGCAATATGATGTGACGATACTTATGATGGTTTAATCGTTTTTCTTCAATAAGCTTTGTTTTTTGACTGCGATCAATCTCTTCTAAAAACAATGCTTGTGGCTTTACTTTATGATGCAAATAATAATCAATAGCAATAAGTTGTTTGATGATTTGGTCGTTTGCATGATGCACTTCTACATATTCAGTCATGATGCTGTAAACATCTGTAAGCGAAAACTTATGAAAATCTCTTTTTGTTTCAAAGTGCAATCCAACGCCTAATAAAAAGTCGAAGATGGAATAGTTAGCTGTAATGTATTTTAGGGTATTGGGTGCTTTTTTCTTATTCCAATAAATTTCAAGGGCATGCTCTACTACGGTAATTTTATGCAATTGTTCTTTCGATAAATAATTGCTTTCAATTATTTGATAGGGTGGATTCGGGTCGAATTTAAAACCGTATTGTTCGTATTTTTCGCGCACAGGTGTTCCTTTTAAAAATTTCAAAAAGCCCAATTGCAATTCGGGTGCAAATAGTTTAAAAACTTCTTCAATGCTGTGTTTTATATCTTCCCAATGATCGAGTGGTAAACCAACAATTAAATCCAAATGCATTTCAATTTTGTCGGATAATTCCTGAATAATGCTTTTTGTTTTTTCGAAATTTTGCTTGCGACTTACTTCTAAATTTGCTTTCTGATTCACAGTTTGTATTCCAATCTCGAAACGGAACAAGCCCTTTGGAACATGTTCATTTATAAATTGAATGATATCAGGATGAACAATATCGGCAGTGATTTCAAATTGAAATACATTTCCAGGTTTATGATGTTCTAGAATGAATTTGAAAATATCAATCGTAAAATCCTTTTTGATATTAAATGTTCTGTCTAAAAATTTGATGGTTCGTCCATGTTGCATCAAATACAATAAATTGGATTTGATGTTATGAATTGGTAAGTAACGAACTTTGTTGTCTAAACTTGCCAAACAAAATTCACATTTGTAAGGGCAACCTCTCGATGTTTCGATGTAACAGACTTTGTTGTTTAACTCTTCTGGTTTGTCGTTGATGTAAGGATTAATGTGTTCGAAGTTTTTTAAATCGAACATGGCTGGTGCTTTGTTTTCAGTTGAAAGTCCGTCTTTTTTCCAAACCAGGCCAGGTACATTTTCTACATTCGGAAAGGATTTTAGAAATTCTGAAAAAGGAGTTTCTCCTTCACCAACAATTATGTAATCAACATCCTTAATTGCAATTACGTCTTTCCAGTCGTAACTAACTTCGGGGCCACCCAATAAAATTTTACAATTAGGATTTAGTGTTTTTATTTTTTGAATTACCTCCAGCGTAGGAGTAATGTTCCAAATGTAGCAGCTGAATGCTACTACATCAAATGCACTACAGTGTTTTGCAATGTCATCTTTATCTTCTTTAATGGTAAATTCTTTCCAATCCAATCCTTCATGCTCTTTGTTCAATTCGTATAACAAACGAATTGCAAGATTCATGTGAATGTATTTGGCGTTAAGCGTAGTGAGTAGTACCTGCATTGCAGGGACAAAGATAATGCATTTTAAACGTAATTGTGTTGAAGTTTTGGATGTAATTAATCCTTTACTCTGTTAAACTTCAAGGCTTTTAGCATCCATGTTGGTAATGGTTTTAATGCATCGCGTTTACGTAAATCCAAGTACCAGCCCAATTTTTTCATGATTGGAATTTTCTTTGTTTCTACAAACTCAATTAATGCGCCATCCGGATCTTCGATATAACTAAAATGTCCTGCTGCTTCACCCATGTCAAACTTCTCTCCACTGTCAACAGTAAAAGGATGTCCTTTGGAAGCACACAATTCTTTCATCGCTTTTTGGTTGGTAATGTCAAAGCATAAATGAATAAATCCTTGGTCACCCCAAAAGCGATTTTCGAATATTTTGCGTGGTGCGCGGTCGTATACTTTTACTAACTCAATTTCACTTTCACCTAAAAGTTGCGAAAATGCACCTACTCTTGGTTTACTATGTTTTAAAAGCACTCTGCGGACTTTGTTGCTACCGCTTGGTAAATTTTTAAAATCTTCAAATACTCCTTCTTTATCATACACAACTGTGTCGTATCCTAATATGTCGGCATAAAATGCTTTTGATTTTTCGATGTCCGAAACGCCTACCATCATTCCAGCTGGACCACCTGTTAATTGTAATCCTTTGCCAAACCATGAAGTGCTTTTTACAACTTGAAATAAATTTTTCCAAGGATCGCGCACATAAAATGTATCGTTTCCAGCAGCATCCTTTGTTAATTCACTAACAATGTTTGCTTTTTTTGCTTTTAAAAATTCATAAGAACCTTTTACATCGCTCGTTTTCATTCGAGCACAATAGAATCCTAAATCGCCAACTTGTAATTCGAAGGAACAAGGTTCTGGTGTACGACTGGTATATTGCCAAATTTCGAATCCACCGCCACCTTTCATATTGATGGCAAGTATTGCATGACGCATGTGTGGTTTTCCACCTGTATATGGAAGCATTAAGTTCGCTTCAGCAGCTTCTTCAAAAATAGGAATATCCATTCCAAAATTCTGACGATACCATTTAAATGCTTCGTGAACATTTGGTATTCCTATTCCTACTTGTTGGATTCCTGCTATCGTTGGCTTGCTCATCATCTGTTATTCTGGTTTTTGTTTTCGTATTAATTTTGAAAATAATTTTGGAAAAAAACGTTTTACCCAAACGGCTCTTAATTCTTTCCCTCCAATGAATAATTCTTCGGTATTATTTTTTATTCCCTTTAATATTTGTTTTGCACATTCTTCGGCACTTACTCCATTTGCTTGGCTTTCGTCCATTTTATTGTGTGTGCCACCATCGCCTGTAACTGCATTGATAGAGATGTTGGTTTTGATTTTACCTGGACAGACAATCATTACTTGAACATTGTCTTTGTATATTTCCATTCGCAAGGATTCAAAGAAACCATGCAATGCATGTTTAGAAGCAGAATAGGCAGAACGGAAATAAAAGCCAAATTTGCCAGCAATGCTGCTCATTGCAATGATGTGTCCGCTTTTTTGTTTTAACATCAATGGCAATACACTTTTTGTTAGTGCAATGGTTCCAAAAAAATTAACTTCCATTATTTTTCTATCGATATCAAGTGGAGTGTCTTTTGTTAGGGCACGCTGACTGATACCACCATTATTGATGAGAATGTCTATGCGTCCGAATTTTGAAATTACCTGTTGGGTGTATTCATTAGCTTTACTCGTATCTGCTAAATCGATTGGTAAAATAAGTACTCGTTCATCCGTGAGTTTTAATGCAATTTTAACGCGTTCCAACTCTTCTTTCCTACGAGATGATAGCACTAGTTTTGCCCCTTCCAATGCAAAGGCATTCGCCAATGCTTCACCTATTCCAGAGGATGCTCCTGTAATCCAAACTACTTTATTTGCAAATGTGCTCATTGGCACAAAAATAGCTTAATTTTTTATACTAACTTTGTATTCATATAGCTATGAAAAAAATATTTTTTATTCTAATTACTTTATTTATTGTTGCTTGTTCATCAGAAACAAGTGTTAGTATTCCCGATACGGTGCTTTCTCAAGAGAAAATGGCGAAAATAATGGTAGAGGTACATCTCTTGGAAGCAACATTAAATATGAATGCCCCTAATCCAAACAATGCTAGCATTACAATGCCAGCTGATGCTATTGTACCCAATGCCGATATTTTTAAAAAACAAAATATCAGCAAACAGCAATACGATGAAAGTTTTCTGTTTTACACACAACATCCTACTTTACTAGTAGAAATATATCAATTGGTGTTGAATGATTTGAGTAAGATGCAAGCAGAAGTGATGAATGAGAAGTAATTAGTTCAAGTCGCTCAAATACAATTTGCAAGTATCGTTAACGGATTGTTCTACAGGGATAAATTTAAAATCTGGAAATTGGTTCACTATTTTTTGATTAGAGAATCGGCTAACACGATGTGCTGAACGAGCTGTTTCTTTTGTTATCAATGGTACAGACCCTGTAAGTAAATGACGAATTTTTTCCATCCTCCACGCAAATCCACTTAAAAATTTTCCAGCCTTAATACTTGGTTTCGGTTTTGAAAAGCTGGTATGCATGGTATCAAAAAATGTTTTGTAGCTAATATTTTCTGAATTCAATAAATAACGTTGATTCTTAATATTACTATTCATTAATTGAATCATCAATGATGAAACATCACGAACATCTACAAATCCATTGATTCCATCTGTATAATACTTTATTCCTTTGTAGCCTTTGGTAAACATGTTGGAACTACTTTGTGTCCAATTTCCAGCCCCAATAATCAATGAAGGATTTACAATAACTATATTTAAGCCTTCTTCGGATGCTCTCCATACTTCTCGTTCGGCTCCATATTTACTGATTGAATAGTTGGAATTGTCGGGCGATGATTTCCAAAAATTTTCTTCTGTTGTAATATTGCCGTGTTCGGCTCTTCCTACAGTAGCAATAGAACTTACATGGCAAAATTTAGTGACTCCTTTTTCGAGGGCAGCATTGACCATATTGGCAGTTCCTTCAATATTGATGCGCATCATTTCTTCTTCGTGCTGTGGTTCAAATGAAACCATAGCAGCACAATGATACACTTCGGTTATCCCACTTAAAGCGTCTAATACTGAATAAATGTCTAATAAATCGGCATCAACCCACTCAATATTTTTAAGTAATTCATCTGGATTTGAACTGTAGTAGCGAAATACTTTTTTTACATTTGAAATATTGCTTTTTTCACGCTTAATGACACGTACCATTTTACCCGATTTGCATAAATCGTATAAAAGGTGTGATCCCACTAAACCTGTACCGCCTGTAACTAAAATCAATTTGCTTTTATTTGTATGACTACAAAGGTAATTGTTTAGTGCTAATTCCATACCTTTGATACGTAAAACTTATTCTGTTTGAAAAAATCGTTTTTATACCCTTTTTGTTTTCTACTCATTTTAATTGTTGGTTGTAGCAAGTGCTCTAAAGAAGTACCTAAGCCTGTTGTTTTGGTTGAAAAGCCCGAAATGGTGAATGAGGAAGTGAATAAATTGATTGCTGATCAATTTGAATCCATCGATACATCTGTTTTTATGAAAATGGAAGCGGATACCCTGTATGCAACCAAGTTTATTTTTGAAACCTATCAAAAAAGTAAATTTAGCTTGCTATGGACAGATAAAGGAAATACTCTTCCTCAGGCCGATTCGCTACTTTCATTGTTAACTCGTTGTGATGAATACGGTTTGATTAAAGATGATTATCATCTTTTCAAAATTGATAATTTATTAAAAACAAAAAAAGACAGCATTAGTAAGAAATTCGATGCTGTAAAATTGTTCAAAGCCGACATTCTGTTGACAGATGCTTTTTTTACGTTGATGGTTCACGCTTCCAAAGGTCGTATGAATTCTGACAGCCTTGTTTTTGAATGGCATCCCGAAAAATTGGATACCAATTTGGTCGAATTGTTTCATTATAGTTTTACTAAAAATTGTTTTAAAGCAACTGTTGATAGTATTGAGCCAAGAGATACAGCTTACCAGTCTTTAAAATTGCATTGAAAAATTTTAAACTTGAATTTAAAGATGTTGATTGGGATAGTTTAGCTACTCGTGAATCCGATTCTTTAACATTTACTGATCGATTAAAAAAGCGATTGATTGCTAGTCATGATTATTTTGATGAATATTCAGGTAGTGATTCAATAAAGTTGGTAAAAGCCATTAAAAATTTCCAATGCCGACATAATTTAATTGAGGATGGAAAAGTAGGGAAGCTCACATTCAAAGCGCTTCAACGCACAAAAGCTGATTATATAAGGCAGATAGAAGTAAACATGGAGCGCTGTCGTTGGAGAACTTTACCTAGTGATAAACAATATGTATGGGTTAATATTCCAAAGTACGAAATGAAAGTAGTAGAGGCCGATACCTTTGTTATGAATTCAAGAGTAATTGTTGGTGCACCTAAAACACAAACACCTTTATTAAAAAGCTCTATTCGTTATTTTATTATTTATCCTTACTGGACAGTTCCTTTCAGCATTGCTACAAAAGAGATATTGCCGATATTAAAAAGGGATACATCATATTTGAGGCGAAAGAATTTTGATGTCCTTGATGGAAATAATAATGTTGTAGATGCATCAAAGATAAAATGGAAAAAGTACTCAAAGACTTATTTCCCTTGGAAACTTCGACAACGAATAGGAGATGATAATTCACTTGGAATTCTAAAATTTAATTTTAATAATAAACATGGTGTTTACATGCACGATACAGATAATCGCAAATTATTTGGTCGAGAGATGCGTGCCATGAGTCATGGTTGTGTTCGTTTGGAGAAATTTATTGATTTTGCTGGATTTTTAATTCGGGATGATAGTATTAAGTATCCAATAGATTCTTTAAAGTCAGATTTATTAAAAGAACAGCAAAAATATGTTTATATGAAACGCCCAGTGCCTATTTATATCACTTATTATACTGCTGAAACGCTAGCTAACGAGTCGTTGGTGTTTTTTATAGATATATATGGTAGGGATGAAAAAATGATAAAAATACTTTACAAAAATTAAAGTACTTTTGTGCTGTAAATTGTGTTGAGAACTA
The DNA here is from genome assembly GCA_016707685.1 of Bacteroidota bacterium. Lineage (GTDB taxonomy): Bacteria > Bacteroidota > Bacteroidia > 2-12-FULL-35-15 > 2-12-FULL-35-15 > 2-12-FULL-35-15. Next base: position 61,418 of record JADJHE010000019.1, read on the forward strand.
AGAATTATGGAAAGCAATTATTTTAGAATTAATAAAAAAGAATATTGTCATATTACAGACGAATATATTTTCATTTTTAATAGTAAAGATCCACATCGTATTCCTTTAGAGCATAAGTTAGGTGAGGGTTGGGGTATATTAAGTGTGTTGAATTACGTGTTCTTCTTTTTAATATTTATGTATACTGCCTTTTCGGTAATGTATTATGGTTCTGGCTTTTTTATGAATCCGATAAACTATGCCGCTTTGTATTTATTGTACTTATCAATGAAACGTATTGTTGATGGGTTGAATAGCAGCAGAACGCCAACCATTAGTCGTAATAAAATAAAATCGTTGACATTTAGAACACCTAAATTTTCCTACCCTCGTTTGGTGATTTATTTCGATGGTCCAGAAGGAAAAGTGTTGAAAAGAATAATTCCTGTTTTGTATAAACAAGAAGCGTTGCCTGTTTTGAAAAAATTAAAATTGGTAGAATAGTTTTTTGAGAAGTAATTTCTTGTAATTATTCTTCTTGTTTAATTATATCCCAAATTAAATCGCCTTCAAAGCCTCTTGATTGTGCATATTGTGCTGCTTTGTAGTTTCTTATTTGAATTTTTCCTTTTGCGTTTTCTTTTAATTTTTTGGAAATCACATCTTTTAATGTATTGATGTATTCTTTCTCATCTATTTCAGCCAATCCTTTTCGAATACAATAATCCGAGATTTTACGTTTTTTTAATTCAATTTTAATTTTCACTTTCCCCCATTTTTTAATTCTAAATTTTCCGCCTGCAAATGCTTTGGCAAATCGTTCCTCATTTAAAAAATTGGTAGAAATTAAATCAGCAATTATATTTTCTACTTCATTGCTATGCAATCCCCATTCGTATAATTTATCACGCATTTCTTGCTGACAGCGTTCTTGGTAGGCACAAGACATTTGCGCTTTAATTAAAGCTTGATTCGGAGTTAATTTTTTTTTAGGTTTCTTTTCTTCGAACATTTTAAATTAACCCTCTTGCTTTTAACTCTAAATATTTATTGATGGTATTAACAGATAAGTTTTCTGGTGCTGTTAAGATGCTATGGATGCGATATTTCTCAAGCTCCTTAACAATTAATCGTTTTTCGTAAGCAAATTTTTCTGCAATGGCTTTGTTGTAAACCTCTTCTGTTGTTTTTGCTGGAGTGTCCAAAAATGCTTTTAATTCAGTGTTTTCAAAAAAGATAACAACTAGCAAATGGTCTTTTGCAAGTCGTCTCAAGTACCTTGATTGTCGTTGTAATCCAGATAAACTTTCAAAGTTAGTATAGAGTAAAAGTAGTGCGCGTTGGTTGATTTTGGTTTTTACATTGGCATATAAATTTTCATAATCAGTCTCTAAGTAGCCTGTTTTTTGATTGTAAAGCAGATGCAAAATTTTATTGAGATGTCCACCTTTTCGATCAGCTCCTAATATGGATTGCACTTTGTGAGAGAACGTAATAATTCCAGCTTTGTCGTGCTTTAACATTGCAATGTTTGATATCACTAAGCTTGAGTTGATTGCGTAATCCAATAGACTTAATCCTTCGAATGGCATTCGCATTACCCTTCCCATGTCAATTACGGAATATACTTGCTGCGACTTCTCATCCTGATATTGATTTATCATCAATTTGTTTTTACGAGCAGTAGCTTTCCAATTGATTGTTCGATAATCATCCCCCGAAACGTATTCTTTTATTTGATCAAATTCCGAATTGTTCCCAATTTTACGAATACGTTTTACGCCAATTTCTGTTAAGCGATTAGAGATAGCAAGTAACTCGTATTTTCGCATCTGCATAAAGGATGGATATACTGGAACCATTGCATCTTGAGAGAATCGAAAACGCTTTTGTATTAACCCAAGTGGACTTTTTACATAAATATTGACAGCACCAAAATGATACTCGCCTCTTTTTGTTGGACGAACATCGTATTGAATAATTTTACTTTTGCCAGAAAGTAATGTTGTTTTGAATTCCTTATCACGTGCTTGAAATTGAAAAGGCAATTCATCAATAACTGTTATTCGTGTAGTGAATAAATAATTGTTTTCAATGCTTATTTGAACAGGATTTTCGTCTCCATTGGATAGTTTATCAAGTGTGTCTCTTCGAGCAAAAACACCATTTTTGTTTGAGTAAAGAATTGAGATATCTGTAATAATTAGTCCTGCTATAATTAGCAAAATAATTTTTGCAATTGGATATAGCATTGGAAAGAAAAATCCAAAAACAAAGAACACAACAATTCCGGCTATAGTATAATACAGCAAGTTTGAAATGTAAATCGATTTAAGAAATGTCTTCATCCGTTTAATTATCTTGGAATTTCAATTTTTTCAATGATTTGCTTTATGATTTCAGTTGTAGTTAATCCTTCCATTTCTTTTTCAGGTGTTAACATAACACGGTGCTTCAATACAGGAGTTGCAACAAATTTAATATCATCTGGTGTAACAAAGTCGCGACCTCTCATTGCCGCGATTGCTTTTGAACTTGTTAATATGGATAAAGAGGCACGTGGAGATGCTCCTAAGTATAATGCAGAATTGTTGCGCGTTTGATTTACAATTTTTGCGATGTAGGATATTAAATTCGCTTCAATGTGTATTTCTCCAACTTTGTCTCTGTAGTTTTTTACATCTGATGCATTTAATACATTGTTTACACTTGTTAAGTCAATTGAATTTTTGCGAACATGATAATCCGAAATAATTTTTGTTTCATCCTCTAAACTTGGGTAGTCGACTTCAATTTTGAAAATAAAACGATCAAGTTGTGCTTCCGGTAGGCGGTAGGTACCTTCTTGCTCAACAGGGTTTTGTGTTGCTAATACAATAAATGGAGGACTTAATTGATAGGTTTTTCCGTCAACTGTTATTTGACGCTCTTCCATTGCTTCAAATAAAGCAGATTGCGTTTTTGCAGGTGCACGATTAATTTCATCAATCAATACGATGTTTGAAAAAAGTGGTCCCGGCTTAAATTCAAATTCCGAAGTTTTAAGATTGAAAATGCTAGTCCCAATAATGTCAGATGGCATTAAATCAGGAGTGAATTGAATACGAGAGAATTGAACTGACATTGTTCTGGATAATAATTTTGCAGTTAATGTTTTTGCTACGCCCGGAACTCCTTCAATCAATACATGCCCATCAGCTAGTATGGCAGCTATTAAAAGCTCAATCATTTCATCTTGTCCGACAATGATTTTATTGATTTCTGTTTTGATATTACTTACAGCTTGCTGTAACTGACTTAAATCAATTCTGTTTTGAAAAATTGGTTGTTCCATTTTGTTTTATTTTCGGTTGCTTGATTGGTAAAACTCTTCTATTAGTCTGTTTAATTTTAATAACTCTTGTTGGCTGATGCTGTTTTTTGATTCAATATCTGAAAAGTAATAAAATAAATCATGTACTTTTTGTTGTTCTATTCCAGATAAATTACTCAATCGTTCAATGAACAAATTATCGTAAATAGTGGTTTTTAGATGGAATGTTTTTCGAACATGTTCTAAAAAATAATTTATTTTTTTACTTGCAATATTTTTATGATTTCCTGTTTGGTAATAAAGTGTTCCAACTGTTTCTACAAATTTCATAGTAGTGTTTTGTAATGGTTCAATAATTGGAATAATGCGTTGTTTGCGTTTTATTCCAATAAGAATAAATACAATGATTGAAATAATACTTAAATAATATGCAGCTGAAAGTGCGGGATTGTTGAATATTACTCTCAATGGATTTTCCTGTGTAATATTTCCCACTTTATAATATTCATCCCAAATAATGGATTGATTTGGTAAATAGGATAAGGATTTAAAAACATAAAAACTATTGGTAGCATTTACGAAATTATAATTTGTATATGCTTCGGGGACAGTGCTTATTAGTAGTTGTCCTTTCCCAATTTTAATTTTAATAAAATTACTTTTATTAATTCCATTTATTCCTAGAATTGTAGTTTTTGAACTATCAAAGGATGTGAAGTAAGAATCGGTAACTCCTTTTGAATAGATGTAACTCGTTTTGTTTTTTAGATAAGGCGATACGAAATTGAGTTTGGCTGTATCGTATTGTTTGTATAGGTTTTTTATTACAGTTGAGTCTTCGGATAAGTCAGAGCTGAATTCTATGTAATCATCCGTTTTTAGCTTTAGCGTATCGGCAAATTTTCCTGAAAAATAATTGGCAGCAATAAATACAGAATTGCCTTTTTCTGCAAATTTTAATAATTCTCTCGTGTCCAATTCGTCAGGTGTAAAAGATTCATTTATAAAAATGTAATTCGTTTTTTCATAATTGTCCCAGTTAAGTGTATTGTATATAGGCGTTTTACTTTCCTTTATTGTTTGGGACTGAAAAACAGATGGAAGCATTTCATACAATGCCGCAGTGCCATAGGGCATTTTGTCTTTTTTTACATACGATAAGTTCCAGTTAATGGGCTTGGGTGCAATTACTTGTAGCGTAATAAGTAGCGCAAAGCAAAGCACTAAAAAAAAGATGTATTTTTTATTCCCTTTTAACATTAGGCTTTGAATGCGTTAAATTTTGAAACAGTGCTTTTGAAACTTTCTTCATTCAATTCAAAATCGCCATACCAGATGTATTCATAAAGCAAAGCAAGCTCATTAAATTGATTGCTGTATTTGCTTTTGGCTAACTCAATCGTGTAATCATTATTTGTTTTATCGATTTGCCACTTGATTAAATTTTTGTCGGTTAGCTCTTTCAGTAACTTAAGGAAATGCAGTCGTATTGCTTTTCGATAATCTTTGTTTTGGATTGCTTTAGCAATTAATTCTTGAAAATTAATTGAATGGATGTCTTCTTCAAATTCTTTGAAATCAATTGCAATACTTGCACTTTTGCCATAAAATAAGGCGCGAATATCATTTTTGATGAGTAGGAAGATGATTAAAACAATTGCAGCTACAATTAATAAGTATTTTAAAATTCCAAGTCCTATTTTACCGCCATTGGAATCAAATAAATCATCTACCATTCGCCAAAACCATTCTTTAAAACGCTCCCATGGTGTTTTTGGTGCAGGACCAACTCTGTCGTAAATATAGTCTTCATCGCTGAGCATTTTTTGTAATTCGGCTGATGGAGGAACTTTGATGTCAATGTGAGAGCTATCGTTTTTAATTACAGAGTCATTTTTTTTTATAGAATCGTTTAATGCAAATGCAATTGCCCCATTCATTATATTCAATGAAAGGAAGATTTTCCAGAATAGACGATATTTTTTAATGATGTTGTTCAATGTTGTTGTTAGTTGGTTGACCAATTTCGTCAATACGTTCTAATAGTCCATCGCCATCTTTTTTCTCGGCTAGGCTATAGTAATGAAATCCACATATGATATAATATATACTATAGATGAGTTGAACACAGAATGTACATATTGTTGCAACAATAATAAATGGAATCGATATCTCTTGTGTTTCATTTTGGATGTTACCAAACATCAATATCATTTGGTAAACGAGTTGTGGGAAAGAGAATACAACACCGATGATTCCAACGGCTATTGCTGAACAAACAACAATAACCCATGTCCACCAAAAATTACCTTTCATTACCCTGCGTGTTTTACTCATGCCAGATGTTATGCTCGTATTGTCATGCATAGATGATAAATAAAATGCAGAAAATTGCCACATAATAGGAGGTGCAATTATTAACATCCCTATTACAAGTAAGAATCCCATAAGTACGCCCAATGCTGCATGAATAGCTCCAAATAACCCAATAATCAATGCTATTAAGATAACTGCAATTATAATAAGTAAGGTGTATAAAAAGAATCCTCCAATAATTTTACCAGCATTTTTAAATAGAATCGCAGAAACATCACTCGTCTTTATGTTGCCAGGTCCATTATTATTGTATGCTATCATGTATGCGAAGGTTGTACCCAATAAAGCTAAATGACTGAATAGGCTGGCAAATATGAAAAGAAAATAAGTTACGCCAAATTGTGCAAATGGATCAGGATTATTCAAAAAATTTTTGGTAGAGAACATCGTTACCGCTGTGGATTGGTAAAATGCTCCGCTAATTGCTGCAATAAAAATTAGTGGCCCAGCAATAAAAATTAATGATTTGAATAATGATTTAAAATTTTGACGTATAAATTTTACTGAAACGTTGAAAACTTCACCAAAGTCTCTTACTTCCTTAAAGTTAATTTTTTCTGTGTTCATTTTCTGTGTTTATAAATTTATTGTTTTTGCTTTATTGTTTAATCGAATGGGGTAAATGATAAAATACCAAATTATAAAAGTGAGTGATCCTATTATTATTGTTAAACTTAGCCACATAGGCATTTGTGTATGTCTTGTTACAAAGCTTTCTAAAAAACCTGCAGCAATAAAAATTGGGACCAAACCAACGGCAATTTTTACACCTTGTTTTGCTCCTCTAACAAATGATGTCGCTCTTGAATAAGTACCTGGGAATAAAAAACTATTCCCTAATGTTAAACCCGCACAACCAGCAATGATAATTGCAGATATTTCCAATGTGCCGTGAATCCAGATTACTAAAACGGACTCGACAAGTAATCCTTTTGTGTAGAAAAAGTATTGAAATGCGCCCAACATAATTCCATTTGTAAATAATAGATAGCCCGTGCCCAACGAAAAAAATATTCCAAAAGCAAAACATAGAAAAGATACATAGATATTGTTGACGGTTATGCCTAAAAACATATCTACTTCATTCATCTTTTTGTAAACAGCCATTGGGTCGCCTTTGTCAATGTTCTCAAGGGTCATGTTTACATACGTGTCGCCCATTATTAGTCGTACAAAGGAATCATCATAGGCCGATGATACCGCACCAACCAATACAGCAATAAAAAAAATCAAAAAAGCATATAAGAGTTGTTTGTGAGAATTTTTGAAAATAAAAGGCAGTTCATATTTCCAAAAGGTGATAATGCGCGATTTTTTTTCTTTTTTGTTTTTATAAATTTCCTGATGTACGCGAGCTGCTAATGAATTAAGGTATTGTGTTGTTTTTGCTTTAGGATAATGCGTTTTGGAATAGGATAAGTCATCCGTTAGTTGGATAAACAAATCGGCCATTAAATCTGGATCTGAGTTGGCTTTTGTTGAAATAAGATTTTCAAACTGCTGCCATTTATCGGCATTTTGTTTTAAAAAAGTAATTTCTTTCACTTATTATTTATAATTTGCTCTTGTGTAAATTTATACAAATATTTGTTTGATGGATAATATTAAAATACAAACTACTCAAAATGTTGATATCGAATACGAGGTGGCAAGTATTGGTGACCGAATTTTAGCAACATTGTTAGATTACCTGTTCTTTTTAGCATATTTTTTAATCATAGCTGTTATATCTAGTTTTACAGAAGGAGCGCTATTTGACAGTATTGCTTTGGGTGTAATTCTTGTTTTACCGATTCTGTTTTACGATTTGGTCTGTGAAGCTGTTTTTCAAGGAAGGTCATTTGGCAAAATGATTATGAAAATAAAAGTTGTAAAGCTGGATGGAACTCAGGCAAATTTTGGTGCCTATCTGTTGCGTTGGTTGTTGCGAATAATTGATACGCGTTTGTTTTCTGGAGTAATTGCATTAATAGCAATTGTTATCAATGGGAAAGGACAGCGAGTAGGGGATATGGCTGCTGGAACTACTGTAATTAAAATGAAACAGAAAATTACATTAAATGATACAATCTTAAATAAAGTTAAGTCTGATTATACAATTGTTTTTCCTGAGGTTTATAAACTTACAGATAATGATATTGATATAATAAAAGATGTAATGCGTGTAAGTTTAAGAACGAATAACTTGGGTGCAATCAAAAAGCTAGCGCAAAAAACAAAAGAGACCATGGGTGTTACAGTCAACCTTCCTGATACTCAATTCCTCACAACAGTTGTTCAGGATTACAGTCAATATAGTTTTGATAAATAAAAAAGCCCCTATCAAACTCTGGTAGGGGCTTTTTACTAAAATTTAAAATTTAGTCCAGCCATGAAATTTGTTCCTGCTTGCGGATAATAAAAGTTTTCGGTTGTTCGCTGTCCTCCATAAATATACCCCCAAGTATAACCGTTCGATTCGTATACTTCATTAAAGATGTTATTAATCGAAAGAGCAAAACCTATTTCGGGAACAATTTTAGTTTTTATTGAATAATTGATTCGGAAGTCATTTACAAAAAATGCATCTAATTTTCTATCGCTATTTGATGTATTATCTAAATACTGCTCTCCAACATATTTGCTAATGAAATTTAATTTCAAATTTTTAATTGGTTCAATTGTGATGGTGCTTGATCCAATAATATTGGGTGAAAAAGCAATGTCTGTTTCTGAATAAAGAATGCTGTCTTGTCCCCAAGTGTCATAGTTATCGGTATATTCTTTAAAGTTTTTGATTTTGTTTTTACTCAATGTTATGTTCCCAGTCCATGTAAGCCATTTGAATGGTTGAATTCCAAACTCAGCTTCAATGCCATGGCGGTAGCTATTTGTAACATTGGTTCTTGTATAAGCTCCTACATCATTTATTTGCCCTGTTAATACAAGCTGATTTTTGTAATTCATTAAATAAGCATTTAGGCTCCACATTGCAATTTTTGCTTTGTGTTTGTATCCAATTTCAATATCATTTAATGTTTCATGTTTAGGTCTGCTAGTGGGTGTCGATTGCGTATAATCATCTCTACTAGGCTCTTTGTTGCCCAAGCTGTAAGAAGCATAAATACTAATATTGGGTTTTATGTCATAATTTATCCCAAGCTTCGGATTTATAAAATTCAAACCAGCTGTTTGTTGAATGTTTTTGAAATTAGCATCAAAACCAAAGAACGAGTAATTAACTGTTCTGTATTGGATGTCAGCAAATAAATTTAGTTTGTTTGCGATTAGATAATTTATTTTCGTAAAAACATTAAAGTCAGTTTTGCTAGCCGTGTCGTTGTAATAATTTTGGTGTAAAGTGCTATTACTGCTGTATTGTGCCCAAATGATTTCACCAAAGTGCAATCCATCGTATTTATTCCATGCACCACCAATTGTTACAGAAAGGTTTTTATGGTTGTAATAGTTTAAGGAGAATGTTGTTCCATAAAAATTATTATCCAGCCATCTTCTTCTTACAAGATCTGTTGCAGTGATTGTGTCGGCTCCAATAATTAAATCACTTAATCCATAATTTGTAAATGCTTCTGACTTTTTAAATTCTTCATAATAACCTTTTCCTTTTGTGTAATGCAGTGCAATGTTTGCATTCCAGTTTCTGTTGAACTCATGTACAAAATGTAATTGATAATAATCTTGTTTGTAATGGTCCACCTGATTTTCATAAGTGTATGGATTGTAATTTCTATTTGTTGAGTTTAATAAATTCGCAGCCTCAGCTGCATCTAATCCATTGTTGCTAATGTAATTATTCATCCCTGCTACATCTCCCTTTAATCGAGATTCAGGAATACCATACCATGCTTGATAGGTTTCTTCAAGACCCGAAAATGTAATAAATTTTATGATATTTTTTTTACCATAATATGCACCCGAAAGGTAGTATGATTTTAAATCGGATGCTGCTCTGTCAATAAATCCATCAGATGTAATTTTAGACAGTCGAGCATCTACCGCAAATTTATCGTTGATTAATCCTGTTCCAGCATTTACGGTATTTTTTAATGTATTGAATGAACCGTAGGATGTATTATAACTAGCATATGCTTTCGGACTTAATTTTGTTGTTTGAATATTTAAACTTCCACCAAAAGCACCTGCACCATTTGTAGATGTTCCAACTCCACGTTGTATTTGCACATTGTCGATGCTACTTGCCAAATCGGGTGTGTTTACCCAAAATGTACCTTGCGATTCGGCATCATTAACAGGTATTCCGTTGATGGTAACATTGATACGTGTTGCATCTACGCCACGAATACGAATGCCTGTATAACCTACACCATTTCCTGCATCCGATGTAGTAACAACTGATGCTTGTTGGTTTAATAGATAAGGTAAATCTTGTCCTAAATTTTGTTCTGCAATTTGTTGTTTGTATACAGAAGAATAGGCCATTGCCGATTTATCATCAACACGTGTCGAAGATACAATCACTTCTTCCATTAGTAATGTGTTTCGACAAGTTCAATGTTGATGATTTTGTTTTCTGTTACAACAATGGTGTCCGTTGTTTTTTGAAATCCAAAAAGCGAAGCATGCAAAATATATGTCCCCGATTTTAAATTGTTAATTGTGAAACTCCCATCACCTTTTGTCTGTGCAGTGATAAACGAATTTTCAATTCCAATGATAACCCCTGTTTGTGGCTCAGTACTTTTTTTGTCTTTTACTGTTCCTGAAATGTTGAATTGTGCCGATGCAAGCAAAGGCATTGCGCATAGCAAGGCTAGTGTTTTTGTTTTTTTTAAGTGAAACATTTGTTTTTTTTTATTTTGTTAAACATATAGCAGCAAAGGAGCAAGCAGCTACTATTATTTTTAACATTCCCTATCCCTACGCAGGCATTATCCTGATCAGGTGCATAAATACTGTTGATGAGCAAAAGTATTTATTGGGTATAATCTCAGCCTTCTTTTAAAATAAAAGGAGGCACCCCTTTATGATGGCACAAAGCTATAAATTAATTTTTGATTCGGATAAATAATTTTTGATTGCAGCAATACAGTTGTTTAAGCGAGTTTCATTTAGTCCTTTAATTACAGTATAATTTACTTTAATGGATTTTCTTGTAATTGTTGTTTTGCAATTTCAACAATATCATCCAACGTATATTTTCTATTGATTTCTGAAAGGTATTCACGCGCATATTCTTTTACCCAAACAGTATTATAGTGTTTGGCGAGTTGTTCGGAAAGCGTGCTTTTTGCAGTGCTTTCGGGACCAATTAAGGCAACTCGTATTAATTTTTTATTTTCTTTTTCCATGAAAAATATCCTGCAATTGCAAGAATGGTGTATATGAAATATAGAATTGCAATAAGATAAAATTCCCTTTGAGCATACAATATGATTGCAGCAGCATCAATCACAATCCAAAAAATCCAATTTTGCAATTGTTTTTTTGCTGTCATCCATGTTGCAATAATACTAAATGCTGTAATAAATGCATCTAGGTAGGGAAGTGCTTGTGTCGAATAATTATGTGCAATGTATCCAAATGGAAACCAGATGATTGTAGAAATAAAAACAAGTAATCCTGTTTTCGAAAATGCTATAGAAGTAATTCTTAATGCTTTTTTTTCAGAAGAGCCGTATTGCCATTCGTACCAACCATAAAGTCCAATTAGGATATAAAAAATTTGTAGTCCGCTTTCCAAAAACAGCTTTCCTCTGAAGCATAAATAAATTGAAAATAAACTTGATGCAATTCCAAATAACCAGCACCATTTGTTTTCAACTGCGGCTAAAATAACATAAATGATTGCCGTTATAAAAATAATCCATTCGGTAAAAGATGTGTTTTGTAATGCAGTTAAAATAGAAGGAAAGAGTTGACTTAAAATCATTGATTTATTCAACTTTTATATTTAATGACATACATTTTTCAACCACTTTATTGAATTCTTCAACAGGATTTTTGCTTTTCCAAATTGCGCTGTACAACACCATTCCTGCAAAACCGAGTTCTTGAACTTTTTCGATTGTATCTATGCCAGTTCCTCCTCTAGCAATTATTTTTTCTTTTGCTTTTGAAAGAGCCGATTTTAAACTATGCTCGGTAAATCCACTTTGATATTTACTTGTTAAACTATCAAATATTGGACTTAAAAAAGCATAATCGTAATTGTATTGTTTCTTTATTTCTAACATGCTACCGATGTTTCCGTAGGATGTTGTTATCAGAATTGTAGGGTGTCTTAACTGAATTAAACGTATCGTAAACCAAGTTTTAAATGTTCTTTTACGATGCGTTTTTGTAAGGTGAATTCCTTTTAAATTAATAGTTCTAGCTAATTTATGATGGGAGTGTAATACAATGCGATTATGATATTGAGTAGGAATTTGTGCAATAAACTCCTTCATCGCTTTTGTGCTTAGTTTGTGCTTGCGTAGGTGAAATGTTTCTAATCCCGCTTCAAAAAGTCTGGTAATAATTAATGCTTCATTATCAATTGGGGTAGAGCTAGAAATAACAATGATTTTCATTTTTGTTTTTTTAGAATGAATGTACAGCACTCGCTATTTTTTTGATGAGTGATTCATCTTTCTCTGCTGCGTTTCCAACAACAATAATATCGGCTCCTGCCTTACATGCATTTTTGGCTTTTTGAACAGTATTAATACCTCCACCAACAACAACTGGAATTTCAATTGCTTTTTGAACAGCTGTTATCATTTTTCACTCACACAATTTTCAGCACCACTTCCGCATCCATGTATATCATTTTTAATCCAAGCATCTCACCAGCCATCGCTGTACATACTGCAATATCTGATTTGTCATAAGGAATAGGGTTTGTGTTGCTCATGTATAGTGCAGACGTTTGTCGTCCACTATCAATAAGCATATAGCCTGTTGATAAAATTTCGAGCTTGCTTTTTTTTAATTGTGGGGCTGCAATTACATGGTTCCCTATTAACATATCTGGGTTGCGACCAGAAATCAAGGATAACAACATTAGTCCATCTGCTTTCGAACTAATTTGCATGCTATTTCCAGGGAAGATGACAATTGGAATTGTAGTCGATTTTTTAATATCTTCTATACAGGCTTCAAAATTTCCGTTTGTTAACAAACTGCCACCTACAAAAATCAAATCAACTTTTGCTTCATTTGCCTTTTTTATAAGTGTTTTGGGCTTATATTTGTCGGGGTCTATTAGCAAAGCAAACAGTTTTTTGTTCGATTTTTTACTTTTTAGAATAGATTGGTAAATGCTTAAGCTCATCAAATGATTTTTTACAATATTAAATAAATCATTTAAGCTTCCATAAAAAAAATGAAATCAGATGAGATTTTTGCATTAAAAGTTTCCAAATTTCAATAATTTTTAGATATTTACAGAAAATTTAACTACTCATTATGAAGTCAAAATCGCAAATTAGATTATCCTTGTTAGTGTTTCTTGGTTTATTATGCCAATTTACAATCACATCGCAAGAGTCGTTGTACCCATTTGCTGAAAAAGGCAAATATGGATATATCAATAAATCTGGGAAAGTAGTTGTTACTCCTCAATACGAGTATTCAGAGAAATTTTATGAAGGGATGGGAGTTGTTAAACAAGGCGGAAAAAGAGGCTTTGTTGATGTAACAGGGAAACTCGTCATTCCAGCTAAATACGATCAAAAAATTGATGGCTATTTTTCAGAAGGTTTAGCATGTGTAAAGCAAGGCGCAAAATACAGCTATATTGATAAAACAGGAAAAGAAGTATTAGCTCCAAAATGCGAACATGCGTATAAGTTTTCAGAAGGAATGGCGCGTATTCAAATAGGATTAAAGTTCGCATACATTGATAAGTCAGGAAATGTAATCATCAAACCTTTGTATGATGGTGGTTGGGATTTTAAAGAAGGATTAGCACGTGTTAAAAAGGGAGGAAAATGGGGTTTTATAGATAAAACAGGAAAAGTAGTAATTGATTTTAAATACGATGAAACATTCGAATTTTCTGGAGGGTTAGCAAACTTTAGAATAGGTGATGAAAAAACCGGTAAATGGGGATATATTGATAAAACAGGTAATGTTGTAATTGATGCTCAGTTTGACAGAGCTTGGACATTCTCTGATGGATTAGCATGTATTCGTGTTGGTGATTTTAAAACAGGAAAATTTGGTTACATCGACAAAACAGGAAAAGTAGTTATCAATCCTGTGTTTTCTGGTGCCTATTTCTTTAATGATGGTTTAGCTTGTGTAAGCACATCACCATTAGTAAATGGAAGCTTAAAAGATGCTAAATGGCAATTTATTGATAAAACAGGAAAATTAGTCATCACTCGTGGAGCGGATTTCTTCGCTGACTTCAACAAAGGCCTAGCTTATGTTAGTTACGGTGGTGTAATGAATTATATTGACAAAACAGGAAAAACAGTTTGGTCGGCACAATAATATATTTTCAAGTACTTTAAACAAGTGCGAAATTTGTTTGTTATCTGAATAACAACTAATTTCGCACTTCTTTTTTAATAAATTAAACTATAACAATAAAAATGGGAACAACAGTGGAAAATTTCGTGAAATACAAAGTGAAAGACATGTCTCTTGCTGCATGGGGACGTAAAGAAATAAAATTAGCTGAAGCAGAAATGCCAGGTTTAATGGCATTACGTGCTGAATATGGTAAACAAAAACCTTTGAAAGATGCACGCATCGCAGGTTGTTTGCATATGACAATTCAAACAGCTGTTTTAATTGAAACATTGGTTGAATTAGGAGCTGAAGTTACTTGGTCATCTTGTAATATTTTCTCAACTCAAGATCATGCTGCTGCTGCTATTGCTGCTGCGGGTATTTCTGTGTATGCATGGAAAGGCATGAACGAACAAGAATTTGATTGGTGCATTGAACAAACATTGTTCTTTGGCGAAGATCGTAAACCATTAAACATGATTTTGGATGATGGTGGTGATTTAACAAACATGGTATTCGATAGATTTCCTGAATTAATTAAAGGAATCAAAGGTTTATCTGAAGAAACAACAACAGGTGTTCATCGTTTGCACGAACGTATGAAAAACGGAACGTTGCATATTCCTGCAATCAACATCAATGACTCTGTTACTAAATCTAAATTTGATAACAAATACGGTTGTCGTGAATCATTAGTAGATGCTATCCGTAGAGCAACAGATTTAATGTTAGCTGGAAAAGTAGCAGTTGTTGCTGGTTATGGCGATGTAGGAAAAGGTTCTGCAGAATCTTTATCATCTCAAGGAGTTCGTGTTATCGTTACTGAAATCGATCCTATCTGTGCTTTACAAGCAGCAATGGATGGTTACCAAGTAATGAAAATGGATAATGCTATTAAAGAAGCAGATATCATTGTAACAGCAACTGGTAACAAAAACATCATCATTGATCGTCATTTCAAAGCAATGAAGAACAATGCAGTTGTTTGTAATATCGGTCACTTCGATAATGAAATTGATATGGCTTGGTTGAACAAAAACTTTGGTGCATCTAAAGACGAAATCAAACCACAAGTAGATAAATATACAATTGAGGGTAAAGACATTATTGTTTTGGCTGAAGGTCGTTTAGTTAACTTAGGTTGTGCAACAGGTCACCCATCTTTTGTAATGAGTAACTCATTTACAAACCAAACATTAGCTCAATTAGAGTTATGGTTGAATTCAGATAAGTACGAAAACAAAGTGTATACATTGCCAAAACATTTGGATGAAAAAGTAGCTCGTTTGCATTTAGCAAAAATTAATTGCGAATTAGAGGTATTAACTTCTGATCAAGCAAAATACATTGGAGTTACTGTTGAAGGTCCATTTAAAACGGATGCATACAGATACTAATTGTGAATTTATATTCAACTAAAAAAGGCGAGCATTGCTCGCCTTTTTTGGTATTTAGAATTTCGATTAGTTGTAAATATGCAATGTGTTCCCATCAAAAGTAGTATTGTACGCTTTTAAAGGAAGTCCGGCAGGGCCCTGTAATATTCCTCCATCATAAATCGAAAATTGGGAACCGCAGCAAGTGTCTTTAGCTATAATATTAGTATTGTCTACGTATACCGTTGCACAAGCATTGCTAGATTGATAGGTGCAATTTCGATCATAGGCAGCAATTTCAGAATTTGATTTTTCTATAAACAAT
>JADJHE010000020.1 GCA_016707685.1 Bacteroidota bacterium
GAAATACGTTAAACAACAGTATTAATCCGAATATTTTATTGGAGCAAAATCAAAAATCAGTAAATACACTTATCCTTAAAAAAATGTTAAATAATCAGTATATTTACAATACAAATGATTCAACAGCATTAATGGATATAGCAGCACAGTGTCCTTTACAAGGCGGAAATGCAGTATATCAGGCGCGTAATTTATTAGCTGCTATTTATAATGAGCTGATCGATTTTGAAGACAATTGCGAAGAAACCCAAAAACATTTTGTCGCAAATAACGAAACAGAATCAATTACTCAGCATTTTAGTAAAGCCGTTAAACTATACCCAAATCCTAATAATGGGAATATGATGTTGGATTATTCCTTAAACGAAACAGAAGTAGGAAAATTAAATATTTATGATGTTAGTGGACGATTGATTGACAGTTATAATTTGTTGAGTGGAGAAAACAAACAGTTAAACATTAATAAAACAGATTTGGAAAATGGTATTTACTTTTATGAAGTAATCATTAATGATAAATTACAAGCCAGTGACAAACTCATTATTATTAAATAATATAAAGCATATAGTCAGAATCTTACTCTGACTATATGCTTTATTCAAAAGCATATAGTCAGAATTTAGTTCCCAATCCCTCGTTTGAAAATTACGATACTTGTCCTACAAGCAGTAGCCAAATCTCTTTTGCAATTCCTTGGCAGGGAATTACAACAAATAGCTCAGATTATTTTAATTCATGTAATATAGGAGGGCCTAGTGTTCCTCTTGTTGGAGGAGGAGGATTTCAATACGCTCGAACTGGCAATGCATATGCAGGAGTATGGTTGGTAAATGGTTATTATTCTAATTATAGAGAGTATATAAGAGTTAAATTAAATAGTAGTTTGGAATTAGACTCCTGCTATTTAATTGAGTTTTACTGCAATTTACATAACCTTTCTAGATATGGCATCAATAAAATAGGAGCGCTATTAAGCAACAGCCCAGTAAATAATGTTGGACCTGGGCCATTTGACTTGGTGTTGCAATATTCACCGCAAATTGAATCTAATATGTTCTTAAATGATACATTAAATTGGATGAAAATAAGTGCTAGATATACAGCACTTGGCGGAGAAGAATATATAACTATTGGAAATTTTAGGACAGACATTTTAACAGATACAATACATGTGGGAGGAAGCAATTACAATGGATCCTACTACTTCATTGAAGATGTGCGTGTTGAAAAAATTCCTAATTGTGACTCAACTCTTTTAAATATTGAAGCTAATAAAAAAAATTACAATTTAAAATTATACCCGAATCCAAATGATGGGCGTATGAACTTTGTATATGATTTGGTTGAATCTGAAAAAGGCGAATTGGTAATCTATGATATTTCTGGTAGAACTATTCAATCTTTTAAATTACAAATAGGAACTAATAACCAATTGTTTATAGACGAAACAAAATTGGGAAGTGGTGTGTATTTTTATAAGGTTTTAATAAATGAAAAAATCACAACAAGTGATAAATTGATAATTATTAAATGAAATTAATTTGTAAATACATATTTATTATTTTTTTGAGCTTTTGTGCATTGTGCACAAAAGCTCAAAATTTAGTCCCCAATCCCTCGTTTGAAAATTACGATACTTGTCCCCATTATTATAGTTTCATTTATTACGCTTCGCCTTGGTTTCAACCACAAACTTACAATGGAAATACAAGTAATAGTAGCAGCTCAGATTTTTTTCACTCATGCGGTTTAGGAGGTGAGGTTGATGTTCCAACGAATAATATGGGAAACCAATTTGCCAGAACAGGGAATGGTTATGCGGGCATTTTCTGCCATTCTGATACAATAAACTCAAGAGAATATATTGAAGTTGAATTGTTGAATTCATTAGTTAATGGTCAGGACTATTGTGTTGAATTTTATGTTTCACTTGCCGATGCTTTTTCATTAGCAGTAAGTAATATCGGAGTATATTTTTCCCAAGATAGTTTGTTGGTAAATAATTATAATGCAATAACCTATGTGACACCACAAATTGAAAATGATAATTCCAATTTCTTAACAAATAAAATAAATTGGATGAAAATTTTTGGAATTTTTACAGCACAAGGGGGAGAAAAATTTATGACAATTGGGAACTTTAGAGATCCACAAAACACAAATTTCACAAATGTACCAGGAGGGCTTATAACTGATATGTCTTATTATTACATAGATGATATCTCAGTAACAGCATGTGATACTACTTTAATTAATGTAAATGAATATGAAAAGAATAACAATTTTAATTTATACCCCAACCCCAATAACGGGAACATGGTACTGGAACATTCCTTAAACGAAACAGAAGTAGGAAAATTAAATATTTATGATGTTAGTGGACGATTGATTGACAGTTATAATTTGTTTAATGGAGAAAACAAACAATTAAATATTAATAAAACAGATTTGGAAAATGGTATTTACTTTTATGAAGTAATCATTAATGATAAATTACAAGCCAGTGACAAACTCATTATTATCAAATAAAAAATAAAGCATATAGTCAGAATTTAGTTCCCAACCCTTCCTTTGAAAATTATTCTAATTGTCCAATTGGTGGTACTGATGAGCTTATTTTAGCCATTCCATGGCAAGGTATTACAACTAATAGCTCTGATTATTTTAACTCTTGTAGCTCCACATCTGCTAATGTTCCTTCAAGCGGAGCTGGATGGCAATATGCGAGAACAGGCAATGCTTATGCAGGAATATGGTGTGTTAATAGCTTTGGAACAAATTATAGAGAATATATACAAGTAAAATTAAACACTTTTCTAATTCAAGACTCATGCTATTTAGTCGAATTCTATTGCAATTTGTACAATCTTTCATGTTATGGTATAAAAAAAATAGGAGCATTGCTTAGTAATACTCCTGTTAGTAATGTTGGGCCAGGCGCATTTGGCCTGGTATTACAATATCCTCCTCAAATTGAATCAAACACATTTTTAAATGATACCATTAATTGGCTGAAAGTAAGCGGAACATATACAGCACTTGGTGGAGAAGAATATATTACTATTGGAAATTTCAGTATAGACTCAAGTACTGACACAATCAATATTCAAAATAATCTATGTAGCGGGTCCTACTACTTCATTGAAGATGTGCGTGTTGAAAAAATTCCTAATTGTGACTCAACTCTTTTAAATATTGAAGCTAATAAAAAAAATTACAATTTAAAATTATACCCGAATCCAAACAACGGAAGTTTTACTGTAGAGTATTCCATTGA
Source organism: Bacteroidota bacterium (assembly GCA_016707685.1). Classification (GTDB taxonomy): domain Bacteria; phylum Bacteroidota; class Bacteroidia; order 2-12-FULL-35-15; family 2-12-FULL-35-15; genus 2-12-FULL-35-15. Next base: position 3,278 of record JADJHE010000020.1, read on the forward strand.
AGAAAATGACCAAGCTGATTTGTGCATTTATTCTATTGAAGGAAGAAAAATTGCTTGTCACAAATTAAATTCAACAGAGAAAAAGATAAAAATTCAAGAAAATTTATTTTCAAATGGCATGTACTTTTATCAGATTCACTTAAATGGAAATGTAGCGGCACAAGATAGACTGATTATCATTAAATAATTTGTGAATTATAGTATCATGAAAAAGATAATTCTATTTATTATTTTTTATTCTATATTGAGTCCTATTAAAGCTCAAAATTTGGTGCCTAATCCCAGCTTTGAAGATACAGTTGCTTGTCCGAATAATCAAGGACAATTAAATTTTGCAACACCTTGGATTAGTCCATCTAATTCTTCGCCAGATTACTTTAATTCTTGTAGTAATACAAGCACAGGATTTTCATTACCTTTTAATCACTTTGGCTTTCAAACTGCTCATTCTGGAAATGCTTATGCTGGAATAATTGTAATGGCAATTGCTCCTGGCTTGTCTAACAATTATAGAGAATATACGCAAACGATTTTAGATACATTATTAATAAAAGATGAAACATATTGCATAACTTTTTATGTAAGTTTAGCTGACACCTCGGAATTTGCCATAAACAATATTGGAATGTATTTTTCTACAAACTCAATCTTTGCAAATAACTATGATCCTCTACCTTACATACCTCAAATAGAAAACACAAATTTTAACCCATTAATAAATAATAATGTCTGGACAAAAATATCAGGTATTTTTGTCGCAAATGGGAATGAACAATACTTGACAATTGGAAATTTCAAAGACAATTCTTCAAGCGATACTATTTACAATCATCCAACCAACATAGGATTTCCTCTGTCTTCTTACTACTATCTAGACGATGTTTCTGTGATCCATTTGGATGCAGATGCAGGAAAAGATACTGCCATTTGCAAAGGAAGTACTATTGTTTTAGGAAGACCATCAGCTTCGGGTATAAGCTATAGCTGGCAAAGTTCAAACACATTGAGTGATACCAGCATTGCACAGCCAACAGCCAACCCTACTGTTACCACTACCTATTATTTAACCGCTACATTAGCCGGTGGATGCAGTAAATTGGATACCGTTACCATTACAGTGGTGGATGTAAATGCTGGAACAGATTCCACTTTTTGTGAAGGAGATAGTGTATTGATTGGAACAAATCCCCTACTAAATGTAAACTATACATGGCAACCTACATTGGGCTTAGGCACAAGCAATGCTTCACAAACAATGGCAACACCAATAACAAGCACTAGCTATACACTTACCGCATCCGCCAATGGTTGTGTGCTTAATGATACGGTTTCATTAACTGTATTACAATATCAAACACCCACTATCAGTGCTGGAACTACTGCAACTATTTGTAGTGGAGATACGCTTCAATTAGGAAGTAATTACATCAATGGTTATTCCTACATCTGGCTTCCAAATTCGGCTATCAACAACACTACCGCTGCTAGTCCTTTTGTTTTTCCTAATCAATCCACCTTATACACCTTAACAATACAAGATACAGGAAGTGTTTATCAATGTAAAAATACAGCAAGCGACAGTGTATGGATAAATGTAGAGGCATGTGATCCCTATTTACCAAATGTATTTACACCAAATAATGATGAAAAAAATGATGTATTTGAAATTACGGATTTACCTTTAAAAAGTAATATTCATATTTACAACCGTTGGGGAGTTTTGGTGTGGACATCACCTGCTTTAAGTATCACTGGCAAAGCTGTATGGGACGGAAGAACAACCGCTGGAATAGAATGCATAACTGGTGTTTATTATTATGTATTGGAAATACCGAGTAAAAAAACAATTACTGGATACATTGAATTGATAAGGTAACCTATCTATAAAGATAATACGGTGATATCATCAAATATACCACCACACCCGTTACAGTTACATACAACCAAATAGGAAAAGCAAAACGCACTAATTTTTTGTGCTTCTCTACTTGATTTTGAAATCCTTTGTGAAAGGATAATAAAATTAGTGGCAATACCAATGCTGCTAAAATAATATGACTAATCAATATTGTTAAGTAAACAGGACGTAATGAATTATCGGCAGGGAATGTTGTTTCTTTCGCCATCCAATGATACGTAATGTAGGATAGTAAGAATACTGCCGACAAACAAAAAGTAATGATGTTTAATTTTTTATGAATCTCAATATTTTTCTGTTTGATAAAGTACAAGGATAATAATAACAATAAACTACAAGTACCATTTATCAATGCATTCAACTTCGGTAATTTGTAAACAAAGGATGGAATAACTTCCGGTACTGGTAATATTTTTTTATTTAAAACAATTACTGCAACGAACACTACAATCGATAATGCCATTACAATTCTAAAAACTAATTTATCGTTCTTCATATTATTTATCGCGTTTGTTTCTCTCCTTATTTTCTTTAATGGTGTATTCTGCAATCAATACTTTAATATCATCTAATAATTCGTTTACTTCTTTAATGTTGGTTCCATCATAAATACCACGAATGTGTTTTTCTTTATCTACTAAAATAAAAAATTCACTGTGTATAAAATCATCTGGTCCACCATCTCCTTCCATCGCATTAACCAAATACGATTCACGTGCCATTTCATACAATTGTTTTTTGTCGCCCGTAACAAAGTTCCAAATTGAATTATCGGCATGCACCATGTTTGAATAGGCTTTTAATACAGGTACCGAATCGTTTTCAGGATTTACGGTATGCGATAAAATTTGAACCAAACCATTGGTATAAGCAAACTTATCTTGAACACGTTGCAGTTCTGTAGCCATTTTAGGACAAATGGTTTGACAGCTTGCAAAAAAATAATCGGCTACGTATATCTTTCCTTCGTAATCTTTATCCGTTATTGTTTTACCATCTTGATTAATAAAACTAAAAGGTTTGATGGAATGATAAATGGTATCCTTACCGTTTGCAGCCAATTCCTTTACACCAAAATAAGGAAGGTGAATAAAGTTGTGTTTTCCTGTAGTAAGTAAAACATAAAATACAGATGGAAACGTAAGTAATAATAAAAGGATGACAATCTTTTTCTTGAGGTTCATAAGCAATGTATTTGCCACGCAAAAGTACAAACAAAAATGGCTCGCAATTATTTTGCGAGCCATTTTTGTAGATTATAATAAATGCTTAGTGATGTGCTTCTTCAGCAGGTTTTTCAGCACCTTCTTCGTGTGTTTCGTGAGCGCCAGCTGGTGCTGCATGGTGACCAGATTTAGCTGCTTCGTTCAATTCATTTTTTTGATTCACGATCAATGGGTCCATTCTTTCTTTGTGTTCTTTAGAATAAGTAGACTCACCAACAATGATGTATACCAAATACAAAATGAATACAGTGTAAGGAACTAAAACACAATATTTCATCCATTTTTTCTCATCACCTAAATGCATAAAGCTCATTACAATGTAAAATGCTTTTAAAAGTGTAAGACCAATGAATAAAGTTTTTAAAACAACAGAAGATGTTCTGTCTTCGTTTAATAAATTCCATTCAGCAGCTTTAAAACCGATGATCAACTCAACGATTGTAATTCCTAACATTATCCAGAATACATTCCAAAGTTTTCTGCGTTTTTTCTTTCCTTCTTCTTCGCTATGATGAGCCATTAGCTCATATTGTGGGTAGTTATCGTGAAATTCCATAAGTATATGCTATTTAAAAGTGTTAATTTCTTTGGTTAGTTTTCGCTGTTACAATAAGTAGAAGAATGTAAATACAAACACCCATACTAAATCGACAAAATGCCAGTATAAACCAGTTTTTTCAACCATTTCGTAATGACCGCGTTTTTCGTATGTTCCTTTAATTACGTTAATAAAAATGATGATGTTGATGATAACACCACTGAATACGTGGAAACCATGGAAACCAGTAATGAAGAAGAAGAAGTTTGCAAATACAGGTAAACCATATTCATTCACCGTCATGTTTGCACCATATACGGTTTTTTCAACCCATTCGCCATTTTCGAATACACTACGAATTGCACCGTGATCAGTTCCAACAATGAAGTGATACCACTCCCAAGCTTGAGAACCAACGAACATTGCACCACCAATGATGGTTAACAACATCCAAACAATTACTTTCTTTTTATCGTTTCTGTGACCTGCCTCAACAGCTAATACCATTGTAACAGATGACATAATCAAAATCAATGTCATTAAACCTACATACGCCAAAGGAATATGTCCATCATAGAATGGAAAATGTGTAAACACATCGCCTGGATTAGGCCAAACTTCAGGATGCTTGTGACGCATAAAACCATAAGCGGATAGTAATCCAGAGAATGTTAATGCATCGGACACAAGGAAAAACCACATCATCATTTTTCCGTAACTAATACCGAATGGTGATTTTCCACCGCTCCAAACTGAGCCTGTTTCTGTTTCTGCTGCGTGACTTGCCATACTTTTTTTACTAAAATTATATTTTTTTAACTAAATTTTCGGGTGCTAATATGCAAATTTTACTTGAAATTTCAACGCTGAAATAATAAAAATACGAATAAATAAATCCACAATAAATCTAAAAAATGCCAAAAAATGGCGCAAAGCCTTATCCCTAAAAGGTTTTCGGAATTATACTTTTGTTGTATAGATTTAATCCAAACTACAAAAACGGCAATAATTCCACCAAAAAGATGGGCCAAATGCAAGCCTGTAAGCACATAAAGGAAAGACCCCGATGCATTACTGTATTTACCTGCGAAAAACACTTTTTGATCAACCAATGCTCCCCAAGCCTGAAACTGAGTGATAGTAAAGGCTACCCCTAAAAGTAAGGTGGTTAAAGCTGCCCATTTTACACTTTTAAAATCGTTCTTTTTTGCAGCAGCCAAAGCCCAATTAATTGATACACTGCTAATTATGATGATTGCAGTGCTGATGTAGAACATTTGAGGCAATTCAAAATTCAGCCAATCACCCTTTTTCTGACGAACAATGTAAGCACTCGTTAAGGATGCAAAAATCATTAACATACCCACCATTGAAATGTATAGCAATGGTTTTGCTACTTTTTCGCGGGTGATGCGCTTTTCTTCTACTGATACTGTTTCCATAATACAATTATTTTCCAATCATTACTGCCAATTGAACCAATGGCAAATATAAAAATGAGCCAAACATTAATCTACGAGCAGCTTCAATCGTACATTCTTTATACAACTGATACGCTTGGTACAAGAAATATAAACTACAAGCCGATATTACAAAAGCAGAAGCAGTTCCTGAATAATGGAACATCACTGGCAATAAGCTAATCGGGTATAAAAATAAGGTGTAAATTAATACTTGAAAGGCACTTCCTTTATCTCGTCCGCCAGCTGATGGCAACATTTTAAATCCTGCTTTTTTATAATCATCGTCCAACACCCAAGCGATTGCCCAAAAGTGTGGGAATTGCCACATAAACTGACCTGCAAATAAAATCCAACCCAACAAAGGAATTTCACCAAAACCAGAAGTTGTTGCAACGCATCCCAATAATGGAGGAATTGCTCCAGGGAAAGCACCTACAAACACTCCAAACGGAGTAATGCGTTTAAGTGGCGTATAAACAAACGTGTATAATAATAATGCTAAAAAGCCTAAAATTCCGCTTAATGGATTCATAAAAATCCATAAAATGGCAATCCCTGCTATTCCTGTAATTGAAGCCAAAATAATCGCTTCCATTACCGACATTCTTCCTTGCGGCAAAGGGCGGTTTTGTGTTCTGGTCATCAAACCATCCAAATTACGCTCAATAATTTGGTTGAAACCATTCGAAGAGCCTGTTACCAAAAAGCCTCCTAAAACCAACCAGCCCAAACTAGCCCAATTTAATACCTCGGCACATGCAATAAATGCAATAGCAGCCGATAACACCACTAAGGATGCTAGCCTAAACTTCATAAACATGGCGTAATCACGCATTTTACTGTTCTGAGCCACTGCTTTTTCTGCTGTATTTATTTCGGGTGCTGACAAGTTGTATCTAAATCGGATACAATTTTACTAAATAATCCAATAGCTAGTGCCTTAAAACTGATTTTTTAGACAATTAATAAGATATGGAGGACAAATATTATAAAGTAAGGACGTATTGAATAGCAATTGTACGTGGCGATTCTATTTTTAGAGGACGCAACGAATAGTCCACATTAAACAAATTGCTTGCAATCAATGACAACTTTTGCTTTTCCAACATTTGATAACTAACACGTGCATCAAACACATGAAATCCATCGTGATTTTTCCAATAATCCACTGCTTTAATTTCTGCTAAATAAGGAGAAGCATCGTGTGTTAGTTGTTCAATTTCAGTAAATGCTTTATCGATATTCTGCATCCTGCTGTAATAGCGATAACTTGCTCCAACACCAAATTTTGTAAACAGCTTAAATTCTAAATCCGCTTTTACCATGTGTTTAAAGCGGTATTTTAAAATATTGCCTGTTGTATCCATGCTGCTATTTTTATAGCTCAAAGGCTGACCAGCTTGTCCAGGTTGAATTGATTTTGTTGTCGCATAAATACTATCGGGTGTTAATGAAACAGGCTCGACATACGTATATCCCAACAATGCTGTAACACCGAATTTTTTATTGGTTTCGCTTGTCGATAATACCAATGACATATCCACTCCACGAACACGGGAATCGCCAGTATTTAAAAACTTAAATCCAACCAAGGAAACGGCAGGATCCCAAACACCAAAAAGGTACTCAATGGTGTTTTCATACTTTTGATAAAATCCAGCGATATCAAAATAACCCATTACATTCTTTACTTTAAAACCTTGCTTCAAGCCAATCTCAAAACTCTTACTTGTTTCAGGCTTTAAATCAGGATTTGGGAACACTCCAAACAAACCAGCTTTTGTGGAAATAAATCGTTCAGTAATTGTTGGGTAACGAAAACCTTGACCATAAGATGCTCTAACAAATGTTCCTTTTAATACTTGCAAGCTAGCACCTGCTCTAAAAATTGGAGCAACAACACTTTGCTGCGAATTCATTTTAAAGTACTCATATCTAAATCCACCGCTGATGTTTAATAATTGCCAAAACTTTTTATCCACTTGCAAATAACCTGAAGCATTCGAAATAGTATTATTAGGTGTTCCACTCGATGCATACAATTGTGAATAAGAAGTAGCCATGCTTCCAACAACACCTCCTGTAAACGTAAAATCTAAATCTTTGAATAAACGTTGTAACTGATATTCTCCATAATACAATGTTCCTGTATTCGATTGATTATTGGTAATAAAATTATCGGTATGAAAAATACGCGTTGTTAAACTATGACTAACACCTTTGCCATTGTTGTATTTAATGAATGGATCAAGATTAAATATTTTTTGATTTTCTAAAAACACAGCACCTGGATACCCTTTATACAAACCTAATGAATCGTTGTACCAAGCAAAAACCATATTGGTTTTGTTTAGCATTCCATTTCCATTGATTCCAAAATTTAAACCGGTAATTTTTTTAGAACGGTAACGAATATTAAAATTCATTCTCCCTCTAACTTTTAACATGTCTTGATTTGAAAAAGTTGGAATTGAATCTGTAATCAATAATGCTGCTTGCAAATCATCTGGCATATAAGGCGCAGGTGGTGGTGGCCCAATATATCCTTGATCTACATTTATATTTGCACCTATCACTACATCTAAGTTATTTTTAACAATACGAGAATGTAAAAAATTCAAATTAGTAAAACCGGGTGTAGATTTATTGTACCAATTTTCAGCAGGTGCAGGTGGAATGCTATAATTTCCTACAGAATAATTGATAACGGTTTTCGGTTTGCTTCTTGGGTATGCAGAGCGCACATTGATAACACCACTCAGTGCAGATGAACCATACAATACAGAAGAGGCTCCTTTGATTACTTCTATTTGCTCAATATTTTCCACTGGAATATAACTCCACTCTGGTCGACCAGCATCACCACTTAACAAAGGAATACCATCAACCACAATTGCTACCCTACTACCTACTCCAAATGTAAAACCACTCCCACCTCTTATTTGTGGATCGTTGTCTATAATTGTCAAACCAGGAACTTGTTCCAAAGCAGTTTCAACGCTTGTTGTGTTTTTATTATTAATTAAGTTGGGTTTAATTACCTCCATCGACACCGTCATCTCCTCCAGCTTTTGATCAAACTTGCCGGATGAAACAACAATCGTTTCTAAAAATTTTCCAACTACTTTTAAATTAATATTTTTTTCGGTGATAAGATTTGCTTGAACATATACTTTAAAAGTATCAGGTGTATAACCAATGTAATTACAAACCAATTGATGGTAACCCGTATCCAATACCATGGAATAATTTCCATCAATATCAGTAACGGTTCCTTTTGCTAAATTGTTCACTAATTGAAATGTAGCACCAGGCAATAACTCCTTGGAAGAAGCATCCTTTACTTTCCCTTTTAAAACACCTGTTTGCTGAGAAAAACTTTGATTAAAAAGTAAAAAAAGTAATCCTGTAGATAAAATGAATTTTCTTAAAAACATAGATAAAATAAAAACCCCGACTTTTTCAAGTCAGGGTTTAATGATAAATTGAAAATTATTCTACAAAGAATTTACCTGCTTTTTGAAAACTAGCTCCAGTAATTTGATACAAATACATTCCTGAATTTAATCCAAACACATTGATGGTGTTCAACTTATTATTTGATATTTTTTGAGTGGCAACCAATTTTCCTGTTACATCATAAATTGAAATTGTTGACATTTCTTCTGAACGGAAGGCAAAATCAACATACACCATTTTATCATAGCAATAAACTTTTGCAATTTGCTGTTGAACCATTGCATTGTTTATACCAGTTGAAGATGCAGAAGCAACCGCTAAATCATCAACCCATAACTTACTACCAGCAACATTTGTTAATTGGTCGTTAGAAGAAGTTATATTAATCATAATATAAGAAGGGGTGCGACCATCAACATAAGTAAAAGGAATAGAAAAACGAGTCCAAGTAGCAACATTTGCAACTGGTGTTAAAAATAAAGCTGATGCAATTTTATTTGCAGAGGAATCGGGATGATAAGTTGTTGCTGCTTCTGGATCATAATAATTTCCAACATGTAAATAAGCTACTACTTTACCTCTTTCAGCTGCTCCACCTTGTGTATAACGGTACCAACCAACCAAACTGTCGGGACGCGCTGTAAACGGCATACGTCTAATATCATTAGCATCATTGTATTTAACAGTAGCAATATAACCATCTGCTTTATTAGTTGTAGGAGCATTTACAACACCTGTTGTAACATTTCCATTTACGATTGTTCCTATAATTGGCACTTGAACACTTTCAACGCGAACAGAATAGGTTCCACCATGAACAACGGATGCATCTCTAAAACATGTTTGTGGACCAATTTGAGCTGTAGAAGATCCTGTTTTATTTGAATTGAAGCTTGTTGGCTCCGCATTCGTTGCCGTTGGATTATCCCAAGTTTCGAAACCACCGTTTGTAATTTGGGTTTGTGCGCTTGCAGATAAAAAAATAAGACTTAATCCTAAAGTAAAAAATTTTTTCATGGGGTTGTTTTATGTTTAATAGAACAAATTTAACAAAAAAACAACACCTACCTAAATTCTAATTCCAATTAAAAGCATATCGTCAACTTGTTCCAAATTCCCTTTCCATTCTTCGAATATAGTATTAAAAATGGCTTTCTGATTTACCAATGGCTTAGCGCTATTAGCAATCAAAGTTGAATGCAACTGTTTGTATTTAAATTTTTTTCCGTTTGCACCTCCAAATTGATCAGCAAAACCATCCGTAAATAAATAGATGCAATCTCCTTTCAACAAATCGAATGAAAAGGAAGAAAACGATTGATCTTCCTTGGGAGATTTCCCGATAGGCATTTTGTCACAAGACAATTCTATCAATTCATTGTTTCGAATAACAACCGCTTTGTTGTTGGCAGAAGCATACTCCAATTTATTATTTTTAATCTTAATTAATGTGGCATCCATTCCATCTTGTTGATGCTCATTTGAAATACTTTCAATCAATCGTTTTCGCACATAATTAAAAATTTCGTTAGGAGCAGTAATCTTTTTTTCCTTAATGGCTTCACTTAAAAATCCTGTATTTAACAAACTCATAAATGCACCAGGAACACCATGCCCAGTACTATCACAAGCTGCTAAATAAAAATTATTTTCCTGACTTGCAGCCCAATAAAAATCGCCACTTACAATATCTTTCGGCTTAAACAATACAAAATGTTCGGGCAGATGTGCTTCTAAAAAAGAATCGCTCGCCAACAAAGCATATTGTATACGTTTTGCATACGTAATACTATCAACGATCTCTTTTTGCTTCTCTTCAACAATTGCTTTCTGCTGCTCTACTTCTTTCTTCTGTTGTGTAATTACTTCATTCGCTTTTTGTTTGATTTTATATCCTCTATAAATGTAAAATGCCAATACAATAACTAAAACTAATCCTACTAAAAACGACCAAATAATAATTGACTTTCTTTTTAAATCTGCATCTTGCAATTTTTTGGTAGTATTTAATAATTCTATTTGTGAATCTTTTTTATCTGTTTCATACTTCGTTTGCATCTCTGCAATAATCTCATTCTCATTGTCATTATAAATCTCATCTTTTAAATTGGTAAATTTTTGATGATACTGATACGCCATTTTGTAATCTCCTATCAGCTCGTAATTCTGAGCTGTTGTTTGATATACCTCTTTTAGTAAATCTCTAAACTTTGTTTCCTCGGCATATTGCTCTGCCAACTTTAATCGCTCCAATGCTTCGCCATATTTTTTTTGCTTTGTATTTACAGCAGCAATGTTTGTTAAATCGATTGCAACTCCCTTTTTATTATTTAACTGCTCATTCAAAACCAAAGCTTTATTGTGGTACATCAATGCTTCTGAAAGTTTATCCATTTCATAATACTCGCATGCAATATTTGAATAACAATTTGAGATAGAGGCAATCGAATTCAGTTTCAATCGAATTTCGAGTGATTTAAAATAATATTCGAGTGCACTTTTTGAATCTTTTAACTCCGAATAAATTATTCCTATATTACCCGACACCCTTGAAACGCCTTCCAAATCATTTACTTCAATGTAAACATCCAGTGCCTCCTTTGAATATTTTAGCGCCAAATCTAAATTGTTTTTTTGCCGATAAATATTACCAATTGCATTTTTACAATCCGCTATTCGATCTTTTTTACCAATCTTTTCTGCAATACGTAATGCTTGAAAATTATAATCCAATGCTTTGGAAAAGTTACCTAATGATCGGTAAGCCGAACCTGTATTTACATATACAGCTGTTAGCTCAGAATCGTTTTTTAGTTTTTTGAAAATTTGTTCTGATTTAGAATAATAGAACAAAGCCGAATCGCCATTCCCTATATAATCATGAGCAATCCCTAAATCCATAAAACAAGTCCCAATAAAGGATTCGTTGTTTAGTTTTTGAGCCAATAACAAGGCTTGATTACAATAGTTAAAATAGATGTTATTATCCGACCCTTCGTATTCCCATGATAAATATCTTAAGGCATTTACTGTTGCTGTATCCTGAGGTTGTTTTTTTACAATTAACAAAAGGGAATCTACAACTTTACTATTCTGAGAAAATAGTGAAGTAGAAATGAAAACAAAAAACAGTACCCATTTTTTCATTTTAGAAAGATATAACTTATTCCTTTTCTACCCAATCGCCATGCTTTTTAATCAAGTCGATAAGCGCATCCACGGCATTTTCTGAGTTAACGTTACGCTCAACTACTTCACGACCTTTATACAATGTTATCTTTCCTACACCTGTTCCAACATAACCATAATCTGCATCCGCCATCTCTCCTGGACCATTTACAATGCAACCCATAATACCAATTTTTACTCCTTTTAAATGATCGGTACGTTGACGAATTTTTGCAGTCGTTTCTTGTAAATCAAATAATGTTCGTCCACAGGAAGGACAAGAAATATATTCCGTTTTTGAAATACGAGTACGTGTAGCTTGTAAAATTCCGAAGGCAGTAGAATTAATTAACTGAAAACTAATTGAAGGGCCTGAAGCCTTCAACCAAATTCCATCACCCATGCCATCTAACAATAATGCACCAACATCTGTTGATGCTCGTAATTGAAATTTCTCAGCACTTAAATCAGTGTAATTTCGTTTTATGATAACTGGAACAGATAATTTTGAATTCATTAATTCAATAAACATTCTGCGTTGTTCAGCCATTCCATGTTCATTGCTTGTTTCGATAACTAAAACGGTTGTTTTATCAAACATTCCATTTAAATCCTGATTGATTAAATCATTTATTTCAACACTAACAAAATTCAATTCCAATGATTTTTCGGAAGATGAAATATAGTCGGCAAATGTGAAAAATGGATAACACCTTGTTTTGTTAATTAAGTTCTTCCAAGTAGAAAAATTGTAAATCAAGCCTAAAGTTCCTGGAATTGGAAAATCAACTTGATTGTTGCCAACATAAATATAATCGCAAGCCAAATCCGTTAAATTCCATTTATCCATGGGCACCGAATAGTTATACCCAACTGCAAAAAAAGATGCAGGAGTAATTGCTTGCTTTGAGCTATAATCGGCAATTACACGGGGTACATTGTGTCCACCCACATTTACAGTTTCAGAAGATTCTCTTCGCTTATAATCGTATGGAGTATATGGAAGTGTAACAACCTCTTTAATTTCTTGATGATTTTTTCGATTGCTATAACGCTCTACTAAATTCTTCGCAACTGGAATTTCAAATTCTGGATCCTCTGTTAATGACACACGAACGGTATCACCAATTCCATCTTCTAATAAAGTTCCAATACCCACTGCCGATTTTATTCTGCCATCTTCACCATCACCTGCTTCTGTAACCCCCAAATGCAAAGGATAATTCATATTGTTCTCTTGCATTGTTTTAATCAACAAGCGATAAGCCTGAACCATTACCTGCGTATTACTTGCTTTCATTGAAAGCACAATATTGTAATAATTATTTTCTTCGGCTATGCGTAAAAACTCCATTGCACTTTCCACCATTCCTAGTGGTGTGTCACCGTATCTACTCAATATTCGATCGCTCAATGAACCATGATTTGTTCCAATACGCATCGCTGTCCCGTACTCTTTACAAATTTTCACCAATGGTGTAAAACGTTCACGAATACGCTCTAACTCTGAAACATAAGCATTATCAGTATATTCAATTGTTTCAAATTTTTTCTTATCCGCATAATTACCTGGATTCACACGCACCTTTTCAACAATACGTGCAGCTAACTCCGCTGCATTGGGTGTAAAATGAATATCTGCAACCAATGGAGCAGTGTAACCGCGTTTACGCAACTCATCTTTTATATTTTGTAGATTCTGAGCTTCTTTTAAACTGGGTGCTGTAATTCGCACATATTCACAACCTGCATCAATCATCCGAATGCTTTGTTCCACGGTAGCCAAGGTATTCATGGTATCCGTTGTTGTCATCGATTGAATACGAATAGGATTGTCTCCACCCAATGGAACATCCCCAATAGTTACCACTCTTGTTTTATAGCGAGAATAGCTTGTAAGGCTATTACAATACAGTTGATTTGTCATTCATTTAATAATTTAGCACAAAGTTATAATAAACAGTTAAAACAGCTATATAGAAAATTTGTTTTTAAGCCAATTGGCATAATTCACAATATTGGTCTCTTGAGCTACCTGATTATCCAGCAATAGCGCATTTACAATTTTTAGGAGCGCTTTGTCTTTTGAATAATTATTCGAATCAATCATTTTTTGAATCAGCGACATTAGTTGCACTTGAATTTTATACTCCGCTACTTTCAAAAGTGATTTGTGCTCTTTTTTGATTCGTTCAATTTTTCGTTCTAAATAATCGTAATCACTTAGTTCAAAACGAATCATTAGCTCAAATACTGAAAGTTTTAAACGAAATGCTTCATCCAAATTAGAGAAAGCATCTTCCAAGATGGGTTTTACCAAATTTTTTAAGGCTTCTTTAAACAAACCTTTTCCAAAATTCAACACCGCTAAATTTAGATATACAAAAACATTGTACATCGGTAATTTTTTTACAACCTCATTGTTTTTCGCCTCGTGCAAAATTTCAATTGCTTTATCAATGTCTTTTACTGAATAATTAATTACCAAAGAATTGTAATAATAAAACAAATACTTATCTCTTAAAAATCCATTATACTCCTGCATTGCAATTTGAAGTTGTTCGGCATACGATAGCGACAAATCAATTTTTTTGTTCTTGAACAGTGAATTAATTAAATAGGTGAGTAGTTGCAATTTGGTATCGTGATTCTGCTGATTAAACAATTTTTCCTTTGTAAATTCAGCATACGTTTTAATTAAATATTTTTCGAGAGAAACAAAATTTTGTTGCTGCAATAAAATCCTACTTACAGAGTCGTAGATCTTAAAACGTAAAACGGGACTTGATTTCACATCTTTGCTTTTTGCAAAATCATTGACTGTATTTTGAAGCAGTTCTAATATTTTTGTATTTTGAGTTGAATAATTTTGTGAAATTTTTATTCGATAGACTAAGGCTGATAAAATATCATCAATCTCTTGTAATTTTAAAAGTTTACTTCGATTTGCTTTTCTTTTATTGATGTATTCTTCCGGATTAATTTCTAGCGTTTCTTGTGAAAGCTTAATAAAATCAGTATAAATAATATCCAACCAATCCACATACTCTTTTTCAAAAGCTTTCCGTTCTGCTTTTACCAAGTAATAATTAGCGAGTTTAAATTGTCCTTTTTTAAAAAATAATCGAGAAAGAAGAATATAATTAACAATGATATTCAATTCGTTTTCCTTGTAATGTTGGGAAAGCATACTTTTTCCAATATCCTCGATTAGCCTGTTTTTTAAGCGGTAATAGGCATTCTTATCTTCAATGCCATACAACCTCTTTGAAATTTTATCTTCGTCAAAATTCTCTTGATTTTGCTTTGTGTAATCGAACAACAATTCATCCTTTCGCTCCCCTTGAATGGCTGTTCTTTTTATAAAAAGTTTGTAATGCCGAATCTCTTCCTTGTTCATTACGGCAATTAAATTTTGTAAAATATCCATATTTTTTAACTTTTGAACGCGTAAGAAATTTACAACATTTTATTGAATCTACAATGAAATATGGATACATTTGATTAATAATAAATACAAAGCACCATGAAAAAGCTCTTTTTATTAATCGCAATAGGCTTAATTGTCAATACAAAGGCTCAAACAACACTAGGAATGAGTACTATTACTCCTCCTAATTTAGTGGATACAGTTAATGCTGGAAGTACACACACCTATACTGTTTGGGTAAAAAATCTTGGAACCCAAGCATTTTCGGATACTTTATCCATTTATACAGCGGTAGCTGACTCTATGTTTGGACTAAACATTGTTAATGTATACAATTCGAATAGCACCATTAACATAGCACCCGCTGACAGTGCTCAATTCACAATGACAGAAGTTTATAACGTTTCTCCTACAGGCTATAAAACAGGGATAGATGTAATTGTTGTTTGGCCGGTAGCACAAGGAGCAATAACTGCGGATTCATTAACATTCAACATCTTCATTGTGGATGCGACAGGTATAAAAGACATCGATTTAAATAACATCCTTAAACTTTATCCTAATCCAACTGCTGAAAAATTAACGATAGACCTACCAAACAACCTAACAATAAATAGCATTAGATTGATTGATATGCAAGGAAAAGAAAGTGTTTTGGTGGCTAACGGAAATTGCATTAACGTTGAAAATATTGCAAAAGGAAATTACATCCTTAACATTGAACTTTCAAACAAAAAGCAGATTATCGGTAAATTTATTAAACAATAAAAAACAGTTGAGCAAGTAAGAATTTAGAATTTTGATTTTACAAGCTCGGGAAACAATTACACATTTGCAGTATAAATTTTAAAACACATAAATTATGATAACTAAAATCAACAACCTAAAAAACAACTTATCTAAACTTTCAAAAAGTTTGATGGTTGGAGCACTTATGAGTTTGGGCTTTACAGCAAACGCACAAGTATGTAACGCAAGTTATACGTATACAACTTCTCCTTCAGGCGGGATTAGTTTCACAAACACCAGCGCTGGTACCTTTTCAAGCCTTTACTGGAATCTTGGCAATGGAACAAGTAGTTCTCAAAACAATCCTTCGGTAACATATACATCCAACGGTAACTATTCCGTTTGTTTAACAATTATGGATTCAATGGCAGGATGCTACAGTACTTTTTGTGATACAGTTGTAGTAACAAATGCAAATGCAATGGGAGGGTGTAATGCGTTTTTTACTGCTTCCGACTCAGCTGGTTATGGATACTTCTACAATCAATCAACTGCAGCTGGCTCAATCACAAGTACTTGGGATTTTGGTGATGGGTCAACAGGAACAAGTTTTGGCAGTATTGTTCACCAATATGCTGCTAGTGGAACTTATACTGCTTGTTTAACAATTAATGATGTAGCAAACAGTTGCACAGACACGTTTTGCACAACAATTACGATTGGGCAAGGTAGTGGTGCTACTTGCAGTGCCTACTTTTCAGCATCAACAAGTGGTTCTGTTGCATCATTTACCGATTTATCAAGCGGAAATGCGTTGAACTATTTTTGGGATTTTGGAGATGGTTCAACAAGCGCAACAAGTGGATCAACAACACATACCTACACATTGAATGGAACTTATTATGCATGCTTAACAATTAGTGATACTAGTGGCTGTTCAAATACCTATTGTGGTTATGTCACTGTTGGAAATCCAGCAGGAAACAATTGTTCTGCTAGTTTTTACTTAGTACAAGATTCTACTAACATGTATAACTATACAGCTGTGAGCTACGCTACAACAGGAACATCGTATTCTTACTTCTGGGATTTTGGTGATGGATCAAGCTCAACACAACAATACCAACACATACCTACGCAGGTGTTGGTCCATATGTACTTTGCTTAACTGTTACTGATAATGTTGGTTGCACAGCAACACAATGTGACTCATTATATGCAGGAAGAGGCTCAAACGTGATTACATTAAATGTTGTTCAAGGAAATTCAACAAGTGTAAGCGAAATTGAATTAATTGGTGCATTGGAAAACTATCCAAATCCATTTAGCAATGCTACAACAGTTTCGTATACATTAATGGAAAACACAAACATTGAATTAGGCATTGTTGATTTATTAGGAAAAACAGTAGCTGTTTTAGAAAACACTTCTAAACAAGCTGGTAATCATAAAATTGAATTCAATGCTGATGGTGTTTCAGAAGGAATGTATTTATTGCAGTTAAAAGCAGGAAACAACATCTCCACAAAAAAATTAATCATCAATAAGTAATTTTTGCTTGAACAAAAAAGGCGGCATTAGAATATTCTGGTGCCGCCTTTTTTTATTTAGGCAACCATTTGAAAAAAGCTCGTCTACTCAATAGAGTAGACGTTTTTTATTGCTCAAATTAAATTTTTATTTTTCACAATATTTATCCATTATAGTTGTTTACATGACTAACTATAAACATTTATAAAATAATCTTAATGAAAAAAATAACCTTATTGTTTGCAATCATTTCTTCAACTACTTTTAGTTTTTCTCAAGAGGAAAAGGAACCTTTAATAAAAAATGAAATTGGCATCAATACGATTCCATTAATTAAAGCCTCTATTGGAGTTGACCATTCCAAAGAAAATAGATATGCCTTAAGTTACAAAAGAGTTATAACACCCAAATCAGCAATACGAGTAACCGCAATTGTTGGTAAAGTAAATCCTTTACCTTTTAATTCTATTCAAGCTGACGATACCGTTTTTCAAAGTCCAACAGGTGGATTAATTAATTATAAAGAAAATCGTCCGAGTTATTTCAAACCACAACTAAATATAGGGTATGAGCGAAGATTTGGAAAAAAGAATCTCAATTTTTTCTATGGTGCTGATTTAATAGTTGGAGGATATCAAAAAAAGGCTACAAGGGAGCAGTTCAATCTAATAAGCGATACCCTCAACGGTGGAACCTTATGGACCTACCAAGAAACGAATCCAAAGCAAATTGGAATTAAAAAAACAAATGCCCTATATGGCGGAGTAAATAGCTTTTTCGGAGTTCGCTATAATTTTTCAAAACACTTTTTAGTATCTGCTCAATTAGGAGTTAATTTTACGGTAGTTCAAGAAAAAACAACAGAAACCGATGCATTAAACAATCAGAAAAAATACACTACGAATCAATTTGATTTCACAACTGGTGAGGGTTTTATCAACGATATCTCATTCGTATATAGGTTCTAATCTTTTTTTATGTAATTCTTCAACAGTGCATTTCCAAATATAACTGCCAAAATAATCATCGTCCCTACATAAAAGCCGGGTGTCATTGCTTCATCCTTTTTCCAGAGGATGAAGGCAATGATGATCCCATAAATAGTTTCGAGGTTAACAGTTAATGTAACGGTATACGGACTGATTTTTTTCATCAAATTGACACTCGCAATGAATGGAAATGCAGTTCCCAATACAGACAATATAGAAACCCACAATAAACCCATTGGTTTTACATCAAAAAAGGAAGCACTATACTCGCCAGCGAAAAGCAAATAAATAGTTAGAGCTAAAAAGCCTCCACCTAATTCGTAAAATGCAATTACTGAGGAAGGAATTCTTCTAACCAAAAGTCCATTAAAAACAGTAAAAAAGGAAGACGTTAAAGCTGCAAGCATCCCAAAAATAATTCCTAATGCATAATGCGTTTCTACTTTAAAAATCATTGCAATCGCTCCAATAATAATCATTCCAAAGCCTAACTCATAACGAATAATTTTTCGTTTATAAAAAATGGGTTCTATAATAGAAGTGAACAAAGTACCTGTTGCGAAAGCAACTAGTGTTACCGACACATTCGAAACATTAATCGCATGATAAAAACAAAACCAATGAAAAGCAATAATGGCACCTATTCCAACCAATTGAAGAATGTCTTTTTTGACAAGAGCAATACTTTGGCGAATCATTAACAAATAAATTCCTACAGTAATTACTGTAAGCAACATACGTATCCAAACCAATTGAAAAGCAATGATTCCTTCTAGATTAATGAGCTTACCTAGAATTGGCGACCAACCCCAAATAAAGACAATGAAATGAAGTAATAATAAATTTTTGTTTTTACTAATCATAAAAAAAATGCTGCTATCGTTTATAATAGCAGCACAAATATAATAGAACTATTATTGTAAATGAGTTATTCGAAACGATTACTAATCTCTGCTTCCAAATAACTTTTTAATTCTTCCAATTCAACTGTATTTACTACTTCGGATGCAAATGCATGCATCAATAGTTTTTTAGCACTTGCCTCACTCAAACCACGTGCTCTTAAATAAAACACTTGGTCTTCATCTAACTTCCCTGTTGACGTTCCATGTGAACACTTTACATCATCGGCATAAATCTCCAACTGGGGCTTTGTATTGATGGTTCCATCATCACTCAATAAAATATTTTTGTTCGACTGAAACGCATTTGTTTTTTGTGCATCCTTACGAACATAAATTTTACCATTAAACGTTGCAGCTGATTTTTCATCAATAATTCCTTTGTACAATTCATTACTATTGCAATTTGGTTTACGATGATCAACCAAGGTATGATTATCAACTACCTGAGTCCCTTTTGTAAGATACAAACCATTCAAATGAGATTCAATGAATTCATCATCCAAAACGATTGTTAAATTATTACGAACCAATGAACCACTTAAGGTTAAATTATTCGTTGAAAAAACACTTTGTTTCTTTTGATACACTTGAGTAGTGTTTACTAAATTTCCTACATCTCCTTCATCCTGAATTTTGTAATGCTTAACATTCGCATTTGCAGCAACAACAATTTCTGAAAGTGCATTGTTAAATACCTTTGTGGAATTTGAGCTCACAACAAACGACTCTACAATTGTAGTTTGTGCATTTTCTTCAACCACAACTAAATTACGTGCATTTACAATTGTTGGTACGGAACAAGTATTTATATGAATAATGTGTATAGGTAATTCGATTACTGCACTTTTAGCAACGTGTATAAAAACACCTCCGCTAGCCAAGGCTGTATTTAATGCAATAAAAGCATCGCTAGCTACATCTGCATAATTCGAATAATGCGCTTTAAACGAATCTAGGTTAGTTGCATCTGAAATATTCTGAATGATTAATCCTTTTGGAAGAACTCCTAGCCTAGAATTATTTGCTGAAAACACACCGTTTTCAATAACAACCACAATTGCAGTTTTTAATATAGATGCAGTTTCAACCTGCCCTTCCGACAGGCGGGTTTGTTGAGCAGCAAATGGATTTGGTGATGAAAAAGCAAAATCTCCTTTCAATGCCAACTCCATGTTCACATACTTGTACTCTTCACTTTTTCTCCCAGGAATACCTAGTTTAGCAAATGAGTCAAGCGCATTTTTTCGAATAGTACTATCTCCAAACAATGAATTTTTGCTCAATTCAAATTCAGAAATAATTTTATCTTTTATAGATACTTTTGTGATTGTTTCCATTTTAATTTTTTCTCTTGCAGCACAAAACTAATTATGCGCCTACTTCTTCTTTAATAAAATCGTATCCTTTTTCTTCCAACTCCAAAGCCAATTCTTTAGTGCCCGACTTCACAATTTGTCCTTTGTACAATACATGAACAAAATCAGGAACGATATAATCCAACAAGCGTTGGTAGTGAGTAATTACAATTGTTGCATTCTCTTTTGTTTTTAATTTATTTACTCCATTTGCAACAATGCGCAAGGCGTCAATGTCCAGCCCGCTATCTGTTTCATCCAAAATAGATAACATTGGATTCAACATCGCCATTTGAAATATTTCATTTCTTTTTTTCTCCCCACCACTAAATCCTTCATTCACACTACGGTTTGCTAAACTTCCTTGTAATTCTACAAGTGCTTGTTTTTCTTTTACCAACTTTAAAAAGTCTTTTGCTTCCATTGGAGGCAATCCTTTGTATGCTCTAATTTCACTTAAAGCTGTTTTCAAAAAGTTAATATTGCTAACACCCGGAATTTCAATTGGATACTGAAATGCTAAAAACACCCCTTCTCTTGCTCTGTCTTCTGGCGATAATTCCAACAAATTTTTTCCATTAAAAACAACTTCTCCTTCTGTTACATCGTATGCTTCGCGTCCTGCTAAAACTGCCGACAATGTGCTTTTACCAGAGCCATTCGGACCCATGATTGCGTGTATCTCTCCCGCTTTAACTTCAAGATTAATTCCTCTTAAGATTTCTTTGCCATCGATTGAGGCATGTAAATTTTTAATTGATAACATATAGTTTAAAGTTTAAAGTGGAAAAGTTTAAAGTGGAGTTTTGCCATAGGTTGCGGCATCTTCCATAAACTTACTTCCTTTCATTTCTGTTGTTTTTAAATAACTCATTAATCCATTAATCATTTTACTTATTTCCAATAACCCATTTACAACTTCTGTAAATTCAGCATCAGAAACATATTCCAAATCCTTTGCAATATATAGCTGTGATCTAACTTCACCAGCCGAAGCTTTTGCAACTGACAAAAAACTGACCAAATTCTTTATTCCCGTTTCTTTCAAACCCTTCTGCAATGTTTGATAAAATTGAGACACTAGCTCTTCTTATTTGATCCCTAAGTCCAAAATCTTTTGCAAAAACTCCTTTGTTAGATAATTGATATATTTTAAGATTTATCTCCCGCGACTTTTGCCAAACTTTTAAATCTTCGAATTTTTCTATTTTACTCATATTCACTTTGAACTAGCCAACTTTAAACATTGAACTCTAACCAACCGATCCTTCTAAACTCACGGCCAACAATTTTTGTGCTTCTACAGCAAACTCCATTGGCAACTGATTCAATACTTCTTTGCAATATCCATTTACAATTAAACCAATTGCTTTTTCGGTGTCAATACCACGTTGCTTGCAATAAAATATTTGGTCTTCCCCAATTTTTGATGTTGTTGCTTCGTGCTCAACAATTGCTGTTTTATCTTTTATTTCGATGTATGGAAATGTATGTGCTCCACATTTATCACCCATCAATAAACTATCGCATTGCGAAAAATTACGTGCATTACTTGCACCTTTCGCAATACGCACCAAACCTCTGTAACTATTATTACTAAAGCCTGCAGATATTCCTTTTGAAATAATCGTGCTTCTTGTATTTTTCCCAAGATGCATCATTTTTGTTCCTGTATCGGCTTGCTGATAATTATTTGTAACAGCAACTGAATAAAATTCCCCAATTGAGTTATCACCTTTTAATA
This sequence comes from Bacteroidota bacterium, assembly GCA_016707685.1. Classification (GTDB taxonomy): domain Bacteria; phylum Bacteroidota; class Bacteroidia; order 2-12-FULL-35-15; family 2-12-FULL-35-15; genus 2-12-FULL-35-15. The sequence continues at coordinate 25,732 of JADJHE010000020.1, forward strand.
TTACCGAAGGGTATTTCCATGTAACTGCCGAACCGGTTTCTACTTGTGTCCATGAAATTTTTGAATTGTCTTCTAAACAAATTCCACGCTTGGTAACAAAATTGAAAATTCCACCTTTCCCATTTTTATCGCCAGGGTACCAATTTTGAACGGTACTGTATTTTACTTCTGCATTTTTATGTGTTACAATTTCAACAACAGCAGCATGCAATTGATTTTCATCACGCATAGGTGCTGTACAACCCTCTAAGTAACTAACATACGCTCCTTCATCGGCAATCAATAGAGTGCGCTCAAACTGACCGGTACCAGAAGCATTGATGCGGAAGTAGGTTGATAATTCCATTGGGCAACGAACACCTTTGGGAATGTAACAAAACGAACCATCACTGAACACAGCTGCATTTAATGCTGCATAAAAATTATCGGTATAAGGAACTACGGTTCCCATGTATTTTTTAATCAAGTCGGGATGTTCCTGAACAGCTTCACTAAACGAACAGAAAATAATTCCTTTTTCAGACAACGTTTCTTTAAAAGTTGTTTTTACTGAAACACTATCTATAACAGCATCAACAGCAATTCTACTTTCTACTCCGCTCAAACGTTTTTGTTCTTCTAATGAAATACCCAGCTTTTCAAATGTTTTTAATAATTCAGGATCCACTTCATCCAAGCTCTTTAATTCCTTTTTAGGTTTAGGAGCCGAATAATAAATGATATCTTGAAAATCGGGTTTTTTATAAGAGACATGCGCCCACGTTGGCTCTTCTAATGTTTTCCAATAAGCAAAAGCTTTCAGACGGTATTCCAACATCCATTCTGGTTCATTCTTTTTCTTAGAAATAAAACGAACGATGTCTTCATTTAATCCTTTTGGAGCATTGTCAGATTCAATATCGGTAACGCTTGAATTTGTATTATTCAATCTTAAATTTTTCGCTAACCTTTGAACTTTTTACTTTGAACTTAATTTTTTTAAACTGAAAATGATTCCCCACATCCACAAGTACGTGATGCATTCGGATTATTAAAAATGAATCCTTTTCCATTTAGGCCACCCGTATAATCAAGCTCCATTCCTATTAAGTACAAGAAACTCTTTTTATCCACTGCTATTTTAATTCCTTTGTCCTCAAATACTTGATCGCCTTCTTTCGAAATGTTATCAAATTCCAATTTATAGGAAAGGCCAGAACATCCACCACCTTCAACTCCTACACGAATAAAGGTTCCTTCTGGTCGATTATCTTGTTTCATTAAGTCTAAAGCATGTTGCTTTGCGTTTTCTGATACGGTTATCATTTTTTATAATGTATTGAAAATGAAGTTTTTAATTCTTATTCTTATTTAGATTGAATCTAAATGAAATACAAAAATACCTAAAAAATGGTATTGCAGCAAATATTTAACAAGGTTTAGACGAAAATTGTTTTAAAAACGATAAGTATGATTTTAGGAGTATTCAGTTTGTATCCTATTTTACAATTTTAGACGTACTTTTGCACTACAAAAGAAACTATGTTAGAAAATACAGGACGAACAGAACTAAGCAGTTTAGGTGAATTTGGATTAATCAAACACCTTACGCAATTTATTGAAATTAAAAACGAAAGCACTACCAAAGGTATTGGTGATGATGCTGCTGTTATCGACTATAAAGGGAAAAAAATGGTCGTTAGTACCGACATGCTCGTTGAAGGTGTTCACTTTGATTTAGCTTACGTTCCCTTGAAACATCTTGGCTTTAAAGCCGTTTCTGTAAATGTTTCCGACATTTATGCAATGAACGCAATCCCTCGTCAGATAACAGTTTCAATTGCAATGTCGAATCGTTTTTCGGTTGAAGCAATGGAAGAATTTTATGCAGGAATGATGCTTGCTTGCCATAAACATAAAGTAGACATTGTGGGTGGAGATACAACTACCAACAAAAGTGGATTAGTAATTAGCATCACCGCAATTGGTGAAGCAGATGAAGATGAGTTGGTGTATAGAGATGGTGCAAAAGAAGGCGACTTACTTTGTGTAACAGGAGATTTAGGTGCTGCTTATGTTGGACTACAATTGCTTGAACGTGAAAAACAAATTTTCATGGAAAGTCCAGGTGTACAGCCCGACTTAGAAGGCAACGATTACATTTTAGAGCGACAATTAAAACCTGAAGCTAGAAAAGACATTCCGGTATTGCTAAAAAAATTGGAAGTAAAACCTACTTCCATGATTGATGTTTCAGATGGTTTAGCTTCTGAAATATTACATTTATGTACACAATCAACTACTGGTTGTAATTTGTACGAAGAAAAAATTCCCATCGATCCGTCTACTTATAACATGGCGCGTGAATTTAATTTAGACCCTACCGTATGTGCATTAAGTGGTGGCGAAGATTATGAACTATTATTTACCATTGATCAAAGTGATTTCCCTAAAATAAAAGCCAATCCAGATATCACTGTAATTGGCCACATGACAGCTTCCAAAGATGGAGTAAACTTGATTACAAAAGGAGGCACATCACATCCATTAACAGCTCAAGGCTGGGATTCACTTCTCAAAAAAGATTAACAGAACTTTTTCAAAAAAATGCTGCAAAATAAATTGTAGCATTTTTTGTTTACTAATATTATAATATCTTTGGATAAACACATACTAAATGCAGAAGGCAATTATTCATTTTTTATCAATACTCTTTTTAATTGCTTTATTGCTGAAGCCTGAAAGCACTTCAGCACAATCCTATTTTTATCGTAATTACTCGGTTGAAGATGGTTTGCCATTTATAAATGTCTCCACAATTTTTCAAGATAGCAAAGGGAACCTTTGGAGTGGTGGATATGGCGGATTAAGCCGATTCGATGGAATTACATTTACGAACTATAGTCCAAAAGATGGCTTGTTAAACCATTTTGTATCATGCATTACAGAAGACAATCAAAACAATATTTGGATTGGAACAATCAGCGGTATTAATAAATACGATGGTAAAAAATTTACCAGCTATACCACCAAACATGGCCTCATCGACAACACCATCAAAGCTGTTGCAAAAGATAAACAAGGAAATCTTTGGTTTGGAACATCAAAAGGATTAAGTAAACTTACCGATGGAACATTCATAAATTTTTCAAATAAAGATGGCCTCATCAACAACCAAATCAATTGCCTTTTCCTCGACAAAGACAATAAATTATGGATTGGTACTCCAAACGGATTAAGCGTATTTGATGGTGCAAAATTCATAAACTACAATACAACAAAAGGCTTTCCGGCAAATCAAGTAAATGCCATACCAAGATAAAGAAGGCGCAATGTGGATTGCTACTAATAAAGGTTATGCAAATTATTAAACAATACATTCAATTGGTACACCGAAAAAGATGGCATCGTGAACAGTAACATTACTGCCTTAATCTGCGATTTTAAAAACACTCTTTGGATTGGAACAGAAAAAGGAATGACAAAATTTGAGGATGGAAAATTCTCTACGTATTTTATTAAACGCGATCAGAACAGTAATTTAATAAGTTGCTTCTTAGAGGATTTTGAAAACAATTTATGGATTGGAACTTTTTCTGGTTTATTCAAATACCGAGGTCATCCCTTTGTTAGCTATGGGATTCATGATGGCCTAACTAATAATTTCATCTATGGTATTTACCGCGATTCAAATAAAAATCTTTGGATTGGCTCACAAAATGGAGGTATTTTCAAATATGAGAACAATGAATTTATTCAATTTACAAGTACGAATTTAACTTTCAAAACAGTAAATTTTATTTATGAATTTTCTAAAAATAATCTATGGTTGGGAACCAATATCGGCTTAGTGCATTTTGATGGAAAAACATTTTCTCAAAAAACGGATACCTCATCTGTTTATAAAACAAACATTAATTACATCTATAAAGATTCCAAAAACAATATTTGGTTGGGAGCGGATGGTGCGCTTTTTAAGTATGATGGAAATAAATTTCACCATTATAATTTAAAAACAAAAAATGAAAACTATGCCGTTTGGAGTATTATTGAAGATAAACAAGGAACTCTTTGGTTTGGTACATATCTAGGTGGATTGGTGAAATACGATGGCGAAAAATTTGAAGAATGCAGTGAATCACTTGGGCTTGCAAATGACTCTTATCTAACATCGTTAATAGATGTACAGGGTAATCTATATTTTGGTGCTTTGGATGGCTTGTGGATTTTTAATCCGTCCGATAAAAGCAAAAAAATGGTGCACATCGACAAAGCAGATGGACTTAGTTCTGATTTGATTTATTCATTGTGCTTCGATAAAAACAAAAAATACATTTGGGTTGGAACCAATCAAGGTATTAACAATATTAACATTGAAGAATTCTATAAATCGGGAAAAAAGAATATCATTCAATTTGGAAAACAAGAAGGTTTTACGGGTGTAGAATGTAATTCGAACGGAGCTTGGGTGGATGATGATGCTACCATTTGGTTTGGAACCGTTTATGGTTTAATCAAATATGATCCACGAGAAAATATTCCAAACACATCTGAATCAAAAATAAGCATTACTGGATTACGATTATTTTACAACGATACATTACTTGAAAACAAAGCACACCTTGCTTATGATGATAACAACATTACTTTTTTCTACAATGGAATTTCGTTAACCAATCCTTCCAAAGTAAAATACTCGCATATATTGGAAGGTTTCGAAAAAAAGTGGTCGCCTGCTACCAACGAACGACTAACGACCTACTCCAACCTTCCTCCAGGTACGTATACATTTAAAGTAATTAGCTCGAACAACGAAGGTCTTTGGAATGAAATACCTGCAACGTTCACTTTTACCATTGATAGACCTTTCTGGAAAACAACCTGGTTTATTATAGGAATAATTGTGTTAAGCATCCTGGCATTGGTTTTCTCTATCCGCTACCGTATTAACACTATTAAAAATCGTGAAAAACGAAAAACCGATTTAAACAAAAAAATTGCTCATTTAGAATCGCAAGCATTGCGTGCACAGATGAATCCGCATTTTATATTTAACACATTGAGCTCCATCCAACATTACATCTCTAACAATGATACGGACGCAGCATTAAAATATTTGTCAAAATTCGCGAAGTTAATGCGTAGGATTATGGACAATAGTAAGCAGCAATTAATTTCTGTTGCTGAAGAAATAAATGCATTGGATTTATACCTTGAGTTGGAAGTAATGCGCTTTGATAAAAAATTCGAATACAAAATCATCATCGACAAAGAAATTGACACCAATTACGATCGCATTCCATCCATGCTTATTCAGCCCTACGTTGAGAATGCAATTATACACGGACTTCTACCTAAAGGCGAAGGAGGAAGAATAGTTATTGAACTAAAACGAAAAGACGAAACAATTTCCTGTACAATTGAAGACAATGGAATCGGAAGAGAAAAATCGAAAGAATACAAAAAGAATCGAGTACAACAGCACAAATCAATGGGAATGAGTATTACACAAGAACGGTTAGACATTCTGAACTCAAGCTTAAAAAGTAATTTAAATGCCGAAATAATCGATTTGTATGAAGACGGAAAACCTGCAGGCACAAAAGTGCGTTTAAATATACCACTTGAGAGTGGTGAAGATTAAAAATAGTATATTAGTGTATTAAATAATAGAGCAAATGGCAATAAAAGCAATAATCGTAGACGATGAATTAGGAGCACGCGAATCATTATCAAAAATGATTGAGAAAAATTGCAAGCAAATTGAAATCGTAGCAAAAGCCGATTCAATGAAAGCTGCTTATGATACCATTACTGCCCTTAATCCTGATTTAGTTTTCTTAGATATTGAAATGCCCAATGGCAATGCTTTCGATTTATTAGAAAAATTCAAACAAATCAATTTCAACATCATCTTTACTACTGCATACGATCATTATGCTATTAAAGCCATCAAATTTAGCGCTGTAGATTACTTATTAAAGCCAATCGACCCGAAGAGTTAGTTACAGCAGTTGAGCGCTTAGAAAACAAATTGGGACAAAAAACCGAGTTGGATAAACAATTCAAAACATTGTTATCGAATGTTCGACCAGAAAATAAACTAAAAAAAGTTGGTATTCCTGATGGAGATGGATTGGTATTCATTAACCTGTCCGATATTATCCGTTGTGACTCCGATGGCAATTACACCTATTTTATTCTAACAAGTGGCAAAAAAATTATTGCATCGCGCACCTTGGGTGAGTACGAGAATCTTTTCTCTGACGAAAGCTTCTTTCGCGTACACCGCTCCCATCTCATCAACCTTGAACATGTAAAAAAATACATTAAAGGTGAAGGTGGATACGTTATAATGAGCGACAATTCACAGGTTGAGGTATCTAGAAGGAATAAAAACGACTTTTTAGAGAAACTATCCCATTTATAGCCGCACCGTTTATTTCCTGTTTCAACCGTTAAATAATTGAACCCGCCACTTACTCATTCTGGGTATCTTTCCTTTCAATAGTGCCGTAATATTGTGTAGAAATAAACATTAACAGTATTTCTACAGTTCTTTCAAAAGATAACAAAATTACAAAGGCACGTAAACTTTACCACTAATAATTGCCTCCGCAACTATTACATCAACTGTTTACTTATTAAATGCTACAATTAAATGCCTTAAAATTCAATAGCAACGGATTGGATTTTCAACAACAAAAATTGTTGCGTAAAAAACCGTTTCAAAATAAATTAAGAACAAGAGCGGGTGAAGGGATTTGCAACGTAAAATTAATTGGCACATGGGGATGTTGTTTAAATTAATACCGCAAATCCCTCACCTTAACTTAAAAATGAAAATTCAAAATTCAATTCATATGGCAACAAGTATACACTCGTTTAACAATTTAAATTTAGAAGCCATGAACAGAAAATCAGTAATCAGAAAAGGTCACACTTACCACGAAGATGGTATCGGAACCGTAACCGTTTTATTAGCTGTAACTACAGTATTAATCATATTCTATAGCATTTACAGCGCAGTATAAAATTTTGTTTTGTTTTGTTTGTTTAGTTTAGATCCGAAAGCGACACGTACCCATAAACGTGTCGCTTTCACTTTTTAGACAATTGCTCTTCAATAATAGTGCGGAAGGAAACTCTTTCAATCTTACTTTCTGCCCAAGATATAAAATCAAAATACTCAAAAGCGGCTCTTTCAAACGAATCGGATTTTAATTTTATCAAGGCTTCTTTCAATGATTTGTAATACGCAATTTGTTCTTCGCGTTTAGTCGTTTTTAATACTTTTCCAATAAATTCTAAAAACACATTTTCAAATTTATAAACGCGATTACGTGTATTTAAATATTTATAAGTGCTTTTAAACGCATGAGGAATAAAATCATCGTGTTTCAACTCAATGTGAATAATCAAACTTATAATTTGAGCAAAACAATAAATATCCTCACTCTCTTCTACATCGGGGCTATTAATAATTTTGTTTATCCATTTTAAAGCAAGTGAATATTTTTCCGCACCAAAATAAACTGCTGCAACACTAAAATAAAAATAAGCCAGTTTTACTTTGCTAATTTTATCTTCGTACTTATTCAAGCCTTCTTCAATAATAGGAATCAACGCAACTGCTTTATCAAACTCACCCATTTGCAAATAAATGGTTAGCTCTATACTGTTGGCACTCGAAAACATTCGCACTGCTAAATCTTCGTTTTTGCTCGTATCTACCGCTTTTATTGAAGAACGCATCTTTTTTAAATTAGCATAAACCTCATCATGCTTTTTCAACTGATGACCAATATAAATGGCATTGGTGAGTACCGAAAAATAAATATTGGGTTCTTCCTTAAAAATATCAGGATGCGTTTCAATCAGCTCCACATTCTTTATTAGGTTAACATAACTCTTGGCATAATCACCAATGCCAAAATAATAGGCACTATAAATATGAAAATACAAATACTTCGTTTCAATCGAAAGTGCTTTTTCTTCATTATTCAAAAGTGTATTATCAATAATTTTTTTGAATCGTTCAAGTTCTTCACTATTACGGACTTTCCCTTGTTTATTAAGGATGATGAAAAAGCGACTTTTTATATTCCAATAATCATTAAAATTCTTAATTTTTTCACTTATCAAATCATCCTCTTCTAGGACTTTCAAAATAGCTTCATCACTTTTGCCTTCGTAATTATTTTGCTCCATCAATCGTTTTTCCCACAAATTAATTTCTAATAAGGAAGAATGACGTTCGTATTTATGTGCTACTTTTTTTGCGCTTGTCAAAAGCTTTGCGCATTGATCGTACAATGTTTTTTTGTAAAGAATTTCGGCACAATGCAAATCTCTTTTTAAGGTGGCATCAATAGAACTATTGGCATGAAAGGCAGTTAAGCTATCCAACACCAAATCATACAAACGAGCTTTTGTAATCGAAAATTTATTAATAAACGCTTCTTTTTTAAACTGCTTTAACAAGGCTTCTTCATTATACTCTTCCTGCTTATCGATTGCTTCAAACAAAACCAAATTATTATTCTTTTCGCCCAGTGTATGACGCGATGAATACAGGTTGAAATACCTTTTTTCGGATTTACTCAGCGATTTGATTAAACGGTGTAAACTTTCAGATGCTTTGTTAGACATGTATATTTTTGAGATAAATAATTCTACTTCTAATTTGTACTAATCAATATTCCACTTTAAATCGTATTCTTCGAACAGGGTTCAAATAGCATTTAATAAAGCATAAACAAGGATTAATCCTTCTACTAATTTACGAAAACGAATTGGCATTTTATGTAAAAGATAAGTGATTTTATCACTAAAAATGATTTTTAGACATGTATATTTTTGAATAAATTAACAAAATAAGCAGACATGTATATAAAAATCAGGCTAAAACACCCTATTTACAGACACTTTAAGTGACAAAGAGTTTCATTTATGGATTTTGACATGTATATAATTGGACAAAGTGGTCAAAAAACACCTTATAGGACAAAGTACATTTGCTTCATAACAAATAACTTCAGCTCCAGCCCGCTGAACTGGCACATGGGGATGTTGTTCAACAGTAGGTTGGGCTGAAGTTTAAAAATCATTACATCATGAGAATAATTTTACTAATTGCGATTCTTGGAATATCCAAACTTACAATTGCTCAGCGACAAAACAATTCAAGTATATTAAAAAACAAGGCTTTATCTGCTAATAGTGATACCCTCCTTTATATTAATCTTCCAAACCTCTCTGTGAACTCCTTCGATAGCGCCTCGTTCCAATTTCGGATTGAAGATGGAGATGGGCTTTCGAGTATAGTTCCTGGCGCACCATCACAATATTATCCTACAGATTTTTTAACTTATTATTCTGTTGATTCATCAAAAAATACGTCAGGAGGACCAACAAAAAACAATTTTTATCACCCTTGGGAACTTCAACCAAATCATTTAAATGATACAGCATTCTATCTTTTAGCATCTAGTGTATCTGACACTTTGGGAACTGCAAACGATTGGCTTTGGTTTGGTCAATTAGTATCCCTATTGATGGAGGCACGCTTTCTTGGTATGATAAAACTTTTGAAAATAGAAATGGCTATAATGTGGTAGCATTAAATACTAACCTAGAACCAACCGATTGGAGTTATTTTATAGGAGCTTTAACGATTTTTTCAGAAACCGATTCTCCTATGCCATCCTCAACCTATAGTTCGGACACAACATGGGAATATAAAAGTGCATCATTGTCAAACTGTAGTGGACAAAGTATTTACATTGGATTTAATCACAATTCAACAAACATGAATCTACTGTTCCTTGATGAAATTTCTATAATTAAAAACAGTACATCCTGTAATGCAAATTTTACGATGGTCCAAGATTCAATTAATACGTATAGTTACACTATCTACAACAACTCATCCGTGGGCAACAACTACAGCTATTTTTGGGACTTTGGTGATGGAAATACTTCCAACTTAGAATTCCCAACACATACTTACGCTGGAGTTGGCCCATATCAACTATGCCTAACAATAACTGATACTTCAGGATGCAACGACACCTTTTGTGACTCTTTATATGCAGGAAGAAATGAAACAGGAATAAGTATAACTGTTGTTCCTAATATCATTACTACTGTAAATAATGAAACACTATATTCCGATATTTCTGTCTATCCAAACCCTGCAACAAATTCAATTATTGTAAATACGAAACAGCTGGAAAACTTCACTATCCATATCTACGATATCACAGGTAGATTGGTAAAATCAGAAAAAGAAAATACAGCAAAGGAAACAGCAATTGATATTAGTTCAATCGAAAATGGAATTTACTTCCTTACTGTGACTGATGGAAAACAAACATCTACTAAAAAGTTTATAAAACAATAACAAATTACTTCGGTCTGAATCCTGAGCTGGCACATGGGGATGTTGTTCAACAGGATTTGGGCTGGGGTTTAATTTTTAGCAGATTTCTATAAAACATTTATTATCCCAATTTCATCCATAAAAAAGTAGTAATTCGTCTAAATCGAAGAACGAAAAGAACAATTCAAGCGTTTGATTGTTTAGAATGAAAAATGCTACAATGGATATTATTACTCAAGTTAATACCAATAATTTAACAATCGGTTACGAATGTAAAACAGACCGCGTGCAATACTCAATTGCTGATTTTGGCGGACATCTGCTAAAGCGCGGAAGCTGCCACGATGTAATAGACAATACAATTGATATTTCGGATTTACCAAAAGGAAATTACACCATGTGTATTGTTGATGGTGCTGAATTAATAAAGGCCCGCTTTCAAAAAGATTAATAATTTTTTCGGAAACACCTGTCGGTAAAACTTGCCAATTCTTTTTGCGTTTCTTTTGCTGCTTCATAAAAACACATGTGCCCTGCCTCTTCCAACATCAACACAAATGGATGCTTACACAATGCCATTTGCGAATACATGGTTTCATAATTAATCACACTGTCCTTTTTCCCTACAACAAACAACACAGGATATTCAGCAAATTTCAAAATTAAATCCCTGCTCTTACGCTCTTTCATGCCTTCCAAACTATTGATAATGGATTGTTTGGTCGTTAAAACAGCAATGCGTTTTACCTTTTCTACTTCAGGTTTTAATTTCGGAAGATTATCGGGAGCAAACAAACCTGTTACCACCTCGGCAACATAATGTTTGTGTTCTTTTTTTACTAAACGAATTACTTTATCACGTTCTTTCTTTTTATCTTCACTATCGGCATAAGAAGTAGAGTTGAACAAACACAAACCGCATACATTTTCGGGATACAATTCAGCAAATGCCAATGCGGTATAACCACCCATGCTGTGGCCTACCACAACATAACGTCTAACACCAATATGATCCAATACAGCTTTAACACTTTGTGCAAGCAATTCCATGCTATGATAATAACCAATGGAAGGAGTAGCGCCATGACCAGGAAGATCGATGGTAATAACTCTAAAACGCTTGGAAAGTTTTTTGGCTGTTTCAGCCCATATTTCATGCGAACCTAAAAAACCATGAAGCAACACCAATACCCGGCCTTTGCCGGTATCGGTGTATGCTATTTTAGTTTTTAAATTCAGCGTGTTGCACTTGGGTTGTTTTATAACCCAAATTTATAACTATTGTTTTACAAATCGTTGTGTTGCTGAATTTTTTCCATCATTCAATTTCAAGATGTACAATCCATTGCTTAAATCTGCAATAGTGATTTGTTGATTTTCATCCACCAACGCAATTTGTTTTACTTGCTGACCAATTGAATTGTAAATTTCTACAACTGCATTTTTTGTTTCTGGTTTGTAAGCAATCGTTAAATCGCTGCTTGCTGGATTTGGATAAACCATAAATGAAACAGCTACTTCTGAATTGCTTGTAATACCATTCGTAATGTCTAAACAAGAAGGAAATTATTTCCAGTATACCATTGCTTAATGCGTAAAACATCTTGTTTGTTTTTGATACAAACTTTGAATGGAATAATTGCTGCCGATGTTGTATCACGTGTATCCAATGCAAAATCAAAATCAAAGCTTTCTCACCGTCATATCAAAATGAGTTTGTACCCATTACAATCGTCTGTCTGCAGGATATTTTGGACTTACTTCTTTCAACCCGAAACAGCAGGCACACCATCAAACATAAAATTAGTATTGGTTCCGGAAGTTATATAGGCAGTTCCACCATAAGTTACATGGGTAGAATCCTTCCATTGAATTTAAATAATTATAATAACTCGGTTGATCAAGATAGGGATTGCCTTGAGCGAAAAATCATTAAAATAATAAACAAAGTTCGTCATCAAACTTCTTTCACCTACTTCGTCTATTGCACCATCATTATCATTGTCAACGTTGTCGCCTAAATCCGAAACAGGTCCATTTAAGATTACGGTACTTTGCATTGGACGATTTGTTCCATACAACAATTGTCCTGTTCCACTATTATCATCTATACTATCTCCATTGTATACAAAACCATAATTATCTGCAGGGTTGCACCCCACATAATCATCATAAGGTCCCCCTAAGTCAACATCTTCCATAATTCCAAGTGCTGCATTTTAATTGTTTGAGCTTCTGTTAAAAATTTTAAAATTATACAAAGTTGTATAATTAAGCGCATTCAACGAATCATTTGCATTTGCATCTGGACAACAAATGCATAAGCCAAGCATACTTCTATTCCTAATGAAGCACCTCCTGTTTCAAGTATGTGTTCTGCTATCATTAAGTATCCAAAAACACATTTTGATCTCCTTTTATTTTGGATAATCACCACCTGTTAATGGATTGTAATTTCCATCTGCATTTACATCAACAAAAGGCGCTAAATTGCGCGAAAAATTTCCGGTGCCATGTGCCGGCCAAGATAAAATAGTCGGATCTACATTATAACTTACCATTTTGAACTGAACCATTTGCAAACATGGTTTGAAATTCTTCTATTTTTAAACGATCTACTTTCCATACTTTGTTATAAGCAATTACTGTTGCTGTATCTGTTGTACCTGTGATGGTATCCAGTGGTCCTGGCCAATAGTCTAAACCTGTTTGACGATAAGTCATTGCTGCTTGATGTAACTGACCACCAGCATCCAATCCCCCAATCCAAAAATTAGTACAAAATATTGTATTGCGACCCGAGTTTTTGGCACCTCATAAGCTGAATAGATACTCCATTCCAATGCATATCCCCATATTGAAACCGCAACTTCATTATTTATATCCAGGGTATTAAAACCCGAGGTTAGTTTAGCAACGTTGTACCCGTGTAATTTGACAATTAAAGCTATACAATGTATTACCACCTACAAACCAAACCAAGCTTGTGCTGCTGTCGAACGTGTGACATGATCCTGTAACAGTTGAATTGTATTTATGTGCATCAGCACCTACAAACTCATACATATTATTTGTTAAAAGTCCGCCTTGTGGTCCTTTCGGATAGCGTTTTTGAAAAAGTAAGTCCATATATCAATACGTCATTTGCATCAACCAAACCGATGTTGTATTTTGAAGTAAATGGGTAAAGAACATTGTTTGAAAATTCAAAAATATTCGAGACTGTTGATACCCATTTCTGAGTATTATCAAAGTGGATAGCAAGTATTTTTTGAGATGGTAAATTTGAATTGCTATCATCGTAGGTTGTCCATGTTGAACCGGACTTTACCGACAAACCAACGTTGGTCCCCACCCATACATCACCATTTGTATCTACATTTATAGCAGAAATAAAATTATTTAATAATCCCGAGTTAGAAGTGTTGTAAACAATCCAATTACTTCCATCGAATTTTGCTAAGCCCTTGTTTTGTCCCCGCCCAAATATCCGTTCCGTTTATAAAAACAGTATTGATAGTGTCATTTGGAATACCGGAATTAATTACATTAAATGTGGTCCAGGTGGTACCATCAAATTTCGCCAAACCTGCGCTTGTTGCTGCCCACAGCGAATTGGATGCATCAAATGCAACATCCCAAACTCTATTAGAAGGAATGTTTGAATTTGTTGTTTGATAGGCACTAAAACTGACACCATCATACTTCACCAAACCGTTAGAAGTACAAATCCACTTGTTTGATTGAACATCAGCTTTTATTTTGTTCTTGGATGCATTTGGAAGCGGAATTGGATAACTTGTAAATCCGTTTTGTCCCCAAACAAAACTACTTAAGAGTGTTAATACGCATATTAACAATTGTGTAAATTGTTTCATACTATTATAAATTAAAAAATAAGGGGGATGATTTTGTTCAAATGTACTGTTAGAAAACATGCAGAGGAAAACAATTTTCTGCAATTGTATACATGTCTAAAAACAGTTCTTTATTCGGAACGATTGATTTTATTGAATTAGAGCGAATTGTAAAGCTACATCTCTAAACAAAAAAAAGAACTCGTATAGTTGTCTTATACGAGTTCGAAAATTAAAAGTTCAGTAAATTTTATTTCGCCATCAAAGCTTCTATTTCATCTGCTTCAATTGGTATATTTTTCATTAAATCATCTGGACCATTTGCCGTAATTAAAATATCATTCTCGATACGGATACCTAAATTTTCTTGTGGTATATAAATTCCTGGCTCACACGTAAACACCATTCCTGCTTCTAATGGACGATTAAAATCACCTACATCGTGTACATCCAATCCTAAAAAGTGAGAAGTACCATGCATAAAATATTTTTTGTACGCAGGCCATTCTGGATTTTGATTTTTAATATCATCCAATGTAATTAATCCTAAATCCACCAATTCTTTTTCCATCAAATGACCCACTGCTTTGTGGTATTCTGGAATGGTATTTCCAACCACCAACATTTTTGTTGCAGCACGCATTACTCGTAAAACAGCATTGTATACTTCTTTCTGACGAGGAGTAAATTTTCCGCTTACCGGAACACAACGTGTTAAATCACTTGCATAGTTAGCGTACTCTGCAGCAACATCTAATAAAATAACATCGCCTGCTTTGCATTCTTTATTATTTTCTACATAATGTAATACACATGCATTTCCACCCGATGCAATGATAGGTCCGTAAGCAAATCCGCGCGAACGGTTACGTACAAACTCATGCACCAATTCTGCTTCTATTTCGTATTCCATCACACCTGGTTTTACAAAACCTAACAATCTGCGAAAGCCTTTTTCGGTAATGTTACATGCTTGTTGAATCAAAGCTACTTCGTAGCTCGATTTAATTGCACGTAATTTATGCATGATTGGGGCTGAGCGCTCTACCTTGTGCAATGGGAATTTTGATAGAATGTTTTTATTGAAACGCATCTCCGCTGTTTCGGTATCAATGTATCTGCGTGAATGCTCGTTGCTGTTTAAATAAATATGCTCTGCCTGAAAAATAACTGTTTTCAAAAAGGCTTCAAACCCTTGAACCCACATCACATTTTTAATCCCCGATGTTGCAGTTGCTTGTTCTTTGGTAAGTTTTGCACCTTCCCAAATAGCAATGGTTTCATTGGTTTCGCGCACAAACAATACTTCTTTGTGTGCTCCATTTTTTGCATCGGGATAAATCAATAAAATAGTTTCCTCTTGATCCACACCCGTTAAATAAAACAAATCGGAATTTTGTACAAAGCCCATTGCACCATCGGCATTGGTTGGCAAAATATCATTGCTCACAAAAAGAGCAATTGAATTTGGTTTTAAGCTTGCAGCAAAACGTTTACGATTTTCGATAAATAACTTAGAGTCGATTGCGGAATATTTCATTTTCTTGATTTTAAATTAAAGTCCAAAGTTTGTAAATTATATCCGAATAAAAAAGGGATGTTTTGAGTTTATGCTTTTCTTATTTAGAAGAAGGAATACAGTAGCCTCACAGTCTACCATTGCAAAGGAACGTGCATAAAAATGCCAAATTTCAGGTGTCATTTTTCGGGCGACATTTTGTTATTTAAAATGATTATAAATTAAGCTAATCTATCAGTAAAATAAACCTTTTATGAGGCAATCTGTTTTTAGATAACAAATGAAACCCTTATTTACTTGATAAAAATCATTTTGAATTATACATTTGTCACGCAATTTATAAAATCCGATTTAAACATATAGCTAAATTATGAGTACTACATCAGGAAAATTTCTCCAATCATCATTAGGAAAAAAATTATTAATGGGCTTAACGGGCTTGTTTTTAGTTTCCTTTTTAATTGTTCACGTTTCTATCAATGCCTGCATCTATTTTAATGATGGTGGCGCAACCTTTAATGCTGCAGCACATTTCATGGCGCATAACCCTGTTATCCGTGTGGTAGAAATTGGTTTATTTGTTGGCTTATTAGCACACGTTGTTCAAGCATTGGTTTTAACGATGCAAAACAACAAAGCTCGTCCAGTAAAATATGCTGTACCAGCTGGAAATGTTAGTAGCAAATGGTATTCACGTTCAATGGGCGTTTTAGGCTCTTTGTTATTAATCTTCTTAGTAGTTCACTTGGCTAACTTTTGGGTGCCTACAAAACAAGCAGTATTTGCTGGTCATGAGCACGATACATTTGCTGGTTTAAAAGAAGTATTCGCTAAATGGTATTTTGTTGCATTGTACATGGTAGGTGTGCTTAGCTTAGGTTACCATTTATTACATGGTTTTCAATCAGCATTCCAAACATTGGGTTTAAATCACAAAAAATATACACCAATGATTAAATCAGTAGGTTTCTGGTTTTCAATCATCATCACATTATTATTTGCATCCATGCCAATAACAATGCATTTAGGTTTAATTAAATAATATTCGAATTAAAGAATCCTTAAGATATGTCAAAATTAGATAGTAAAATTCCTGAAGGAAGTTTAGAGCAAAAGTGGAGCAAATACCGTTCAACAGTAGCTTTAGTTAATCCTGCAAACAAACGTAGTTTAGAAATTATTGTTGTAGGTTCAGGTTTAGCAGGAGCATCGGCTGCATCCTCATTAGCTGAAATGGGTTATAAAGTAAAAGTACTTTGTTTCCAAGATTCAGCTCGTAGAGCGCATTCAATTGCTGCTCAAGGTGGTATCAATGCTGCTAAAAATTACCAAAACGATGGTGATAGCACGTATCGTTTATTTTATGATACCATTAAAGGTGGTGACTACCGTGCACGCGAAGCAAACGTTTATCGTTTAGCAGAAGTGAGTGCAAACATCATCGACCAATGTGTTGCTCAAGGTGTTCCTTTGGCTCGCGAATATGGTGGGATGTTAAGTAACCGTTCATTCGGTGGTACACAAGTTCAACGTACATTCTATGCTGCCGGACAAACTGGTCAGCAATTATTATTAGGTGCATACAGCGCATTACAACGCCAAGTTGGTTTAGGTAATGTACAAATGCTTGCACGTCACGAAATGCTAGAAGTAGTTACCATTGAAGGTAAAGCACGTGGTATCATTGCACGTGATTTAGTTACTGGAAAATTAGAGCGTCACTTCGGACATGCTGTATTGTTATGTACAGGTGGATACGGTAACGTATTCTTCTTATCTACCAATGCAATGGGAAGTAATGTTACTGCTGCTTGGAAAGCACACAAAAAAGGTGCATTCTTTGGTAACCCTTGCTATACACAAATTCACCCTACTTGTATTCCAGTTTCTGGTGATCACCAATCAAAATTAACGTTGATGAGTGAATCATTACGTAACGATGGTCGTATCTGGGTTCCTAAAAAGAAAGAGGATGCTGAAGCAATTAAAGCTGGTAAGAAAAAAGCAACCGACATTGCTGAAGAGGATAGAGATTATTATTTGGAAAGACGTTACCCTGCATTTGGTAACCTTGTACCACGCGATGTTGCATCACGTGCTGCAAAAGAAAGATGCGATGCTGGTTACGGTGTAAACAAAACAGGTGAAGCAGTTTACTTGGATTTTGCATCGAATATGAAATACAAATACGGAAAGCAAGAAGCAATTAAAAAAGGAATTGCTAATCCAACTGAAAAACAATTACACGAATTAGGAAAAGAAGTTGTAAAAGAAAAGTATGGTAACTTGTTCGACATGTACAAACAAATTACTGGTGAAGATCCTTACGAAGTGCCAATGATGATTTACCCTGCTGTGCATTATACAATGGGTGGATTATGGGTTGATTATAACTTGATGACAACTGTACCAGGATTGTATGCATTAGGTGAAGCAAACTTCTCCGACCATGGTGCTAACCGCCTTGGAGCATCAGCATTGATGCAAGGTTTAGCGGATGGATACTTTGTTATTCCATACACCATTGGAGCATATCTATCAAAAGAAATTAGCGTAAAAGCAATTCCTACTTCACATCCTGCATTTGAAGAAGCAGAAAATAATGTAAAAGAGTTAATCAATAAATTCTTTGCTATTAAAGGAACAAAATCGGTTGATCATTTCCACAAACGTTTAGGAAAAATTATGTGGGATAAATGTGGTATGGCTCGTAACGAAGCTGGCCTAAAACAAGCAATCAGCGAAATTCAACAATTACAAAAAGATTTCTGGACAGATGTTCGTGTACCGGGTTCTGCTGATGAGTTCAACCCTGAATTGGAAAAAGCAGCTCGTGTTGCCGATTTCCTTGAACTAGGAGAATTAATGTGTCTTGATGCATTGCACCGTAAAGAATCTTGTGGTGGTCACTTCCGTGAAGAATCACAAGAAACTGAAGGAGAACAACAAGGTGAAGCAAAACGTGATGATGCTAACTTTATGTATGTTGGTGCATGGGAATTCAAAGGACAAAATTCATTTGAATTACACAAAGAAGAATTAAAATACGATGTGATTAAAGTATCACAAAGAAGTTATAAATAGTGAATAGGTAATTGGGAATAGCGAATAGCACAAACTAGACAAAAGTAAATAGAGAGCAGATGAACAACAAAATAAATTCTTACAAGGATTTAATTGTTTGGCAAAAATCAATTGCTTTAGTAACAGAAATTTACAAATTGACTAAGGCTTTTCCAGCAGAGGAAAAATTTGGAATTGTCAATCAACTAAACAGAGCAGTTGTGTCTATTCCCGCTAATATTGCCGAAGGTTGGGGAAGAGAATCTTCAAAAAACTATTTGCAATTTTTGAGAGTTTCGAGAGGCTCTTTGATGGAAACAGAAACATTACTTGTTATTTCAAAGAACCTAAATTATATTGATGATGAAAATTTTAGAATGATTTCCGAAAAATTAGATGAAACAGGAAAAATTCTACAAGGATTAATTAAAGGGGTACAACAAAAAATAAATTTAACAGAAAGCGCATAGCTATTTACTATTCGCTATTCACTAATAACTACAATATGAGTGGAAATATGAATTTAACGCTAAAAGTATGGCGTCAAAAAAATGCGAAAGCAACAGGTAAATTAGAAACGTACAAAGTAGCTGACATATCACCTGATATGTCGTTCTTGGAAATGTTTGACGTGTTGAACGAGCAATTGATTACAAAAGGTGATGAGCCTATTGCATTCGATCACGATTGTCGCGAAGGTATTTGCGGTATGTGTAGCATGTACATCAACGGTCGTGCACACGGACCAAAATCAGCAATTACTACTTGCCAGCTACACATGCGTTCATTCAAAGATGGTGATACCATTGTTGTTGAACCTTGGAGAGCTGCAGCATTCCCAGTTATTAAAGATTTAACAGTTGATAGAAGTGCATTTGACCGCATCATCTCTAAAGGTGGATTTATTTCTGTAAACACAGGTAATGCACAAGATGCAAACTGTTTACCTATTCCAAAAACTGACGCTGATGCTTCATTTGAAGCTGCTGCTTGTATTGGTTGTGGTGCATGTGTTGCTACATGTAAAAACTCTTCAGCAATGTTATTCGTATCTGCTAAAATTTCACAATTAGCATTGTTGCCTCAAGGACAAGTAGAACGTATTTCACGTGCTAAAAACATGGTGGCTCAAATGGATGATGAAGGATTTGGTAACTGTACAAACACTGGTGCTTGCGAAGTAGAATGTCCAAAAGGAATTTCATTGGAAAACATCGCACGTATGAACCGCGAATTTTTTGTAGCAAACATTAAAGAATAATCTTCTTTACTACTTTATATCAAAACAGCCAATCATTGATTGGCTGTTTTTGTTTTTACTACCTTTAACACATGAAACTAAAATCATTCTTGATTTTCCTTTTTGCAATCAGCATCATTGCTTGTAATAGAAATACCTATTACGAATACATTGAACCCAGTTCCCATTGGCTTTAAAACACTAACAAAATCAAGCTTTTTCAAGGATGATTACATTACATTAACTGTTGATTCACTCGACAATACCTTGTATTTTTCATTGAGCATAAAAGCAAACAACAACATTCCCTATCCTATCAATACTACTTACAAAGATACCTTAACACGTACCGCTTTTAATTTCGATTTTTATTACAACAATCAATTGGTTACATCCGACTATAAATCCATCAACAATACCTTGCGTTGGAAAACAGATACTACCGAAACGAAAAACAAACTTTGTGTAATTAGCGATACTACCGACTTTGAAGGAGGAAATAGCATTTCATTTAAAATGCCTTTGCATGCTTTTCATAACTTAAAAAGTGGAAAACGAAACATCCGTATAAAAGTTTACCAAACATTGTTTACCGATGAATGTTATGTAAAAACAGATAGTACAAGCCGATACAAACATTTGTATGCCGACAAAAAATTATTTGAAACCGAAATTGAATTTGATATCACTGTTCCAAAAATTTACAAAAGCAAACTCATTGGTTTTGGTTTGGAATTAAAAAACGATTCAACCTTTAGTCCATCTGGTATGGACAATACCATTTGGAACAGCAGTTATCCCGATATTTACTGGGCTATTTTTTATCCAAAAACAGTAATGTATGCACAAACCGATTATCAAAAATCGACCGACCGTTACGAAGGAAAAGATACATTTACCTTGTATCACTACACGCCACACGATACGGTGGGCATTGCTGTGTACGACCATGATAATCTTTCGCGCGATGATGGTTTGGGCTATTGGACAGGCTCTATCAATTATTTGGAACGAAAACTACCACGCAGAATTTCATTTGATGCCATTAAATGGATGGACCTAAAATTAATTAGAGAAGGTGTAGTGAATTAATTTTTTTCTTCATAAATTTTTCTTCTCTCTTGGAAACCTTCCCCCAGAGCCGTGTATAAACGGGTATCCAAACAATAGATTATTAGGTAAATAGTTAATTTGTAACTTAGTTATGGATGCCATAAAGTTATGCGGCAGCTTATTGACGAACAAAATGAACAAAATATTTGACTTTATATTTAGTAAAAAGACAGCTACACGTGACGAAATTTTGAATCACGGACTCAAGCTTGCTTTGAAATGGGGAAAAGTATGGTTGACTCCAATTCAATCTCGATTGTCAAGAAAGTTTCCTTTTCTTTCACAATCAGAACTTGACGACTACAACCAATTGTGCAGACAAACCATGGATATCGGTTTTGGCTTTGTTCGTGAGACACTTGAAAACTCTTACGACAAAAAACTTGAGATTAAAGAGGAGAAGTTAAAATATGATTTTAATAAATATATGTTGGAAATAAATCCTTGGATTAATAATAGCAACTTGAGACAAATATTTTCACAAGGACTTTATTATTCATGGAAGGACGGACTGAGTGAGTATTTGAAATAAAGCCGACCGTCTAACACAGGCTACACGCATTGGGGATTTGTGCAAGATGAGTTTAGAAAATTATTGGGTGCCAACTCATTAATATTCAAAATTCTGATTATAAGTATATTATAAACTATAGTAAACATATACATTTACTATAAAACAATATTTGTAAACGTATTTATTTACTTTTAATAATAATTGTAAACGCATATGTTTATTTTTAACTTGTTTTGCATATATATATGTTTACCTTTGTTAAAACTTGTCAAGTTAAAATAACATGAGAAATCAGAAAAAATTATTGCTGGAACAACTAGATAGAAAATTAAAACCATTCCAAGGAACAGAAAAAGTTATTATTCCGGACAAGGGCTGGATACACAATATTAGAGTTGCACTAAATATGACTCTCGAGCAACTAGCCAAAAAATTAAATATGACTAAACAAGGAATAAAAAAAATTGAAGAAAGAGAATTTTCTGAATCAATTTCAATAAAATCCTTAAAAGAAATTGGCAATGCTCTAGATATGCAACTCGTATATGGTTTTGTGCCAAAACATAATTCATTAGAAAATTTGGTGGCCTTTAAAGCCGAAGAACTTGCTAGGAAAATAGTACTACGAACAAATCAAAATATGAAATTAGAAAACCAAGGAAATAGTGAAGATCAAATTAATCGTGCTATTGTGGATTTAACTAATGAAATAAAAGAGAAATGCACAAATCATTATGGGATTAGATTTAAAATATGAGGATGGGCAAACGCCTCTGAGTGAAGAAGAAAAAGAAGGACTTTTAATAAAATCAATTACTACTCATGGGGAATTAGATGAACATGAACAATTGAATATTGAGGAAGCAATTAATTGGATTATAAAAACAAAAATTAAAAAAGATAAAATTTTAACGGAGGATTTTATTAAAACATTACACAAAAAAATGCTTGGAAATGTGTGGTCGTGGGCAGGCGAATTTAGAAAATCCGAAAAAAATATTGGAGTTAAATGGACAAGCATTGGAATAAAATTAAGAGAATTACTTAATGACACAAATTATTGGATTGAAAATGAAACTTATCCGCCTGATGAAATTGCAATAAGACTTAAGCATCGACTAGTAAACATACATTGCTTCCCGAATGGAAACGGGAGACATTCCCGAATAATGGCAGACATCATAATTGAATCGATATTTGATAAAAAAATATTTTCTTGGAATCAATCGAATATGGTTAAAGCAGACGAAACTAGAAAAGAATATATTAGATCAATTAGAGAAGGTGACAAAGGTGATATCACACACCTAATAAAATTTGCACGGAATTAACGACCACATAACAGCACCTAAAACTTATGCGGGCGACATTAAGCATTTGCAAATTTCAAGGTAGCTCCACGAGTTTTGTTTTCATTTTGTAAATGCATCGAAACACCCTATCCTTTTTTTAACGTTTCGGTAGACTTTTTTTCTAAACCGAACAAGTTCCTACTCCGAAACCTTTCACTGTAGTCGTGTATAAACGCTTAAACACGGATAAAATTGCGCAAAACCTTACATATCAAATTTACTTACTGCTTGATTTTAAAGCACTTGTTTTCCGAAACCTTATTTTGAGGAAAATTTGGTTGAGGTTTGTATTGTTTTTTGTGAAATATTTGCAGTGTAAAAAAAAACAATGAAAAAATTTATTTATTCTGTTTTTGTAATTATTTTATTTGCATCCTGTCATACACATTCATTAGTACCTCAAAGTCAGAATGTGCCATTATTCACAGACAAGCATGAATTTAGAGTAAGTACGGGTATGGGATTTAATGCCGCAAACGTGCAATTAGCCTATTCGCCTATAAAACATTTGGGCGTTCTTACAAACGTAATGGTATCTAGCACTGGTTTATATTTTGTCCCAGAAGTTGCTATTGGTGTATATTATCCCATTCAAAAAAAATTCATTTTCGAATTGTATGCCGGTTATGCAGATTGCAGTTATAGTTATACAAATGACAAAGAACTTTACCGCGATTTTATATTTGGTGGCTATTCTGGATATTATAAAACTAATATCAGAATGGCATGCAATCGTTATTTTGTTCAACCAAACATTGGTTTTAAAATAAATGAATACGTAGACCTTGCCTTCTCTTTTAAAACATCGTACTGGGACTATAAAACCTTTAATTACAATAGAGAATTTTGGGTTTTTAAAGACAGACGAGGACTGTATTCAAGCTTACGAGAAAAAGAATCATTGAACTTAAATAAAACATCACAATATACCTTTGAACCAGCAATCACATTAAGAGCCGGTGGGAAAGATCATAAAGTTTTATTACAAACTGGATTCTATAGCTATTATTATGAAGGGAATAATATCGCAAAGCCTTATCAAACTTTCCCTATATTCATTCGATTCGGATATAATGGAAGTTTTGATTTCAAAAAAAACAAAAAAGTATAAACTAATTTTTATTCATTAAATTAGATATACACAATTATAAGAATAAAATGAAAAAAACAATTTTGATTCTCATTAGCGTGCTAAGTGTCTTCGTTAGTTGTCAATACGAATATGAACCCTATTTTGCTGTGCCAGAACAAGCTATTCAATTAGAAGACTTGACGGCTTATTCCTATTTTAAAACCGGCACCTATTGGATTTATAAAGATAGCGCAAGTGGAGTTGAGGATAGTGTGTATGTGTTTTATGACACAACTTTTCAATATCATTTAGGACCGGGTAACATACAAGCTGGAACTATAATTATTATGAATGCCATTGCACATATTACACAAACACCTATTAATTATTATTATAAAATATGACATGGGATTATGGAAGTAATGGCGGAACCAATACAGTGGTTTCGCATAAAAACTAAACCGGGAGATTATGTTTGGAACAACATTTTAATGGTCAATTATTTCAAGAATGGCAGCAAGTCTTGCCTTTATAGATCACCTGGTGATCTTTTTATATAAATCATTTCATGACTCATTAATCTCAATGGAAATACCTTTTTAAATGTTTGTCCTTTTAATGACACAAAAAATGCATCCGAAAGCTTTCAAGTCCTTTTGGTTCAATTAATCCCAAAACAGATTTCTCTATTTCTAAAAACATTGGAATAGTAAAAATAAAATAATCGATACCATTTTAATACAATTAATAAGATTAATAATTTGATCAGATATCACATAGTTCAATAATCAAATAATTTAAATATGAAAAAAAATGTTTTAGGCAAGGCGCTCTGCGCACTTGCCATAGGAATCTTTTGCCTTAATGTAAGGGCGCAAAATGATCAAGAAAATTTAAAAAATATTGGAATTACGAGAGTACAAATATCATAAACAATTGGTCAAAATTGGCCTAGGGAAGGTAAAAGCATTAGCGCTGCTAATATTGACAATTCTCATAATCTTTCTGGTGAATACTGGACATAATTGGATAAACAGAATCCATCACTTGGTTATAAAAATGGGGCGATGCGATGCAATGCATGGTGACTACATTTCGGTTTTAGCTACACAATATAAACTTTTAAAAAATGCAGGAAAAGACTTATCTTCAGTATTAAATGAACTGTATTATGCAATATATGCAGTTAATAGGTAGATGCTTGCAGAAATAAAAATTGGAGGGCCCGCATATCCAAATAATCAATTAAATGGTTTTTTTGTTAGAGATGACGTTAATTCAAGTTTTAATCAAAATTGGCTAGGAGAATATACAAATACAGAAGATACAAAAGATAGATATGAAGGGATAAATTCAGCCTTCTATATAGATAGATTTCCAATCCAGCTAGAACAAAGGTCAAAAAATGAAATGAGTCAAGACCAAATGATTGGATTAATTATGGGATTTTCTTTTGTAAATAAATTAGTTGGGCATGTCTTTGTAAAACCTACTGGATCCGACAATGGTTTTTATTTGGATACTGAAGTAAAAAATTTAACCAATCGGATTTCTTAACTAGATAACCAAAACAACATTTTGGAATGAAACAAGAACTATTCAAATTTTTGAATTTACTTAAATGTTTTAAGTCAACATGTTTGAGGAGTTGTAATCCGATTCCTCAAGACCTCTTGTCACACTGAACAGTACATGTGACATTACTGAGAATTGGATATTATTAAATCCTATTACAAATCAAAAAACACAAGATGGCAGTGAAATGAGATTATGGGCTTATGCAATTGCACAGACAGCTGACAATATAACTGGTGCAAATTGGGTAGGTAGCAAACCTATAATTTTTAATTCTGATGATATTTTAGGGGATGGAAGTCTATGCATTTTACCGACCACAAATATTACAGTTAATCTGAATAATTTAAACGCAGATATTTGGAATGTAATTCAATATTTATCTTGGGATCAATCCGATGTTACAGGATTAAATATGCACCTAAAGATTCCTTACATGTGTAACCCTGTAAATAATACTTGTAAATATATTCGTTGGGATGGCATTCAGGTCCAAATTAAAACATAAACTTGCCTTATGGCTTGCTTCTACAAGTCGGAATCTTGGACACATGACAATGTTTCAAGAATTGGTGACAAATGGAATATGCAAGTTTTCGATTTGATGTATTCTGTTTTAAACAATACAACACCTGTTCATACAAAAAAACTATTGGGAAATTATTTTAGTTCTGCTCCTTGTATTGGCCCATATAATTCAACCAATAGCAAGTCTAATCCTTCTTTAATATGACTTAAATGGATGGTGTAACCCGAATAGATGGAATGGAGATTTATATCCAGGTTTTACATATGGTGAATTCAACGGTAACGATTACATGCTCGCATACAATCTTTACAGAATAGCATTTGCTGACCAATTAGCAGAAGAAGAATACACTGACATTTCTTGTCCTTGTGAAAACTCTCCAAAACTTCAAGCGAATACAAACGTTTCAACAAATACACTTACAAATAACACAACCGTTAAACGAAAATTTGCAACTGATTACATGCCTATCGGCATCAAACTAAAAGAATACTCCATCAATTATTTACAAATTCCTGCATACAAACAATTGGATGTACAAACCGATTTAGTGGTTTGTAACAACAGTACGTTTGAAATAAAAAATGCAGGGAAAGTAATTGTAGGAAATTCAACAAACCCAGAATCGTCTATCATTGTAAGAAGCGGAAGCACATTGCATATCGAAAACAATGGTCGCTTAACAGTCAACGATAATTGCAAAGTAATCATCGAAAAAGGCGCAACGCTTAGCTATGATGCAGGTGCCATTATTCAACTCTTAGGAAACAATGCAGTACTTGAAATTCAAGGCGATTTAGTTTTAGGAAACAATGCCATATTTAGATTTACTTATCCAAATTCCGCAAGCGGTTATGTTAAATTTAGCAAGCCCGATTATTCACAAGCTCCATACAATCAAATTAGAGTTTCGGGATCAGGACAAACGGCAAGTGTTGAATTAAGAGGTGCCAATAAAAGTGATAAGATTTTAGAAGTTGATCAAGATTTATTACAAGTAGTAATTTCAAATGGAATAAACACATTTAAAATTGAGCATGGCACTGTTGATTTTAAATTCACAAATGGGATGAGCTATATAAGTTCAGATGCAAATGTTCGTTTTTTTAATGCCAAATTTCAAGGCTTACCAAACAATCCTAACGGACAAAATTCCATTTCAAATGTTGCTGTTTGGGGACAACAACAATGTCAAATTAGCAATTGTGAATTTGACCCTAAAGTAGGATTAATTGGAAACCTATTTGTTAATGGAAACAAACTTAATGTAACGAATACAAGAGCTTGGGGCGGAATAAGAACACAAGGAAGAGGCTTGTCATTAAACAATGTAACCACACCTTATCTTGTTGCAGAGCTTGCTAACTTTAATTCAATTGCAAACAATTGTCAAGTTTAATGATGGCGATGGTGTAAAAGTTATTTCTTCACCAATTGAATTCAATTTTAATAATTGTAAATCCAATAATAATTCTTTTTCGGGTTATGAAATTGGCGGACCAACATTATTAAAAGTTAAATGTGGGCAAACAAAAGCAAATAACATTACTGGATTTTATATTTCAAATGGTGGCTCTTTAAGCATGAATATAACAGATGGCGGAGGTTATGTTGACGCTCGCGATAATGGAATCAATACAATACAACTAGACAATGCACATTCTATCGATATAGAAAATGGATATAATGATTTAAGACCCTACGACTTTTATTCAGTGAACACAACTCAAATCAATAGTTCACAATGTACGAACCTAGCAGATTGTGGCTATGTGATTATAGAAGGGACAATTCAACAATTACCAACCAATCCTGTTTCTGCAAATAACAATAGATGGCAAGCGAGTACAAATAATATAACTTACCCTCTACAAACAAATTATGGTGACGATAAATATACACGTGTTACTTCAACTTATTCAACAAGTGGATCAAACAAAATTCATTTTACTGCTAATTCTCAAAGTCCAGTGGCTGCATGTCAATATTGGGATATTAGTTGTCCTACTTGTCCAAAAAGTTATCTTGAAATTTGTCCTACTTGCCACGTAATAAATACAGATGACTTTACAAATACAAAAACGAATGATGCAGTAAAAACGGCTATAATAAAACTAGAAACAGCTACAACCGATTCAACAGCAACAAAAGAATCAATAGACCTGTTGTATCAAGTTTTACAATACCCTCTTCCAGTTTCTAACGATGGCGATATGTATGTGCAAAACATTGCTGAGAAAAAAATACTTATTGCATTAGCTGATGGTATCGAAAAAGGTGAAATAAAAGTTTCACCTAATGAATTAAGTGCGGAAGTATCAAAAGTTCTTCAAGTTGCAGATGCAAAGTTTGCAAAAGCTCAAGCTGAAAATAATTATGTGCATTCACTTCATGCAATTTATGAAAAAGCATTAATTTATTATTCTGCAGAACACCGTCTAGAAGCATTGGCTACTATTAATCAATTCTTGCCAAACATTCAAGCTAAAGATTTGAATTATGCCAATCGTTTAATTTGTATGATTACAAATGAATTGCAATATCTCAACAATGAAATCAGTCAATTCGATTATTTAAAACGTTCAGAAGAATGTACACCACTCGAAAAAAGAGAAGGAACAAGAAGAGCAATTATTCCTAGTTCTGAAAACAATGGAGATGAACCAATGTTGCAAAACACCATTTCACTTTATCCAAATCCTGCACAAGATAAATTATACATCGAATTTTCAGAACAGCTGGATTCGGATGCCAAATTAGAACTGTATGATGTTACTGGAAAAAAGGTTTATGAAATGCAATTAAAATCAAATAATCAAAAAACCGAAATCAGTAATTTGAATTTATCCAACGGAATTTATTTCTACCGTATTTCAAACGGAGAACAAAATTTACAACAAGGAAAATTGAGCATCAGTAAATAATTAGTATTATAAACAAGGCGGATGAATATCATTCGCCTTGTTTGTTTTAGTAGGATGTCGCCCCGCTGGGGCTTAAAAAAATCAGCTGTCTTTTTTATTACTATTTCGCTCCGCTGGAGCTTCATTCTTTTTAACCAATTTTTCTCTATTACTATTCCGCCCCGCTGGGGCTTCATAAATTTTTTCACAAAAAGAAAACATTTCTTAGTATCTATAAACAAACCATTCAATCTATAATCAATCCAAGCTCCGTAGGAGCAAAATAGCAATAGCAAATAGTTCCTACACAAAAACATAAACTCCGTAGGAGTGAAATAGCACTAAAAACATAGGATGCTAAAATCACGCTTTTCGCTCCATTTTTCACAAGAATACATTGCGAGTATCTATAAACAACCATTCATCCATAATCAATCCCAAGTTCCATTAGAGTGAAATAGCAATAGAAACATAGTGTAAATTTAACCGAGCAAATTACAAAACTCCGTAGGAAGAAATAGCACTAAAAATAGGACTAAAAACAGTCTTTATTATGGAAATTTAACTTTTCTAGCTCCGTAGGGGCTTCAAATAACAATGCAGAAATTTACCAGAAATTTACAAAACTCCATTAGTGCAAATAACAATCCTAGAACAATGCAAAAAATTCCTACACAGAAACAAAAACTCCGTAGGAGTGAAATAGCACTAGAAACATAGTGTGAAATTTATTCCAAGCTCCGTAGGAGCGAAATAACAATAGCAAATAGTTCCTACACAGAAACAAAAACTCCATAGGAGTGAAATAGCACTAGAAACATAGTGTGAAGTTTATTCCAAGCTCCGTAGGAGCGACATATTAAATTACCCAATCACCACATTGTCAATCAACCTTACTGCACCTAATTTTAAGGCAATACAAGCAACTGCTGTTTGTTGGGATTTTAGTTCATGAA
This sequence comes from Bacteroidota bacterium, assembly GCA_016707685.1. Lineage (GTDB taxonomy): Bacteria > Bacteroidota > Bacteroidia > 2-12-FULL-35-15 > 2-12-FULL-35-15 > 2-12-FULL-35-15. The sequence continues at coordinate 55,788 of JADJHE010000020.1, forward strand.
TAGGTTCCAGTGTATTTGCATCCGAAATTTCAAAATACTCCAAACTCATGGAAGCTTCCTTTTTAATTTCGTTTTCGGCAAAGGCTTTTAATTCGACTATGCTGCTTTTTGATGCATTCTGTTGAACTGCATAAAGGGTTTTATAAATTAAAGGCGCTAGCGCGCGTTCTTTTTCGGTTAATCGCACATTGCGGGAGCTCATGGCCAAACCATCGCTTTCACGTACTATAGGGCAACCAATTATTTCAATAGGCATTCCCAATTGTTTGGTCATGCTGCGTATAATCGCCAACTGCTGAAAATCCTTTTGTCCAAAATACGCTTTGTGGGGCTCTACAATCCTAAACAATTTACTCACCACCTGTGCCACTCCGTTAAAATGCCCTGGTCGGTGTGCACCTTCCATCACCTTGTCCAAAATACCAAAATCAATGGTTTTGCCTTCGGTCCAAGCCAAATCCTCCACTTTTTTAAGTTTCAAGGCCAACTCGGCTTCGGTATACATTTCCAATACTTCGGGAGCAAAAATAAGGTCGCAATCCACCGCTTCTAACAAACGGCTGTCGTTTTCCAAGGTGCGAGGGTATTTTTCAAGGTCGCTTAAATCGTTAAACTGAGTAGGATTTACAAAAATGGAACATACGGTAATGTCATTTTCGGCTTTGCTTTTTTGTACCAAAGCAATGTGCCCTGCATGCAAGGCACCCATGGTAGGAACAAAGCCAATGGTTTTCCCTTGACTGCGTGCAATATTCAGGTGCTTTTTAAGTTCTTGTATGCGGTTGTAAACAATCATTCGCTCAATTTTTGTTGAAAAGTAGCAAAATCAATATTAATAAGGCTTTCTTTTCGATAAAAGTGGTCAAATCTAAGGTTTAAACTTTGAAATTCAGAAAATTTTTGCTTACTTTTGTGTACTTTTTAAAACTAACCTTAATTCCAACGCATGAAGAAGAAACCTAGAGTTCTGTTTGTATCACAAGAAGTAACACCTTATTTAGACGAAACACCGATGGGATTGATCGGCAGACATTTACCTCAAGGTATACAAGAAAGGGGCAAAGAGATTCGATTATTTATGCCAAAGTATGGTAGTATTAACGAAAGACGCAATCAATTACATGAAGTAATACGCCTTTCAGGAATGAATTTAATAATTGATGATACCGATCATCCATTAATCATAAAAGTTGCTTCTATTCAAGCAGCGCGCATGCAAGTATATTTTATTGATAATCAGGAGTATTTTGAGCGCAAACATACCTTAACGGATAAAAAAGGTGCTCATTTTGCCGACAATGACGAACGTTCTATTTTCTTTTGTCGTGGGGTTATCGAAACAGTTAAAAAATTAGGCTGGGCACCAGATGTAGTTCATTTACATGGTTGGATGACAGGTATGATGGCTTTGTATTTGAAAAAATCATTCAAAGACAATCCTTTATTTGCTGAAACAAAAATCATTTACTCGGTTTATGATGATGAGTTTCCAGAAGCATTGCACAAAGATTTTGCGAAAAAAGTAATGTTCGAAGGAATTGAAAAATCCGATGTTGAATTACTTAAAAATCCTACCTTTGTAAACGTTAGTAAAGCAATTATTGATTTGGCAGACGGAGTTATTAAAGGAAGTCCAAAAATCAATTCTGACATCGAAAAACACATTAAAAAATCGGGTAAACCTGTGTTGGATTTCAAAAATGCAGACGAATACCTAGATGCTTATTCTGAATTTTATGATGCAGTGCTTGAAGAAGTTGTTGAAATGGTTGATTAATTAATTTTTATGATTTTAAATAAAATAAGAATACCACAAGTTTTGTCCCGAACGTTTTTCGGGACAAAATTTTTTATAGTCCTTGCTACTTTGTCGACCATAAGCTTGTCTTCGTGCGACAAAGCAAGTATTTTAGGATTGGACGTGCAGCCCGAAGATGATTTGTTGAATGTTGCCTACAGCGATACTACTTCAATTAGAACTAGAACTGTTAAAGAGGATTCATTAAGAACGGATGAAACATTGCTATTTACGGGTGATGCTATGTTTGGAAAATATGTTGATCCAATTTTCGGACAAAGCATTGCATCTGTTTATACACAAGTACGTTTACCATCTAGTAATCCAGACTTTGGTGTAAACCCAATTATCGATTCGGTGGTATTGGCAATGGTATATGATCCAACGTATATTTATGGCGACACTACATCTACACTTGCTACACAAACAGTAAACGTGTATCAATTGTTTGAAGACATCAGCCAAACATCTAACTACTATTCCAACCAAACATTTATAAAAAGTTCGTTCGACTTAGCAGGTTCACAATCATTTGTTCCTGCAGTTAGCGATAGCGTAACAGTTACTGGTGAAAAAGAAAAACCACAATTAAGAGTGCGCCTAAGTAATATTTTTGGAACAACCATTTTAAACAACGAAAATACAGGGAACTTAGAAAGCACTACTGCTTTTAACTCTTTCATGAAAGGATTGTACATTACTGCCGAAAACAGTTCATTAACTTCAGGCGCAGGAAACATCGTTCGCCTAAAAATGATTGATGCTAAAACGAGATTATCTGTTTATTATCACAACAATGCAGAAGATAGTTTAAAGTATGAATTTCCTTTGAGTAATTCAGCTCGCTTTTCACACTTTAAACACGATTATACTTCTGTAAATTCATTGTTGGATAACCAAATTAACAATGCTAGTCCCGCACTTCAGAATGCAACCGTATTTGTACAAGCAAATGCTGGTTTAAAAACGAAGATTGAATTTCCTCATTTATTACATTGGGTTGATTCAGGTGCAGTTTCAATTAATAAAGCTGAACTAGTAATTCGTATCGATACATCGGCAACATTCGAGTATAGCAAATACCAACCAGCTGCAAACTTATTATTGTTTCAAATAAACGATGATAGCACAAGCAATATATTGGTGCCGGATTATAATGAAGGAAGTAACTATTTTGGTGGTTCATACAGTTCTACTACAAAAGAATATCGTTTTAACATTTCACGTTACATCCAACAAATTTTAGCGGGCAACCGCAATAACAATGGAATCTATCTAATTACACAAAATGGTGCTGTTACTGCTAGCAGATTGGTAATTGGTGGTGGAGATGCAAGTAGTGCATTTCAAATGAAATTAAATATAACTTATACAAAACTACATTAAACATGTGTGGAATAGTAGCATATATCGGAAATAAACAAGCATATCCTATCTTAATGAAAGGATTGCAACGATTAGAATACCGCGGATACGACAGTGCCGGAGTGGCAATGATTGATGCTGGTGAATTAAATGTATACAAATGCAAAGGCAAGGTAATAGACTTGCATAACTTTGTTGGCGAAAAAAATAAAAATGGAACAATTGGAATTGGGCATACACGTTGGGCTACACATGGTGTACCGAATGATGTAAATGCACATCCACATTATTCTGCTTCTAAAAACATGGTGATGATTCACAATGGAATCATTGAAAACTATGGTCCATTAAAAGCCGAATTGCAAAAACGTGGACACGTATTTTTGAGTGATACCGATACAGAAGTATTGATTCATTTAATTGAAGACATTCAACAAAAAGAAAATGTACGCTTGGGTGAAGCTGTTCGTATTGCTTTAAATCAAGTGGTTGGTGCATACGCGATTGTTATTCTTTCAAAAGAAAATCCAAACGAATTGTTTGCTGCAAAAAAAGGTAGCCCAATGGTAATTGGTATTGGTATCGATGAATTTTACATTGCATCGGATGCTACACCAATTGTGGAGTACACAAAAAATGTGGTGTACATGGAGGATGAAGAGATTGCATTTATTGAACGTGGTAAAGAATTAAAAATCAAAACCATTAAAAATAAATCGAAAACTCCTTATATACAAGAATTAGAATTACAGTTAGAAGCATTGGAAAAAGGTGGTTACGACCATTTCATGCTAAAAGAAATATACGAACAACCACGTTCTATCAAAGATAGTATGCGTGGTCGTTTGAGTTCTGCCGAAGGTGTTGTAAACCTTGGTGGGATTACAGAGTATGAACAAAAATTTATAAATGCAAAACGCATTGTGTTTGTTGCATGTGGTACATCATGGCATGCAGGTTTGGTTGGCGAATATTTATTCGAGGACTTAGCACGCATTCCTGTTGAGGTGGAATATGCTTCTGAATTCCGTTACCGTAATCCGATTGTGTATGAAGATGATGTAATCATTGCCATTTCACAATCAGGTGAAACTGCCGATACATTAGCTGCTATTGAATTAGCAAAATCAAAAGGTGCAACCATCATTGGTATTTGCAATGTGGTTGGTTCATCCATTGCACGTGCTACACACGCTGGCTCGTATACACATGCTGGACCAGAGATTGGTGTTGCATCAACAAAAGCATTCACTGCACAAGTTACTGTTCTTACATTAATGGCATTGCGCATCGCCTACCGTAAAGGAACAATTTCAGCATCACGTTTCCACGAATTATTAAGTGAGTTAGAAGCAATTCCAGAAAAAATTGAACGTGTATTAAAAACAAACGATCAAATAAAATTCATTGCAGATGTTTATAAAAACTCTAGCAATGCCTTGTACTTAGGTCGTGGATACAGCTTCCCTGTTGCATTAGAAGGCGCATTGAAATTAAAAGAAATTTCCTACATACATGCCGAAGGTTATCCTGCAGCAGAAATGAAGCATGGACCAATTGCATTAATTGATGAAGAAATGCCGGTATTTGTTATTGCAACAAAAGGAACAAGCTACGAAAAAGTAGTAAGTAACATTCAAGAAGTAAAAGCACGTAAAGGAAAAATTATTGCTATCGTTACCGAAGGTGATACACAGGTAAAAGAAATGGCAGATTATACCATTGAAATTCCTGAAACAGATGAAATATTGGTACCACTTGTTTCGGTTGTGCCGTTACAATTACTTTCGTACCATATTGCAGTAATGCGTGGTTGTAATGTTGACCAACCTCGTAACCTAGCAAAATCAGTTACTGTAGAATAAGTTAGATTTACAAAAAAAGCCCGAATAATAGTTATTATTCGGGCTTTTTTATTGCCAAAGTTTGGCTAAATATTTGTTATTTTTGTAGTACAACGATTTATAGCGAAGGCCATTTTATGTTAAAGCAAGTACAGTCACAAAAATTATTACAAAAATTATCACCTCAACAAATTCAATTGATGAAGTTGTTGCAATTGCCTACAATTGCATTGGAACAGCGAATCAAAGAAGAAATGGAAATCAATCCTGCTTTGGAAGAAGGAAATGATACCGATGAAGAGCCGCGTGATGAGTTTGATAATGATGAATTTGATGATACCCAGAAAGATGATGAAAATCAACGGGAAGACTTTGCGTTAACAGATTATATGGACGATGATGAAGGAACTTCTTATAAGCTAAAAGCAAACAATACAAGTCCGGACGAAGAACGCAAAGAAATTCCTTTTTCTGTTGGCCTGTCTTTTCAAGACATGCTTGAAAGCCAATTAGGGATGAAAGATTTGGACGATCGGGAATATCAAATAGCAAATTACCTGATTGGAAATTTAGATGATGATGGGTATTTGCGAAGAGATTTAGCATCGATTGTAGATGACATTGCCTTTTCACAAAACATAACTACTACCGAAAAAGAATTAGAAGAATTATTAAAAGTGGTTCAAGATCTTGAACCAGCTGGTATTGGTGCTCGCGATTTACAAGAATGTTTATTGATTCAATTGCGCAAAAAAGAAGTTCAAAACATGATTGTGGAGTTGGCAACAGAAGTGGTCGAAAAACAAATGGATGAATTTTCGAAAAAACATTACGAGAAAATTTCGAAAAAATTAGAGATTGATGATGAACTACTGAAAGAAGTTATTCAAGAAATTTTGAAATTAAATCCTCGTCCAGGCAACTCTATGGCCGATGGACAAAAAAGCTTCCAGCAAGTGATTCCTGATTTTTTAATGACCAATGAAGATGGCATTTTAAATTTAACATTGAATTCGCGTAACTCACCCGATTTAAAAGTGAGCAAAGCGTATGCGCAAATGCTGGAAGAATATTCAAAGGGAAAAGACAAAAGCAGTAAAGAAGCATCCATGTTTGTTCGTCAGAAATTAGATGGGGCAAAATGGTTTATTGATGCTATTCAACAACGCAGCTATACTTTATTGTATACGATGAATGCGATCATGGAATACCAAAAAGAATATTTTATGGATGGCGATGAAACCCAACTTAAACCAATGATTTTAAAAGACATTGCAGAAAAAGTTGGTTTAGATATTTCAACCGTTTCACGTGTTGCAAATAGCAAATACGTACAAACACCTTTCGGAACATTTTTATTAAAATCCTTTTTTAGCGAATCATTATCAACTGATAGTGGTGAAGAAGTTTCGACACGTGAAGTGAAAAAAATATTAGAAGACTGTATTGGCGCGGAAAGCAAAAAGAAACCACTTACCGATGACAAGCTTGCTAAAATTTTAAAAGAAAAAGGATATAATATTGCTCGTAGAACAATCGCTAAATACCGCGAACAATTGGATATTCCAGTAGCACGATTACGTAAGGAATTATAAGATGGAACTTGAAATAGAACAAGCTCAACCAAAATCTGCTGGAGAAAAAACTGCAAAAATTATTTCCTATTTGTTTCATCCTTTGCTAATGCCAACGTATGGTTTTGTAGCATTATTTTTTACAAAAAATTACATCTCTACTTTTACCCCACTTAACCTTCGTTTGTTTATTTTATTAGTTACATTCATTTTTACATTCGCACTTCCTGCTATCAATGCTTTTATTTTATTAAAGATGGGGCGAATTAAAAGTTTGGAAATGGAACGTGCCGAAGAACGTTTTGTTCCATACATCAGCACAGCATTGTATTATTTTGCTTTGTTTTACTTGTTTCATACGGTAACCGATTTCCCAAGCATATTCAAAACGCTAGTATTAGGTGCTGCTGTTTCTATTGTTTTGGTTTTATTGATTACCACCAAATGGAAAATAAGCGCCCATGCTGTTGGTATTGGAGGCATGATTGCTGCCATTATTGGCATTTCTTTTAAGCTCAGCATCGATTTGCTATTGATTTCGATGATTTCAATTATTATAGCTGGATTTGTAGGCTTTGCTCGCCTAAAACTCAATGCACACAGCCCATCACAAGTATATACTGGGCTTCTACTGGGCTTCTTAGTTGAGTTTTTACTCATGATTTTCCTGTAATAAGTTATTAACTTTTTTCGATTGTTTTTTAAAACCGAAAAAAGTAAAAGTGTTTTTTTATATATTTGGTTACTAAATAAAAAAGACATGAAAACGAAGAATACATTCAAATCCATTTTATTGCTAAGTACTTCTGTAGCATTATTTTCTTGTGGTGGTTCTGAAACTGATTCAGAAACAATTACTGCAACAGATACAGCTGTAACATTAAGTGAAAAAGATTCTAAAGCACAAAATGTATTTTATTCTATTCCTTCACCGATAGAAACAACAAGCTTATTAAAAGCAGCTGGAGCGAAATACAATAGCCAGTACTTAAATCCAATCGAAAATGTATCGAAGTACTCTTCAGTAAAACAAAAAGCCATCAATCTTGGTATTTATGGCGCTGATTTAAGCTTTACAAGTATGTTTGATAAAACACAAGAGTCAATGCTTTACCTACGTTGTACCAATAAATTAGCTACAGGCTTAGGAATCAGTGGTTCTTTTGATGAAAAAACAACAGAACGTATTGAAGCAAACATGGAAAGCAGAGATTCTTTGCTTTCAATCATCTCTGATTCTTATTGGAATGCTGATTCATATCTAAAAGAAAACGGTCAACCAGGTGTTTCTGCTTTAATTATTGCAGGTGGATGGATTGAAGGCTTGTACATTGCTACAAAAATTGCAACTGACACTAAAAATGAAGAAGTTGCAACTCGTATTGGGGAACAAAAACTTTCTTTAGATAATTTAGTAGCATTATTAGAAGCTTATTCTGCTGACAACGAAGGAGTTAAAGAGGTTTTAGGCTTAATGACACCTTTAAAAGCTATTTACGATGGAATTAAAGTAGAGCCAAGCGAAACTACTGTTTCTACTGATAAAGACAAAGGTGTTACAACCATTGGTAACAATAGCTCATACAAGATTTCAGCTGATCAATTAAAAGCAATTTCAGACAAAGCTGCTGAAATTCGTAACAAAATGATTCAGTAATGCGTAAAACGCAACGATGAAACTAACAACTTTTATAAAAACCATTATGGCAATGTCTGTAATGGTTTTATTTTTTTCTGAAAGCCAAGCTCAGTGCAGCACAAATATTAAGAAGAAGTGTATGCCCAACATTGCTCCATTTACTCCCAATGGACAAGCAAACACCTCAACCGTAGTTGCTGGACAGAAAACTGAAGTAAGTCAAACATTCTACTCTGGTCAGGATTATCGCATTTTTATTTGCTCAGATGCCAACTTAGGTACCTGCTCATTTAAAGTAATGGACCAATCCAGAAAAGTATTGTTTGATAGTCAAAAAAATGATTCACCTGATTTTTGGGATTTTAAATCAAAATCGACTCAGCAATTAATTGTTGAAGTAACAACACCTACATCGCAAACTACAAGTTCTGTTTTGCCTAGTGGTTGTGTTACTGTTTTGGTGGGTTTTAAAAAAGATAAATAGTACTACTATTTAATCGTTTGCATTTTACTTTTTGAAACAATGGTGCAGGTAAATCTACTTATGCACGTTAGCTCCTCTTTGTCATTGTATATTTTTATTTCCCAAATGTGGTTCATTCCTTTTACATGAATAGGTTTGCAAACACCAGTTACGACTCCACTTGTTACTGCTTTAATGTGATTGGCATTTATCTCTATTCCCACACCAATAAATAATTCGGGATTTACACACAACCACGATGCAATGCTTCCCAATGTTTCGGCTAAAGCAACAGATGCACCACCGTGTAATAAGCCAAAGGGTTGTTTTGTTCGTCCATCTACAGGCATTGTCCCTTTTATATAATCATCGCCAATTTCGCTAACTCGAATATGAAGTGAATCGGCAAGTGTATTTGCATTCATCCAATCCAAATCACTAACAACCGGATTTCCATACCAAATTTTATTCTCCGCCATAAAAATTATTTAAGGATTGTTCTACCAAGTAAAGCATTGAATTCTTTCTTTGCTTCCAACAACTGATGTTGCGTTTGCATCAATTGAATCATCTCTTCTTCTTCTGGATTTTCTTTTAAACGCTTTTGAATATCATGTATCATAATTTCCAAACGTCTGCTTTTTAACGCATACACAGCACTTAAAATCGACTTTTTAAGAATGTCTTCTTCTCGGGTAATATAAATACTGTGTTGTTCCCAATTAGAAAGGGAATACGGACTACTTATTAAATCTATCGTTAACGAACAAATAGCACTGTTCTCGTGTCCAATAAAATAATTGTAATCTGGAATACTTTCTTTTTCCAAATGTTCAACAAACTCATTGTAAATACTATTGTACAATAAATTATCGAGTACAATGTTATCATGTTGCAATTCATGAATCAATAATTGAGCTACCGTTACCCCTATCTCTATTGTATTTCCTTCATCATCTTGCGAATCAACACGCACTTCTTTGTTTCCATAATTGATAAGAATACGAATAACATCTCGTTCTTGGTGCTCTGCATTCGAAAGCGTAATGTCTTTTTTATCTTCAAGGATTGTTGTATCAAAATCGGGAACCGACTCTGTGTGCTGCTCTGGAGCTTGCGTTTTTTTATCGTTGAATTTTTTACTTCTAATTTTATTAAGCTCACTTAATAAAATATGCTCTTCCACATCCATGATGCGGCTACATTCCTTCACATATACCGAACGATAAATGGCTTCGGGAATAAGTGCAATACTCTCTACAATCTCCTTGATTAATCCTGCCTTTTTGATAGGATCATTCTTTACATCATTCATCAACAAATTTGTTTTGAATGAAATAAAATCTTTGGAGTTATTATTTATAAATTCTTTTAATTGCTCAGAGCTTACTTTCTTGGAATAGGAATCAGGATCATCACCATTGGGGAACAACAATACTTTTACATTCAAGCCTTCTTCTAAAATCAAATCAATCCCTCTGAAACTGGCTTTGATACCAGCGCTATCACCATCGTACAAAATGGTAATGTTGTTGGTGAAGCGTCTGATTAATTTTATTTGACCATGTGTTAAGGATGTTCCACTACTCGCCACCACATTCTCAATTCCTGCCTGATGCATGGAAACAACATCGGTATATCCTTCTACTAAAAAGCAATTATCTTGATTGATGATTTCTTTCTTCGCAAAATAAATTCCATACAATACATCACTCTTGTGATAAATTTCCGTTTCGGGAGAGTTGATGTATTTTGCAATCTTCTTTGTATCGGTACGTAATGTTCTACCACCAAAAGCAATTACACGTCCGGTAACATTGTGTATCGGAAACATAACGCGTCCCCAAAAACGATCCGAAATTTTTGTTTCAGTTGTTGTTTCTGATGCAGGTTCATCTTCCCGATTATTGCTGTATTCAATTGTTAAGCCTGCTTTTACAAGGTATTCCAATTTATGCCCGGTAGCAATTGCAATATCGCTGAATGCACTACGATGATTGATGCTATAACCTAATTGAAATTTTTGAATGATATCTTCTCTAAATCCACGTTCTTTAAAATAGCCCAATCCAACCGATTTTCCTTCATCGGTATTATAAAGATTTTCGGAAAAATGTTTTTGAGCAAAGGAAGAAACAACGAATAAACTTTCTCGATCGTTGTGTGATTGTATTTGTTCAGGAGATTGTTCTTCCTCTTGAATATCGATGTTGTATTTTTTAGCTAAAAAGCGCAATGCATCCGGATAGGTCATTGCTTCTTTTTCCATCAAAAAGTTAACAGCATTTCCACCTTTACCACAACCAAAACATTTACAGATTCCTTTTGCTGGCGAAACATAAAATGAAGGTGTTTTCTCGTCATGAAAAGGACATAGACCAATTAGGTTAGCACCTCTTTTTTTGAGGGCAACATAATCGCCTACTACTTCTTCAATTCGAGCAGCATCAAATATTTTATCGATGTCTTCTTTGGTAATCATGGATAATAAAAAAGCATTCCTTTTTGGGAATGCTAATTTACGAAAAATAGTAAGGTGATTTTAGAATTAATGCTGTCCGTTTAATCGGGCCATAGCACGCATAATATCTTGATTTTCAGGATTTAACTTCAATGATTTTTTATAATAGCCCATTGCCTTTTCCTTTTGTCCCATTTGGCGGGATGCTTCACCTAGTCCGTGATACACACTCCAAGACTCTGGATTTTGTGTTTCATTGTGCTTAAATAGCTTGTAAGCTTCCTCCGCATTTCGTGTTTTAAGCAAGTGAAAACCTATTTCATTAAAGTGATTATCGTTGTACGGATAAGTGAATGGCGTTAAACCTGCTAATTCGGTTTCAACTGTTTTTACTTTTGAAATAAAGTATTCAAATGGAATAACACCATCTTTTAAATCGTTTTCATATTTCTGAATACAAGTTTGTAAAAAATTGCATTCATCGTATGGTGCACATTTGCATTGTACATAACTGTTATACATTTTATCACCATCAATTAAATACACCGAATCGGTTGGTTGCATTACAATGTTATCGAAACTACAAAATGCTGCCAATGCTAATTGAGAATAATTTTGTGATGCATTTTTAAATCCACCATACGTTGTTTGCCATACTTGTTGAATCAATTGCATACCTCCTTCGGTAGGTTTTATTTTACGAATAACACCTGCCACATTTCCTGCGCCAGCATGGTACGAATGAAGCACCAATAAGCGGAACCATAAATCGGTTTCGTTATAACTTACATGTGCACTATCCAACATTGTTTTGGTATACGGAATACAAATTCTGCTCAACAAACGAGATGCACCCAAAGCAGCTTTCTCCACATCGGTGCGTTCATCCACATATTTATTTACTTTCAATCCTTGTTTAATAGCAACTGCTCTCATCAACTGGAATGGACCATTTGCACCCACACCCGATTTGGTGTTCATTTTACCTGGACTCTCAATTAATAAGATTGCTTGTGCATACCAAGGATCAACACCATTCTGTTTGAATACATCAATTGATTTGCTAATGGTTGGTATTACCTTTTTTAAATTCATAAAAATCTTTTTTACCTGCAGTAATCAAAATGGAAACACTATCTGGAATACCATACATGATACGAACACTGTCTTTGTAACAAGTTTTTTGAGCGTCCGATAATTTGTTCCAGTTTTTTAAAGCTACCTTATCTACAATTTTACGAACACCAGCTACATTCACCAATGCCGAATCGGGAGGTAAAGCCATTATTTTTTGCCAAAAAATAGGTTGTGGCAAATGTTGCCATCCTTCGGAATACAAAAAGGCATCGTTTATGAATTGTATTTTATTGGTTTCGTTATAGCCTACTGCGTATTTCTCCACCACAGCAACCTTGCTCATATTTTCCTGAGCAAATGATAATGTAAGTATCATAAACAAAAATGCGGTTGTTGCTGTTCTAATCATAATGTCTTGTTTTAATGAAAATCGTGTGCAATGCTTGATTTCATAAAAATACTTTTCTAAAGTTATGCTTTGGATTCCATGAATGCAAACTTTTTAACAAACGTTTTCAACAATTAAGATATTGTTACGCTTAGAAATGAGATAGGTTTCAATTGATTTTTACATATAATATATTTCATTACTTTTGTTCCGCAAATTATTAAAACAATTATTCGAATGGCAACAGACAGATTTGAAGCTCATGATTATTATTTAATGGATGAGTTACTTACAGACGAACATAAATTAATCCGTGAAACAGCACGTGCATGGGTAAAGAAAGAGGTTTCTCCTATTGTTGAAGAAGCTTGTCAAACAACTACTTTTCCAAAACAATGGATTAAAGGATTAGCCGAAATTGGTGCTTTTGGTCCGTATATCCCAGCTGAATATGGTGGTCCAGGATTAGATCAAATTTCATATGGTATTATTATGCAAGAGTTGGAGCGTGGTGATAGTGGTTTACGTTCTACAGCATCGGTGCAAAGCTCATTGGTAATGTACCCTATTTATTCATTTGGTACCGAAGAGCAAAAACGTAAATATTTACCTAAACTAGCTGCAGGTGAAATGATGGGTTGCTTTGGATTAACAGAGCCAGATCATGGTTCTAATCCATCGGGAATGATTACAAACATTAAAGATAAAGGCGATCATTATTTATTGAATGGTGCTAAAATGTGGATTTCGAATGCTCCTTTTGCTGACATAGCAGTTGTTTGGGCAAAAGATGAAGCAGGTGATATCCGTGGATTGGTAGTAGAAAGAGGAATGGAAGGATTTACAACTCCTGAAACACATGGTAAATGGAGTTTACGTGCAAGTGCTACTGGCGAATTGGTTTTTGCAAATGTAAAAGTTCCAAAAGAAAATATTTTCCCAACCATTAAAGGATTAAAAGGACCATTGAGTTGCTTAAACTCTGCTCGTTATGGTATTGCTTGGGGTGCAATTGGTGCTGCAATGGATTGTTATGATTCAGCATTACGTTATTCAAAAGAGCGTATCCAATTTGGGAAACCAATTGGAGGATTCCAATTGACACAAAAGAAATTAGCTGAAATGATTACTGAAATCACAAAAGCACAATTGTTAACTTGGAGATTGGGTGTTCTTAAAAATGAAAACAGAGCTACACCTGCTCAAATTTCGATGGCAAAACGTAACAATGTGAACATGGCATTGCAAATTGCTCGTGAAGCACGTCAAATACATGGCGGAATGGGTATTACTGGTGAATATCCAATTATGCGCCACATGATGAACTTAGAATCGGTTGTTACTTACGAAGGAACACACGATATCCACTTGTTAATTACAGGTATGGATGTTACTGGATTCAATGCATTCCAATAAAAGGTAAAACAATTAAAAAAAGCGTGCTAGATGTAGCACGCTTTTTTTTTGGAAACAACTTGCTTCCAAAAAAATGATTACAAAAAAATTCAAGTCCGAACGACAAGCATAGCAAGGTCATTAACAATTTTTTAATGGAAACAAACCTCGCTCAATTCCTAAATTTAAAACACTGTTAATAATTATAATAACTCGAATGGGTGTAATTTTGTAAAAAATTGCACATTAGGGGTATGGAAATTTTAGGTTATATAGCAGCGGTATTGATAGGTATTTCCTTGGGCTTGGTTGGTGCAGGTGGTTCTATATTAACGATTCCTGTTTTGGTTTACTTATTACACATTGCTCCTGTTAATGCTACCTCTTACTCCTTATTCATTGTTGGTATTTCTGCTACCATTGGAGGCTTACGTTATCTAAAAAATAATCTTATTTGCTTGCGTACCGTAATGGTATTTGGAATCCCATCAGTAATAAGCATCTTCCTTACTCGTAAATATTTATTGCATGCCATTCCCGATCAGCTTTTTACCATTGCTGGAATAACAATTACAAAGGATACTGCATTGATGTTGCTGTTGGCAATATTGATGGTGGTAGCTTCTTTTACAATGATTCGCAAACAAAAAAGTGTACGTGCCGATGTACACAGTACCAATTTAGAATACCGTTATTTTTTAATTTTCCAACAAGGAATCATTGTAGGCGCCTTGGTTGGTTTAGTAGGTGCTGGTGGCGGATTTTTAATTATTCCAGCTTTGGTAATGCTTGCTAAATTACCAATGAAAAAAGCAATTGGAACTTCATTGGCCATTGTTGCACTTAATTCAACGATTGGTTTTTTGAGCGATTTTGGAACCCATCAATTTAATTGGTCCTTCCTGTTCATGTTTACTGGTTTTGCTATTGTTGGAATCATCATTGGTAGTTACCTTTCGAAATACATTAGTGGTGCCAAACTAAAACCTGGATTTGGTTGGTTTATATTGATTATGGGAACATACATCATTTCAAAAGAGTTATTTTTCCCTGGATATTAGTATCTGTTCATAGTTCATCTTATTATTTTACGCTGAAATGCACTCGCAGCTATTTCGACAAGCTCAATATGACCTGCGCGCGGTCAGTCTGAGCCTCATTGCCTAGCGCCTGTCGAAGACCTTGGGTTGAGTAGCAGTCGTTAAAAAAAGAAATTAATTATGTAACAAATATCACTTTACAAAGCGTTTTGATTGTCTTATCTTTGCACTGTAATTAAAAACCCTAAAAATGTATATCGAACAACTTTATACGAATTGTTTAGCTGAAGCAGCTTATTATATCGAATCGAATGGTGAAGCAGCAATCATTGATCCATTGCGCGAAACCAGTCCGTATATTGAACTTGCAAACAAGCGCAATGCTAAAATCAAGTATGTGTTTGAAACACATTTTCATGCCGATTTCGTATCGGGTCACATTGATTTAGCGCGCGAAACAGGTGCAACCATTGTTTATGGTCCTACTGCCGAAACAGGCTTTGATAGCTTAATTGCAAAAGATGAACAAATTTTTTCAATTGGAAATATTCAACTAAAAGTATTGCATACTCCAGGTCATACTCTAGAATCATCGTGTTATTTATTAATGGATGAAAATGGTAAAAACCATGCAGTGTTTACGGGCGATACATTATTTGTGGGTGATGTTGGTCGCCCCGACTTAGCCGTAAAAAGCGATTTAACACGCGAAGATTTAGCAGGTTTGTTATACGAATCGTTAAATGCAAAAATTAAACCTTTGGCCGATGAGGTGATTGTATATCCTGCACATGGCGCTGGTTCTGCTTGCGGAAAAAATATTGGTAAAGAAACATTTTCAACCATTGGTGTTCAGAAAAAAATGAACTATGCATTGCAACCAATGAGCAAACAAGAATTTATTGCTGCTGTAATTGATGGTTTATCCGAACCACCAAAATACTTCTTTGTGGATGCCATGTTAAACAAAACGGGTTACGAAAACATTGATGAGGTAATCAGCAAAAACACATTGCCTTTGAGTGTAGAAGAATTCGAAAAAGAAATTCAAAACGGAGCAACCATTTTAGATGCACGTGACCCTGATGCCTTCGAAAAAGGATATGTGGCTGGTGCTATAAACATTGGCTTAAACGGACAGTATGCTCCTTGGGTGGGCGCATTATTGGATGCACACACACCTTTGTTGTTTATTGCCGATGAAGGCAAAGAAGCAGAAGCTGTTTTACGATTGGCTCGTGTCGGTTACGAAAATGTACACGGTTATCTGCAAGGTGGAATTGAAGCTTGGAAAAATGCAGGTAAAAAAACAGAAACCATTGAAAGTATTACAGCTACTGATTTTGTAAACAAAATAAATGCAGAATCGAACATTGTTGATGTGCGCAAAAAAGGAGAAGTAGAAGGTGGAATGATTGAGAATGCACAACACATTTGTTTATCGAAATTCCAAGATGAAGTAAATGCATTGGATAAAAACAAACACTATTACTTACATTGTGCTGGTGGCTACCGTTCGATGATGGCAGCTTCTATTATGAAACAAAAAGGATTCAAAAACATTACCAACGTAAGAGGTGGAATGGGGAAAATCAAAGAAACTGGCATTAAATTAGTAGTACCACAACTCGCATAACAAACACTTAAACAAATATAAAAAATGAAAAAATTAATTTTAGTAGTAGTAGCATTGATTACAGTTGCTGTAAAAACAAATGCTCAAACACAATCAACCGTAATTACAAACTTATCTTCGGAACGCTTTAAAGCAATTACAGAAAGTGATAAAGCAGGCGTTATTGTTGACTTACGTACACCCGATGAAATTGCAAAAGGATACATTAAAGGAGCAGTGTTTGTAGATTATTTATCAAAGGAATGGGAAAAAGAAGTAGCGAAATTGGATAAAAACAAAACGTATTATGTGTATTGTGCTGCAGGTGGACGTTCGGCTGATGCTGCTGAATACATGGAAAAACATGGCTTCAAAAAAGTATACAATTTAGAAAAAGGATTTTCGGAATGGAGCAAAAAAGGATTTCCGATTGAGAAAAAATAAGCATGAATAAGTTTTTTTAAAAAACAAATATCCGCTAATTGTTTCTGGGATACTACTCGGTGCAGTTAGCGGATTTTTTTATTGGAAGTTTTGGGGCTGCACCAATGGCTGTGCTATTAAATCGGTTTGGTGGCGCATGAGTTTATGGGGCGCTGTAATGGGCGGTTTGCTCATGAGCATGCTGTATGACTTTTTGAATCGGAAGAAAGTGGAGTAATTAATTCTTCCGCTCCGTAGTATATTTCACCAAACCAATCAATAAATTTTCAGAAGGACTGTCCAAGCACTCTCATAATTTGCAATCCGAACAAATTGTAATAAATAAGTTATTGTTGTTTTATTATTTTATACCCCTGAGTACTTTCCCCATCCAGCTTAATAAAATAAATACCTGCAGGTAAGGAGCGCACATTAATTGAAGTGGAAGCTGCGTTTAACTTATCATTTAAAATCAATCTTCCAAATTGGTCGTAAATTGAAAAAGATTTCTGCAATAAATTGTTTTCAATTTTAATAGTTACAAATTCAGTGCTAGGGTTCGGATAAATTTCAATGTTTGTTTTTGTTGCGGATTCGTTTATGCCAACTGTTGCAATCTGTTTTCTAAACAGATCTCCGGAACTTAATTGAGCAAATACCCATCCGTTTAAAAACACCATTTTTTTTATTTGAAAATTTGTTCCAAGAACATTATTCGGGAAGCCTACTGTATCTTTAGAAAAGGTTTGTCCTCCATCACTACTCATAATCAATTCTGGAGCAGTTTCCAAAACATCATTCCCCAAGGCAAAATACACCTTCCCATAACCTGTATAAATATCTAAAGTTGGTTGTTTGCCTGTTTGTGAAAAAAAGGCACTTTGATCCAGGTATTGCTTGATATTGTATTCCTGAAAACTCAAACCATAATCATTGCTGTATTTCAGAATCGTATCCATTCCGGCATTACCAGCTCCTGCATCATGTCCCATCATCAGTAGTTTGTTGCCAATCCACGCAATTTGTGTTGGGACATAAAAACCGGGAATACCAGTGCTCACCGGACTCGTCCAATTCAACCCATCAACACTCCAGGCAACACCATTACTTGTTGCTCCATTAGTTGCAGCCCAACAGGTATCATTCTTTACAGTGAATTCACTACAATCATTTGGGTCAAAATAACTTGCATCTATCCAACCCGGATCAGCAGTGTTTCTCGAAAATTCCCAATCGGGTCCGGCAAAAGAAAACATCAAATGATTGGTCCAAGCTACACCTCCTGTACTGGGATTTGTAGTCGCTCCTGAATAACATGCAGGCAAACCAGCGGTATCTATCTGAAAAGTAGCTCCATTATCTGTGGAATATTGAATATAACTACAACCACTATTTTGCAACACTGAATAAAGTCGATTGTCTGTGGAATACAGATCAACACCATTGGATGTAACAGACGCATTCACAACTGTCCAAGTAGCACCATCATCAACACTAACTTGTAATCCGGCACTGTTATTCACAGCAAAAAGTTTTCCATTATGCACACATACATCTGTACCCCAAGTATTATTGTTATTTACAGCAAGATTGCATGGCTGCCATGCTTGTGCATGTACTAACAATGTGATCATCGAAAAAAATGACACGAATAAACCTCTTTTTATCATTATATATATGTTTAAATTATAATAAGATAATTAAAAGCAAATTTACAAATCAATCAGCTTGTCGTCAAAACAGAATCATCCGATTTTAAGAAATTCTTACTAAAGAAGAATAATTAATTCTTACGCTCCGTAGTATATTTCACCAAACCAATCAATGAGTTTTTAGAAGGGCTATCAGGGAAACTAGAAATCAATTCAATTGCTTTGTTTTTGTATTCATTCATTTTTGTTTCGGCATACTGAATACCGCCACTTTTAATTACAAAATCAATTACTTCAGCAACTTTTTTTGGATTGTTATTGTTGTTTTTTACAATGTTGATAATCCTGCGTTTTTCTAAAAACGAGGCATTGTTCAACGCATAAATCAATGGCAAGGTCATTTTCTTTTCTTTGATATCAATTCCTGTTGGTTTGCCAATATTGCTTCCATCACCATAATCAAACAAATCGTCTTTTATCTGAAATGCAATACCAACAGCTTCTCCAAAACTTTGCATTTTTTCAATAACGCTTTGGTCGCTAGTAACCGATGCAGCCCCACATGCACAACACGATGCTATTAAACTCGCTGTTTTTTTACGGATGATTTCGTAATATACTTTTTCATCAATGTCGAGCTTACGTGCTTTTTCAATTTGCAACAATTCCCCTTCACTCATCTCACGCACCGCATTGGATACCAATCCTAATAAATGAAAATCTTTATTATCAACCGAAAGTAATAAGCCACGTGATAAAAGAAAATCACCCACCAATACCGCAATTTTATTTTTCCACAAGGCATTTACCGAAAAGAATCCTCTGCGCTCGTTGCTATCATCCACCACATCATCGTGCACCAAAGTTGCAGTGTGTAACAATTCAATCAAGGATGCAGCACGGTAAGTAGAATCATTCATTTCGCCACACACTTTAGCCGAAAGGAATACAAACATGGGGCGTAATTGCTTTCCTTTACGTTTTACGATGTACTGTGTAATTTTATCTAAAAGTGGCACAGAGCTTTTCATCGATGATTTGAATTTTACTTCAAACTCATCCATTTCTTTTGCTACTGGTGCTTTTATTTCGTTTACATTCATTTTATTAGTCCTTAGTTATTAGTGAATAGCGAATAGTGATTCCCATTTGTTTTACCAACGTATTCTTCTTTCCTCTTCCCTATTTACTGTTCGCTATTCCCTACTTTACAACTTTCATTTTTCGTGTCACAAATCCTTCTTTGTTTTTATTTGCCAATTGACCACAAGCAGCATCAATGTCTTTCCCTCTGCTTCTGCGCACATTCACAATAATGTTTTTGTTTTCTAAAAACTTTGCAAATGCATCCAAACGCTCATTGGTGGTTTGTTGAAATTCACCATCATCAATTGGATTGTATTCAATGATGTTCACTTTGCATGGAATGTGTTTGCAAAATGCAGCCAATTCCTTGGCATCCTCTAAGCTATCGTTAAAATCTTTGAACGCAATGTATTCGTATGTTACACGCGTTTCGGTTTTTTCGTAAAAATATTTTAATGCTTCAGCCAATGCTTCCAAGCTATTGCTTTCATTGATTGGCATAATGTAATTTCGTTTTTTATCATTGGCAGCGTGTAGCGACAAGGCTAAATTAAATTTAGCACCATCATCGGCCAACTTCATAATCATTTTGGAAACACCAGCTGTACTCACAGTAATTCGTTGTGGCGACATGTTCAATCCTTCGGGTGAAGTGATTTTTTGTATCGAATCCATCACATTTTTGTAATTGAGCAAAGGCTCGCCCATTCCCATGTATACAATGTTCGATAATGGTGTTTTGTATTTTTCTTCCGCCTGATTTTTAATCAATACTACTTGATCATAAATTTCATCGGCATTCAAATTACGTAAACGTTCCAACTTACCTGTTGCACAAAACTTACAGGTTAAGCTGCATCCTACTTGCGATGAAATACAAGCAGTCATACGATTCGGTGTAGGAATCAATACACCTTCCACAATATTGCTATCGTATAATTTAAATGCATTTTTGATGGTACGGTCGCTACTGATTTGCATGTCATCTACCTTCACGGCATTGATTACAAAATTTTTATCCAGTAACTCACGGGTTGCTTTCGAAAGATTGGTCATTAAATCGAAAGAGGTAGCCGACTTTTTCCAAAGCCATTCATACACTTGCTTGGCACGAAAAGCCTGATCTCCGTTTTCAACGAAAACCTTTTTAAGCTCATCTAGGGTTAAGGAGCGTATGTCTTTTTTTGTTTCCAAAGCAGGGTTTAATTGCACAAATTTACAAATAGATATTGATATATGACTCGATTAATATTTCGTAAATTAGTGCCAATTAAACACAATTACTATGCGCAAGTTTTCAGCCGATTATGTATTTCCTATTTCCGGTGCTCCTATCCCCAATGGTATTGTTACCATTGATGATGACGGAACAATTGTGAATGTTTCGAGTGCATCAGAGGCGCAAGATACTAGTTCCGACATTCAACAGTTAAAAGGCATTCTTTGCCCTGGTTTTGTAAATACACATTGCCATTTAGAACTTTCACATTTACGTGCTCAGGTTTCTGAAAACAAAGGAATGACGGGTTTTATAACTGAGTTAATTGGTAAACGAGGAAACTTTTCGGAAGAAGAAATTCAGCAAAAAATTGCAACTGCAGAGCAGGAAATGATTTGCAATGGAATTGTTGCTGTTGGCGATATTTCGAACAACAACAGTACGTTTAAGCAAAAAGCAAAAGGAAATTTAGCCTATCATACCTTCATTGAAATTTTCAGCATGGATCCTTCAAAGGCTGAACAAGTGTTTCGTGCAGGGAAAAAACTGGAAAACGAATTTTCTGAAGTCTTACATCTTACATCTCACATCTCTATTTCGCCACATGCACCATATACCATGTCGGTTGAATTATTGAATTTGATAAATGAGGATGCAAAAAATAATAAGAACATCATCACCATTCACAATCAAGAAAGCGAAGGCGAAAATCAATTGTTTGAAAGCAATAGCGGTGTGATGTATGAAACATTCAAAACTATGGGCATTAACCCTGCTTTTATGCGTAAAACGGGACAAAATGCATTGACATCAACCTTGCCCTATTTGAAAGATGCAAAGAAAATTTTGTTGGTGCACAATACATTTACTACAAAAGAAGATTTACTTTGGATAAAATCTAATGTCTCAAATCTAATATCTCAAATCTATTTCTGTACTTGTCCGAATGCGAATTTATACATCGAAAATAAGTTGCCTAACTATCAATTATTCATCAACGAAAACTGCAAGGTAACCATCGGAACCGACAGTCTGGCTTCGAATTGGAGTTTATCCGTATTGGATGAATTAAAAACAATTAGTAAACATCATCCTGAAATTGAGTTGAACACATTGCTTACTTGGGCTACAAAAAACGGTGCTGAATTTTTAGAATTTAATCAATTGGGGACACTCGAAAAAGGAAAAAAGCCTGGATTGAATTTATTAAAAAATACAGATGAGATGAGACTTACCGAGAAGACGAATGTGTTAAAAATTGTATAAAGAATGGAACGCAGATTACCCTTATCGTCAGGATAAAAGAAGATTGATTTTTCAATCAGATTAATTATGACCATCGTGAAAATCAGCGTCCCATCAACAATTTCGCTCCTCTGGAGCTAGGGATTGTTCTGTTTCTTCTATTATCACAGGAGTGCTTACGCCTTTTTTGATATTGTTATTTTGCTTCTATGAAACTAGAGGTTGATTTCGTGAAATGTTTCTATTCTATTGCTATTCCACTCCTATGGAGTTATGCTTAAGAAAACGCTCTATTTTTGATATTGTTATTTTGCTTCTATGAAGCTAGAGGTTGATTTCGTGAATGCTGTTATTTCTATGGCTATTTCACTCCTACGGAGTTCTCTATTAGCGAATACTTGATTGGACTATTTCGATTTTGCTACTCTGGAGCTGGGAATTGGTTTAATAAAAAGCTCCAATCACAATTTCATTTCTACAGCGTTTGAATTCCATAAAAATTGCCACAGCGTGGCAAAATAGCACTAATAAAATAGTTGATTGATCTATTAAGCTCCGTAGGAGCGACATCTATAACACAGATGAACTAGTTGCTAAATCTGCTTAAAGAATAGAACGCAGATTGAAATTATTATCAGGATAAAGGAATATTGGTTCTTGAAAAGAGCTTAAAATTATTTAAGCAGAAGAAATCAGCAGTATCCTGAAAATCAGCGCCCCATCAACGCTTCCGCAATAAGCATATCGTGCTGTGTAGTAATTTTTATGTTTTCACGATTGCCTTCCACTAAATTTATTTTTTCACCCATTGCTTCCAATACACTTGCATCATCCGTAAATGCTGGAGTATACTCTTGAAGAAATGCTTTCTTTAATAACGTAGATTGAAAACATTGCGGTGTTTGTATGATAAAATACTTGCTTCTATCTACTGCTCTATTGTTATCAGCAGTTACTTCGCGTATGGATTCATTCTGTGGTATGCAAGGACTTGCATTTCCTTTTTCCTCCGCCAATTGATATGTAGTTGTAATTGTAGTTAAACTAACCAATGGACGAGCAGCATCGTGAACGCCAACAACAGCTCCTTCTGGAACCAATGCCAATCCGCTTTTTACAGAGTGAAAACGCGTTTCGCCACCATCTGCTAATTGAACTGGATACGTAAAATTGAATTTTTTGCAAAGGGTTTCCCAATCGCTTTTGTAAGCTGTAGGCAATACCAATACAATTTTAATTTCAGGAATTGCATCAATAAAACGTTGCAAGGTATGAAGCAAAACAGGTTTTCCTTTTAGGTCCAAAAACTGTTTAGGAACAGCGCTGTTCATGCGTGTTCCGCTACCTCCTGCAACTATGATGACAAATTTTTGCAAACTAAATCTGTTTTTTATTTCTCGACAAGCTCGAAATGATTGAATAAAAAAAGATGGTTAATGAATGCGGCAAAGCCAACAACCATTAACCATCTACTAGTAAGAATTACAAGATTAACATTGCATCTCCATAAGAATAGAAATGGTATTTTTCTTTGATTGCTTCTTTGTATGCTTTCATAATCAAATCGTAACCACCAAAAGCGCAAACCATCATCAATAAAGTAGATTCAGGAGTATGGAAATTGGTAATCATACAATTTGATACAGAGAAATCGTATGGAGGGAAAATAAATTTGTTTGTCCAACCATCGTATGGTTTCAAGAATCCATCCGTAGAAACAGATGATTCAATTGCACGCATACTGGTAGTTCCAACACAACATACTTTTTTCTTTGCTTCACGCGCTTTGTTTACAATAGCACAATCTTTCTCCGAAATAATTACTTGTTCCGAATCCATTTTGTGTTTTGTTAAATCTTCCACTTCAACTGTACGGAATGTCCCTAAACCAACGTGTAATGTTACGTTTGCAAAGTTTACACCTTTTAATTCTAAACGTTTAAGCAATTCGCGACTAAAGTGTAAACCAGCAGTTGGAGCTGCAACAGCACCTTCGTTTTTAGCATAAACTGTTTGGTAACGGTCTTTATCTTCTTCAGTTGGTTTACGTTTGATGTATTTAGGCAATGGTGTTTCACCCATTTCGTCCAATGTTCTACGGAAATCTTCGTAAGAACCATCGTACAAGAAACGTAATGTACGTCCGCGTGATGTAGTGTTATCAATAACTTCAGCTACCAATGTATCATCATCACCAAAATATAATTTATTACCGATACGGATTTTACGAGCTGGATCAACCAACACATCCCATAAACGGCTTTCAGCATTTAATTCGCGTAATAAGAAAACTTCAATTTTTGCACCTGTTTTTTCTTTGTTACCATACATACGAGCAGGAAACACTTTTGTATCATTCAAAATCATGCAATCGCCATCATTAAAATAGCTCAATACATCTTTAAATTTTTTGTGTTCAATTTTTCCAGTTGCACGGTGTACAACCATTAATTTAGCTTCATCACGGTTTTTAGACGGTGTTTCAGCCAACAACTCTTTTGGTAAGTTGAATTTGAATTGTGATAATTTCATAATTAATAAATTTTTGTAATAAGATTTATGGAAGAAGTGTGTTCCATAATACAAGGAGATAGATGCCTCATAAATCTTACGGGATTAATGATTAATTTTTTAATAGGGCACAAATGTACTACCTCAAAAGGCCTTTGTCAATAAAAATCGTATTTATTTTAGCTTTTCAGGGAATTTTCAAACTCCTCAATGCTCATGGCATCGCTCAGTTTATAGTCGCCAATGCGAGTACGGCACAATGCTGTTAAATGAGCACCACTTTTGAGTGCCAAACCAAAATCTCGAGCCAATGAACGAATGTAGGTTCCTTTACTGCAAACCACTCTAAAATCAACTTCGGGCAAAGCAATGCGGGTAATTTCAAAAACAGTTATTTCAATTTCTTTCGGTTTTATTTCGGCTGTTTGTCCGGCTCTTGCAATATCATACGCACGTTTTCCATCAATTTTAATGGCCGAATACAAGGGTGGTGTTTGCTGAATTTTACCTATAAACTGTTTTGTTGTTTCGTGAATTAGTTCATCCGTAATATGGTCTGTTGGATAATGTGCATCAATCTCCTTTTCCAAATCATAACAAGGTGTGGTTGCTCCAATATAGAAGGTGCCTGTATATTCTTTTTCTTGTGCTTGGTACTTTTCAATGTTTTTTGTTTGTTTGCCTGTACATACAATCAACAAACCTGTTGCTAAAGGATCGAGTGTTCCGGCATGACCAATTTTGGGCTGTACACGTTTGCCATCCAACACCAATGAAGGATGATGCTTAATCAAATACTTCATTTTATTAACCACCTGAAAGGAAGTCCACGTCAATGGTTTATTGATTAATAGTACTTCACCTGCTCTAAAATCTTTCATGGGAATATTATGCGGTCATTTCTAAACCGGTGTACAAGGCATACACCAAAAATAACACACCTAAAACAATACGGTAGTATCCAAAATGTTTGAAACCATATTTATTTAAAAAGGCGATAAAGCCTTTTACAGCAACAATTGCCACAAGGAATGCTACAAAAGCACCTAACAATAAAATGGTAATATCATCGGAATGGATGTTGTCTTTTTCTTTTAATAAATCGTAGCCCGATGCAGCAAACATGGTTGGAATGGCTAATAAAAAAGAAAATTCTGCTGCTTGTTTTCTATCGAATCCAGAAAACACACCACCAAAAATAGTTGCTGCAGCACGTGATACACCTGGTATCATAGATACACATTGAATCAATCCAATTTTTACAGCACCTTTATAGGTAATATCTTCAATCTCTTTGTACTCCGATTTTTTTTGTGCACTCCACTTATCCAATAAAATCAATACAACTCCACCTACAATAAGCGAAATGCTAACCGTGAATGGATTAAATAAATAATGTTTGATTGTTTTGTAGGCTAATAAGCCAATGATTCCTGTAGGCAAAAATGCTACGAATAATTTCATGTAAATATCCAAGCCTACAAAAAAACGTTTGATGTAAATCAGCAATACCGCCATAATTGCTCCAAGCTGAATTACAATCTCGAATGTTTTCGCAAATTCTTTATCTTGAATAGCCATTAATGAATCGGCTAAAATCATGTGACCTGTAGAAGAAACTGGTAAGAATTCAGTTAGGCCTTCGATGATGGCAATAATGATTGCTTGAATGTATGACATAGGGAATTTGGTAATGTGCTAATTTGAAAATGAAATAATTTCAAGAAAAACCATCAAAGAATTTTCAAATTGAGTCATTCTCAAATTTTCAAATTGAATTAGTCTTTTGATTTTTTCATTATCGCCAACAACACGATTACAAAACCGGCAAGGATAACGATAGGAGAAAGTGTAACACGTCTGAAACTAAAAATTTCATCTTCATGAAACTCGTTTGGATTTTCGGCACCACCACCAACCATTAGCATATAACCAATGATTACTACCAATACACCTACAATTAATATTTTGTAGTTTTCTTTACCAAATGCAAATCCGGGTTTTTTTGAATTGTTACTCATTGTTGAATTTTATTTTTAGTGTTACAAATGTAACCAATTTTAAGAATTATGGATGTTAAAAAAAGTGAAGTGTACTAAAAATACAAATCATCCGATTTCAATCGTAAATACTTACGTACCGCCAATGAAGTGCTTATCCATGAAATAACAATTCCTAAAACGATTACCAAACCAAACAACGTCAATAACATATTTTGGTCTTGCAATTCTCTTAATTCGGGTAACTGACGTTGGGTTAAATACAATACCCCTACCAACATGGCAATGGCAATTAATGCTCCGTACACACCATGACGGATGCCTGCAAACACAAACGGCCGTCTGATAAAGCCTTGTGTTGCACCGACCAGTTGCATGGTTTTGATAATAAAGCGTTTGCTGTAAATGGATAAACGAATGGTGTTATTAATCAATGCCAATGCAATAATCATCAGCAATGAACTGAATCCTAAAATTACCAAACTTATTTTTTGAACGTTTTCATTGATCATGCTCACCAATGATTTTTGATAAATTACTTCCTTTACCAATTTGGTATCCAGCATGTCTTTTTCAATCCAGGTTAAACTATCCGAATTCGCATATTCTGCTTTTAGGTTCCACGTGTGGAGGATACAGAGTTGAATCTAAAAAGTCAATAAAATCTTCTCCCAAATCCTTTTGCAATTGCTCTGCTGCTTCTTCTTTTGTAACAAACTCGGTTGATTTTACATAATCCGAAGCATCCAATGTTTTTTGCAATTTAGCAATGTCTACCTCTTGGCACTTTCGTTCAAAATTACCTGAACGCAATGTTTTCTTTTACATTATCGGCCAACTTGCGGGTGTTTAGGATAATAATGCCCAATAAACCAAGCATGAACAATACCAATGAAAGACTCACAATGGTGGTAAAAGTAGAACCTGTTAATCTGCGTTTTGAATATTTGTCTGACACGTTTGTATGTATATAAAGGTGAATGCCTAAAACTTAATCTGAGGCTAAATTAACCATTAAACAGTCGGACTTTTTTCGAATTAAAAATTGAAATAAACAATCAGGCGTTAATAACCTTCTATTTCTTCTTTCCTTTTCCGTTCCCTGAATTGCCTTTGGCATTTCCTTTAGAATTGCCCTTATTGCCTGAATTACCTTTCGATTTCATCGATTTTTTCATTGCATGAAACTCTGGAGAACCTGGTTTTATTCCCATTTCCTTAGCCATTGCTCCCCAACCTTTTGATTTATTTGCCGAATACGTTTTTACTACTTCATCAAAGGGTTTGTTCGCTGATACAGAAAGCTGTGCAGCCATGTACACATCTCCAGGAGCCAGTATTTTTAATGCAGCATCCACCTTTGAACCAACAATATTGAAGGTATTTACCACATTGTTATGAAACGCTGTAATGTCTTTCAAGGCTTGATTATGAATACTTGTAAGCATATTGTCCATCTCCGGATCGCCTACCGTAGCTGTAAATTTTACAATTTGAGCCTGTGTTGATGCCCCAAATGCTAGCATTACAAACAGTGCAAGAATATTTTTTTTCATAGTCGTTAGGGCTTAGTTTTTCTCAAATATACGCATTCGAAAGCCAATATAAAAGAGGTAATTCGTATATTCGCAACTCGAAAAAAAGAATAGAAATACCATGGAATACAATTTCAGAGAAGTAGAAAAAAAATGGCAGGCATACTGGGCAGAAAATAAAACGTTTAGAGCAGAAGATAAATCATCTAAACCCAAATATTATGTATTGGACATGTTCCCTTACCCTAGTGGAGCAGGTTTACATGTTGGGCATCCATTGGGTTATATTGCCTCTGATATTTTTGCACGTTTCAAACGCTTAAAAGGATTCAATGTATTGCATCCAATGGGTTACGATTCATTTGGTTTGCCAGCCGAACAATATGCTATTCAAACTGGTCAACATCCTGAAATTACTACCAATTAACATAAAATTGGTGTTTTGAATGAAATAAAAAGTTAAAATAAAGAATTTTATAGATAAAAAGAAATATAAAAAAAGATCAATAACTAAAATGAAATAATACAGGATAAGAAGACAACTAGATAAAATTGGCTTTTCATTCGATTGGGACCGAGAAGTACGCACCTCCAATGCCGACTATTACAAATGGACGCAATGGATTTTTATTCAATTGTTCAACTCTTGGTACAACAAAAAAACAAACAAAGCCGAAAATATTTCTACGCTGATTGCTTGTTTTGGTAATGGATTAAATGGAACTC
Source organism: Bacteroidota bacterium (assembly GCA_016707685.1). GTDB lineage: Bacteria > Bacteroidota > Bacteroidia > 2-12-FULL-35-15 > 2-12-FULL-35-15 > 2-12-FULL-35-15. The sequence goes on from JADJHE010000020.1 coordinate 84,844, forward strand.
AATCGTGAATGAATTTTAACGGGTGATTTAGAAGTGTATCACGATGGTTTTACACCGGCTGAATGGAAAGGTTTTTCTGAAGCAACCAAAGAACAAGTATTGCAACAATTCCGTTTAGCTTATTTAAGTGATACGATGGTTAACTAGTGTACAAATGTTGTACTGGGAACCATTTTATGGCAACGAAGAAAAGAGATGGTGTTTCGGAACGGTGGGGGTTATCCTGTTGAACGCAAATTGATGAAACAATGGAGTTTGCGCATCACTGCATATGCCGATCGTTTGTTGAATGATTTGGAAGGAATTGATTGGACCGAATCCATCAAAGAAGCACAACGCAATTGGATTGGGAAATCGGAAGGAACGAGCTTAAAAATTTAAAGTTGAAAATTCAGCTGCGGAAGTGGAAGTATTTACAACGCGCCCTGATACGATTTTCGGAGTATCGTTTGTAACACTTGCACCGGAGCACGAATTGGTTGCACAACTTACAACTGCTGCACAAAAAAATGCAGTGGAAGAATACATCACGTTTGCAAAAAATCGTAGTGAGCGCGAACGCATGGCCGATGTAAAAAAGATTACCGGTGTGTTCACGGGCGCATACGTTATTCATCCATTCACTGGGAAACAAATTCCAATTTGGATTGGTGATTATGTATTGGCTGGTTATGGAACAGGTGCTGTAATGGCTGTTCCGGGGCACGATTCACGCGATTATGCATTTGCAAAACATTTTGAATTGCCAATAATTGAAGTGGTTGCTGGTGGCGATTTATCAAAAGAATCGTACGATGCAAAAGAAGGAAAATTGATTAATTCCGATTTTTTAAATGGATTGGAAGTGAAAGAAGCAGTGAAAGCTGCGATTAAAAAAATTGAAGAAAAAGGATTGGGAAAAGGCAAAACCAATTTCCGTTTACGCGATGCAATTTTTGGTCGCCAACGTTATTGGGGCGAACCAATTCCTGTTTATTACAAAGATGGAATTCCGCATGTATTAAACGAAAACGAATTGCCATTGGTATTGCCAGAAGTAGATAAATATTTACCAACCGAAACGGGTGAGCCACCATTGGCGCGTGCGAAAAATTGGAAATACGAAGGCAAATACGAATACGAATACAGCACCATGCCAGGTTGGGCAGGTAGCTCTTGGTATTATTTGCGCTACATGGATTCCAACAATGGAAAAACATTTGCAAGCAAAGAGGCGGTTGACTATTGGCAAAATGTGGATTTATACATTGGTGGTGCGGAACATGCAACAGGCCATTTATTGTATGTGCGTTTCTGGACAAAATTCCTAAACGACCTTGGTTTGGTCCCTGTTATTGAACCTGCTAAAAAATTGATTAATCAAGGGATGATACAAGGAACAAGTGCGTTTGTGTATCCATTGAATCCATATTATTTGGTCATTGAAGTCAAGCTGATAATGAAAATGTGAAAATTCATTTCTATTTAACTGATCTGCCTAAACAATTAGTTGATATGGTATTAAAAAGGATATCAGAACAACCTTGGGTAAAGGTTAATATGATATAAATCAGAAATATTAAAACACAATACATGTGAAATTAAACTACTTCCAATAAACAACATTTAAGATGTTAATAACAGAGGGAATAGTATGATTCAATGCATGTTGATGTAAATATTGTAAACAATGTTCAAGAATTGAAGCATTCAGATTAAATTGGAGAGAAGATGCTATTTTATTCTCGAAGAAAACGGAGATTACATCTGCGGCTCCGAAGTAGAAAAAATGTCGAAATCGAAATGGAATGTAGTTAGTCCCGATTTGATGGTTGAACAATACGGTGCAGATTGTTTGCGCTTGTATGAAATGTTCTTAGGTCCGCTCGAACTTTCAAAACCATGGAATACAAATGGTATTACAGGTGTAAGTAACTTTATTCGTAAACTGTGGAGATTGTTTCATAATGGTGATGCATTGAACATTTCAAATGA
>JADJHE010000021.1 GCA_016707685.1 Bacteroidota bacterium
AAAACAAAAGAAACGCAGGTTGGTAAAATTGAAGTAAAAGGAGCTAAATACAAATTGATTATTCCTGGGCACGAAATTTATTCAGATGGAAAAACAGTTTGGGATTATATTAAGGATGCCAATGAAGTTCAAATAAAGGATGTAGAAGTAGGAGGGGATGAAAATTTAAATCCATCTAACATTTTTACGATTTACGAAAAAGGCTATAAGTATAAATTTGATAGTGAAGATGCTACAAAACAAATCGTTAGTTTGTTTCCTGAGAACCCAGATAAAAAGAAATTCCATACGGTGAAGTTGATTATTGATAAAGTAAAAAAACAAATTACACAGGTGAAAATGATGATGAAAGATGGTTCTACTCATACCTACGAAATCAAATCATTTGCTACAAATACAGAAATGCCAGATACTAACTTTGTTTTTAATACAAAAGCACATCCTGGTATCAGTGTAGAAGATTTACGTTAAGAATTTATATCTAAAAAAGAAAGCCCCTTCCAATTTTGGAAGGGGCTTTCTTTTTAGATCGAATTGAATTATTTACAATCGCAGGTATCGTTTTCCATCTTTAAATCAATTGCAGTAACTACTTTTGAAATGGTATCACAATCCGCAATAATAACGCGTATACTTTGTCCATCAGCAGTTGTTCCTTCAACAGCATACTTACCACAAGGCTCGGCTCTTACTTCGCTTTTGTCATAGTTCACTTTGCCCGATTTCATTAATGCTTTTATTTCATCCAATGAAATACCTCTACACGCCATTCTGCATTCTCCATGTTGTGTTAACTCCAGCTTTTGGTAGCTAAGTTCTTCCATCTTAGCAGAACCTGGTAACTGACAGCCTTTACCTTTGTATAATACACTTACGGCAAGTACGCCCAATAATAAGCCAAAGCCGTAATAACGCAATCTTCTAAATAAATCGGAATTTTTTCCTTCTATAGCCATAAATAATATTGATTAAAGTCCAGCCATTAAAAGGTTAATGTCTTTGTATGGAAGTTTAAACATTTCTCCCAAGTCTTTATTTGTTAAGGAACCATTGTAAATGTAAACACCATTACGAACACCTTCATCTCTTCTTAGCATATTCTCAACACCACCTTCTTCACCAATATTCACAAGAATAGGAGCGAAGATCGTACTCAACGCATACGAAGCTGTTCTAGAAACACGTGAAGCAATGTTTGGAACACAATAGTGAATTACACCATGCTTACGAAATACAGGTTTAGAATGATTGGTTACTTCGGATGTTTCAAAACATCCTCCTTGATCGATGCTCACATCAATAATTACAGAACCCACTTTCATATCGCTAACCATCTCCTCTGTAACAACACATGGTGTTCTGCCATGTTGTGAACGGATGGCACCAATAACAACATCTGCTGTTTTTAGGTGTTTTGCTAATACGCGTGGTTGAATTACGGAAGTGAAAACTCTACTTCCAATATCACTTTGTAAACGTCTTAATTTATAAACTGAATTGTCAAATACTTTTACAGATGCACCCAAGCCCAATGCAGCGCGTGTTGCAAATTCGCCAACTGTTCCTGCTCCTAAAATAACTACTTCTGTTGGAGATATTCCTGAAATCCCACCTAAAATAGCACCTTGTCCGTTGTTTGCATTGCTCAAATATTCAGCTGCAATCAATATTGATGTTCCACCAGCAATTTCACCCATTGAGCGAATAACAGAGTAGATTCCATCCCCATCTTTAATCCAATCAAATGCGATTGCCGTAATACGTTTTGCTATTAATTGTTTTAAAAAATTTTCGGGTTGAACGGTTAATTGTAATGCAGAAATTAATGTTTGTTTTTGCTGCATCATTTCTACCTCTTGTGGGGAAGGGGGAGCAACTTTTAATATGATATCTGCTTTGTATACTTCTTCGGGACTGTACACAATTTGTGCACCAGCCTCACTATAATCATGGTCCTGAAAATTCGACATTTTCCCTGCATTTGTTTCCACAACTACATTGTGCCCATTGTTTACCAATAATGCAACAGCATCGGGAACGAGTGCAACACGATTTTCTTGAAATGAAGTTTCTCTTGGAATTCCAATGTATAATCTGCTTTTTCTTCTGCCAATTTCAAGCATTTCTTCTTGTGGCATTAAGGCTGTCTGAGTAAGTGAAGCCAGTAATTCTTTTGAAGTTTTCATTTTTATGTGTTAAGAGAAAATCTAAAAACAAATTTATGAAAACTATTGCAGATAACCTTGTTTAAAATTGAGAGTTATTAAGAGATGATTGTTAACGAGTGATTATTCCGTGATGGTTACAATTCGTTTTTCGCCATCGAGCGTTATGCTAACATTTATAGTGTTTGGAGGAAGTAATGACGCAATCTTTTCGGGCCATTCAACAAAACAATAAGCCTTTGAGTAAAATAATCTTCATAGCCCATGTCATAAGCTTCTTGCTCACTCTTGATTCTGTAGAAATCAAAATGAAATACTTTATCTCCTTTTGTAGTCAGGTATTCGTTTACAATTGAAAAGGTAGGGCTGCTAATGGTATCTTCTACGCCCAATTGTTCGCAAATGGCTTTTATAAAAGTAGTTTTGCCAGCACCCATCTGACCATTAAATGCAAAACTTCTTTTTCCATTAATGATTGCAATGAATTCTTTTGCAGCTTTTGCAAGTTCTTCTGTGCTTGCTATCGTAATTTTGTGTTCCATTTAATCTTTAATGTGATAGGTTCCTTTTCCGTTTATGTATCCACCATGGTATTTCCATTCGCCTTTACGCACCTTTTTTACAGTGCTATCGCTAATTATTTTTAAGGTTATGGAGTTATCATGAAACCAATTTTGATAATTTCCCAATCGGTATTTTTCTTTTGCAAATCCAACCCCATGTTGTATGGTGAAAACTTGTTCCCTATTCGGTTCCAGCTTAATAATACTGTCAGGATTATTCATAAATTTTATAAATACAGGTTGCTTACTTTCGTTCTTGGCCGAAAAAGACAAGGAATAGTAAGGGTCACACGATGTCCACAAAATAGCAATCAATATAAAACCAATTAACCTCATTATTTTGAGCTAAGTGTAATAAATGGAATAATCATTTCTTCCAACGAAACGCCCCCATGTTGGAATGTATTTCTGTAATAACCAACATAATAGTTGAAGTTGTTTGGATACGCAAAAAACAAATCTTGTTTTGCAAAAACATAAGTGGTACTCACATTTTGTTTCGGCAAAAATACATCTGCAGGGTTCTTTACTTCAAATACATCTTTTCGTTGGTAATCAAGACTTTTCCCTTGTTTGTAACGTAAATTTGTATTTACATTTTTATCCCCAACAATTTTACTTGGCTCAGTTACTTTTATAGTACCATGATCGGTAGTAATCACCATTTTGCATTTTTTTGCAGCAATTTGTTTGATGATTTCAAAAAGGGGAGAGTGTTCAAACCAAGATAATGTTATAGAACGATATGCTTTTTCATCATCTGCTAATTCGCGAATAACTTCCATCTCCGTTCTCGCATGCGATAGCATATCCACAAAGTTGTAAACGATAACGTTTAATTTGTTTTGCATTAAATTGCTCATGCTCTCTGCAAGCTTTTTACCGCTTGCATTATTCGTAATTTTATGATAACTCATTTTTACATCCTTGCCAATGCGCTTTAGTTGTTCGGCAAGCAACTCTTCTTCGTGCATGTTTTTTCCACCTTCATCTTCATCGTTTAACCATAATTTAGGAAAACGCTTTTCAATTTCACTAGGCATCAATCCAGCAAAGAAGGCATTTCGAGCATATTGTGTTGCTGTGGGTAAAATACTGCTATATAATTCTTCCTGATCCACATTAAAATACTGACCAACAATGGGTTCAATAATTTTCCATTGATCATAACGTAAATTGTCAATCAAAACAACAAATGTAGTTTCGTTTTTATCTAAAAGAGGGGCAACCAATTGCTTAAAAATGGTGTGTGAGAAAAGGGGAGGATTCGCATTTTTCCCATTCAACCAGCCGATATAGTTGTTCTCTACAAATTTTCCATACAGTTTATTCGCTTCTGCTTTTTGCATTTTCAAAATTTCGAACATGCTTTCATCTTTGCTTTTTTCAAGCTCCAATTCCCAATAAACTAGCTTTTTGTATACTTCTTGCCACTCAGCCCAGCTTAGTCTATCGCTCAAGGTCATACCTATCTGACGAAATTCTTGTTGGTAGTTGGAGGTTGTTTTTTCGCTAATTAAACGTTTGTTATCAAGCGTTTTCTTAAGCGACAATAAAATTTGATTTGGATTTACGGGTTTAATCAAATAATCGGAAATTTTCGATCCGATTGCATCTTCCATGATATGCTCTTCCTCACTTTTGGTAATCATGATTACAGGCAAGTGCGGGTTCTTTGATTTTAGTTTATTAAGCGTTTCCAAGCCACTTAAGCCGGGCATATTTTCATCTAACAATACTACAGAAAAGTTATTCTTCTCAACCAATTCAAGGGCTTCATCACCACTTGTAGCCGATGCAACATCGTATCCCTTTTCTTTTAAAAACAAGATATGTGGTTTCAATAACTCAATTTCATCATCAGCCCACAAAACGTTTATTCTTTCCATTGTTTAGGTGTTATTTTAGTGTATAAATTTAGATAATTTTAGTGGATGCTTCCTGTTAAAAAAAGATAAATTATCTTTGCAACGATGAATACATTTTCCAACAAGCTAAAAATCTTTAACGATCCTATCTATGGTTTCGTATCTATTCCTTACGAAATAATTTACGATTTAATCGATCACCCTTATTTTCAACGATTAAGAAGAATAAAACAATTGGGATTAACCAACCTGGTTTATCCAGGAGCATTGCATACACGTTTTCATCATGCTATGGGTGCTATGCACTTGATGGGACAAGCAATTGATACCATTCGCTCAAAAGGACATGAGATTACTGACGAAGAAGCAAAAGGTGTAACAATAGCTATTTTATTGCACGATATTGGACACGGTCCCTTTTCACATGCTTTGGAACATAGCATTGTTAGCAATGTAAATCATGAAGATATTTCCGAATTATTTATGGATAATCTGAATGCTACATTTAATGGTGAATTGAGTTTAGCAATCAAAATATTTCAAAACAAATACAAAAAGAAATTTTTACATCAACTGGTCTCTAGTCAGCTAGACATGGACCGATTGGACTATTTGAAACGCGACAGCTTTTTTACGGGTGTATCGGAAGGGGTAATTAGTACCGAGCGTATCATTAAAATGTTGAATGTGGTAAATGACGAATTGGTGGTTGAAGCAAAAGGAATTTATTCAATCGAAAAATTTATCATTGCTCGCAGATTAATGTACTGGCAGGTATATTTGCATAAAACGGTGTTGAGTGCCGAAAATATGCTTGTTCATATATTAAATAGAGCAAAAGAGTTAGCCGAAAAAAAAGTAGATTTGTTTTGCACACCTTCATTACGTACATTTTTATACAATAAATATTCAAAAGAAGATTTTATAAAAATCCAAAAGTACTCCTTGCTTTTGCCGATTTAGATGATTACGACATTATGGCTTCTGTTAAGGTGTGGGCTGCTGAGCCCGAAAAAGACAAGGTATTGTCATTACTATCGTCCATGTTGCTCAATAGAGGGTTGTTTGGTGTTGAATTGCAAAATCAACCATTTAAAGATGATAAGATTGCCTCATTTAAAAAGGAAGCCAAAAAGAAGCTTGGTTTAACCGAAAAGGAAGTGAATTACTTTGTATTTACAGGCAATGTAACCAACGATGCCTACCGTTCTGATAAAATAAGAATCAATATTTTATTTAAAGATGGATTGGTGCGTGATATAGCAGAGGCATCAGACCAATTGAGTATTGATGTTTTAGCTAAAACGGTAAAAAAACACTACCTGTGCTTTCCCAAATAGATTAAATTATTTTGTTTTAGTTTCTGTATTAAAAATCTGTTCGGTGATAGGGTTACCGTCTTTAAAATAGTAAACAGTACCAAAGCTCGTTTCTTTTTTCTCGTATAGTACACCTTTGAATCCTGTTACAACAATTCTACGTGTTACTTTTGAATTTCCTTCCTTTACAACTTCTTCAGTAACTCCAACAGGATATTTTTTCGCTAAATCATTTTTAAATAATTCAGCATTTGCAATCATCGCATCAATTTCTTTTAATTTATTTTTAGGTAATTCATCGGTCGGTTTTAAAGCAATAGCCTCATTAAATGCAATTTTCGCTTTTGGAAAATCTTTAATGGCAATTGCAGAATCTCCTTTTGCAATTACTGCGTTGTATTTTCTATCAAAGGCTTTTTTCTCTTCTTCTTTTGCTAATCGTTCTTTTTCTGCAGCATCAGCAGCGGCTTTCTCTTTCGCTAATTTTTCTTTTAATGCTGCGTCTGCTTCTGCTTTTTCTTTTGCAATTCGAGCTTGTTCTGCTGCTGCTGCATCTGCTTTCTCTTTTGCAATACGCGCCTTTTCAGCTACATCAGCTGCCGCTTTTTCTTTTGCTACCCGCGCTTGCTCAGCTGCAGCATCAGCAGCGGCTTTCTCTTTTGCTAATTTTTCTTTTTGTAATGCCTCCGCATCTGCTTTTCTTTCGCAATTCGTGCTTGCTCAACGGCATCTGAATCGGCTTTTATCTTTGCTAAACGAGCTTTTTCAGCAGCATCTGCATCTGCTTTCTCCTTCGCTAACTTTTCTTTTTCTGCATTTTCAGAAATAATTTTATCAATACCTGCAATTTTATCTTTTGGGAGTTGCTCATTCGGTTTAACACCTAAAGCTTCATTATAGGCAGTTTTTGCAGCCTCATAGTTTTTTGTAAATAATGCGGCATCTGCTTTCGCAATTGCTGCTGCATATTTATCATTTAACTCTTTTTCTTTAGCTAATTTATCTTTTTCTGCTTTGTCTTTTGCTGCCAAATTAGCTGTAATACTTTCAATCTCTTTTATTTTATCTTTAGGTTGCTGTTCATTTGGTTTTATAGTCAACGCTTCATTGTAGGCTAGTTTCGCTCCAGCGTAATCCTTTGCTGTTAATGCTTTGTCGGCTTTACCGATGGCAGCATTGTACTTATCATTAATTTCTTTTTCTTTTGCAAGTTTATCCTTTTCCGCATTTTCCGCTATTAGTTTGTCTATTTCTGTAATCTTTGTTTTTGGATAGGCTTCACTTGATTTTATTGTTATTGCTTCCGAATAAGCATCTTTCGCTGCTTTATAATTTGATGCTGCAAGTGCTTGATCTCCTTTTGTAATAGCAGCAGCATATTTTGCCTCTTTTTCAGCGGCAGCAGCCCCTTTGTTTTTCTCCTCAAATGCTTGTTTTTGAAGCACTACAAATTCCTGTTGCATCGATTTGTAGATATCATCATCAGCAATCATTTTATTGTCATCTGAGCTATAATAAAAACTCATAAGTGGTTTTGTGAATGTTGCGTTCAATTTTGCAACAAGTGAAGGGTCTTTCGGTAATTCAAATAATTCGATTTCTGGGTTGGAAGTAGATTTGAATTTCTTTGCATCTTCAACAGATAGCCCTATTGTAGAGTAGATTATTTTAACAGAAATATAACCCGGTTTTGTGATGAATATATTGTATTCTTCATCCGCTTTTAAGTTATAAGTAAAACTTCCTGTTGCTGATGTTGTAAGTTCTTTTATTTTTTCGTTATTAAAATCAAATACACTTACAATTGCCCCAGTCAAAGGTTTTCCTGCTTCTTTTACAACACCATTTATTACATAACTGAATTGTGCATGGGTGTTTTTAGTTGTTAAAATCAGAAAAAGAACTAAAAATGAAAATTTTAAAACTTTAAATGTGGTCGTAGGAGTGAATATCTTTGTGTTCATAGGAGCTAGACAAATTTAGGATAAATATCACTATTTTTTTATGAATCAACTCAATTATTTAATAATTATTCACAACGTTTTTGGCGCTATTATAGTGTATTCAGTTGAATAACTGCTTTCATTGCACATATGATGCCACTATGTCATTGAAAACTTTTTGGCAAATCATTTGACTACTTCGAAATACAATTTTATCTTTAGGGTTCAATTGAAAGAAAAACAAATAAATTCATAAATTAAAACAAATTAAGATGGCTTTAGAAATTACAGACGCTAACTTCGATGAGTTGGTAGCAAAATCAGACAAACCAGTATTATTAGATTTTTGGGCTGAGTGGTGTGGACCTTGCCGTATGGTAGGACCTGTTGTAGAAGAATTATCAAAAGATTATGATGGGAAAGCAGTTGTTGGAAAAGTTAACGTAGATCACAATGCAAACATTTCTGCAATGTTTGGTATTCGTAATATCCCTACTATTTTATTCTTTAAAGGTGGTGAAGTTGTTGACAAACAAGTAGGAGCTGTTCCTAAATCCGTATTAGATGCTAAATTAAAAGCACTTTTATAGTTCAACTATTTTTTTAAGCAGTTGGGAAGTAAGACTTTCCAACTGCTTTTGTTTTATTCCCATAAATTCTTCTTTTGCAAACAATAGACCATAGTCCTCTTCAACAATTTACACACCTTGAGCTAATAGCAAAACAAGTGGTGGAAGGCTTTATTACTGGACTTCACAAAAGTCCTTTTCATGGTTTTAGTGTTGAGTTTGCCGAACATCGTTTATATAACAAAGGGGAATCAACTAAACACATCGATTGGAAATTATTTGGCAGAACTGACAAATTGTTCATCAAACGTTACGAAGAAGAAACAAATCTTCGATGTCAGATAATCATAGATTCATCTTCTTCTATGTATTTTCCTTTGGCCGATTTGCCCAAAGGAAAACATAGCAAAATTACTTTCTCTGCATATTGTGCTGCTGCTATAATTGAATTGCTTAGGCGACAAAGGGATGCAGTCGGATTGAGCGTTTTTTCAGATGGAGTGGATGTTCATACCCAAGCAAAGTCCAGCTCCTTACATCATAAAATGTTGTATCATGAATTAGAAAAATTAATTCAGCCATTTGATGTTAAAACGCACAAAACTACTTCTGCAATTCAATCTATTCACACCATTGCAGAAGCAATCCATAAACGTTCACTTGTCGTTATTTTTAGCGACATGATGGATTCTAAAGCAAATGCAGAGGAATTATTCTCCGCATTACAACATTTAAAACATAATAAGCATGAAGTAATTTTATTTCATGTTGCTGACAAGCAAAAAGAAATTGACTTTGAATTTGAGAACCGTCCATATCGGTTCATTGATATGGAAACGCAAGAAGAGATCAAACTTCACCCGAATGAAATCAAAGAGTCTTATCTAAAAGAAATGGCTGAATTCAAAAATCAACTAAAATTGAAATGCGGTCAGTATAAAATTGATTTTGTAGAAGCTGATATAAACCTTGATTTTACCCAAGTTCTTCGTCCATATATTGTTAAAAGGGCTAAAATGATGTAGGTTATTGCAAAAGCAATTGTTCGAAAAAGCCACCTATCTCTTCTTTTCTATCAATAAAGTGTATTTCGTATATCCAATTGAGTGGTTCCCCAAATTTATCATTCCTGCGCATTGGTAAATGATTAGTTGGATGGATATAATTATCGAGAGTCTCGCCTAATAAATTTTCATGTGGAAATCTACCAACCAAATGACCACAATGCTCATTGCCATATTCCCAGCCCATTTCCTTCGCTAAATTGCAGGTAAATTCATATAACTCAGAACATGTAACATCTTGTTTTTCTTGAAAAAAACGAGTTCCAATATGAAACGCTTCTCGTACATCTTTTTGAAGCTTCAGCTTTAAAGAATCATTTCCAATAACGTACGTATCTCCAATATCAGCTTCCCAATCCTCGAAAACAGGACCAAAGTCGATAAATAGAATATCATCTTTTTTTAATAATAAATTTTCGGGATTTTCACGATAGGGGTAAAGGGTATTCTTACCAGCTCTAACAATTCGTTTGTGCCAAAACTTCCGAATTCCATACAGTTCAAATGCTAACTCATATAATTTTGTATTTAGTTCTTTTTCGCTTGCAGTTGTCGTAAAATAATCACGCTTCTCGGCTTCCTTAATCATGTTTAAGGCTTTATCTTGAGCGTCCAGTAGTTGATTTAATAGATTCATTATTTTACAGTATGCTCTGAGAAAATTTTATTTAACCATTTTAGCATCATAAAAATAATACATGCAGCACCAATCAATAAGGCAAAATTGACTAAAAAGTAATAGGATTTGTTTTCGTATTTATCCCACATTGTGGCTAATACTCCTGATAGTTTATTTCCAATCGATGTTGATAGAAACCAACCACCCATCATTAATGCTGTTAGTCTAGGCGGACTTAATTTCGAAACCAATGATAAACCCATTGGACTCAAGAATAATTCACCAATAGTAATTACTCCATAGGATGCAATTAACCACATTGGACTAGCTTTCACTTCTCCATTACTACAAACATACACGGCTGCCACCATTACAAAAGTGCTTAGCGAACTAATCACCAAGCCCCATGCAATTTTAGCAGGTGTACTAGGCTCTTTACCTCGTTTTCTCAAAAAGCTAAAAAACAATACAACCAAAGGAGTAAGCAATATTACCCAGCCTGGATTAACGGATTGAAATATTTCAGTATTGATTAAGTTCGTAGTCTCTCCTTCTTTTTGAAGTTCTTTGCCTTCTAAATTTTTGTAATAATCATTGTAATTGTATTCCTTTATAGGAGCACCTTTAGCATCTAGTACTTTTCTAAAATGATGATCCGTTTTTGTAATTGTATCTTTATTATAAGAAAGGGATTGTGCTAACTTTAGTTTTTCTGCTGATGAAGAAACCGCAGCAGGCATTGATCTATCTGTATACGATTCTGCCCAAGTAGTAAGTGCCGTTCCATTTTGTTTGAAAACAGCCCAAAATGCAATAACAACTGCAAAAATAGCTAACATCGCAGCAAGTGGACGTTTTTCATCGGGTGCAGCTTTTGCATATAGATTGAAATAGAAGTATACAACAGGTAGTGAACCGAATATGAATGCATCCGTTGAATCATTACCAAAAATATTTCCCGGGATAAACCAACCTACTATGCCCGCTACAAAAGCTGGAAAGATTGTTAATCCAAATATACGAGATAAAGAAGCATCTTCTTTCTTTGTAGGTTTCAATACATCAGCATGCTTGTAATGTTTAACACCCACCCAGAAAATGATGATTCCAACAAACATTCCTATGCCTGCAGCCATAAAGGCATACCCCCAACTAAAATAATTACGTAACGCAGCTCCAAAGAAATTGCAGATAAACGCTCCAATGTTTATTCCCATATAAAAGATGTTGAATCCTGCATCTTTTTTCTCTACGTATTGAGGCTCTGAATAAAGGTTACCAAGTAGTGTAGATATGTTTGGCTTAAAAAAACCATTTCCTAAAATGATTAAAAAGATGGCAACATAAAATACCGTTAAATTGTGTACGGCTAATAAACAGTAACCTACACCCATCATTAATCCTCCAATGGTAATTGATGTTCGATAACCTAACTTACGATCAGCTAACAGACCACCTAAAAAAGGAGTAAGAAATACCAATGCTATAAAAGTTCCGAATATATCGAAAGAGTCCGATCTACTCATCCCGAAACCTCCTGCAGACTCATCAGCCTGAAGATATAAGGTGAAAATACCAAGCATTAAATAATAGCCGAAACGTTCCCACATTTCAGCAAAAAATAAAAAATATAGTCCTTTTGGGTGTTTAGATGTTGTTGCCATAGCTTTGTTTTAAAAATTATAATAGGCTCTTAAGCCAGCCGAATGCTGTATTTTTAGTTTAGGATTCTTTACAATGTTAATGTTCTCTAATGTTGGACTATAAGCAATTTGAACACGTATACCCTCATTTATGCCAATGTTTAAGCCCATCCCAGCAAAAGCGCCATATCCAGTACCTATTGGTCTTTTTGTTACATAAGATGGATACCCAGCCACATTATAGGATTGAGCAAGATCAATTAAAAGATTATTAATGAGTATTTCATTTTTATCAAATTTAGCAATAGAAATGTTTAATCCTCCTTCTGCAAAAAAATTGAACTTTTCATTTTCTCCAAACAAATGCTGATATCCGAATTGCAGCAATAATCGCTGTTCTGATCCTCTAATTGCAAATGTCTGAATGTTTTTAGGAATTTGATTAATTGGAGTTGATGTATTTGTTGTAATTGTAAAATTTCCAGATACATTAATTTTACTTGCATTCACATTAATAAGGATTGCATTTCTTTCATCTACAGAATACCTTCCAAGCAAACCTACCAAGAAGGAAGGATTATACCTCATATTAACGGGCATATCGCTTTCTGTAAAGCTCCATTCATTATGTGCAACATTTAGTTCTTGTGCTATATAGTCTGTTTGACCGTAACCTCCACCATATTCAAGGATAATCTTCCTATACATAAAGCTATTCTCAAATGTATTTCTGTTACCATCTATATCAAATCCATAACCATCGTATAGATTAGCCGTATACTTATTAGGGAAATAAGCCCCAATGTTGAGCCCAATATTAAAACCTTTACTATTATATATAGTAGTTTCTTCTCCTTGATTTTCATCCTGTGCATATAATAAGCCGTTGAATAAGGCAAGGAGAGCTAATAGTGTTGTCTTTTTCATTTTAATAATCATATCTGCGAATATACTATATATAGTATAATAGAGTAGGAGTGGGCTTTAAAATTATCATTACACTATTATTTTCGAAAATTATTTGCCTGATTCACAGCACAATCACATGTTTTAGTCAAAATAAATAAGATTATGCTTGCTAATATATAAAAAGACTGTACATTTGCACCCGCTTTAAAACAAAGCACACGTTCTCTGAATAACAAACGAAAAAAAGAAAAATAAAAAAATCTTTAAAAAAAGTTTGCAGATTAAAAAAGTTTAGTACTTTTGTCGCCCCAATCAAATGGGACACGTTCTCTGAATAACAAACGAAAAAAAGAAAAATAAAAAATTCTTAAAAAAAAGTTTGCAGATTAAAAAAGTTTAGTACTTTTGTCGCCCCAATCAAATGGGACACGTTCTCTGAATAACAAACGAAAAAAAAGAAAAATAAAAAATTCTTTAAAAAAAGTTTGCAGATTAAAAAAGTTTAGTACTTTTGCAGCCCGCTTTTAAAACAAGCACTGTTCATTGAAGCACTCAAAAAGAAAAAATAAAATTTTTCGAAAAAAGTTTGCAGATATAAAAAGTATGATTACTTTTGTCGCCCCAAACGAAACGGGACGTTCTTTATAAAACGAAATTTATAGTCTTGAGCAATCAAGAATAGTATATAAATAAGTTCTTTGAAAATATTGATGAAGCCAAAGAAATAGTAAGTATCCCTCTTATTATTATGTTCTAATAATAAGTTGAGAAACAAATCCAAAATTATTAAATTTTTCTTTTTTTGAAGAAGAGTCTTATCAAACAAACTTACAATGGAGAGTTTGATCCTGGCTCAGGATGAACGCTAGCGGCAGGCCTAATACATGCAAGTCGAACGGCAGCACGGGTAGCAATATCTGGTGGCGAGTGGCGCACGGGTGCGTAACGCGTATGCAATCTACCTTTAACTGGGGAATAGCCCGAAGAAATTCGGATTAATACACCATAATATATTAGAGTGGCATCACTTTAATATTAAAACTACGGTGGTTAAAGATGAGCATGCGTGACATTAGCTAGTTGGTGAGGTAATGGCTCACCAAGGCTACGATGTCTAGGGGATCTGAGAGGATTAACCCCCACACTGGTACTGAGACACGGACCAGACTCCTACGGGAGGCAGCAGTAAGGAATATTGGACAATGGTGGCAACACTGATCCAGCCATGCCGCGTGAAGGATGACGGCCCTATGGGTTGTAAACTTCTTTTGTACGGGAAAAAACCTCTTTACGTGTAAGAAGCTGATTGTACTGTAAGAATAAGGATCGGCTAACTCCGTGCCAGCAGCCGCGGTAATACGGAGGATCCAAGCGTTATCCGGATTCATTGGGTTTAAAGGGTGCGTAGGCGGAATGATAAGTCAGTGGTGAAAGCCTGCAGCTTAACTGCAGAACTGCCATTGATACTGTCAATCTTGAGTACATTTGATGTGGGCGGAATGTGTCATGTAGCGGTGAAATGCTTAGATATGACACAGAACACCGATTGCGAAGGCAGCTCGCAAAACTGTAACTGACGCTGAGGCACGAAAGCGTGGGGATCAAACAGGATTAGATACCCTGGTAGTCCACGCTGTAAACTATGATTACTCGATGTTTGCGATACACTGTAAGCGTCTAAGCGAAAGCGATAAGTAATCCACCTGGGGAGTACGCTCGCAAGAGTGAAACTCAAAGGAATTGACGGGGGCCCGCACAAGCGGAGGAGTATGTGGTTTAATTCGATGATACGCGAGGAACCTTACCTGGGCTTGAAAGTTAGTGACCGTCTCTGAAAGGAGATTTTCCGCAAGGACACGAAACTAGGTGCTGCATGGCTGTCGTCAGCTCGTGCCGTGAGGTGTTGGGTTAAGTCCCGCAACGAGCGCAACCCCTATCATTAGTTGCCAGCACGTAATGGTGGGAACTCTAGTGAAACTGCCCGCGCAAGCGGTGAGGAAGGTGGGGATGACGTCAAGTCAGCACGGCCCTTACGTCCAGGGCTACACACGTACTACAATGGTCGGTACAAAGGGTTGCTACACAGTGACATGATGCTAATCTCTAAAACCGATCTCAGTTCGGATTGAAGTCTGCAACTCGACTTCATGAAGCTGGATTCGCTAGTAATCGAAAATCAGCAATGTTTCGGTGAATACGTTCCCGGGCCTTGTACACACCGCCCGTCAAACAATGGAAGTTGGGAGTATCTAAAGTCGATAACCGCAAGGAGTCGCCTAGGGTAAAACCAGTAACTGGTGTTAAGTCGTAACAAGGTAGCCGTACCGGAAGGTGCGGCTGGAACACCTCCTTTCTAGAGAGATTTCGTTTCAACTATTTAGTTAGTTTTACGATACTCACTATTTCTTTCTTCATTAATTATTTTAAACTTACCCAAAACGAGCTCAGTGGTTCTCCATAGAGCGAAAGGATTAAAGGCAAAAGCCAATCGTCAAAGGCCAAAATTTTTTTTTTTTTTTTTAACCTTAAAAATTTTTTAACCTTGAAAAATAGTCCCGTAGCTCAGTTGGTTAGAGCACTACACTGATAATGTAGGGGTCAGCAGTTCAAATCTGCTCGGGACTACAAAATCGATTTGGGGAATTAGCTCAGCTGGCTAGAGCACCTGCCTTGCACGCAGGGGGTCATCGGTTCGAATCCGTTATTCTCCACAAAACTCTATTTTTTAGGGAAAAGTTCTTTGACATATTGAAAGAAAATACAAGTAGATAATTTTTTTATCTAATTTATTAAATATTAAAAAATACAAGAATTACTTAATAAGAAAGTAATTAAGGGCGTATGGCGAATGCCTAGGCTCTCAAAGGCGATGAAGGACGTGATAAGCTGCGATAAGCTACGGTTAGAGGCAAATACTCATTTACCCGTAGATTTCCGAATGGGGCAACCCAATAGTTTGAAGAACTATTATCCGAAAGGATGCAAACCCGGAGAACTGAAACATCTAAGTACCCGGAGGAAAAGAAAACAATTAAGTGATTCCCTAAGTAGTGGCGAGCGAAAGGGGAATAGCCCAAACCATAAATGTTACGGCATTTGTGGGGTTGTAGGACTACAATATTGACTATATTTTTAAAGTGGAATCAGATGGAAATATGAGCCATAGACGGTGAAAGCCCGGTACACGAATTAAAAGTATTACATAGTAGTATCCTGAGTACCGCGAGGTCGGAGACGCCTTGTGGGAATCTGCCAGCACCATCTGGTAAGGCTAAATACTTTTGAGAGACCGATAGTGAACTAGTACTGTGAAGGAAAGGTGAAAAGAACCGCGAATAGCGGAGTGAAATAGATCCTGAAACCGTACGCCTACAAGCGGTTGGAGCGGCTACGTGCCGTGACAGCGTGCCTTTTGCATAATGAGCCTACGAGTTACTCCTCTCTAGCAAGGTTAAAGATTTAAGATCTGGAGCCGAAGCGAAAGCAAGTCTGAATAGGGCGTATAGTTAGAGGGGGTAGACGCGAAACCTTGTGATCTACCCATGACCAGGTTGAAGTTCCGGTAACATGGAATGGAGGACCGAACTGATAAGCGTTGAAAAGCTTCCGGATGAGTTGTGGGTAGGGGTGAAAGGCTAATCAAACTGGGAAATAGCTCGTACTCCCCGAAATGTTTTTAGGAACAGCCTCGAGGTTGAGTGTTATAGAGGTAGAGCTACTGATTGGACTAGGGGGCTTCACCGCCTACCAAATCCTGACAAACTCCGAATACTATAACATATACTCGGGAGTGAGCCCATGGGTGCTAAGGTCCGTGGGCGAGAGGGAAAGAACCCAGACCAACAGCTAAGGTCCCTAAATCTATGTTAAGTTGATCTAACGTGGTCCGATTGCTTTGACAGCTAGGATGTTTGCTTGGAAGCAGCAATTCATTTAAAGAGTGCGTAACAGCTCACTAGTCGAGCGATTGGGCGTGGATAATAATCGGGCATAAAACATAGTACCGAAGCTTTGGATTTGTCGTAAGACATCTGGTAGGGGAGCATTCTAGCGGCATTGAAGCTGTAACGTGAGTTATGGTGGAGCTTCTAGAAAAGCAAATGTAGGCATAAGTAACGATAAGGCAGGCGAGAAACCTGCCCACCGATAGACTAAGGTTTCCTGAACAACGTTAATCGATTCAGGGTTAGTCGGGACCTAAGGCGTAGCCGAACGGCGAAGTCGATGGACAACTGGTTAATATTCCAGTACTTGCTTTACTGCGATGTGGTGACGAAGTAGTGAACGATCTGCGCACTGACGAATATGTGCGTTAAAAGATGTAGATATAGGTTGTGTAGGTAAATCCGCACGACTTGTCGAATCCGATAGTATCGAGAGCCTTCGGGCAATTGAATATGAACCTAATCAGACTTCCTAGAAAAACCACTAAGCTTCAGGTAACAGCAACCCGTACCGCAAACCGACACAGGTAGTCAAGGAGAGAATCCTGAGGTGCTCGAGTGATCCGCGGCTAAGGAACTAGGCAAATTAACCCTGTAACTTCGGGAGAAAGGGTGCCCTCCGCAAGGAGGGCCACAGTAAAATGGCTCTGGCGACTGTTTATCAAAAACACATGGCTATGCTAAACTGAAAGGTGATGTATATGGCCTGACACCTGCCCGGTGCTGGAAGGTTAAGAGGAGAGGTTATTCGTAAGAAGAAGCTTTGAATTGAAGCCCCAGTAAACGGCGGCCGTAACTATAACGGTCCTAAGGTAGCGAAATTCCTTGTCGGGTAAGTTCCGACCTGCACGAATGGTGTAACGATCTGAGCACTGTCTCAGCCGCGAGCTCGGTGAAATTGTAGTATCGGTGAAGATGCCGATTACCCGCAACGGGACGGAAAGACCCCGTGCACCTTCACTATAGCTTAACATTGACTTTGGATAAATCATGTGTAGGATAGGTGGGAGACTACGAAGCGGTGTCGCTAGGCATCGTGGAGTCAGCCTTGAAATACCACCCTTGATTTATTTGGAGTCTAACTCCTAACGGAGGACATTGTTTGGTGGGTAGTTTGACTGGGGTGGTCGCCTCCAAAAAAGTATCGGAGGCTTTCAAAGGTACCCTCAGTACGCTTGGTAACCGTACGTAGAGTGCAATAGCATAAGGGTGCTTGACTGTGAGACATACAAGTCGAGCAGGGTCGAAAGACGGATATAGTGATCCGGTGGTTCCGCATGGAAGGGCCATCGCTCAAAGGATAAAAGGTACGCCGGGGATAACAGGCTGATCCCTCCCAAGAGCTCACATCGACGGGGGGGTTTGGCACCTCGATGTCGGCTCGTCACATCCTGGGGCTGGAGAAGGTCCCAAGGGTTCGGCTGTTCGCCGATTAAAGTGGCACGCGAGCTGGGTTCAGAACGTCGTGAGACAGTTCGGTCCCTATCTGTTGTGGGCGTTAGAAATTTGAAAGGACCTGACTCTAGTACGAGAGGACCGAGTCGGACGAACCGCTAGTGTACCTGTTGTGGCGTCAGCTGCACCGCAGGGTAGCTATGTTCGGATGAGATAAGCGCTGAAAGCATCTAAGTGCGAAACTCGCCTCAAGATAAGATTTCTTTAAAGAGTCGTGGAAGACTACCACGTTGATAGGTTGCAAGTGTAAAGGCAGTAATGTCAAAGCTGAGCAATACTAATTACTCGTTAGCTTTCTTATTAATCTCGTATTTTGAAATTATCATTGTATTTTCTTTCTTTATTATGTCAATCTTATTACGATTCGCAAAAACGAATCAATAATTTTAGGTGACTATAGCGGTTAGGTCCACCTCTTCCCATTCCGAACAGAGAAGTTAAGCTAACCAGCGCAGATGGTACTACAGTTACATGTGGGAGAGTATGTCGTTGCCACTTTTAATAGCCTCAATTCTTTATGAATTGAGGCTTTTTTGTTTTAAATACTCTAGATTTTTTCAAATGATATGCTTTAGAAGATTTATTACATTTTTGTTTTTAATTTCACCCATTTGTTTTTTTGGAAATGGTGAAAAAGATACTCTGACTAAGTCAAAAAATGCAATTAATTATTTTACTTCTGAAAATTTTCAAAATAGCGATTCTCTTTCCGCTCTAAATACCACGCTATATTCATTTCAAAATTATTATAACCGTTTTGCCATAGGAAATAATGGTTTACCAATTAATTCTATGATCTTTTATAGAATGGAATCGAATGATTTAGACTTTAATTATAGTAAAAATAGCTATTCAGTCTATTTTAATACTCCGCAAAAAAACAAATATTACAATGTCAGAAGTCCATATGCTGATATACTCTACGTGATTGGCTCAAAGCGGGAGCAATTATTTAAGATGGTATTTTCTTACAATGTAAACAGTCGTTTAAATTTCACTTTCAATTTTAGCCGTCTGAGAGCTGATGGTTTTTATAATAGACAGAATCTTATTCATAATTATTTGTCTGCTACATCACATTATTCAAGTAAGAATAACAGATATTCACTGCTGTTTTCGGCAATTTATAATGGGGTTGATGTCGCTGAAAATGGTGGAATTATTGATGATTCAGCATTTATCTATTCGAAGTCTATTCTTGATAGAAAGCTGTTTGATGTGAACCTTGATTTGGCTAAGAATAAAATTAGGAATAAAAATTTTAGGATTACACAATTTTTCAATTTTGGAAAATCTATTTTAATTAATGATTCCGTTAAATCTGTTAATGCTATCAGTCGAATATCTCTAACTACGGAATTTGATGATAAGCTATTTGAATTTAGAGATGAAATGGTCTCTTCTGATTTTTATAATTCGGTCTATTATGATACATTAAAAACATATGACTCGACCTATCATTACAAGGTTGGTAATAAGCTGGAGTGGACTCGTATGAAATCAAAAAAAGCAGTCGTCCATTTCAGATTTTTTTGGATTAGCTCTCAGCTTGAGTCATGAATATATAGGCATTAAGCAACGGGTATTGGATTCTACCTTTAATAATATTATAGCTGGGACAAGAGTGTATAATATGGTTTCGAAAAATCAATTTTGGTATATTATCGATGCAAAATATGGAATAGGGGGTTACAATAAAAACGGTTATTTATTTTCTGGACTGATGAAAAAAAAGTTGGATGATAGCCTTAGCTACGTTCAGTTTTATGGAGAGTTGAAAGAACAAAGTCCTGATTTTATTAATACATTATATTATTCAAATCATTTTAAGTGGAATAATAATTTTGATAGGATTCAGTCAAAAAAGATAGGATTAAATTTCTATTTGCATAAGTATAAGACTTTATTTGGAGTTGATTATTCACAAACTAAAAATGTTGTGTATTATGATAATTTTTCTATTTCTAGGCAGTATAATTCAATAATCCCTATTCTTTCTATTTTTGTAAATAATAAATTATCTTTTTATAATTGGCATTTGGCAACAAATTTTGTTTATCAGTATGTACCTGATTCGATGGTAATTCGATTACCAGAATTTGTTTTAAAGAACTCATTGTATTACGAGAATTATTTATTTAAAAAGGCATTGTTAATGCAAATAGGGATTGATTGTTTTTACAATTCAGAATTTTATTCAAATAGGTATATGCCCGCAACTTCACAATTTTATTTGCAGGACAATAAGAAATATGGCAATTACTTGCTTTTAGATTTTTTTATAAATTTAAAGGTAAAGGATGTTAGATTATTTTTCAAGGTAGAACACCTCAATGATGGTTTGATGGATGTTAATTATATTCAAACACCAAACTATCCAAATAGTGGAAGAGCTTTTAAATTTGGTGTTTCTTGGACTTTTTATGATTAATTTGAAAGATTAATTTGTTTGTGATTGTATCCATTTATGAAAAGGAATCAATTCAGTGCTATAGTGTGTCCAAGAAACCTCGTCATTTGGAGTTGAAAGAAGATTAATGAAATTATTCATTACATTTTTTTTATGATTTAATTGAAATCCATCTTTTTCGAATTCTCTAAGTGTGGTGACAATTAATTGATCTCTTTTGGTTATTTTTTCATCATTTTTAGTTCTTTCAATATGTTTTCTTAATGCTTCTAAAGCTCTAGAAGCTTCATTTATTTTTTTTAGTTCAACAAATAGAATAATGTTTAATATTCGGAGTGAAATATTCCAACGAGTTTTGTCGGTTTCTATTTCCAAGGTATTCTTTAATTGATTCCAGGCTTGTTGAAATTGTTTTAGTTCGAACATTACGCATGCTTTGTAATAAGTAAATTTCGACTTTCTAAATTGTCCTGAATCAGAAAAAGGATGTTCTTGCATTAGTTCAATACAAAAAAGTGCTTTCGCAATATTCTTGTTGTAAAAATGTGCGTAAAACTCTTGCTCAATTGATACCAATGAGTGAAAACTATTTTTTAAATAATATTCTTGGGCTTTTTGTGCATCGATTGCCGCTCCTTTGTAGTCTCCCAAATATACTTTGAATTGACTTACATTGTCCCACATAAAACCTATTCTTTCTTTTCTAAAAACGATATCGCAATTTTTTATGTATTTTATAAATGCAATTGAATGGTTTATTGCTTTTTTATATTCTTTTTTCCTTTCTAATTGGGCCAAAATCAAGAGTTGCAAAAAATAATAAATTTGATTTGATTTTGTGTTTTTAAAATCTGATTGAGTCCGTTTAATTGCACTTGACAATTGACTGTCTAATTCTTTTTCAGTATATTTTTTTTGAAACTCATTGTTTAGAGCTAGTTTTGAATATTCATCAGTGGCTTTATATAGCGCGGTTTGGGTTAATTTGTAGAATTCAATTTCCGAATCTATTTTTTCGAATTCCTTTATGCCAAAACGAATTCCTGTTGTGTATTTTTTTAACTGGAGAGCTTCTATCGTAATTTCATAAACTTCATTTTTGATTGCATTTTTTATTAACTCATCGAGTAGTTTTAAAATTGAGTTAGTTTTGTCTCTAGTAAGATTTCTGTATAAGATTCGAATTGCTAGAAGTTGTTTTTTTAGTTTAAAAACGGTTTGGTCATTTTTACTAAAAAGCTCTCCATTAGAAATAAATCGATCTTGAGTTAGCGCTTCTATTATTTTAGTATATAGATTGCTTTTGAGCATATCAATTCTCTTGACTTCTAGCCGTTTGGATAATTCCGCATCACTGACATTTTTCTCCTTACTTAAAATTTGAAAAAGTAATTCTTCTTTGTACTCGTTTTTTTTATTTAATCCGATAGGTTTAAATTTTTTCAAATATTCATTCACAATGATTTGTTCTTGTTGTGATAAATGTTTGATAATTTCAAAATTATCTGCTGTAGCCATATTGGTTTTTAATTTATATTCTTAAAATATTTTCATTAAACAGTTTAATCGTTTGAGATTAAGTTTGTTAACATGAGTTGCATTTAATGCACTATTTGTCCATTGAGACTAAAAATTATCTTCTCAAATTTACTTTTTGATTACTAATAAATGTTTAAATCAATAATGTATTTTATAAAATCATAATAAAAATCAATTAAAATATTGAAAATCAGATAGTTGATGTGAGTTGCATTTGACTATGCTTTTGTCCACGGAAAATAGAGTGGGGTGGTATTTCTATGTCTAGAAATAAACAACAACTACTCTAAATTTTTAAAAAAAATGAAAAGGATAAAAAGACTACTGATTAGATGCATTTTAGTTGTATCAATTTTTTCAATTACATCAATTACACTTAGTGTTTCGGGTTTAGGAATTATTGACGAAGCCAATGCTGCAGTTGGTGAATATGAAGTAAGGCAATACTTAATTAATAATGGGTATGAAATTCTTTCTCTGCAGCAATGTGCTGGTAGTCCTGGGTCAAGGAATAGTTTTAATTGGATAGCTCATACTATTAAAAACGGAGAGCATTTTTGGACAACCGTATTTTGTACTGCAACAGAGGTAATTGGACATGGTGATAGTCCTTACTAAATTATACAATATGGAAAACTATTCGGATGTTTTATTTTATGGGGTACTAATAATCTCTCTATTTGCTATGTTATTCACCTTTGGAGCGCTAATAATAAACGAGAGAGGTTTATTTGTAGCAGATATTGAAAACTCCAAGATTAATTTACAAGAGTTAAATGAATATTTTCTTTTAAAAGGTTTAGTGGTAAAATATTTATGCCCAATAAGTAATTCAAATAAGTGGTTCGCAATACTTCAAAAAGATGGATGTGTGAGAATTACAATTATATCAAAAAAGGAAGGCAAATTATATGTTGACCTAGATTAATCTAAATAAGGAAATAAATTTTATTGTTTATTAATTAAAAACAAAAATATGCAGTTAGATAAAGTCATTCAAGAGCTCGATGAAATTGATTTTTGTACAATTTCCTCACAATTTAGACAAAATAAATCTGAAAAATTTTTAAAGTTGTTTGAGTTGTATCGAAAACATACAGACGAAGGTGAATTATTTGCTCAATTAAATGTTTCGAATGCAGCATTTTATACATTAAAATCAAGGTTGATGGACAAGATTCAGGATTATTTATTTAAAAATATTAAAGATGAGCGTTCTGAAATACTTAAAAATGTTGCCAATATTGATAATTTGATTTTTCAGTTCCCTAAAGAAACAGCAATAGCAATAATAAAAAAAATTGAGCAGGATTTGATTAAGAATGATATGCAGCACGAATTGACTGTTATTTATCATGCTTTAAAGAAGATGAATATAAATACAGAAAAGTATTACGAATATTCTCAAAAATACAACATAGCAGTAGCAAATAGCTTAGCAATAGATAAAGGGGAAAATGTTTTATTAGATTTTAATCAAAAATTAGGTCAATACTATCTAAATAAAGAAGAGCAAGACTTTAAAAGATTGATGTTTTATAAAAAAGAGATAAACAATTTATTAAATCTCTATCCTTCTGATCATTTATTAGTTTTTAAATATTTAATAGATGTTCAATATTCACTTTTTGTTAGACAGTCAGATGAATCGATTGAAGAGCATTCTGTTGAAGAGTTGCTTAGAAGAATTGTTTCTGTTTATAATGAACATACAGACGATAAATGCTATAGTTTCATTATGAAGTATTTAGATGTTTTATATTTTGAATATTATATTCAACAAAAGCTATTTGTTAATGCTCAAAAATATTTTGAAAAAATAGTCTTTAACAATTTAAATAAAGTTCATTGCAATAGATGCTATTTTACATTTAATTTTTTTATATCAACGATTAAGTTATATAAGTTTAACTCAAAAGAAGACCGACTATTAACTGATGTTGAAGCGTTTGATATTGAAATAGATCTTGATAATGTTTTTGAAAAAATCTTGTTTACAAACTTTATAGCCTATTCATGTTATTATTCATCTAGTTTTAAGAAAGGAATAACAACTTTAAATAAGCTTTTAAGTGAGGTGTCATTAAAGTCATTTATTCATTCTGAAATTGAAATAAAGTTGTTCCTGCTACTTTTTTATGCCTTAGAGGGAATGCATGAGCATTTTAATTCTACATATAGAAGTTTAGTTAGAAAAATAAAAGATGCAATCCAATATGATTATGAGAATGCTCTTACGCTTGCAGAGATACTAAAAACTTCGATTTCAACAAGGTCAGAAGATAGTAAGTTGTTTAGAATAAGAGAATTGTCGGCTAAGTTTAATTTATTAAATAATAGCTCTAGAGCCATTTTGCCTGGATTAGGCATAGATGATTTGTTTGTAAATAAATTGCTTTCAAGAAAATCGATTCAATTAATACGTGCTTAACCTAAAAAACTATTCTATGAATTTTAAATTAGTTGCTTGTTGTTTCTTGATTTTATATCCAAGTTTAATCTTCTCTCAAAGGGATACTGTTATTAAATCATATGATACAATTGTTTGTTTAAAGGTAATGGGTATTGCACTAAGTAAGAAGGAGCCTATCGATGGAGTTGCTATTTCTCTTTATAGGGAAAATGAAGAATTAGTGTGGGAAGAAATAACAAATATTCCTTACCATGATCATTCCTTTTCTTTTGATTTGTTAGGCAATTCAAACTATTCCATTCTAATTTCAAAAGCAGGATACATTTCAAGATTGGTTAGTATAAATACGAGTCTTCCAGATTCTGTTCCTAAGTCAAGTACACCATTTTTTTTCGAATTTGAGGTCGATTTATTTAAAGAGAAAAGTGCGGGGGATGATTTTTATTTAGATTTTCCAATAGCTATAATAAGTTACAATACTGTTAGTGGAGTATTTGAAAATCACGATGATTACACAAAGCATATAAAAGAGAAGATGTTTTTAGGAATTAAACCTAAATCTTCAACTAAGAAAAAATAAATTAGAATTGTTGTTTATTGAGTTATAAGATTGATAAATTTTAAATTAGCCCCAATTAATTTATTAGAAATTTAAGTTTTTTGCTTTTTCTTTTTTGCAGCAGGAAACAGCACATTGTTTAATATGAGTCTGTATCCAGGAGAATTAGGATGAAGGCTAAGATCGGTCGGAGGATCCTCAACTCTGTGTTCGTAATCTTCTGGATCATGACCACCATAGAAAGTAAAAGTTCCTTTACCGTATTCACCATGAATGTATCTCACTTCATTAGCGGCTTTGTTTTCGCCCATAATTAGCACATTTGGTTTAATGAATGATTTATCAAACGCAACTGTTTGTCCCATAAAAGCTTTGATTACTTGTTCATGGTTTTGGCAAAGCATGGTAGGAACTACATCCCATTTTGCGGAGAAATCAAAAAGAGTAAATAAATCGTTTTCTTTGCTAACACCATATTTTTGTTTTCGTGTTGCATAAGTATCGATTGATGATTTAGAATATTCGTTTGGATTAGTACTTAATGTGAAATTTGTAAAAGCAAAGGTTTTTGAAAAATCTAATTTTTGATTGTAATTTGGTGTGGTGCCATCTCCATCAAACATGCTTTCGCAAATATCTAATCCTTCTGCAGCAAGTGCAATGTCGTAGCTATCGGGAGCCGAACACATGGAGAACATGAAACCACCACCAGCAGTGAAATCTCTTATCTTTTTTGCAACAGCCAATTTCATTTCGGAAACCTTTTTAAAGCCCAATGCTTGAGCACTCGCTTCTAGCGTGCGCTCTTGCTCTTGATACCAAGCAGCATTACGATATCCAAACCAAAATTTACCATATTGTCCAGTAAAATCTTCATGATGTAAATGCAGCCAATCGTAAAGATTTAATTTTTCGTGAATGATTTCTTCATCATAAATTATATCGTAAGGAATTTCTGCATAAGTAAGTACAAGTGTTACTGCATCATCCCATGGCTGTTTCATTTTAGGAGAGTAAACAGCAACTTTCGGTGCTTTTTCTAATTTAACATCTTCCATGTTTACTTCTGGATTTGCAATTTCGGATAGGATAGAAGTGGCTTTCGCATCAGCTATTACTTCATAGGAAACACCTCTTATGTTGCATTCATTTTCAATTGATTTGGCGCCCTGAATCATGAAGCTACCGCCACGATAGTTTAGCAACCAATGAACTTCAACGTCTTGTTTAAGAATCCAATAGGCAATACCGTATGCCTTCAAATGATTCTTCTGCTCTAAATCCATTGGGATTAGAATGTGAGACGCATTTGACACGAATGAAATGAGTAGTAAAAAAAATGTAATACGAATTTTATTAATCATCATTTTAAAAAGGATCTTCTTCAACATCCCATTTTTTAGATTGTTGAATAAATGTATTTTGTCCAAATTCTTCATTTGGCATCATGCCAGCACTGGATGAGCCTGAACCATAATCAACATTTGTATCGAGCACATCTAAATCCGCAAATTTAGTGTATTGACCAATGTATCTTACTTTAACGGAATCAACGGGTCCATTACGATGCTTTGCGATAATCAATTCGCCCATTCCCGTTGTTGGAGCACCATTTTCATCTTCAGTAATTCCATAGTATTCTGGACGATGAATAAACATTACCATATCGGCATCCTGTTCAATTGCTCCTGATTCACGTAAATCGGATAATTGTGGTTTTTATCACCACCTCGTGTTTCAACGGCACGACTTAACTGAGATAAAGCAACCATAGGAACATTTAATTCCTTTGCTAAACCTTTTAACGATCGAGAAATTGTGGAAATTTCTTGTTCACGATTTCCTCTTCCTTCGCCACCAGCAGTCATTAATTGTAAGTAGTCGACAATTATTAATTCTATATTGTGTTGTTCTTTTAATCGTCTCGCTTTTGCACGTAATTCAAATACAGATAAGCCAGGAGTATCGTCAATAAACAATGGTGCTTCTGCTAGTTTTTGAATTTTAGCATTTAATTGCTCAAATTCATGATCAGCTAAGCTTCCTTTTTTTAATTTTTCACCAGATAATTCAGATTCACTTGAAATTAAACGAGTAACTAATTGTAAGGAAGACATCTCAAGAGAGAAAACGGCAACAGGCTTATTAAAATCAACAGCTGCATTACGCGCCACGGATAATACGAGTGCAGTTTTACCCATTGCTGGACGAGCAGCTAAAATTACCAAGTCTGATTTTTGCCAGCCCGATGTTAATCGGTCGAGTGCTGTTAATCCAGAAGGAACGCCCGATAAACCGTCCTTTTTATTTTTTGCAATTTCAATTTGTTCAATGGCCTTACGAATAAGGGTACTCATCTTATCGTAATTCTTTTTGATATTTCCTTCAACGATGGAGAATAAACTTTTTTCTGCTTTATCTAATAAGTCGAAAACGTCAGAACTTTCTTCGTATGCATCTTTGATTGTTTCAGTAGAAGTTCTAATTAATTCGCGTTGAATGTATTTTTGTGCAACAATACGAGCATGAAACTCCGCGTTTGCAGCTGATGCAACACGATTTGTTAATTGTGTGATGTAATAAGCACCACCTACAAGTTCTAGTTCTCCTGTTTTTTTTAATTCTTGAGTTACTGTTAATATATCTACAGGTTCTGAGCGAGTAAAAAGGCGTTCAATGGCACCAAATATTCTAGAATTGGAATCTTTGTAAAAACTGTCAGATTTTAAGATGTCAATAACATTTGTTAATGCATCTTTTTCAAGCATTAATGCGCCCAAAACGGCTTCCTCTAAATCAACTGCTTGTGGTGGCATTTTACCAATATCCATAATTGGTTGTGAGTTTGCGCCTTTTGCCAATCTTTTTCGAGAA
This sequence comes from Bacteroidota bacterium, assembly GCA_016707685.1. Taxonomy (GTDB): domain Bacteria; phylum Bacteroidota; class Bacteroidia; order 2-12-FULL-35-15; family 2-12-FULL-35-15; genus 2-12-FULL-35-15. The sequence continues at coordinate 27,857 of JADJHE010000021.1, forward strand.
TTAAAATCTGTTTTTGTGTTAAAATCATTCATACTTCAAATTTACCAAAAAATAACGCGTGAAGGCAGTATATAATTGTATTAACAGATGATTAACATGTTTTCAACAGCTCGGATAAAAAAGTAAAAAATGAGTTTTTTTTTTAAGGTGTTGGAATTCAGACGAATTGAGTTAATTGATGTTTTTTTAGGTTATTTAATCGAGAAAAGGAGCTCTTGAAAAAGTTGGTAATTTTTGATACCTTTATTGTATGCAAAAAGTAATTGGAAGATTCTTCGTTTTAATAAGTGTTATGTTGTCAATACAATCCTGTAAAAAGGATGACGATTCGCAAGAACCTGTTATTTCAATTAGTTCGCCCTACGAAAATCAAGTGTTTGATGTTTACGATGTTGTTTTGGTAAAAGGGAGTGTAAGTGATGATCGGAAGTTGGAATCGGTAACTGTTAATCTTTTGGATGAACAGAATAATGTAGCATATATTGGATTACCAATTCCATTTACTTCACCAAGTTCTTCATTTCAATTAAATTATGCCTTGGACGATATTCATTTAGAATCTGGAGTCTACTACATTCATATTACGGCTTCTGATGGTGTTAATGAATCTCAAGCGTACAAAAAAATATTGATTAATGCTGTTCCTAAAAAGTTGAAAAAATTATTAGTTAGTACTTATGCGAATTCGATACAAACAAATTTGTTTTATATCGATAGTACATTTAGTGCTTTAAATACTTTACAATCCTTTTCTGGCGATTATTTAGCGTCTTCAGCAAGCAGTTATTTTCAGCAGTTTAATAAGTGTGGTAATTACACTGGAGCACTTACTTCAATTGATTTAACAACAGCAGCTACAGTCTTCAATGTTCTCAATGCAATTTCTTCTAATCCTTATTTTACGGGGTATTTTGCAACCGAAAAGTTTTCTTATGTAGCCTATTACAGTGGAATGTTAAAAGGGTATGATCACAATGGAAATGGTATTTACAATGCGAATGCAAATGCCAATCATTACATCGAGAATTTTTGCTTTAATGGAGGTTATTTATTGTCGGAGCAAGTTGATAAACAGACATCGGCCAGAATACTAAACAGTCATCAAACGACTGGTGTCGGTTATCAGCAAACAGGAATGACACAAGATGTGATTGCTTTTTGTGAAAAGGATCAGGAGAATGTTTTTGTTTTTGGAAATGTTGCTGGGCAGGGAGTTATACAATTGTTTGATCGGGTGAATAATAATTTATGGAATCCTTATCCTTTTCCTTTAGCTACTGGTAGTTTGTTAAGTGCTGTAAAAATTGATTCGAATACTTTTCTTTTAGGTCATTCCAATGGAATAATTTATAAATATCAGTTCCAAACAAGTAGCGTAACGGTCTATTTAGCGGGATATACCGCAAAACAGCTTATTTATGACGATTTAAACAATGAAATTTATGTTGTTGAAGCCAACTCCATCGCTCGTTTTAATTACGTTACAGGCACTTTTCAGAATTCAATTCCTTCAGCTGAAACTATTTTAGGAGTTCAGTTGTTATACAATCGTTAAAAAAAGCTAAAACAGTTAAATAATTATCTGGAAACTTTGGATTCAAAAATGTTTCCATAGTTTTGTGCTCTAAAATTTATAAATATGTCGCTTGCATTTCGTTTTGTAATTGTTGGAATAATCCTTTTTCTGTTTGACTTGTATTTTTATCAAGCGGTTAGTGTTGTTTTAAAAGGAGCATCACTTAGTAGACGCAATACTGTTTTTTACATTTATTGGGGATTTTCCGCTTTTTCGTTTTTTCTGTTTATTACAACTTTCGTTATTCCCATTGTTGATTGGCCTAAGTACATTCGAATTTATTTGTTTGCAATTATAACCATGGTTATGATATCAAAATTAATTGGTTCGGTATTTATCGGGATAGATGATTTGATTCGTTTTTTCAGATGGGTTGGTAGCTATTTTGTAAAGCCGGTTCATGCCAATATGGTTCAAGATTCAGGTGTCTCGACTGGCATTTCACGCATTGCATTTTTAAATAAATTGGCATTGGGAATGGCAGCATTGCCATTTGCAAGTTTTGTTTATGGAATGGTAAAAGGAGCATTTGATTATAAGATTCATAATGTAAAAGTGGTGTTGCCAAACTTGCCAAGCGAATTTAATGGATTGCGGATTATTCAAATTTCAGATATTCATTCAGGTAGTTTTGTCTCCACAAAACCACTGGAAGAAGCTGTGAAGTTGATCAATGCTCAAAAGCCGGATATTATCTTTTTTACTGGAGATTTGGTTAATGACCGTTCAACCGAAATGGAACCATTTATGAATGTGCTTAATCAATTGAAAGCACCTATGGGCGTATTTAGCACATTGGGCAATCATGATTATGGTGATTATGTTACGTGGGAAACAGAAGCTGCTAAACGTCAAAATTTAGAAGATTTAAAAACGATTCATGCACAGTTGGGATGGAAATTATTAATGAATGAGCATGTAGCATTAAAAAAACAGGATGCAGAAATTGCCTTGATAGGAATTGAAAATTGGGGCGATAAATTACGTTTTCCAAAATATGGGGATATGAAAAAAGCATATTTGGGTGCTGAGAAATATCCAGTTAAATTGTTGCTTTCTCACGATCCATCGCATTGGAGTAATCAAGTGCGACAAGAGTACAAAGATGTAGACATTACGTTTAGCGGACATACACATGGTTTTCAATTTGGTATTGAAATACCAGGTTTTAAATGGAGTCCATCGCAATATGTATATAAACAATGGGCTGGATTGTATACCGATGGAAATCAGCACTTGTATGTAAACCGTGGATTAGGATTTTTAGGCTATCCGGGTAGAGTAGGGATATTGCCAGAAATTACGGTAATGGAATTGTATAACGCTTAAGGAATAAATTCATAAGCTCCAATATCCGGAACTCCATTTCTTATATTGTTTTTTAAATCAATTGGAATTATTACTCCTGTGGAGCCTGCATCAATTGCAGGTGATGTATTTGTTTTTAGTTGATAATCATTCACACCCGAGTCTTTAAATTGCGGATTTGAATTTTTTATAATATCTGTGTAATGCGATGAATTTGTAGTATTTCTGGACGTTTTAAGAATACAGTTTTCAAACTCATAGCTGAAGAAACCAGGTCCAGCCAATGTTGTTGAGTCTATTCCAATTTCTTCGGTTATATCTCCGTAGATAATACAATTTCCAAAATAACAGCTATCAAGCGGACGAACCAATAAATTGCTTCCACTTACATAGTAATTGTTGAGGGCAATAGTTGGTGTTTGACGGTCATCATTACTCCAAAAATTAGCGAATGTGCAGTGTTCAAATTTATAATTTCCACCTAGGGTAAGTGCTGTAACGTATAATCCACAGTTAGCATACACGCAGTTATTGCTCCAAATGCGTGCACCTTGTCCGTACAATGCTGCAATTTGCATGTTTTTTATAATTGTGTTGGTCAGCTTGAGTGTAGGTTGTGTTAAGGAAGCCACGGTATCTACTTGAATGCCAATGTTTGCATTTTTTATGATCGCCCAATCGATAGAATTGTTTTTACTCAATGCAGATAGCCAAATGCCACGCCATTGTGCTGGAGTATCTTTATAGGCTGATTCTAATCTGTAACCTTGAAAGCTAGGCTCGTTTCCAAAAGTTCCGTTTACTACCAAGCTACCATCTTTATAAACGTACAAACAAGCATTGTTGTAGAAGTACATTTTAGTGTTTTGCTGAATGGTAAGTTTGCAAGCAGAATCAACTACTGCATAACCAAAAACTACATACGGTTTATCATTAGGTAGAATGGTGTCAAAGCCCGCTCTTCCTATAATTGAATAATCAGGAAAGCCACTGGTTGGAAAGCGATCTGGTTTTACCAAATAAACATCTTGTCCAATAGCAGTTAGTTTAACATCTTGAATATTTCCATTTGTTTCAAAAATTACAGAATCTTTAATTAATAATGGAGAGGTACTTCCTGTTGGGTCAACAGTAACTTGCACAAAAACAAATAAACTGTCACCAGCCATAATTTCTACATCGCGAATAATTGGATTAGAAGAAGTAGTAGCACTACCATCAACATTGATTCGATATTGGGAAGCCGCTCCAGCACCTAAAAATATTTTGGAAATATTGATAGGTTGATCATGGTTATTATAAATTCGGAACGAACGTGTAGTAGAGCCTACTTGGGTAAAAACGGTATCAAATAAAATGCTATCAACAGAAAAGTCGAGTTTAGCAGAGGAATCTGTTAGTAATTCATCTTTTTTACAAGCGCTAAAAAATAGACTTGAAAAAATAATCAATGTGAAAATAGTTTTTACAAAATTCATTATGCGAATATACGTTAAAGCTTTTGCTAAACGATTTTTGAGCTAAAATATTTTATGGTTGCGAATTTAAAGTTTGAGCAACAACCCATGCAGTACTCCATGCATTTTGAAAATTAAAACCACCTGTAATTCCATCTACATCAATAACTTCACCTGCGAAAAAAAGATTTGGAACAATTTTGCTTTCCATTTTTGTTAAATCAATTTCTTTTAAATTTATTCCACCACAAGTTACAAACTCCTCTTTAAACGTTGTTTTGCCTTGTACTTTATACTCATCATTTATTAAGCAATTAATGAGTTGATTAGCATTTTTCTTCGGCAAATCGGCCCAACGAACACTATCATCAACGTTTGCTTTTTTTACAAGATGCTCCCATAAACGTTTGGGGAGTTCAAAAGGACAGCTATTTATAATTGCTTTTGAAGCATTTTCTTCTCGTTGATTATTAAATTCGATACACAATTTTTCTTCCGTATGTTTTGGAAGCCAGTTTACTAAAGCAGTATAGCTATAAGTTAAATCGCTCAGTGTTCGAGCTCCCCATGCCGATGCCTTTAAGGATTGCAGGACCACTTAAGCCCCAGTGTGTAATTAATAAGGACCTTCCGTTTCTAATTTTGTATTTGCTATTTTAACTTTGGCAAAAGGTACAGCAACTCCCATTAATTCAGTTATTGGATTGTTGGGAATGTTGAATGTAAAAAGGGAAGGGACAGGTTTGTTGATTGTATGGCCAAGTTTTTCCAACCATTCATAAGCACTAGCTTTTGCATTTCCACCGGTAGCAATAATTAATTTGTTGCAGCTAAAGCTACCACCACCGTTGGCTGTTAATGTGAAGGTGTTGTCCTTGTTTTTTATTATTTCGGTAATATCCACACCCATTTTTATTTTAACATCCAATTTATCTGCCTCTTTCATAAGGCAATTGATAATTGTTTCCGAGGAGTTGCTTGTAGGAAACATTCTTCCATCAATTTCCGTTTTCAACTCAATACCACGTTCTTTAAACCAGTTGATGGTATCTGTTGTGGTGAATCGGCTAAAAACATTGCGAAGTTCTTTTTCGCCTCTTGGGTAGTGTTTAACCAAAGCTGCATTGTCAAAACAGGCATGTGTTACATTACATCTACCACCTCCCGAAACACGAACTTTGGAAAGTAATTTATTAGATTTTTCTAGGATTAAAACTTCAGTATTGTTTGTTAATTGAGCACAATTTATTGCAGCAAAAAAACCTGCTGCACCACCACCAATAACAATTATTCTATGCTTTTCCATTAGAGTACAAGATTACAAAAAAATATTAAACTGGTTTTCTGAATTTTTGTACCTTTATAGGGTACGATGAAACGATTTTTGAACATATTCTTTTTTGCACTTCTAACTTCCGTTTTTTTAATGGCTTGTTCAAGAGATGAAGGAGCTGTGCCTGATTTTGGATACAATTATTATCCAGAACAACAAGGGAGTTTCATTGTTTATGATGTAGATTCATTTTTTTATAATGATTTTACGGATCAGGTAGATACATTTAAATTTCAATTAAAAGAAAAGACTGAATCGTTTTATTCTGATAATCAAAATAGAAAAACAGCTCGTATTGAACGATATGTGAAGATTTATAACGACACCATTCCATATAGCGCCATGACTTGGACCTTAAAAGATGTTTGGGCTTCCAATAAAACGGTAACAGCTGCCGAAAAAGTGGAAGAAAATGTACGGTTTGTAAAATTGGCATTTCCTGTTAAAGATGAACAAGTATGGAATGGGAATGCACAAAACACATTGGATGGCTGGAATTACAGTTATGAGTTTTTTGACCGCCCACGAACAGTTGGTGGGATAACATTTGATTCTGTTTTACAAGTAACACAGTACGATGATAAATTGAATAATTTAATTAAGCATCAATATTATGTTGAAATGTATGCACGTAACAAAGGGCTCGTTTATAAAAAGGTAATAGACATTGAATCACAACCTGGTGTTAATCCACCTCCTAACTTTTTTCAAACACCCATTATGCAGCGAGTAACTTCTGGTGTTCAATACATAATGACTTATAATTCATCCGGAACTGAATAAACTTATGAATAAAATTATTTCTCTGATTTGCTTTTGTATGCTAGTTCATTTAGCATCAGCACAAAATTCCAAAACATATTATTGGATTGTATTTAAAGATAAAAATGGCTCAACCTATAGTGTTGAAAAGCCAGAATCGTTTCTATCAAAACGATCAATTGAAAGACGTGCAAAACAACAGATTGCCATTACTAATCAGGATTTGCCAGTTAATGCTTCTTATATCAATCAATTAAATGCTTTAGGAGTTAAGATTGTTGCCAAGTCGAAATGGTTTAATGCTGTTTCCGTAACAGATGTTGCTGCGAATTCACTTCAACAAATCAATTCATTGCCTTTTGTGAAATCAATTAAAATGATTGAGATGAACAAACGAAGCTTTCTCGATTTTAAGTTTGCACAGGAAGAGAATAGAAATACAACTACTGCAAGTTCAAATAATCGTGCTGGTGGAGTCTTCAATTATGGATTGAGTTATCTTCAAGCGAATCAAATTGGTGCCGATTGTATGCATAACAATGGATACACTGGTGCAGGAATGGTAATTGCGGTATTGGATGCTGGTTTTTATAAAGCGGATTCTTTACCGGCATTTGATAGTTTAAGAACGAACAATCAAATATTAGGTTGTAGAGATTTTGTTACTGGCGATACACTTGTGTACGAAGATTATCCTCATGGCATGAATGTTTTATCGTGCATGGGTGGTTATTTACCAGGAAGCCTTGTAGGAACAGCGCCCAAAGCAAATTATTGGTTGATTCGTACTGAAGATGCTTGGTCGGAAAGTATTCAAGAAGAAATTTTCTGGACAATAGGAGCGGAGTTTGCGGATAGTGTAGGGGCTGATATTATAAATTCTTCTTTAGGTTATTCTACTTTTGATAACACGGCCGACAATCATACCTATGCCGATATGGATGGCAACACAACCATTATAACCAAAGCTGCTGATATTGCAGCAAGTAAAGGTATATTTGTTACAACAAGTGCTGGAAATGCAGGTGGTCCACCTTGGTACAAAATAACTGCACCAGCTGATGCTGATAGCGCTTTGACTGTTGGTGCAGTTGATTCATTAGGTTTTATTACTGGATTTAGTTCAAGAGGCTTAACATTTGACGGTAGAATAAAACCAGATGTGGTTGCAAGGGGTCATCAAGCCGCATTTGCATCGGCAGCTGGAGGTGTGCAACAAGGAAATGGAACATCTTTTTCATCACCTATTACAGCCGGAGCAGTAGCTTGTTTGTGGCAAGCAAACCCAACTAAAACAAATATGGAAATCCTTTATGCTATTCAAGAAAGTGCAAATCAGTTTGCTTTTCCTGATTCGATAAGAGGCTATGGCGTACCTAATTTTTGCACAGCAAATTCGTTGCTCACAAGCATTCAAGAAAACCCAGTAGCTGATCTGAAATTTGAAGTTTATCCAAATCCTTTCAACAATCAATTAAGTCTTTCTTTTTATAATAAAGATAAGCAAACCGTAAAATTAGTATTGAGTGATATCACGAGCAAAATTGTATTTGAGCAAGAGTTTACTGCCATTGCAGATGCTGAAATTGTATTTACATTAAGTCCAGAGCAATCCATTTCATCTGGTGTCTATTTTTTGAATGTCATTTTAAAAGATCAAGTCAATACAATCAAAGTCATAAAAAAATAAAATTTAAATATTTATGTTAAGAAAAATAACCTTATCGTTAGTTGCACTGCAATTTGTATTTAGTGCTTTTTTGAAAGCCGATGAAGGGATGTGGCTGCCCCTGTTTTTAAAATCATTGAATGAAGCTGATATGCAAAGCAAAGGCTTAAAGCTTTCTGCAGAAGATATTTATAGCATTAATAAATCGAGTTTAAAGGATGGTATCGTTCATTTTGGTGGTGGTTGTACTGGTGAAATTGTTTCTGATCAAGGTTTGTTATTTACAAACCATCATTGTGGGTACGGACAAATTCAATCGCATAGCACCGTTGAAAACGATTTACTTACCAATGGTTTTTGGGCAAAATCAAAAGAGGAAGAGCTTTCTAATCCAGGTTTAACAGCAACTTTTATAGTTCGTATCGAAGATGTAACGGCTAAAGTATTAGCAGGTGTTGCTGATAACATGAGTGATGCCGATCGTGATAAAAAAATAAATGAAGCAATAGCAGCAATTACAAAGGAGTCGGTGAAAGACACGCATTATGGTGCATACATTCGTCCGTTCTTTAATGGCAATGAATATTATATGTTTGTTACCGAAACATTTAAAGATGTACGTTTAGTAGGCGCACCTCCTTCTTCAATTGGTAAGTTTGGTGGCGATACGGATAATTGGATGTGGCCTCGTCATACAGGCGATTTTTCCATCTTTAGAATTTATGCAAACAAGGACAATAAACCTGCAGAATATTCAAAGGACAATGTGCCTTACAAGCCTAAATATGTTATTCCTATTTCTTTGAAAGGTGCAGAACAAGGAGATTTTACAATGGTATATGGTTTTCCTGGAAGAACAACTGAGTATTTAAGTTCATTTGCGGTGGATATGATTATGAATGTTTCGGATCCTGCTAAAGTTAAAATTCGCGAAACCAAACTAGCAATTTGGGACAAGGGATGAAAGCGAGCGACAAAGTACGAATTCAATATTCTGCTAAATATGCTGGAATTGCAAACTATTGGAAAAAATGGGCTGGTGAGATTAATGGCTTAAAAAATTAGATGCTTTAAATAAAAAGAAACAATTTGAACAAGATTTTTTATTAAAAGTAAATACGGATGATAATGCAAAAAGCAAGTACGGTGATTTGTTTGGGGCTTTCGAGACGAATTACAAAGCATTTACGTCACTTAATAAACAACGCGATTATTTTGTTGAAGCAATACTCGGTATTGAGACCGTGAATTATGCATTTACTTTCTCAGACGTAGTGGATGCTATGGCTACTGGCAAAAAAGCTGCGGATGTGAAGCCTTCTATTGAAAAGCTAAAAGGAGCAATGGCTGCATTCTTTAAAGATTATAATGCGGCTACTGATCAGCAAATCTGTGCAGTAATGTTAAAGATTGTTACAACCGATTTGCCTAAAGAACAACAAGCAAAAATAATTGAAGAGATTCAGAAAAAGTACAAAGGCGATTTTTCTAAATATGCAGCCGATGCTTACAAAAAATCAATTTTCTCTTCACAAGAAAAAGTAACAAAAGCACTTGATAATATGGATGCGAACTATAAAAAAATCGCAAAGGATCCTATTTATTTATTGATGCAAAGTTTCTACTCTAAGTTTGCAACGGATGTTCGTCCTGAATACAACAAGCTAGATGCGGAGATTGGGAAATTAAACAGAACCTACATGAAAGGGATGCGTGAGTTAATTACCAATAAAAAATACTATCCAGATGCAAATAGCACTTTGCGTGTTGCTTACGGAAAAGTGGATGGTTATGAACCTCGTGATGGTGTTTTTTATAATTCATACACAACTCTTGAAGGAATTATGGAGAAAGAAAATCCATCGGTTGATGAGTTTGTAGTTCATCCTAAATTAAAAGATTTGTATTCTAAAAAAGATTACGGACAATATGCCGATAAAAACGGTGAAATGCGCGTAGCATTTTGTGCAAGTAATCATACTACTGGTGGAAACTCAGGAAGTCCTGTTTTTAATGGTAATGGCGAATTAATTGGGACAAATTTCGACCGTAACTGGGAAGGAACTATGAGTGATATTATGTACAATCCTGACCAAGTGAGAAACATTGTACTAGATGTTCGTTATACCTTGTTTGTGGTGGATAAATTTGCTGGTGCTGGATACTTGTTGAATGAAATGAAATTGGTGAAGTAATATGCAAGTTGAAATAATTACGATAGGGGATGAAATTTTAATTGGACAAATAGTAGATACCAATTCTGCTTTTATAGGTCAGTTATTGAACATGAATGGAATGAGTGTAAAGCAAATTTCATCTGTTTCTGATGAGCGTGAACACATTCTAAAAGCCTTAGCAGAGGCAAAGTCGAGAGCCAGTGTGATTCTAATTACTGGCGGCTTAGGACCAACAAAGGATGATATTACCAAGAAAACATTAGCCGAATATTTTAATTGTAAAATGCGTTTTGATGAGGAAGCTTATCAAGATGTAACAAATTTGTTTGCGCAATATGGGAAGGAAGTAACGCCCATTAATCGTTTGCAGGCGGAAGTTCCTGAAATATGTGAGGTTGTTCGCAATTATAATGGAACAGCACCCGGAATGTGGTTTGATGTAGATGGTACCATTTACGTTTCTATGCCAGGCGTTCCTTATGAAATGAAGGCCATGATGCAGAATCAAGTGGTTCCAAAAATTAAGGAGCGATTTAAATTACCTTTTATTTTTCACAAAACAGTTTTAACACAAGGAATAGGTGAGTCGGCATTATCTGAACTAATAAGCGATTGGGAAGATAGTTTAGCAGCAGTAAATATAAAATTAGCGTATTTACCACAGCCGGGAATGGTTCGTTTACGCTTGAGTACAAAAGGAGAAAATGAGACCGTATTAAAATTAAATGTAGAACAAAAAATAGAGGCCTTAAAATTAATTATAGCCGAGTATATTTTTGGCTACGAAACATTTGGAGAAGAAAAAGAAACCCTTGAGCAAATAATTGGAAAATTATTGAAGGAGCAAGGTAAAACCATATCTACAGCCGAAAGTTGTACGGGTGGATACATTTCACATTTAATTACAAAAATTCCTGGTAGTTCGGAATATTATATGGGATCTGTTATTTCCTATTCTTATGATATTAAGGAAAATGAATTAGGGGTTTCAAAGGAAATACTTGAGAAACAAGGAGCAGTTAGTCAAGAGGTAGTTGAGCAGATGGCAAAAGCCATTCGTAAGAAATACAAAACCGATTATTCGATTTCTGCATCTGGCATTGCTGGTCCAGGAGGAGGAACCGATGAGAAACCAGTTGGGACGGTTTGGATTGCTGTTGCTACTCCAGAAAAAGTAATCTCTGAAAAGTTTTTATTTGGAAATAATCGAGAGCGAAATATTCATAAAACAGCAAATGCGGCTTTGAATATGTTGAGGAAAGAGTTGGAGTAAGGTTATAGAATGATAATTCATATAAACGAAAAAAGCTTTGCACTAATGCAAAGCTTTTTTTGGTTGGGGTCTTGTAGCCTATCGCATAATAATTGTTTAAAAAAGCCTTTGCAGCAGCTTTTCCGTTAAGGTAGACCAATGGGGCTCGAACCCACGACCCTCGGTACCACAAACCGATATTCTAACCAACTGAACTATGGCCACCATTTAATTTTGAGGTTGCAAATATAGGGATTTTTATAATTTTTAAAAGAAATACTGCAATTTTTTAATTTTTTTATTCCTGCTTAAGCCAATCCTATTTAGTAATTTTACAAATCCTATGGCAGCAAATACAAAACATATCACATTACAAGTAGAAGGCATGGATTGTGCCAACTGTGCTTTAGGAATAACCAAAAACCTTCAGAAAAAAGGATTGGATGATGTTCATGTCAATTTTGCAACGGGGGAAGCCACTTTTGTGCTGGAGGACAAAGCACGACTTACAATCCATTATTGATGGTATTCAGGGCTTGGGTTATACTGTTATTGATGCCAAAACTAAGGCTGAAAATGAAGGGAAGCTATCAACTGTAGAAAAACGGTTTTACTTTACGCTTCCTTTTACTATTGTTTTGTTTTTCAGTCATATGCTATTTGGGCACGACTTTATTCTTAACAATGCATATGTACAAATGGGTTTATGTATTCCTGTTTTTGTTATTGGAATGATGCAGTTCGGGAAAAGTGCTTGGGGCTCTCTAAAATCTGGCGTTCCTAACATGGATGTTTTGATATTTATTGGTTCAAGCTCCGCATTTATATACAGCATTGCAGGAATGTTAATGCATCACGATGCTCATACCATTCATAATTTTTTGTTTTTTGAAACTACCGCTACAATCATCACCTTGGTATTGTTAGGGAATGTGTTAGAGCATCGTTCGGTAAAACAAACAACTACCGCTATCAAGGATTTAAGTGCAATACAAGTTTCTACGGCAAATTTGGTAAGTCTTCAATTAGGAAAGGAAGTAATTACAGAGATTAATTATAAAGACATACATGTAGGTGCAATTTTGCAGGTAAATACCGGTGATAAAATCCCTGTTGATGGTGAAATTATATCTGGAGATGCTACCATTGATGAGTCGATGCTAACAGGGGAGAGCATTCCTGTTGAAAAAGCTGCTGGGCATAAAGTAATAGGAGGACCATTTTAACCAATGGAAATATTCGAATGAGAGCCGAAAGTGTTGGTGATGAAACAATGTTGTCCAAAATTATTGAATTGGTTAAAAAAGCACAACAAACAAAACCGAATATTCAGAAGCTGGGTGATAAAATCAGCGCCATATTTGTTCCGGTTGTGCTTGGAATAGCGTTGTTAACATTTTTACTTTCTTATTTTGTTTTCGATATTGCTTCAAAAACAGCTTTAATGAATAGCATTGCAGTATTGGTCATTTCTTGTCCTTGTGCCATGGGATTGGCCACACCAACAGCAGTGATGGTGGGTATTGGACGGGCAGCTAAAAAAGGAATATTGATAAAAGGTGGAAGCACATTGGAAGAATTTGCTAAAATCAAAAACATTGTATTTGATAAAACAGGAACCTTAACAACTGGTGAATTTAAAATAGGAGCAATTACTATTTTAGGAAACACTACTGAAGCGGAAGTAAAGGCGATTTTATTCTATCTAGAACAACATTCTTCTCATCCAATTGCAAAGTCTTTAGTAATAGAATTAAAAGACACTCTAACTAATCAAAAATTCATTGATATTAAAGAAGAAAAAGGCTTGGGCATTTCTGCTAAAGATGAACAGGGTAATTTTTATCAAGTAGGATCCTATAAAATTACAGCTACACAAACATTGAGTAATATGCACAACGTATATATTTTAAAAAACGAGGTATTGATTGCTACCGTTGATTTAGTGGATAGCCTTAAAGAGAATGTTCAAACAGCCATTAATGATTTGCAAAAGCAGGGAATAGAACCTGTGTTGTTGAGTGGCGACAGTCGTAAAAAGTGCGAGGAACTTGCCAAAAAATTAAACATTAAGGTTGTGTATAGCGAACAATTGCCTTCTCAAAAATTAGAAATTATAGAGCAGTTAACAAAAGTGAATACAACAGCAATGGTTGGCGATGGGGTGAATGATGCTCCTGCTTTAGCAAAGGCAAGTGTCGGTATTTCCATCAGTAATGCAACTCAAGTGGCTATTCAGTCGGCACAAATAGTATTGCTTAAAAGCAATGATTTATCACAACTAAACGAAGCCTTTTTAATTAGTAAGCATACGTTAATCACTATAAAGCAGAATTTGTTTTGGGCCTTTTTCTATAATATTGTTGCTATCCCTATTGCTGCAATGGGTTTTCTGAATCCAATGATTGGAGCACTCGCAATGGCATTTTCGGATGTAATTGTAATTGGGAATTCGATTCGTTTAAAAAATAAAAAACTGAAGTAATTCCTAAACAATAAAAATCATATACTTTCGTATATTAGCTGGCGTTTAAGACTGTGAAAAAAGCAATAAGAAATATATTTAATTTGAGAAGTGATGTCGGCATCAGTTTTTATCTGATCGATTTTGTATTTCGTAAAGTCCTTCGTCAGAATGCTTCTGTTAAATGGGCGATACACCATACAAGTGTTGTTATTCATGCAAATCGAATAAAAAGAGGGAAGCACGTTTTCCCTGGCGATTCACCCGGAAACTATATTCAAGCAAAAAATGGAATTGAAATAGGCGATTTTACGAATATCGGACCCAATGTCGGGATCATCTCTGCCAACCATGATTTAATAGATAATAGTCAACATACTCTAGCATTACCAGTTATTATTGGAAAAAACTGCTGGATTGGGATGGGAGCTGTAATATTGCCCGAAGTAGTGCTTGGTGATTATACCATTGTAGGTGCCAATTCTGTGGTTACCAAAAGTTTTAAAGAAGGTAATTGTGTTATTGCTGGTAATCCTGCAAGTATTGTAAAATACCTAAATGCAGCTGATGCTACTAAAGAAGCAAATTCTTAATTGTAAATGCAAACAGCAATACTTAAAAATACACTTGCGCTTTTAGTCAGCAAATTAGTTTCCTTCACTTTTACTTACACTTATAAATGTATTGTTTTCAAGGTTCCTTTCTCAAAACGAGTATGGTATTTACCAAACCGTTTGGACCTACCTTTCCATTTTTGTAATCATTTCAACCTTTGGTTTGCCGCGCTACATTCTCACCTATGGTAGTTTATATCAGTATTCAAAAGGCATGATTTATCGTTTAATTGCATTTGTATTCTTGCTCACGATAGTGCCCCTTACTTTTTATTTGATTTTTTTTGATTCTGTTTTTTCGAATTGGACCATTTTCTTATTTATCCTACTATTAATTTCTCAATCGATTTATTTAATTCAAGAAGCAAACGTATTGTCGTTAACAGCCAATAAACTGTTGATTGTTTCGAATGTGAGCTATGCCATTTTATTGTTTGCAGCACATTTGTTATTGCTTTTTATTGGTTATTCAATCGACTTATGTTTGATGATGATTATCGGTGTATCGATTATTCGAAATGTAATTATCTTTCTATCGGTAAAAAATCAATTTACGAAAGAGCAATTACTTTCTACTTTTAAAGAACGCTTGCAATTAGTTTGGTTTGGCATAAATGATACATTGCAAATATTAACGAAATGGATTGATAAAATTATATTGGTGTTGATTTTGCCTTCAGCGGAGTATGCTATTTATTTTAATGGAACATATGAAATACCATTGATTGGTATGGGCTTGAGTGCTTTTCAAACGATTTTAACCACACAAAGTGCAAAAGCGGATAGTACAGAAGCAACAAATATAGCTTTGTTTAATACTGCAGCCATGTTTATGTCCGGCATTTTGTTCCCACTTTTTGCTTTTTGCGTATTGTTTGCAGACGAAATTATTTTTATTTTATTCGGAAGTAAGTATGTTGAGTCGGCCAGTTTGTTTGCAATTACGGCTTTGTTAATTCCAATGCGTATTTGCAATTACACTGTTTTGCTTCAATTAAAGAGCAGAGGAGATATTATTCTTATTGGCTCCTTGATTGATTTTGCTGTAGCAATTACTTTAATGATTTTTTTATATCCTATAAGTGGATTGAATGGCTTAGCGCTTTCAATTGTAATTGCAACGTATATTCAAGCCGCATTTTATTTGGTTAAAATTTCAAGCATTTATAAAACAAGGCTAAGTATATTGTTGCCACTGAAACAATTGGCTGTTCGATTTGTTATTGTTTTAGGAGTGTTTTTGGTGGTTAAATTCGCCCTCAGCCAATTTTCAGGAGTAATTTCATTATCGGGTGGGGCACTTGTATTTGCGGTGTTCGTTCTTGTATTCCTCAAAAAATCAATCGATTTCAAAAAACTACTTCCTTTTCGTTCATAAGTCTGATTTTTCGTTAATAAAGAAACAATAATTTCTTTTTATTCCCTTTACATTTTAGTATATTTGTTTTACTAAAATCAAACGTCTAATCTAAAAATAAATGCTATGAAAAAACAATTACTTGTTGGGATTGCATTGGGTGTTGGAGCGGTATCAATCGCTCAAACAACTGTACCCTTTGTTGCCCCTAAATTACCAGCTGCTATAGCTAACAAAGCTGTGTTATATAAAGATAATCAGCAATTAGGAACAGTAAATGATTCTTTTGAAGGAGTTGTTGGAAAGTTGAAAAATGCTCCAGCACCAACTCAAAAAGCATATACGACTACTACAATCGGTACTTCTGAGTATCAGTTGCAAAGTAATGCATCTATTTGTAACCGTGTTGTGTTGAATAGTGATGGAACTATTAGTGCAACTTGGACAATGGCTCAAGCAGCTAGTCCTTGGGCAGATAGAGGTACAGGATACAATTATTACAATGGTTCAGCTTGGGGAGCTGCGCCAACAGTTCGAATCGAATCGACTCGTTGTGGATGGGCAAACATTGCTGTTGGTGCAAATGGTGCTGAATATGTTATTTCACATGAGGCATTAACTACACCAGGAACGGCAAACTTATTGTTTTCTTCAAGAGCTGCAAAAGGTACTGGAGCATGGACAACAGGCGGAACTGGTATAGCTGATACATGGCCAAGAATGGTTGTGGGTGGTGCAAATGGAACTACATTGCATGTAATTGCTCAATCTTCAGGTGCTACTACTCCTGTAACTCCTTACCGTGGACAAGATGGCGCATTGTGCTATTCTCGTTCATTAGATGGTGGTGCAACTTGGGATAAAGTACGTACAATTATTCCTGCATTGGATTCATCAAATTATTTAGGATTTGGTGGCGATTCATACGCAATTGATGTAAAAGGGGATACAGTTGTTATTGTTGTTGGTGGTTTCAAAGTGGACGTTGCAATGGTTAAATCTATTGATAATGGAAATACGTGGACCAAAACAATCATTAAACAATTCCCAATTCCTTTGTTTGATGAACCTACAATGCTATCGGATATTGATAGTGATGGTTTTGCAGATACATTAGATACAAATGATGCTACTGTAGGTGTACTTTTAGATAATCAAGGAAAAGCACACGTATTCTATGGTGCAATGCGTATGTTGAACGATGATTTATCTGATAATGCAGTTTCTTATTTCCCAGGTACAGATGGTTTAATGTATTGGAATGAGAACATGGGTGCAACTCTCTCCAAAATGATTGCTGCTGCTTTAGACTTAAATAACGATCAAACATTGAATGTTGCTGATTGGGGTACTTACCAAACATCTTTAACTTCTCATCCAAACGCAGGTATCGATGCTCAAGGCAGAATTTATTTAGCTTATTCAAGTATTTTGAAGGAGCTGCCGAAAATGGTTCTCCTGCTGATGGAAAAAGCTACAGACATACGTTTGTATTAAGATCTAGCGATGGTGGTGCTACATGGTGCGGTCCATTGGATATTACTGATCCAGGTGAATTAATTGGTTTACAAGAAGGTGTTTATGGTGCTATCGCAAAAGATGTTGATGGATTTGTGCACGTTCTTCAACAAGTAGATGCTGCTCCAGGACATGGTATTGGAACAACTAATCCTGATGCTGGAACAAATATTGGTTCTGTAAACTTAGATTACGTTAAGATTCCAGTTACTGATTTTGATGGTTTACCTTGTTATGCTGAAATTGGTGTAGGTATCAATGAAATTCAAAAAGACATTGCTACTATCAATGTATATCCAAATCCTGCAAACGATGTTGTAAATGTTACATTAACTTCAAGCCAAAAAGCAATTGCAGTTGTTTCTGTATACAATGCTATTGGACAAAAAGTAACAACAATCAACAATTCAATTGTTGCTGGAACTCCTTCTATTTTAACTATCAATACATCTAACTACCAAGCTGGTGTTTATTTTGTAGCTGTTAATGTTAACGGAAAAGTAGTTTCTCAAAAATTAATCGTTGAATAATTTATTATTATTCTCATTAAAAGCCTCGCAATTTGCGAGGCTTTTTTTATTTTTACAGTATGATACGTAACATTCTTTCCATCATCGTTGGACTATTAATTGCCATTGTTGTGATGCAGTTGATTCAGATTCTAGGTCATTTAATGTATCCTCCACCAATTGATATTGATGTAACGGATCCAGAAGCGATTAAACAGTATGTTAGTTCGTCACCAACAATTGTTTTTGTAATTGTAATTTTATCTTATGCTTTGGGTTCATTCTTTGGAGCTTTTGTTTCTACGTTTATTGCAAAAGAAAAGCATATCCCACATGCAATCAATATTGGTGGTGTTTTAATGGGATTGGGAGCAATTAATTTATTTACCATTCCACACCCAACCTGGATGATTGTGATTAGTTTAATCGTGTTTTTACCGTTTGCTTATTTTGGTGGATGGTTAGGGTTGCGAATAAAAGCAAAACGACATTCTAATAAGACTTCCGATTAACGGTTACATATTCCTTTGAAACTGCAATATTCACAGTTTCCAACTTCTGTAGTTTGAGTAAATGCACTGTTTTCATCAAAGATATTGATGAGTATTTTCTTTAACTGATATTCAAATTCCATTAATAATTCAACATTAAGCGATTCGCTTTTACTGATATTTACCGTTTTTAATCCTCTGCTCAATTCTCTGAACGTAATAATTCCCGAGGTAATGTTATCAGTAATACTTGGGTTCATTTTTTGATACAAGTAAGCATATGTCAACAACTGAAAACTTTTAGCCAAATTGCTATCCTGCTCAAGCATATCCCAATCTTCAAACTTTAACTCTTTGTCCTCCGCTTTCCCTGTTTTATAATCAATGATTCTGATTGTGCTTCCAAGGCTATCAATTCGATCGGCTTTCCCACTTATTTTAACTTTGCGTCCAATCGTTAATTCCGCAGCTAATTCTTGTTCAAGGGCTTTGATGTGAATTGGCTTGTTTTCTTTTGTAGCTTTTTTTATAGTTGCAATTTCCGCATCTAAAAAGTTGGATATGAATTTTATGGCCACTTTGTAAGTCAGCAGATTTTTTCCGAAACTCAGTTCACTTTTGTTGTAATATTTTTCAAAGCATTCAATGGTAACAGCTTCTACTTGGGGTTGCATTGCTTTTATATTCTCCTCTTTTATGTTTTTACCAACGAAAGGAGTGTATAAACGTTCCAATGCCTCATGAATAACATTTCCTAATGTATCAGCTCCAATCGTTTCTTCCACTTCGTCTACCTCTTTTAATTTGGCAATGGCATGAAAATAAAACTGTAAGGAGCAATTGCGATAGCGGTTTAAGGTAGATGGTGAAATTCCATAATCAGCCATACCGTTCAAACGCTCCATTATTTCTGGTGTTTTTAGAATGGTAATTTCATTACTATTTTCACTGATGATGGGAATGTTTACCAATTGTTCCGTTATCGTGACATTCGGATTTATCTTAGGTATCTCGTAAAGTAATTGTGTCACAAACCTGCTTTTTTCGCCACCACCCAAGGCATCACTTTCGGTGTTGTAAAGCAAATAAATGTTTTTGGCGCGTTGCAATAAACGATAAAAGTGATACGAGAAAATAGCATCTTTATCGCTATACGTTGGTAATCCAAAATAGCGTTTGAGTTCAAATGGAATAAAGGAATTCACCGTTTTTGCTGATGGCAAAATATCCTCGTTGCAGGATAATAAAATTACATTTTCAAAATCCAAGGTACGTGTTTCCAGCATTCCCATTACTTGCAAGCCCATTAATGGTTCACCATAAAAGGGTAGGGTGGTACTTCGAACAATAAGATTGATAATGCCTCTTAATGTTTTGATGGAATCAATGGAATGATTGTATTCAATCATCAATGACTGAATACGTTTTGATATTTTGGTGTAGGCAAATAAATATTCAAGTTCTAAACTCGTTTTGTTTTCATCCTTTTTCTCATGTTGTGCAATGATTCCATTTTTCAGAATTTCCACCACATAATTCATGCATACAATGGCGTCATTGGGTTCATTCCAATGATTGAAAATGGGTTTAATAATTTCCCAAGCTTGTAATTGCTTTTCATCCAAATGTTTGATAATGGTTGTATGCGAAGCAAATACAATGTTCTTTTTTTGAATAATGTCAATTATTGGCTTCGCACTTAGGCTATTTTCTTTGCGATACAGTGCAATGTTGGTATACGGATGTGCCAACAACTTAATGATATCCGAATGGTAAAAACTATAATTTGTTTTTCCTTTTTGGATGGCTTTGGCATTTTCATGTAAGTTAAACACCAACTCAAAATAGCCTGCAATTGGCGTATTTCGGAGCGGATAACCCATTGTAACGTTAATGTCTTGTAAATCTTTTGGTAAAGAATGCAAAACGGGGAATAATAGATTTTCATCGGCCAATACCAAAGCCGTTTTTTGTAAATTATTGGTAGTGGCTTGAATGTCGGTAATGATGTTACCTGCAACTTTTGTTTGTGCAATGTTTTTAGCTGCACCAATAACATGAATGTTTTTTGTTCGGTACTTAATAAGTCTTCTGCAATTACAATATTGTTTTCTGCGCGTTTTTTGAATCGTCCAGAAGCATCGTGTTTACGGTAAAACTTACCAGCTTCCTGAATAGGATTATTCACATAATAATTATCGGTATCCCAAATTATTTCAGCTTTGTTGCTATCCAATAATTTCTCGATGATAATTTCTTCTGCTTTATTGAGTGCATTAAAACCAGCGAAAATGATTTTTTCGAAATGGTGCTTTTTTGCTTTTTCTTCAACATCATCCGCAACAATGCGATAAGCCAAACCTTGATAAGCATGGTGTTTCTTTAATAATCGCGCTTTGAAATTTTCGTAATAGGTGCCCAACAATTGCCAAAAATCAAGGTATTGTTTCTGAAAATCGGTAAGGCCTTCAGCATTCAGTGTCCATGATTCAACTCTTTAATGTCCTTTAAGTTGCCAAACAATTGTTTGTGATCAACTAAATAACGATCTATTTCATTAAAGTCGTTTAATAAAATTTGTCCCCATTTACTGAATTCATCAAAGGTTTCTGTATTGTTTTTGTTACACTCTTTAACGGTTTCATACAACTCAAATAGGAGCGTGGTGGTATCTGCATTTTGTAATTCAGATAATAAAGCCACAAAATCTTCGGTTGCGAAAATAGTAGGTGTGAAAAATGTTTTGTTGAGTTTCTTTGCAAAATATGTTTTTAGAAACAATCCAGCTCTTCGGTTGGGTAGAACAATGCATAAGTTGCTGATATTATCGCCATACTTAGCATGTAAATGATCTACTGTTTTCTCTAAAAAGGATTGCATTTAAAAGGTATTGATAAGTTTTTGCTTTAAAATGTAAATATAAAAATACTAATTGGTACTATTGTTACGTTATTCAGAAAAGAATAGACATGAAAAAAGCGCTGATCATCCTTTTTGTTTTCCAATATACTGGAATTGTTTTGAGCTTTTCGCAAGGAGAGGCTGTAAAACCTGCTACTGATGCTTGTCCAACCTGGAACAAAAAACAGAGCACCAACAAGCTTGCTTTTTACAATGCAGCCAATAAAAAATCAAACTCAAAAGAAGTAAAAGAATTTAGTTCTCCTAAATACCAATATTTGCTTCCAAATAAATCGGAAAAGCAATCAAATGCTGCTTTTGCTTCAAAGGGAAACCGACCAGCAGGTATTGATGCTGAGCGTTCCGAAAAAACAACTACGGCAACTGCTCCTAAAAAGAAAAAAGAAGAACATCTTGTTGAAGAGAAAAAAGCAGCAACGATTTAAGAACAGAAAACAGAAACTCCTGTTTCAAATCCAAAGGAAGAAAATGTAGTTCCTGCTGGAAAGGGGAAAGATGCAACGGTAAATGATTCGAAAGAGGAGCCAACGAAACGTGTGAAGAAAACAAAACGTGAGCGCAAGCATTGGTTAAAGAAATTAAAATTTGGTAGAAAAAAAGCGGCCGATTGCCCTGATTTTTAATATGACAACAGATTTCCCACAGTACCGAAAGTATAAAAACAATAAATCGTATTTCAAGATTTCATCCTTAACGGAATGGGATGAAATTCAGATTATAGGCTCCAACTATTTGTTATCCAAATTTGAAGTAAAGATTATGCCCGACCGTAATTTTATTCAGGATATGCTGTTTGATTATGCTACTAATTGGGATGTTATAGAGGAGAAGGAATACAACGAACAATTGAATAGCGTTAAAAAATAAACTTCAAATAATTCATTTTAAAAAAACGCCCCTTCCAATTCTGGAAGGGGCGTTTTGCTAGATACTAATTTTAATCAATTACCAAATCTCTGCTCTTTCAGCTTTTGGACGGTACATTTTATCACCTTCTTTTACTCCAAATGCATCATAAAATTCTTGCATGTTGCTCAAAGGACCATTTCCACGGAAATTACCTGGTGAGTGAGGGTTAGTTTGAACCATGTTTTTCAAGTATTCAGGACGCATATTGCCTCTCCAACCTTGAGCCCAAGCCATAAAGAAACGTTGCTCAGCTGTAAATCCATCAATTTTTTCTGGTGCAGCTTTTCCTTCTAATGATTTTTTGAATGCATAGTAAGAAATTGTTAAACCACCCAAATCAGCAATGTTTTCTCCTAATGTTAATTCTCCATTCACGTGCATGCTATCAATAGCAACGTATGAATTAAATTGTTTTACAAGGATATCTGTTTTTGCTTTAAATTTTGTTTTGTCTTCTTCTGTCCACCAGTTTTTTAAGTTACCATCACCATCAAACTGAGAACCTTCATCATCAAATCCATGAGTAAACTCGTGACCAATGATTGCACCCATTGCACCATAGTTAACGGCATCGTCAGCATCTGGATTAAAGAATATTGGTTGCATGATACCTGCAGGGAATACAATTTCGTTCATTGGAGGGTTGTAGTATGCGTTGATTGTAGGAGGTGTCATTAACCATTCTCCTTTATCAATTGGTTTACCTAATTTATCCATGTTCAATGCAAATTCGTATTTGTTTGCATTTAAAAAGTTTACAACGTAAGAGTTACGGTTGATTTCTAATGAAGAGTAATCTTTCCATTTATCAGGGTAACCTAATTTACGTGTGAATTTTTTTAACTTTTCAATTGCTTTTGTTTTTGTTTCTGGACTCATCCAATCACGTGTTTTGATACGCTCTTCGTAAGCAGCTGTTAAGTTGTCTACCATTTCGTTTACACGTTTTTTGCTTTCTTCCGTAAAATGCTTTTGAACAAATAATTGTCCCAATGCATCTCCTAATGATTTATCTGTTGCTTCCAATGCATTTTTCCAACGAGGTTTCATTGCTGGAATACCCATCAATGTTGTTCCGTAGAAATTGAAATGTTCTTTAACAAAGTTATCGCTCAACTTGCTTGATGTACCATCAATTAAGTGCCAACGGATGTATGTTTTCCAATCGTTGATTGATACTGCTTTGATTTGTTTGTTTAATTCTTTGTAGAAATCAGGTTGTGCAACAATCACGCTTGCAATGTTTTTAGCACCAATACCTTCAAAGTATAAGTTCCAATTGAATGCAGGTGTTAATTCCGAAAGTTCTTTGATTGTTTTTTTGTTGTATTGTTTTTCAGGATCGCGCATTTCCACTTTAGTCATGGATGCTTTTGCCAAATTAGTTTCAATACCAAAAATCAAGTTTGCATTTTTGTCTGCCACTTCTGGTTTGTCGCCAAGCAATTGGAACATTTTAGAGATGTGTTCTTTGTATGCTTTTTGGATTCCAACTGTACGCTCATCTTTATTGGTATAATAATCACGGTCAGGTAAACCAATTCCACCTTGGTAGTATTGCAAGATGTATTCAGTTCTTATTTTTGGATCTTGTCCAACATAACCACCAAACATTGGGTTAATGCCTTCTGTATGTAAATGTGCTATTACTTTAACTAAATCATCAGTTGTTTTAATGTTTTCAATAGCAGCAAACTCCTCTTTTAAGCTGTTTGCACCATCTGCATTTAATTTTACTGAATCCATTGCAGCAGAGTAGAAGTCGCCAATTTTTTGAGCGTTGCTACCTGGCTTAGCAGATTTATCAGCAGCCGCTTCTTCAAGTATAGCTAATAATTTCGCTTTGTTTTGTTTGTCAAGTTCGTTGAAGCTTCCCCAACGACTTTCTGTTTCTGGAACAGGATTGTTTTTCATCCAGTTACCATTTACAAATTGGTAAAAATCATCAACAGGCTTCACTGTACTGTCGATATTAGCTATATCAATTCCGGTATTTTTTACCGCGTTAGCTTCTTCTTTTTTTGCCTCTCCGCCACATGCAATTAGAGCAGTGATTGCAGCAAAAGCAGAAATAGTTAAAATGTGTTTATTCATTTTTTTTATGTTTAGATAGGCGAATTTAGGCTAAATCCATTACTTGGCAAAATGATTTTGTTGAATGGTTTGTAAGTCTGATAAGTGGATGAAAGAGAGTGTTTTACACGTTCACAATTTGGTCTTTTTCAATGTATACCAGTAGCTTTTCGGTAATGGTATAGCCCATTTCATGAAGGAGGTCGGCATAGCCAATTACCTGCTGACCATGTTCTTTTTTCTGCTCGCCTGTTTTATAATCGATAATGGTAGCCATTTTCCCATTTATCACAATTCGGTCGGGACGAAATAATTCACCATTCGCATTGATTATTTCCGCTTCGTTTTTAATAATTAAGCCTTGTTGGAAATAAGGTTTTAATTGGTCTTTTGATATAATTTTTGGAATCGTAACCAATAAACTGTCGCGCTCTTCAGTATCAATCAACCCTTCTTCAAACATGCTATTAATAGCAAATTCAGTATCACTTTCATAAATGATTCGTGCCAAAGCCGTATGTACTTTTACACCGTAATCTTTTTTTGTTTCGGCCATATTGGTATTCCAAATGCTGGGTGCTGCTGCACGCATTTTAATACTATCACGCCATTGGTTGGAATTGAAGGTTTTTAGTTCGTAGTTATTACCTATTGCTGTTGTATGTTGCTCCTTGTGTTTGCTAGCATTACCGAATGTGTAAATAGCAGTTCCTGCATTTAATAATCCTTTACTCTGATAATAGTAGCTGAACATGTCGGTAATGGTAGAAATATTCTCTTTGCCTTCTGTTTGTTTTCCGGTTATGATATACAAGCGTTCCTCAGGGCGGGTTTGTGCAACATACACAACATTCAAATTATCGAGCAATGACTTATTATTCTCTTCCTCGAACAAATCGGCATAAGGCGTTTTTTCTAATTCTTTCGATGTCGGAACAATGGCTGAAGGCAAGTTCTCTAATAAAGGATGCTCCAAATTAATCCATAAGTTTTTCTTTCCTTTTTCAACTTTACCGTTCGAAAAAGGTAAAATAACCACAGGAAACTCCAAGCCTTTGGAACGATGGATACTCATGATTTTTACCGCATTGATTCCTTGAGGAACAATCAAGGATACTTTGTCTTTTTTCTCCGACCAATACTCAATAAAATCATTCAGATTATTATTCTTCTTTAAGGTATAGTTGAGTACTTCATCTAAAAAGAATTGGATGTAAGCATTTGGTTTTTCGTTCAAATGAAACAAGCGTACCAAGGTTTCACATAATTCGTAAATCGAAATTTTTGCAAGCTGGTGGTAGCTGAACTCAGGAGCACAACTTTTTAATAATGCATTTAGGCTCGTTTTCTTTTTATCTTTTAAAAGTTCATCAATGTTGGTATCCTTGATGTAGTTACGTGTGATTAAATACTCCAAAATCTCGGCATGAACAATATCATCGGTATTGTTGGCAAGATACTTCAGTAAAGAATAAATAAAACTTACTTCTTGCGATTTATTTAATAATAAAGAATCAGAAGAGATGACATTGATACCATGTGCCGTTAAATAGTTTGCTATTTCGCTACCATTTGCATTTGTACGGACTAAAATGGCAATATCTTTTAAGGAGTAATTATCCTTTAAAATTTCATTAATCAACTCCAAGGTTCGTTTTTTATTAAACTCCATGAAGTCTTCCTTGTTTTCGGTAGCAGTAAATTCTACTTGAACAAAACCACCTGTATTTTCTGGATTAAATCCTTGTTCCAAATCGTTGTAAATGTTTTGAAACTTATTGTTTAGCTTTCCTGAAACAGTTCTAAAAAAATCGTTGTTAAATTCAATGATTTCACGTTTGCTTCGGAAATTATTCTTTAATACTTGTGGGTTGTGATTTCGCTCCAATGCAGCTTCACGCTCCAGCACCAAAGGATTATCATTGTGTGAAAATATTTTTGGCAGCACAGCAAATTGCTCCACTTCACCACCTCGCCAACGATAAATGGCTTGTTTGCCATCGCCAACTAGCATTGTGAAATGTCCGCTTGCCAATGAATTGTCGATGAGTGGTAATAAATTTTGAAACTGTAATACCGAAGTATCTTGAAATTCATCAATCAAATAATTGTTGTAACGTTCGCCCAAGCGTTCATAAATGAAAGGAATGGGTTCATTCAATACAATTTTTGCAATCATCTTATTGAATTCCGAAATGTGCAAAATGTTATTGTCGGCTTTGTATTCGTTTAATAATTTTTCAATCTCGTTTAATACTGCCAATGAATATATATTCCGGTTGATTAATTGGAATAAGGTATAATCGGAATAATCCTTTTCCTTAATAATATCAATAGCATTAAAAATATTCAAGAGCTCCGATTTTATTCCTTCAACTGCAGCAGTTTCTTCCTTGCTTAATTTGCCTGCAGTCCATTTGTCTTCACCAACTGTTGTTTGAACCCTTGAATTGGGCTCAATTTTACTAATATCACCTTTTGCTAAATTGTTAAAATATCCAGCTATTCCAGTATCGCTAAAATAAAATGCTTTACTCGTTAAACCTGCTTTTTGAATTATTTCGGTTGCTTTTTTTGCTTCTGTAATAACTGAGCTTTCAAACTTTTTAATGGAAGCAAAGAGGGTATCTTTGATTTTGAAAAAGTCGTCAACACTTAAAGTACGCAGTTTGTCAATGTAAATGCTTCCTTCTTCGGTCAATAAATTTTTGGCGAATACTTTTAAATCATGTTCAATGTGCCAGCTTTTTTCATCATCGGTTTTACTTTCGGTGAATTCAATGAGTGCTTTGGTCAGTTGTTCATTATTACCAGTTTGAGCAATTAATAAATCAATGGCTTGGGTTAATAATTTATCATCATCCATTTCAATTTCAAAACTCATCGGAATTTTTAAATCAAATGCAAAAGTCCGTACTACCTTGTGTACAAAGCTATCGATGGTGCCAATGGCAAAGTCGGAATAATTATGTAAAATGGAACTGAGCACATTGTTGGCGCGCTCACGAATCATTGCTTCCGTTAATTGAATCGGTGTATTTAATTTGGGATGCTCTTTTAAAATACCTAAAAGTGTAGTTGTACCGCCACTAATTTTCGAATAATCATCCATGGCTAATTCCTTCAGCGCCTTGATGATACGATCCTTCATTTCGTTTGCCGCTTTATTGGTAAA
>JADJHE010000022.1 GCA_016707685.1 Bacteroidota bacterium
GAATTCTGTCGGATATTTTTTGCTCAAATAATCTTCTGTTTTAGAAGATGTTTTTGTTTGAAGCATTTTCTCCCATTTTTCGCGAATGGTTAAAATACCAATTCGAATATCAGCAACCGGACGAGTGAACGTTAGTGGCAACAAATTGGTTCGAGCTGCATCATCAAATAAAATGTAATTCATAGGTTGATTGTATTAATTCAAATTAACTTCCGGTTTATTAAGCATTGCTATGTATGTATCAACTTGTCTCAAAAAGTATTTTAGCTTTTGAGTATTATCCGAATCAATCATCATATCATAAATGATTTCGTCTTGTTCTTTGTATTTCCCCACTTTAAATTTAGCCTTCGATAATGCAGCAATATACTTTAAAGGAAAATGATCATGAATGTTCAAGTCAATCAACAAATCGTATTCTTCATTGATAAAGTTTTCAATGATATGAGTACTTGGTTTGCCGAACCAATTCAATTCTTTTAATGAAAAGAAATCGTATTCTAATTTTGAATACGTTAGTTCTGGAATTTTTTTATCACTAAAAAACCCTAACACTTTCACTTTTTTATTGCTCTCACGCAAGTAAACCAAGTAGCGTTTTACCAATTCAAAGTCTTCTGAATTAGAAGCGTCAAAAAGAATCCCGACTGTTCTAATCTGGTTGAAATTAAATTTAGTTGGTTTTAACTCACGCTTGGTTGCAGATAGCTCTTGTTTAAGCGTTCTATAAGCAAAGGCAAGTTTTATATTTTTAAATAAACCCATTTGTTTAATTTATCATCGTTATAAAATCATCTTCCGAAATAATCTTTACTCCCAACTTTTCGGCTTTTTTTAATTTTTCAGGTCCCATATTATCCCCTGCAATCACATAACTTGTTTTGCCAGAAATGGAACCTACATTTTTACCACCATTTTGTTCGATGGCTTTTTTCAAGTCATCGCGCGAGAATTTGCTAAACACTCCCGAAACCACGAACGATAAATCTTTTAACTTGTCACTGGTATTCGTTAATTGCTCATCCGACAATTGAAATTGCAAACCGGCTTGTTTCAATCGAGTAATAATTTCAACATTACGACTATCAGCAAAATAAGCCACAATGGTTTGAGCAGTTTTTTCGCCAATATCACCTACTTCCAATAACTCTTCAACACTAGCAGCTGCTAATGCATCAATGTTTTTAAAATAATAGGCTAATTTTTTTGCAGTTGTTTCACCTATATGACGAATCCCAATGGCATACAATACACGCTCAAATGTAATTTGTTTGGATGCTTCAATACCAGCCAGTAAATTGTTTGCACTCTTCTCTGCCATTCTTTCCAGCTTCAATACATCTTCTTTCTTTAAAACATAAATATCGGCAATGGTTTTCACTAATCCTGCATCATAAAACAAGGCAATGGTTTCGGCACCCATGCTATCTATGTCCATTGCTTTACGGGAAACAAAATGCTCCATTCGACCTTTCACTTGAGGTGGACACTCCAACTCGTTCGGACAATAATGATTTGCTTCTCCTTCGCTTCGAACCAATTCGGTTCCACACTCCGGACAATGCGTGATGTATTTTGTAGGAGGCAATGCTGTTGCAAACAAATCGTTGCCACCACCAACTGGTCGTTTACTCTCATCTACACCAATTATCTTTGGAATAATCTCTCCTCCTTTTTCGACAAAAACAGTATCACCAACTCGAACATCTAATTTTTCAATGATGTCGGCATTGTGCAAGGATGCTCTTTTTACGGTTGTACCAGCAAGCAATACAGGCTTCAAATTAGCAACGGGTGTGATTGCACCTGTTCGTCCAACTTGATAAGAAATACTTTCTAATAGTGTAGCAACACGTTGTGCTTTGAATTTATAAGCAATTGCCCAGCGTGGCGATTTAGCAGTAAAGCCAAGCGTTTTTTGTTGGTCGTATGCATTTACTTTCAACACAACTCCATCAATATCAAATTGCAAGTGCTCGCGTTCAATATCCCATTTAGAAATAAAATTAAAAACACCTTCAATGGAATTTACTTTAATAACCGAATCGGGCACTTTGAATCCCCAACTTTTTGCAGCAAGTAAGTTCTCGTAATGACTTTGATGAGGAAGGTTTTCACCCAATACAAAATAGAGGTAACAATCCAAATTGCGTTTTGCTACTACTGCTGAATCTTGCATTTTCAAGGTTCCAGACGCTGCATTGCGAGGGTTTGCTAACAAGGCATCTCCAATCTCTTCGCGTTCACGATTGATTTCATCAAAGGAAGAGCGAGGCATAAATATTTCGCCACGTATTTCAAATTCATCTGGAAAATTTGTTCCTCTTAATGTAAGTGGAATACTTTTTATGGTTTTAACATTGGTGGTTACATCGTCTCCTTGCTCCCCATCGCCACGTGTTAATGCTTGTACTAGTTTTCCATTTTTATAGGTTAATCCAATGGCAACACCATCATATTTTAATTCGCATACATACTCAAAAGGTTCTGTAATTGTTTTTCGAACACGGTCATCAAAGTCTTTTAGCTCCTCCTCAGAATAGGTATTTCCCAATGATAACATCGGGTATTTATGTTTTACAGTAATAAAATCTTTGGTAATTTGTCCACCTACACGCTGTGTTGGCGAATCAGGAAATGCGAATTGAGGATGTTCTTTTTCGAGTTGAATTAACTCTTCTAATAATTTATCAAAGTCGAAATCGCTAATAGTGGGAGCCGAAAGCACATAATAATTGTAATTATGCTCTTCAATTATTTTTGAAAGTTCTTTTATTTTATGTTCAACCGATTCACTCATAAACATTAAAACTATTTCTGTTCACCACCACTGTTATCTTTAAAATCTTCGTTGAGCATAAAATAAATCGGCATGGTCATGTAGGTACGAACCCATTTATTTCCCAAAACACCGGCCCTCCATTTTGTCATTTCAATCAAACGAATTGCTTCTTGGTCGCAACCGCCACCAACCGATTTCTCTATCCCAATATTGGTAATCATTCCACTAGGTTCAACAATAAAACGTAACAAAACTGTTCCTTGAATATTTGCTAATTGTGCTTGCTTTGGATATTCTAAATTATCTTTAATTAAATCTTGTAATGCATAATTTCCTTTGTAATAAACGGGCATTTGTTCTACAATTTTATAAATCGTTGCTGAAGAATCAACCGAATATTCGGCATTGTACTTAATGGTTTCATAACCTCTTTTCTTGGATAATTTAGCATACTTTTCAGGTTCAAACGTAAACCAAACCGACCAGTTTGTAGCAACACGCTTCCCTTCTCTTACTGCTGGCACCCATTGAATCAATCGAAACAATCGCATGGCTTCTTTGTCGATATCAGGAGCAATGCTTTGTACAACTTTAGCATCCGTAATAGTACTGTCTGCATTTATTACAAATACAACCTCAAGCTTTCCACCTATTTTTTTAGACAAGGCGTCTTGTGGATAAATAAGTTCCTGATCAAAAATGCGTTTCAGTTCACTTTTCCCACCTACATTGGTAGGAAAAGCATCCACACTGTACTGAATTTGTGACTGAATGTTGGCCGAAAAGAACAACAACAAAAAGCCCATTGTTAGATATTTTTTCATAATTATAAAACTAAAAACTACCTCGCAAGATACGATTTTTATTACTTAAATCCTTTACCAACACTACATTTTTAAACCCTTTATTTTCAAGCATTTGTTTGCATTCTGCTCCGAAATTTTCATTGATTTCGAAATAGATTTTGCCTTGAGGTTTTAAACCTTTTAAAGCTACATCTGCAATCTTTTTGTAAAACAAAAGTGGGTCATCATTATAAACAAACAAAGCCAAATGCGGTTCGTACTTCAATACATTGTTACTCATCTCTTCTTTTTCAGAAATACGAATGTAGGGAGGATTACTTACAATAATATCAAAAGAATTTGGAGCTATTTCTTTTGAAGGATTTAAAATATCATCCAGTATAAAATTGATTTCTACTTGATTCCATTCTGCATTTTTTTTAGCCACTTCTAGTGCTTTTTCAGAAACATCTATGGAAGAAACCATTGCATTGGGAATATTCTTTCTTAAGCTTATCGGAATACAACCACTACCCGTTCCTATATCTAATATAGCTGGGTTGAAATCCTTATTTTCTTTGATAATTAAATCAACGAGTTCTTCTGTTTCGGGGCGAGGAATTAAGACATGCTCATTCACATAAAATTTTAATCCGTAAAAATCGGCTTTACCAAGTATTTGCTGAATGGGTTTTTCATTTTTCAAATCCTTAATGGCAAAATTAAATTTTAGCAAATCCGATTCACTAATCGTTCGCTCCCCATTTATAACAATATCTACCCGTTTTAAACCCAAATACTCCTCAAAACAAAGTCCGATGAATGATTCGATTTCCGATGCATCATACATGCCTTGCAATTGTTCCCTAAAAAAGCGGACAACATCTTTAATTTTATTTGAAGCTATTTGCATGTCCACAAAGTTAAGAATAGTTACATTTGTAGCACTATATGAATGAACAAGAAAAATACATGCAGCGTTGCCTCGAATTGGCAAAAAAAGGTTTTGGCAATGTAGCTCCAAATCCAATGGTAGGAAGTGTTATCGTTTATAACAATGAAATTATTGGTGAAGGATACCACATGCAATACGGACAAGCACATGCCGAAGTAAATGCAATCAATTCAGTAAAAGATAAGTCATTGCTAAAAAAAGCAACACTTTATGTGAATTTGGAGCCTTGCTCTCATTTTGGAAAAACACCACCTTGTGCCGATTTAATCATTGAACACAAAATTCCCTATGTCGTAATTGGAACCATTGATAGCTTTGCACAAGTATGCGGACGAGGCATCGAAAAATTAACAAAAGCGGGTATTGATGTAAAAGTTGGTGTTTTAGAAGAACAATGCAAAGAATTGAACAAGCGCTTTTTTATTTTTCAAGAAAAAAAACGGCCATACATCATTTTAAAATGGGCACAAACGGCCGATGGGTTTATTGATGCCATCCGAGAAGACGCGAACACACCTCCATTAAAAATCAGTAATGATGCCGCTAACAAATTGGTGCATACGTGGCGAAGTCAAGAGCAAGCCATTATGGTTGGTAAAAATACCGCATTGCTTGATAATCCGCAATTAACGGTTCGTAATGTGGAAGGAAAAAGTCCGATACGCATTGTAACAGACAAACATTTATCCATTCCCGCAACTTATTACTTGCTAGATAAAAGTGTTCCTACCATTATATTTACGGGCATAGAGATGCCTTCGAGTACCAATTTAGAATATGTGACCATCGATTTTGACATCGAAATAATTCCACAAATATTAAATGAATTGTACAAACGTAACATTCAATCGTTGATTATTGAAGGCGGGTACAATGTGCTACATAGTTTTATTGCTGATAATTGTTGGGACGAAGCACGCGTTTTTATTTCAGAAGAATCCATTAACAATGGAATCAATGCGCCTGAAATAAATAGAAAGCCTGCATTTAAAGAAGTGATAGATAATAATGCATTATTGATTTATGTAAATAATTAATATGCTTTTTGAAGATACTTACCTCACTATTGAAAAAGCATCCGAAGGGATTTTTAAAGACAAAGGCAGTAAATTTTTAGCTTATGCCTATCCTGTTGCTTCCGAAGAGAAAATAAAAGAGCACTTAGCTGAATTACGAAAATTACATCCCAGCGCTAGGCATCACTGTTATGCATTCCGATTGGGAGCAGCCAAACAAGCATTCAGAGCAAACGATGATGGTGAACCATCCAATACAGCAGGGAAACCCATTCTTGGTCAAATTCAATCCAAAGACTTAACCAATATTTTAATTGTAGTGGTTCGTTATTTTGGAGGAACATTATTGGGTGTAAGTGGCTTAATCAATGCATACAAACTTGCCGCGCTCGACTCAATTCAGAATGCTAATATCATCGAAAAAACAGTGGATGAAGTGTATGAATTAAAATTTGATTACCTGCAAATGAATGATGTGATGAAAATTATTAAAGATCAGCATTTACAAATATTGCATCAGAATTTTGAATTGAATGGGGAGCTTTCATTCTCGGTTCGAAAAAGTAATTCTACAAAAATGTATGATATGTTCAGTAAAATCAGTAATCTTGAAATTGAATTCATAAAGAAATTTAAGAATTGTTGATTAAGAAAACGACTAACGACTAATTACTATAAAAAACATGAAACTATTAAAAGAAATGTGCGCTATTCATGCTCCTTCTGGAAACGAAGTTGCTATGACTAATTTTTTATTGAACTACATCGATAAAAATAAAAAATCGTGGAAAGTAAAACCAAAGATTTACAAAGGGGAAGGCTTTCAAGATTGCATCGTTTTAGTTTTCGGGAAACCACGTACCGCCATTTTTGCACACATTGACAGTATTGGATTTACCGTTCGTTATGGCAAACAATTGGTTAAAATTGGTGGACCACGTACCGTTGATGGTTTTGAATTGGTAGGTGAAGATAGTCTGGGCAAAGCCGATGTGAAATTAAAATTGGCTACAGATAAAAAAACAAAAGAATTAAAATTGGAATATACATTCAAACGCGATTTGGAAAGAGGAACAGAATTAACCTTTAAACCGAATTGGAGAGAAGATAAAGAATATGTTCAGTGTTGCTACATGGACAATCGCTTAGGAGTTTACAATGCCTTAAAAGTAGCTGAAACACTAAAAGATGGAGTAATTGTATTTAGCTGTTGGGAAGAACATGGTGGTGGAAGTGTTTCGTACATTCAAAAATTTTTACAAGAAAAATACAAAGTAAGTCAAGCTTTAATTTCTGATATCTCCTGGATTTCGGATGGTGTGTTCCCTGGAAAAGGTCCTGTTATCTCTTTGCGTGATAGTTTAATTCCACGCAGAAGTTATGTAAATAAAATAACTGCCATTGCAAAAAAACACAAAGTAGCACATCAATTAGAAGTAGAAGGTAGTGGCGGTAGTGATGGGAAAGAATTGCAAATGGGCGAATTCCCTTGGGATTGGTGCTTTGTAGGTGCAGCCGAACAATTTGTTCATACACCTGATGAAAAGGTTCACAAAAAAGACATTGATGGAATGATTGAACTTTACAAAGTGTTGATGAAGGATTTGTAAGATAAGACACAAGATGCAAGATGCAAGAATCAAGAACTAACAACAAAACTCTAAGGAGCCAAACGTTCTATCTTCCAATTCGAATCCGCAAGTGTATAAAGAATACGGTCGTGCATACGACTTGGTCGGCCTTGCCAAAACTCAATACTAGAAGGTTTTAAAACATAACCGCCCCAGTGTGGTGGACGAGGAACATTGTCTGTAGGATACTGTTTCGACATTTCCTCATAAGCATCATCCAATGCTTTACGATTTGCAACCACTTTACTTTGTGGTGATGTCCATGCTCCTAATTTACTGGTACGTGGACGCGTATTAAAATAAATATCAGATTCTTCATCTGTTTGTTTTTCCAATACACCTTCTATACGTACCTGACGTTCCAACTCTGGCCAAAAGAATAACAATGCACACTGAGGATTCGCTGCTATCTCCTCCCCTTTTCGGCTTACATAATTGGAATAAAAAACAAAACCATTCTCGTTGAAATTACGCAACAACAAAATACGAGCAGCTGGCATACCTGATGTTGATGCTGTAGCAACGGTCATTGCATTGGGCTCATTCACATGCGCATCTACTGCTTCTTTAAACCATTTTTCAAATTGTAAAAAAGGACTTTTATTTACATCCGATTCATCCAATGTTTGCTTTGAAAAATCGTGACGCAATGTGTTGATGTATAATCTTAAATCTTCCATAATCCTTTCAATTAAATTTCTAAATACTACAAGCTAACAACTAAGTACTAACTCGTTTAACTTTTCAATTAACTTTTTAGATGTATTGTTAAAATATCTTTTTTGCTTAAATGCAACCACCCACTGAATTCCTTTGATGGTATTGGTTAAAAATAGTTCATCGGCACCCAACAAAACATTTTGCATAATTGATATTTCATAAACAGCTATTTTGTTTTGTTGTGCAATCTGAATTATTTTTTTTCGCATCACACCATCCACACAACCATCTTCAACAGGTGAAGTATACAATACACCATTCTTCACTGCAAAGATATTGGAACTTATTGCTTCTATAATATGACCTTTATCATTACTCAAAATACATTCATCCAACTGATGCTGATTTTTATAAATACCAGCCATTACATAAATGGAACTGTTTGCCGACTTTATGGATGCCAATGCATTGGGTGTCTTTCTAAATTCGGTATACAAATCAACAGTCAAGCCTTTTTGATTCAATACATATCCAACTTCTTCTTTGGGATAAGCTTCTATTAAAAAAGAAACTTTATTATCCGAAGGAGCATAAAAACCACCATCATTGCGGTAAACGGTCACACGAATGCGCCCATCTGTACCGATACCATTTTTCTGAATTAATTCAAAAATATTTTTTTCGAAAAAGGCTTCACTAAACAATGGATGCATTTCCATTTTTAAAACGCGCATGCCGTTTATCAAACGTTGTAAATGTTCTTTCAAAAACAAAGGTTTGTTGTTCGAAAAACGAATCGTTTCAAACAAGGCATCACCGTATCGAAAACCTCTATTGTTGACATACAATACAGGTTTATCCGATTCAGAAATTACACCATTATGATTAATATAATTGGACATGTATTACAGTTCAATTTGGTTTAATATTGTTTTTAATGAAATATTGGCTTCTATCAAAATACCTTTTACTCCTGCTTTTTCAGCCGCTTCGGTATCACGCTCTTTATCACCAATAAAATAGGCTTTTTTAAGATCGATATTAAAACGCGCCAATCCTTTTTCAACAAACAATGAATCAGGCTTACGACAAATGCATTTACTAACATCTGGATGATGCACACAATAATACACTTCCGAAAGATGAATTTTATTTTTAGTTAATTCGCCTAATAAATATGCATGCAATATTTCAACATCCTTTTGAGTATATAAGTTTTTAGCAATCCCACTTTGGTTGGAAACAATGATTAACAAATAGCCTTTTTGTTGAAACAATTGCAATACTTCAATTAAATCAGGAAGAATCACAAAATCCTCGAGTCGGTGCGTATACCCACGTTCCACATTTATAACACCATCACGATCCAAAAAAATTGCTTTGTTCATCTACTCCTTTAATTTTATGATTATAAATTCTATTTCAATTGGGTATTGCATAAAGCATTAAAGACCACCTGTAATTTGATAAATAAATGCCATAAACAAAGCAGGTTTTAAAATGATTGTAAGTACCGCTCCATAAATTGCACCCCAAAAATGGGCATCGTGACCAATATTCGTATTACCTTTTTTGCCGAGATAATATTCAATTCCAAGGTAAATGATACCGAATAAATAAGCAGGAATGGGAACTGGTAAAAACAAAAACATCAATTTAGTAGTAGGTGCAATAATGATGTATGCAAAAATCACTGCCGATACAGCACCCGATGCACCTAAAGCATTGTAATAAATATTTTGTTTGTTCTTTTCGTAGGAATATAAAGACGACATAGCTATACCACCAACATATAAAATGAGGTAAAAGAAAGCACCCTTACCATCAAACAAATAAGCAAAAGAATCCTCAACAGCTCTTCCAAACATGTAAAACGAAAACATGTTAAAACCAAGATGCATCCAGTCGGCATGAATTAATCCACTCGAAAAAAAGCGCCACCACTCTTTACGATGATTAATCATGTAGGCATTAAACATCATTTTGTTTTTGAGTGTATGATTCTCCATAGTAGTTATGGAAATAAATACAGTTATCGCTATAATCAAGAGTGTAATCATAGGTGCAAAGATACGGAATTGTTTAGCTCGGTTATTTCAAATTATCTAAATAAGAGCCCATTAAATGATCATTTGATTTGTTCTTTGGAATGGATAAAGAAATCCAATTTAAATTTTTAATGTGCTTTGCAAGAAACACAATCTGTCCCACATGATACGAGTAATGAGCTGTTTGTCGTGTAAGCGCTTGCATCACGGTCAAGCCTTCGCCTCGTATGGTAACCGTTTTCATTAAGTCAATTGTAGTTAATGAATTTAAGGTGTTAAAGAACACTTCATAACCTGTATTCCAAACAGCTAATAATTGTTCTTTGCTTTCGGTTCCATCCACAAATTCTCCATCTCTGTCTCGTGTAGGCTTTTCGCCATCGGTGGTTAAAAAATCGGTCCAGCGCGAAATCATGTTGCCACTCATGTGTTTTATTATTACCGCAATGCTATTCGATTCGGCATCGGGAGCATAATGATAGTCGGCATCCGAACTTAATTGTGCGAATGATTTTTCGGCCAATGTTTTATAATTTTTAAATACACCAATGGTATTTTCTAAAATATGTTGTTCAATCATAATTTTGGAAATTTTGGTTTTATAATTAAACGAAGCGATTGATCATAAGTAAAATAGTTCCATGCCCAATTGATAAAAATTAACAAGCGATTTTTAATTCCAACAATCGACATTAAGTGTACAAACATCCACACCATCCAGGCAAAGAAGCCTTGAAATTTAATGTTGGGTAAATCTACAACTGCCTTGTTTCTACCAACTGTTGCCATGGAGCCTAAATCTTTATATACAAATGTTTTCATTGCTTTGCCTTTACTTAAGCCAATTAAATTCTTTGCTAACAATTCGCCTTGCTGAATGGCCACTTGTGCTACTTGTGGATGTCCATTAGGATAAGCAGTACTTGTCATCAATGCAATATCACCCAAAGCAAAAATGGACGAATATCCTTTTACTTGATTTAGTTCATCTACCATAATTCGGTTTCCACGAGCAATCACTTCTGGATTCAATCCTTCAATTTTATTCCCAATAACGCCAGCAGCCCATACCAAAGTATTGGTTAGAATAATGGTTCCATCAGCTAATGTTACTTTTTGTCCATCGTAATCAACCACTCTAGCGTTTAATGCAACATCAACTCCCAACTTTACTAAATATTCCTTCGCTTTTTCGGAGGCAATTTCCGACATACTGCTCAGTACACGGCTGGAGCCTTCCAACAAATGCACTTGCATTAAATTAAAATCCAATTCGGGATAATCTTTTGGCAAAACAGTTTTTTTCATTTCTGCCAATGTACCTGCAACTTCTACACCAGTTGGTCCACCACCTACAATCACTATGTTCATTAATCCTTTTCGTGTAGCTTCATCGGCAACAATTAATGCATTTTCATAATTCTGTAAAATAGAATTTCGTAAGGCCAATGCCTCTCCCACTGACTTCATAGGCATTGCATGTTTCATCATGTTTTGATTGCCAAAAAAGTTAGTGTCCGCTCCAATTGCAATTACTAAATAATCGAAAGCAACAATACCGATAGAGGTTTCCAATTGTTTTTTGTCGGAATCAATTTTCAGCACTTCGGCAACACGAATGTGGATGTTGTTTGCTTTTTGAAATACTTTTCGGAAAGGGAATGAAATAGCACTTGGCTCTAACCCTGCAGTTGCCACTTGATAAAATAAAGGTTGAAATTGGTGATAATTGTTCTTATCAATTAATACTACTTGATAAGCAGAATCGGAAAGCTCACGAGCGAGTTTAAGTCCGCCAAAACCGCCTCCAATTATAACTACTCTTTTTTGATTGGTACTCTTAATATTGGCTTGCATAGAATTATAAGGTTAGTTATAAACTACAAAGCGCAATGTTTAAATTTACAAGGTTGCTTTTGTAGTTTTTTTGTAAAAGCTATTAATGTCGAAGCTAATGGAAAAATTATTGGTAGCACCAGCTAAGTGGTATACTGCTCTTCCGTAGCTAAAATGAAATTTATAAATGCGTAATCCAAATCCAAATGAAAAACCCGTCATTCCGCGTTTTTCTGGGATTTTCAATTCTTTTCTACGTTGGTAATTGTATCCTGCTCTTAAAAAGAAATTCTTCGTGATGATGAACTCACCGCCAAAAACCATGTGGCGCATTAATTTATCTCCAAAAATTTTGTATTTATTTTGTTTTATTTCTTCACCTGTTAATGGATCAACGGTAGCAACAGGATTTGCAGGGTCAACATAGGTTAAATCCCATTTCTCAAGATTTTCATACACAACCGAAAAACGAAAAGGAACATGTTTCGGTTTTTTAGAAAATCCAATCTGCACTTCAAATGGAAGTTTTTCTTTTGATCCAGCATAGGTAGTCCATTGGCGACCAATATTTTTTATAACCAAACCTAAAGCAAAATCTTTTTTCGGACGCACATACGTTGCACCAATATCCAATGCTGATCCCCAAGATGTATAGGACTCTAAATTTGAATAAATAGTTTTAAGAGATGCTCCTACAAATAAATTTGAATCTAAAACAGAACGAGCATAGGAAAGGCTCAAACACATTTCATTCGCGCTAAATGTACCATCTGTATTTCCA
The DNA here is from genome assembly GCA_016707685.1 of Bacteroidota bacterium. Taxonomy (GTDB): domain Bacteria; phylum Bacteroidota; class Bacteroidia; order 2-12-FULL-35-15; family 2-12-FULL-35-15; genus 2-12-FULL-35-15. The sequence continues at coordinate 12,495 of JADJHE010000022.1, forward strand.
ATGTCATCTGCACGTGTAAATTTTCCATAATCCAAATATTGCAATCCAGCGCTAAACATGCCTATGTTCTTGATTTTTTTCGCATAGGCAACATATCCATAATTTACATCAGCAAAATAATTGATGTAGCTTAATGAAACATTATTGTCCATTGAATCCGTTAATAAAGCTGGATTGGCTAATGCTACATTCAAATCATTATCACGAGTAGAAATATTATTCCCCCCTAAAGCAGTAAGTCGGGCAGAAATAGGCAAGTTTAAAAACTCATAGGTGTTATTCCCTCCCAACTGAGCAGAAGAAAACAATGAGGTAAAAACACCAATAAGTAAAAATATGCTCTTTTTGAAATTCATTCAGGCAAATTTAAGCAAAAAACTTCGGCTTGTAAACGAAAACAAATCGAATATATTGTGTTTCTGCTAACCGCTTTAATTTGAGATTGTAAGATTATTTGAGCGGAACACGCTTATTGTCTTGCATAGCAATAACAAATGCATCTTTAAATCCTTGTTTTCTGAGTTGGCTTTGCAATTTAACTGCATCGGATTGGTTAGAATATTCTCCAGCGGTATACTTATAAATCCCTTTATCCTGATATTCGCCCGGCTTTTCAACTCCTTTAAATTTATCCGAATCCAATGGTATTTTTTTATCGGATGACGCAATCTGAACCTTGTAAACAATTGGCATATTCTTTTTTTCCACAACATCTTTCTTCTCTTCTTTCTTCTCTTCCTTTTTATCTGCTATTATTTCTTTAAAATCCGCTTTTGATTGTGCTGAATCTTTATTGCTATCCTCTTTAATTGCTGGTTTAAGTGCATTTCTTAATTCGGCAACCTCCATTGAATCTTCTTTTGAAAGTTTGTATGTTTCTTGCTTTTCAAAATTATCATCGTATTTTTTTACTGTTCCTTCTATTTCATCTTTATATTCTCTAAAAGCTCTAAATAGGCCCGAAGCAATATAATCTTGTCCTTTGGTTGAACCTAAAAATTGTTCTTCTTCAGGATTTGTTAAAAAACCGATTTCTGTAAGCACACTTGGCATATAGGTTCGCCATAACACCCACAAACTAGCTCTTTTTACACCTTTATCGGTTCTTCCTGCTTTTGTTTTAAATTGAGTTTGAACTTTTTGAGCAAAACTTAAGCTCTGGTTTAGATAAGTATCCGTAAACATGCTCATGATGATATACGATTCATCTGAATTGGGATCAAATCCATCGTATTTCTGAACATAATTATCCTCCAATAAAATAGCTGAATTTTCACGCTTTGCAACATCCAACTTTCCTTGCTCATTTTTAATCCCCATAACATAGGTTTCCGCTCCATGAACTTCGTCTTTACAAATGTCTTTTTTCAACTTTTTATCTCTATAACAAGCTGAATTACAATGAATACAAATAAATAAATCTGCTTTTGCTTTGTTTGCTATTTCTGCACGTTGTTGTAATTCCAAAAAAACATCTGTTTTACGCGTATAAACAACTTTTACATCTTTTAAATGATCTTCGATGTATTTGCCCAATTTTAAAGCAACAGCCAAGGCAACATCCTTCTCTTTATACTTGCTACCATGGCATCCAGGATCTTTACCTCCATGTCCGGCATCAATAACAACTGTTCTTACTCCAAATATTGGCTTGAATTTTGGAGAAAAGGAGCTCACTAAAAAAGTAGTAAGCAAAATAATAGGAATATATATTAGTCGTTTCATTATTTAATTGTCCAATAAAAGAACTCTAAACTGTTATTTTTTATAGTTTTGAGGCTTGTAATTTCACATATAACACAAAAATAGGAGTAAAAATTGCGTTTAAATTTTTGTAAAGTTTTATTTTTCATCTCTTGCTTGTTAATAAGTCTAACAAGCAGCGCATCTCCATTTTTAATTCAAAGTACTACTGATACCATCAAAAAATCAACAAATGCCTTCTTAACCGAAAAAGTGCATTATACTGCAACCGATTCAATGCAGGTAGATATGCTAAATCAAAAAGCGTACCTATTTAATAATGCCGAGGTAATTTATGAAGACATGAAAATGAATGCAGGTTATATTGAAATCGATTTTAAAAACAATTTAGTTCGTGCTTCTGGAATAAAAGACAGTGCTGGTAAAATGGTTCAAAAACCAGTATTTTCTAATGCTGACGGCAAATACGATGCAGGAGAAATCACCTATAACTTTGACACCAGAAAAGGGAAAATCAAAGATGTGATTACCCAACAAGGTGAAGGGTTTATACATGGTAGAGACATAAAAAAAGATAGCAATAACACCTATTTTGTTGGGCATGGAAAATATACTACTTGCGATTTAGAACATCCTCATTTTTATATTGGTGCTAAAAAAATCAAAGTTATTCCAAACGATAAAATTGTAACAGGACCAGCTGTTCTTTACATTGCTGACATTCCTACTCCATTAGCAATCCCATTTGGTTATTTTCCAAATAAAAAAGGAAGAGCATCGGGCATCATTATTCCTACTTACGGTGAATCCAATAACTGGGGATTCTTTTTAAGAGACGGAGGATTCTATTATGGTAAAAATGAATTATTTGATTTAGCCTTACTTGGAAGCATTTTTGCCAATGGAAGTTATGGTGGTAAAATAAATTCGAATTACAAGAAACGTTACAAGTATGCTGGTAATTTGAACATGAGCTACTCTCATTACATCAATGGAGATAGAGAGTTGCCAAACTCAACCATCAGCAATGAGTTTTTTGTGCGATGGAATCACCAACAAGATATGAAAGCACATCCTTCAAGTCGCTTTTCGGCTAATGTAAATGCTGGTTCCAATTCATTCAACAGATACAATGGTGGTGTAACCAGCGATTATTTATCAAACACCTTTCAATCAAATATTGCTTATTCGAAATCATTTACAGGAACACCATTCAATTTTTCAGCAAATGCGCGTCATAACCAAAATACGATTACTCGTAAAATGGACATCAGTTTACCTGAGCTAGCATTAACCATGAATCGTATTTATCCTTTCAAAAGCAGCAAGAATGTAAAACCTAAATGGTATGATAAAATTGGTGTAAGTGCCAATGTGAATGCTCGAAATGATATCAATACGTACGACTCTATATTATTCACAAATCAAACAATGGGTAAAATGAAAAATGGGGCACGCTTAAATGTCCCTATTAGCACATCTTTAAATGTTTTAAAACATTTCACCCTCACTCCTACTCTTAATACTTCGAGTACTGTTTATTTTCAAACCATACGTAAACGCTACGATTCAAATGTAAATACCATTTTTACGGATACACTTATTGGTGCTCAAGTAGCAAATGAGTTCAATGCAAATTTGGGATTAACAACCCGTTTGTATGGCGATTATTTTTTCAAGCTCAAACGTTTAAAACAAATTAGACACGTTGCCACACCAACTATCAGCGCAAGCTTTCGTCCTGATTTTTCCGAAAGTCAATATGGCTATTATCAAAAAGTACAAAGCGATACACTTGGCAACTATCAACAATATTCCATTTTTCAAAATGGCATTTATGGCTCTCCTGCTGCCGGACAATCGGGAGTAATTGGCTTTACGCTTAATAATACTTTGGAAGCAAAAAAGCGCATCCAAACCGACTCTGGAAGTGTTAGTAGTAAGTCGTCCTTAATTGACAATCTTGGGGTTTCGTTTTTTTACAACATGGCAGCCAAAAATTATAAATGGAGCACTATCAATTTAAATGCAAGAACAAAACTGTTTAAGATGTTCGACATTAATACAACTGCTATTTTAGATCCTTATCAAATAGATTCTACAGGAACGCGAATTGAACGATTTGAGTGGAACAACCAGCGAATTGGACGATTAACGAATGCCAATATTTCTATTAGTACTAGTTTAAGGAGCAAAGAAAAAAACAACAATCAACCAAAAACAAGCAAGTTAGCAACAGATGATGAATTGGATTACATCAATCGTAATCCAAATGCTTATGTTGATTATAGTATCCCTTGGAGTTTGAATGTGTATTACAATATGAATTACAGCAAGCAGATAAAACAAGTACTGGTAGGTACAACAACGAGTTTTTTAATTAAAGATAAATACACACAATCCGTTACATTTAATGGCGATGTGAGCATTACCAAAAAATGGAAACTGAGTGTAACATCAGGTTATGATTTCACAACCAAAGAAATTACATTAACTTCAATCAATGTATATAGAGATTTACATTGTTGGGAAATGCACTTTAATTGGGTACCATTTGGCTTCCGTCAAAGTTTCTCAATTGATATAAATGTAAAATCATCCGTGCTCCGTGATTTAAAATTAAGTAGAAGAAAAGATTGGTATGACTACCAATAATAAATAAGTATCATAATTTAAACCTAAGAAAAATGAAAAAAGTAATTACATCAAAAAATGCGCCTGCGCCTATTGGCCCATACAGCCATGCAGTACTTCATGGAAATACATTATTTGTAAGCGGACAAGTTGCTAAAAAAGCTGAAAATGGAGAAATGGTTTTAGGGAACATTACCGATGAAACACATCAAGTAATGTACAATTTAAAATCAATTTTAACAGAAGCTGGAATGGATTTTTCAAATGTGTGCAAAACGACTATTTTCTTAACAGATATGAATAATTTTGCAGCAGTAAATGAAGTATATGGATCTTATTTCACATCCGATTTCCCTGCACGTGAAACTGTTCAAGTATCAAAATTGCCACTGAATGTAAATGTAGAAATAAGTGTTATTGCAATTAAATAAATATTCTAAATAAAAAAATCCCCTTGTAACAAATGTTGCAAGGGGATTTTTATTAATGCGTATTTTATTATGACATGTGTTTCATATTAACACCATACATAACGATAAAGGCAATTGGGAAAATTGCACCAATGATCATAAATCCACTAAATGCACCTCCAAAACCAATTAAAGCAGTAGGTACAATTAATGCCATTAATTGAGCTGCTACATAAATGTAATAACCGTTTTTACGTTGTTTCCACATGAACATTGCACCCAATAAACATAATAAATTAGAAACAATTGTAGTGATAGCTAATGGATAAGCATTTTGCGCTGCAAGAACCGCACCTTCCATCATATCAGCAAACATTCCACCTTCGGGCATTGTTCCCATACTTTGAATAGATTCAATTTCTTCAAGTGCTGTTGGTGCTTTAATCAAATTCCAAAAACCGCCTAATAACCCTAATCCGGCTCCAATAAAAGTTAAAATACATAATACTGTTAAGAATTGTGGACGTTTAGCCGGCACTAATTCTGCATTTTCGTTTTCCATAGTTTTGTTTTTTAGTTGTTATTATAATAAATGTACAAGAATAAAAAATCCTTTAGCATAAATTTGCTAAAGGATTTTTTATTGAATTTTTAAAATTATTGTTGTGTTGCAGCTGAATCTACAGCTTGTTCCATTTCAACAGCCATAGAATCAAAACCTTGTTGCATTCCTTGTTCCATTGCTTCTTTGAATTGATCACCAAATTCGTCACCAAACTTTGCAGATTCTGATTGAATTTTGCCAATTCCCATAACCAACATAGCAGAAAGAATAGTAGCAATAATTCCTAGAATCATACCAGTAATTGCTAAACCTCTTTTTCCACCTGTTTTACCAAGTTTCATCATTCCCATAACACTAAGTCCTGTACCAGCTAAAGCTAAGTAATAACCAGAAAATAGCTAATCCATATCCGCCACCTAAAAGCGGCTGCTGTTACAATTCCAGCAATAATAAGGTAAAATACTAATGCTACTAATGAGATAACGAATCCCGCTACGCCCATTCCTTTACCTTGTGGTGTTTGTTGTGTTTGTTCCATTGTTTTTGTTTTTATAGTTTTTTTTATAATTATAGAGCTAATTAAAGAAAAAAAACAAGATGACCCGAACAATCAGAATCTATTTTATTAACAAACACTTACTCGGATTTGTTAATAACGAATATTTACAAGCTAAAAAAAATTAATTCATTTGCTTTAAATGAATGGCATAAAGGCCTATAAACAAGCCGGGTAGAACCAAACCTATTAAATTGAAATCCATTCCCAAAAATATACTTGGCAAACAAAACAATAAAAGATTAGCAATGGTATAAAAATGAAAACCGATACGCTTAAGCTTCCACATTTTTATAGCTCCGAATAATGATAACGAAATTAATACCAAAGAAACAAGATAATATCCCCATCCTGCTTTTAACATAATCAATCCTTCTTCTGTAAGGTTTTGTTCATATCCTGGCATACTCGTAATAAATTCCACCAAATAGTCGGATATCATAGGCGTTAAAAGGGATGTAAATATCCCTAAACCTGTTGATATAAATGTTAGTACACACAAAATACTCAATAATTGAGGTCTTTTTTTTACTTCTGTTACTTGTTCTTCCATATAAAATTAAAATTTAGTTAAGCTCCATGCTTCAAAATTCATTTTTTGTTGTTCATCAACATTTTGTTTCTTTTGAATTTTGGCAATTTTATAATACGTATTCTTACTATCCGGTATAATTGTTAATTGTTTTATGATTCCATTTGTTGAAACAGTAAACACGACTTGTTCTCCAGAAAAATAATTACACCATTCAGCAAATGCATTGCCTGCGCCATCTGCTTTTAGCTGAATGTGATTAATTGCAAGGATTTCATCGTTGAGTGTTAAACCAGCCACATCTGATGCTGAATTTGGATAAATTGAACTCACTTTTATTGTTCCTAGTGCATCTATCACTTTAAACCCTAAACTTCTTTCGTGGTATTTTAAAGATGGCACTAACGATAACTCGCAACCAATATAATCCATTGCTTCTCTCAACAATGACTCATAATCTGCAATTCCATTTATATAATTATTAAAAATGGTATCATAGCTGCTATTTGCAAAATGTTCTACAATACCTTTGAAATCCAAATCCGAATACCCTTTTCCTTTTAGCGCAAATTCATTGTATTAGTAGCGCATTACATCATCCAAATTGTGTGTATTAGTTGATTGCTTTCTGATAAACATATCCGTTACAAAAGCTAACAAATTGCCTTCATCATAGATATTTGTTTTACGATTGGGTATTCCTGGTGCATAACCATCTAACCAAGTATCAAAAGAAGAATCGGCAACAGATAAATTAAATCGTCCAAAATTGTCGAAGTGCTTTTGTAAACGCTCGTTAAACGTCACAAAATATTGTTGTTCATTAAAAACACCTGAACGGAACAATAAATAATCACCATAATAAGTGGTTAATCCCTCGCATACATACCCCAACTTTGAATAATTCTCTTTTGTATAATCATAAGGATACATCTCTATTGGACGAATTGTTTTTACATTCCATACATGAAATAGTTCATGAGAACTAACACCCAATAAATCTTCGTATAAATCACCCTTCATCAAACCATATCCTGGTCCAAGTGCAATAACTGTTGTTGTAATATGCTCAACACCATGATAGGTTTTGTAAGGTAAAATTTGAAATAAAAAATGATATGCTTTTACAGGAAAAGACTTCATCATTTCCAATTGATGATTGCAAAAATTTAATAAAGTCGTTATTCAATTTCTCGACCATTCAGGTTTGCATTCTCCTTGAAACCATAAATTAAATTCAACTCCTTCGCAAACAAATAAATTGTGTTGTAAAGTTGGTGAAGCAATAAATGGAGAGTCAGCTAATTCATGAAAATCTGCAAAATTGAAGTGTATCGCATTTTCTGTGCGAGCTGTTTGTTCTTTTCCAATTGCTATTTTATAATTTGTAGGCACTTGAATTTCAACTGTTAGATTTTCGTTTATTCTTTCGGGAATAAAAACACAACAATTTACAGGATTCATGTATAATTGTGTTGCATCTAAAAACGTGGATCCTGCATTAATTTCAGCAGCGTAATAATTGTATTTAATGTGCAACTCTTTTGCTCCAGCAGTTTCAACCTTCCAGCAATCTTTTTTTACCTTGTTAAAAGACAGTGCCTTACCATTTTCGTCATATGCAGCCCATTTCTGAACATTTTTTGCAAAATTACCTAATTCATATCTTCCTGGTCGCCAAGCTGGTAATTGAACAAGCGTTTCGCTTGCATCAACTATTGCAATAAACTCAATATCAATGTAATGATTGTGTGGTTTGGTATAAGAAATAATGTACTTCATATTTGTCTCTTAAAAATGGAATAAATGAGCCTAAATGGATGTTTTGCGAAGGTACAAATTCATTCCGATACAACAGTCAGATTCGTAATTTAGTCGACATTCGTTTATCCGTAAAAGTATTTTTGTTACATTCGCAAAGCATAATAGTTATAATTTTTCATTCATAATTTATACTTTCAAAAAATGAGTTACGATTTAGTAGTATTAGGTAGCGGTCCTGGAGGATATGTAGCTGCAATTAGAGCATCCCAATTGGGTTTAAAAACAGCAGTAATAGAACGTGAAAGCTTAGGTGGCATTTGCCTAAACTGGGGATGTATTCCAACAAAAGCTTTGTTAAAAAGCGCACAAGTTTTTGAATACTTAAACCATGCTTCGGATTATGGTATTAATGTAAAAGGTGGAGAAGCTGATTTTGGTGCGGTTGTAAAACGTAGTCGCGATGTAGCAGATGGCATGAGCAAAGGTGTTCAGTTTTTAATGAAAAAGAACAAAATTGACATTATCAATGGAACAGGGAAGGTTAAACCAGGCAAAAAGATTGAAGTAACCGCTGCTGATGGCAAAGTAAGTAGCGTAGAAGCTAAAAACATTATTATTGCAACAGGTGCTCGTTCTCGTCAGTTACCAAATTTACCTCAAGATGGTAAAAAAATAATTGGATACAGAGAAGCATTAACATTGCCTAAAATGCCAAAATCGATGGTTGTTGTTGGTTCAGGAGCAATTGGAAGCGAGTTTGCTTATTTTTATGCTACCATGGGAACCAAAGTAACATTGGTTGAGTTTATGCCAAACATTGTTCCTGTTGAAGATACTGAAGTATCAAAACAATTGGAACGTTCGTTCAAAAAAATTGGGGTGGATGTAATGGTTGAATCTAGTGTTGAAAGTGTTGATACAAAAGGTGCAGATTGCAAAGTTAAAATCAAAACAAAAGCAGGTGAAAAAATTATTGATGCTGAAATTGTTTTATCAGCAGTAGGTATTCAAGCAAACATTGAAAACATTGGTTTAGAAGAAACAGGCATTGCAACTGATAAAGGAAAAATTTTAACAAATGCATATTACCAAACAAATATCCCGGGTTACTATGCTATTGGCGACTGTGTTGGCGGACAAGCATTAGCACACGTTGCATCAGCAGAAGGAATTATTTGTGTTGAAAAAATAGCTGGTCATCATCCAGAAGCATTGGATTACAACAACATCCCAGGATGTACGTATTGTCAACCAGAGATTGCATCAGTAGGTATGACAGAAGCAAAAGCAAAAGAAGCTGGTTACGAATTAAAAATTGGCAAATTCCCTTTCTCTGCGAGTGGTAAAGCAAGTGCTGCAGGAGCAAAAGATGGATTTGTAAAATTAATTTTTGATGCTAAATACGGTGAATTATTAGGAGCGCACATGATTGGTGCAAATGTTACCGAAATGATTGCTGAGATTGTTGCTATTCGTAAATTAGAAACAACTGGGCATGAATTGATTAAAACGGTTCATCCTCATCCAACAATGAGTGAAGCCATTATGGAAGCGGCTGCAGCTGCATATGGAGAAGTAATTCATATGTAATAACAAAAAATTACACTCAAAACGCTCTACAACATATGTAGAGCGTTTTTTATATCCAATAAATGCAAAAGAAAATTAGTGCTCTGTTTTTTGTAATTATATTATTGGTTGTTCCATTCTGCCTTTATTGCGAAATGAAAATGGGACAACAAATAGAAGCGCTTTTAAAACAAGGGGAAAAAGTTAGGCATGAAGGTCTTGAAATGATATTTGTAATTGGATATTTTACCTACTCTCTTCCTTTTTTAGTTTGGCTAGGATTTCTTTATACTAAAAATCAAAAAACTAAATGGCAATCACAACTCACGGCTATTTTCATCTTTGCTGTTGTACCTGCTATTTTTATCTACTACTTATTCGCAAGAATAACTTTTAAGTAATTGCATTAAGCTTTATTTAGGAATAGTTGGAAAGCCTTTAAGCCATTCAATCGCTTCTTCTTCTGTCGAAAAAAAACGTGTAGGCGCACTTGGCTTTATGATCTTTATAAAAAATTGGCCAGTATTTTTTGTCCCGGTGTAGGTGATAAAAAAGCTACTGCGGAACAATGTTTCATTACTTCATCGCTACCATTATACTTTTTGGATGCTGTATCTTGATTGCTGAATGATCCACCCGTAAGATAAACAGGAGCTATATCCCAAGGAGCATGTTCACGAGTAAAGGAAAAAATTCGCTTACTATCCTCAATTGTTAAATAATCATCGTCATAATGAATATGCAGAATGCCATCTTTTCGAAAATGGATTGTTGCACCTGGAGTTTTAACAATTTTCATAGAGGAGTAGTTAATAAGGCAAAGGTATAAAATACTTAATAGTATTTCATTCCCTTTTGGGCAATCAAATTAGATACTATGCTTTATCCTATCTCTCAGCCATTCTATTGCAGCTGATTCATTAGAAAAAATTCGAGTTGGAGAAGCGGGCTTATTGAACTTGATAAAGAAATTTCCAATTATTTTATTGGCAATAGAGTTCGTTACAATTGCAGCTCCAATCCTAACATCGGTGTATTCTTGACAAGCAAATTGAGTACGTGCTTCGGGAGTTATATTGCCACGATGATTTGCATCAAATAAAATTGTGAATTTTTGTCCATCTACCAATGTCAATGCTTGCTCTCGCATCAATTTCGCATCCTTCAAATCAATTTCAGCATCCTCGTGGATGTGTATCTTAACAATATGAGGCTCCAATAAAGAAATGGTATACTTAATATCGGAAATCATCTATTTAACAAGCTCAGCTATAATTTTATCAATACTCATTCCTTCTGCTTCTGCTTTGTAATTGCGAACAATACGATGACGAAGAATAGCTGCTGCAACAGCTTTTACATCTTCAATATCTGGAGAATATTTTCCTTTAATCATAGCATGGCATTTTGCCCCTATCACAAGGAATTGAGATGCACGTGGACCCGCTCCCCAAGATAGATAGCTATTTGAAACAGCAGCACCATGCTCCGTATTCGGGCGAGTTTTTGCGGCTAATTTAACGGCATATTCAAGTACATTATCAGTTACAGGTATTCTACGAACCAACTCTTGAAAATAAATAATCTCCTCTGCAGTCAATATTTTTTTCAACTCTACTTTTTTATTAGAAGTTGTGTTTTTAACAACTAATAACTCATCTTCATATTTAGGATAGTCTAACCAAACATTGAACATAAAACGATCGAGTTGAGCTTCGGGCAATGGATATGTACCTTCTTGTTCGATTGGATTTTGGGTTGCCAATACAAAAAACGGATTCCCTAATTCATAACGCTTACCAGCAGCAGTTACCGAACGTTCCTGCATTGCTTCAAGCAAAGCTGCTTGTGTTTTTTGGAGGTGTACGATTTATCTCATCGGCCAAAATGATATTAGCAAACAATGGCCCTTTAACAAATTTAAAATGGCGATCATCACCTAATATTTCAGAACCTATAATATCTGAAGGCATTAAGTCGGGCGTAAACTGAATTCGGTTATATGACAAACCTAAAACATCAGCAATAGTATTTACCAACAATGTTTTTGCTAATCCAGGAACACCAACAAGTAAACAATGCCCTTTACTAAAGATTGAAATCAAAACATCTTTAATAACCTCATCTTGGCCAATAATTATTTTACTAATTTCAGCATTAAGTTCCTTGTACTTTACTACAAATGCATCTGCAGCTTCTACGTCCGTTTTATACATGATTAAAATATTTTTTATACGAGAACTTATTTTAGTTTATCCATTTATTATTAAAATTGCAATTTTTAAAGTCGTCCGCTATTCTTATAAAATTGGTAGCAATTCTTTTCTTTGTCCAAGTGTCAATTGCATCTTGCTGCTTTTTTTGTTGTAGCTGCACTTTGAATTGCTTGGTAATCATCTTTCAAATTTGCCTTGTGAGGCAATGATTGATTCTTTAAATACAATATACGATATGCTTGTTTTCCATCTCTAGTTGCAAAAGTCATAGGTTTAGTGAATTCTCCAACCTTTAAATTTTGAATGGCAAAGGCTAGCGTTTGATCAATTTGTCCTAATTCATCCATTGGAAATTTTGTTGATCCAGTGTATGGATTTAAAACCAAACCTCCATTGTATTTTGTTTCATCATCATTTGAATAGCGAGCTGCTGCATCAGCAAATAGTATTGTATCTGCCTTTAATCGCAGATAGACTGTATCCAAATATTGTTTCGCAATTAACATATCACTACCATCAACCTTTGGTGCAATTAACAAGCTTCTTGCATCCACCTCTTCACCTCTACGTTCCACTAACTGAATAATAAAATATCCATAAACAGTTTCAAAAACAGGACTAATTTCATTCGGTTTTATTGTAAAGGCCATGGCATCCCATTCTGGTACAAACTGACCACGTTGAATTTTTTCGTACAAACCACCTTTGCTTGATGAACCAGGATCTTCGGAATATAAACCAGCCATAGCAGCAAAAGTTGTTTTCCCACTTACAATACGTTCACGAATCCCTTCAATTTTTTCCTTTGCAGCTTTTTTTGCCTCTAGTGATATCGTTGGTTTCCTTACAATTTGTCCAATTTCAACTTCAGCATCAATAAAAGGAAGTGAGTCGGGGTGTATTGATTCAAAACATTGCTTTACTTCATTTGGAGTTACAGATATACTTCCTACAATCTTACTTTGCATCTGCTGTGACAGTAACAAATCTCTAACATTATCACGCAAATCGATTTTAAAATTATCAACTGATTTACCATAAAATTCGACAAAGCGTTCTTCCGAACCAAATTGTTGAATATAGTATGCTAAACGTCTGTCCATCTCCTGCTCAATCTGCGTTTCTGTAACATCTAAACTGTCTTTTTGTGCTTGTGCTAAAAGTAATTTTTGATACAATAATTCTTCTAACAATTTACAACGTGTATTTTCGTCTACAATAGCATCTGGCTGTGATTGATATTGCTGAAAATTGCGCTTCCAACTCCGATTGCAATAAAATATTGCCTCAATTACAGCAACAATTCTATCAACAACTTTTCTTGTGCCTTTACATTTGTAGTTAACAATATCAACACGAATAAAAAACCGACTACCCTATTTACTTGATTTATCATTTATATAAATTTCAATTTTATTATTATTTAATGCATCGTTGTATACATCCAACTTCATGTTATTTATCAATAGCAATTTTCGCTTATTTAAAATAATATTTTTGATATTCTCTTTTTCAAACGACAGTGGAGAACTACTATTTCTAATTTTAAAATCTTTAATATTTAAAAAATAATGATTCAAGGAGTCACTCACTTCCACAAATCTATTGTTCTGAAGAAACAATTCTTTATTATATGTTTGAATAGGAATTTCCTTTAATAAATCATCAAACAATAACCATGATGAATCATCTAAATAAAAATTATCGGCAAATTGATGACAATAACTTGCCAACTGCTCTTTATCTTTCAAATTATCTGACTTATACCATTTTTTTAACTTATCAATATTGGGTGCTTTTTTATTCAGCTTCACATAAATTACTTTAATAATATTATCCTTTAACTCAAATTCAGTTTTATTATTATTGTAATACTCCTCAATCTCGACTTCAGTAATTACCGTATCTAATTTTTGCTTTACTAATTCTTTTTCATAAATATAAGTTATCAACGATTTACGGTAATCATTCAACTGCTTTTCTACATTTTTTTGTTCATCCGCCAAGTTTGATTCGGCTTTTTGAATTACAAGCGCTTCTCTTACCCAATTATCAATAAACTTATTTAATAAATCTAAACTATCTTTTGTTGCAGTTCCAAATGGAACAATATCTTTAATATCACTTGCATATAAAAATGCATCACCAGCTTTTGCAATAGGCTCTCCCATATCTTGCTCGTTCTTTTTAGTCGTATCAGTACAAGAACTAAGTATGATTATGGAAATAGAAATGATATGTATGTAAACTGCTTTCAATACCTTGTTTTAAAAACTAAAAAAGTTTATGGAACAATTACTTGAACCATAAACTTATAAGTTAAAGCGTTATTATTTTACTGTAGATAAAACCGACTGGTCGATTGTTACAGCATATTTTTGTTTTAATTCAGAAAACCATTGTTTTTCTAAGAATGATTGGTAGTCAGCTGTAACCATTCCTTTCGCATCTTGATATGCTTTAGGTTCTGGTTTCATCAATTTACTTACAACCACGATTACCACTTTTTTATCCTTATCAACAATATCTGCTGAAGTACCAGGATTCCAGTTTTTATCTACTAATTCATTTTCACCTTTTGTAAATAAGCGAGTTTCTACTTGAAGATTCAGTTGAGAATCCTTGTTTATTGTAGCAAGAATGTCTTTTTCTGTTTTTTTCTTTTTCATCAAAGCTCGAACTTGTTTAGCAATTTTTTCATTTGCACAAGAATAGATAGAAGCGTCAGCACGTTCCTCCCACATGTAGTTGGTTTTGTTCTTTTCGTAAAAGTCTTTTGAACCTGCTGTATCTTTAACAGCTTTACTCCAAACTTTTTGATCTGTCAATTCAAACAATAATATTCCGTCTCTATACTCTTGCATCAATGCTTTAAACTCAGGGTACTTCTGATCTAAACGACTTTCTTCATAAGCTACTACCGTTTCTTCTACAAACTGCTTATACAATTGATTAACAATCATTGCTGTTTCTGTTTTAGGACGTTTACTTTGATGCGTATTTAAATAAGCTGTAAAATCTTTTTGAGTGTATTGCTTATCACCAAGACTAAACATCGGTTTTGTAAGTTTAGCCGCTTTTGTAGCATCCCACTTTCCTTCATATATGGATGTATCAACCACTTTGTAAAATTCATCCAATGCTTTTGGCATTTCTTTGAATTTGTTTTCAGCCTTTACTTTAGCAATTAAAGAAGTGCGACCAGCTTGAGAGCGAGAATCTTTTGTCACTTTTGCTTTTAAATCAGCTTTCATATCTTCAAATGACGCCAATCCGCGTTTGTCGATCAGTTTAATGACATGCCAACCGTATTTTGTACGCATTGGCTCACAAAAGTCACCTTTATTTACTAAAGCAAATGACGCTTTTTCAAACTCTGCGGGCATTTTTGCCGTACCAAACCAAGGCAACTCCCCTCCTTTTTTTGCAGATGATTTATCATCTGAAAACTGTTGTGCTAGTTCATCAAACTTGCTCCCTGCTTTTAACTTATTATAAATTTCAGTCACTTTGGTATATGCATTTACAGAATCTTCTTTTGTCATATTAGGTGTTGTTTTTACCATAATATGAGCTACTAATACCTCTCCTTGTGCTTTTCTGCGATCAACTACCTTTAAAATATGATACCCATAACGTGTACGCACGGGCATTGACACCTCACCTACTTTTGTATTGTAAGCTGCATTTTCGAATGGGTACACCATTTGTAAAGAGGTAAAATAACCTAAATCACCACCATTGTCTTTAGCAGAAGGATCTCCATTTGCAGCACTTTCTCTTGCTACTTTTGCAAAATCCTCTCCTTTTAAAATACGCTTACGGTATTCTAAAATCTTATTGTAAGCAATCAATGTGTCTTTTGGTAAAGCATTTTCATTCACTTTCACCAGTATGTGCATCGCATGTATATCTTCCTGCATGCGGTTGTATGTTTCTTGCAACAATTTTTCATTAACATCCTTATCAGTCAAATAAGGCTGTGCTAATTGTTTTCGGTATCCAGCTAATTCTTCCTTAAATGCTTTTACGGTGTCTAATCCTAAAGGTTTCTGCCTCTTTAACTTTTAATTTGAAGTTTACGAACAAATCCACATAATCATTCAATGATTTTGTATCATTAACAACCTCTTTGTTGTTATTCTTATGATAGACATTCTCAAATTCTGCAACTGTAACTTTCGAGTTACCGATTGTCATTAGAACAGCATCTTTATTTTGTGCAAACGAATTGTTCATTAAAAACAATGCACCTGTAAAAAGTAATGATTTTGATAAAATACTTGAATTCATAATCGTTTTTGTTTATATATATTTTAGGGTAACAAATGTACTTAATTATACGATGTATCAAAACAAAACAGCTTCGAATATTTCGTAGCTGTTTTGTTAATATTTGTTAAGCAAAAAATGCTTGATTATCGACTATAATTTGGTGCTTCACGAGTAATTGTTACTCCATGCGGATGACTCTCACGAATACCTGAATTGGTGATGCGAACAAACTTGGCTTTTTGAAGTGTGCTAATGTTTTTAGCACCACAATAACCCATTCCTGCTTTTAACCCACCTACAAATTGGTATACAATTTCGGCTAAACTGCCTTTAAATGGAACGCGACCGGAAATTCCTTCAGGAACTAATTTTTTAATATCGTCTTCAGCATCTTGAAAATAACGGTCTTTGGATCCTTTTTGCATTGCTTCAATGGAGCCCATTCCTCGGTACGATTTAAACTT
The DNA here is from genome assembly GCA_016707685.1 of Bacteroidota bacterium. Lineage (GTDB taxonomy): Bacteria > Bacteroidota > Bacteroidia > 2-12-FULL-35-15 > 2-12-FULL-35-15 > 2-12-FULL-35-15. The sequence goes on from JADJHE010000022.1 coordinate 29,184, forward strand.
ACGACCTTCAAAAATAATGGTTTCACCTGGCGATTCTTCGACACCTGCAAATAAAGACCCCATCATAACCGAACTTGCTCCAGCTGCTAATGCTTTTACAATATCACCTGTAAATCGAATACCCCCATCTGCAATTACAGGAACTCCTTTGCCTTTCAATGCTTTTGCTACCTCTAAAATTGCAGTTAATTGAGGCACACCTACTCCTGCAATGATTCGGGTAGTGCAAATTGAACCTGGACCAATACCCACTTTAACTGCATCAGCTCCTGCTTTTGCCAAAAGTAATGCAGCCTCTGGAGTAGCAATATTCCCAACAACAACTTGTAAATCAGGATATGTCTTTTTTACCTTTTTTAAGCATTCTATAACACCTTTTGAATGTCCATGTGCAGTATCGATAACAATAGCATCTACTCCTGCTTTTACCAATGCATCTACTCTTTCTAGAATATCAGCAGTAACGCCAACAGCAGCTGCAACACGTAATCGACCCAATGCATCTTTATTAGCATTTGGACGAACCTTGATTTTAATGATATCTCTGTAGGTAATTAGTCCAACTAACTTATTGTTTTTATCTACTACTGGTAATTTTTCAATTTTATGATTTTGAAGTATTTGTTCTGCTTTTTTCAAATCGGTTCCCACCTTTGCAGTCACCATTTTATCGCTGGTCATAACTTCTTTAATTGGTCGTTTCAAGTTTTTCTCGAAACGCAAATCGCGATTTGTAACAATACCAATCAATAATCCTTTTTCATTAACTACAGGAATACCACCAATTTTATGCTCACGCATCAATGCTAAAGCATCTACAACCAAGGCGTTTTCAGAAAGCGTTACAGGGTCTAATATCATTCCACTCTCGGAACGTTTTACTTTACGAACATGTTCTGCTTGTGCCTCAATACTCATGTTTTTATGCAAAACACCAATACCACCTTCTTGAGCTATTGCAATCGCCAACTGATACTCCGTAACAGTGTCCATTGCAGCTGAAACAATTGGTGTATTCAACTTGATTTTTTTTGTAAAATAAGAGGCTGTATCTACCTCACGTGGAAGTACTTCTGAATAAGCAGGTACTAAAAGTACATCATCATAGGTTAATCCTTCACCTATAAATTTGCTTGAATCTAATGACATAGTATTTGAATTTTAAACCTTGCCAAATGGCAGAGAGGTATTATGATTATTGGTTAAAATTCCCGCAAAGATACATTTTTTTATCAATAATAAGCAAATAGTTTTTTAATCTATGCTCTTACTCCTAGTTCTATTACTTCTAAATCCTTTATTTTTTCTGTATCTATGGTAAACCGAACCAAGGTTTTGACCTTATGAAAACCATGCACGCCAGCAGCACCAGGATTAATGTGCAGAAGGTTATATTTTTTATCGAACATAACTTTTAGAATGTGTGAATGTCCGCAAATAAACAATTGAGGAGCTTTCTTTTTTATTTCTATTAACGCTTCTTGAGAATACCTATCTGGATAACCACCAATGTGTGTCATAAACACATCTACCCCTTCGCACATGAATCGTTGATTCAGAGGATGAACTTTTCGCACATCCGAACCGTCAATATTCCCATATACAGCAACCAATGGCTTTATTTTAGCTAATTCATCGGTTATTGCAATAGTGCCAATATCTCCAGCATGCCAAATCTGGTCGCAGGTTTCGAAGTATTTAAAAATTTTAGGATCCAAATAATTATGAGTATCCGATAAAAGTGCAATTCGCTGCATAGTACAATGATAAAAAAAAATGCCTTTTGTTTTTACAAAAGACATTTTTAATCAATCAAACAAAAAATATTATTTAATAATTGTCACGTGTCCAATGTATTGACGTTGTTCGCCTATTACATCTTTTGTATCAATTATATATACATAAACATCATTCGGAGCAATTTCTGATTTGCCTTGAACCTTTCCATCCCATCCTTGATTTACATCCGTTGAAGCAAAAATTTGAGTTCCCCATCTATTAAAAATACGCATTGAAAACTCTACTATATTTTCTCCTTTGGGTGCAAAAACATCATTCAAACCACTGTTGTTAGGTGTAAATGCATTTGGTATATAGAATGTGTAATCAGGAGCAATATCTAAACAATCACTAATTGTATCAAAACAAGTATTTTGATTACTAACAAGCAAAGCAACACAATACGTTCCAACTTCTGAATAAATATGGTCAGGTGATGGTGCTGTACTTCCATTTGTTGAAGGGTTATATAAATTATCGTCAAAATTCCATAACCAAGATGTTGCATTAGTTGATGTACTTGTAAACGAAATATTAGGAGCAGCTATTGAAGCTGGTTGAGGTCCGAAAACAAAACTAGCTTGCGGAACTGCAATCACATTTATCATATCATTCTGAATTCCTGAGCCAACACAACCATTCGCATCGGTCACTACCAATGAAATGTCGTATGTTCCTTGTGTTTCAAAACAATTGTTTGGATTTTGAACAGATGAACCTCCATTTCCAAAACTCCAATTCCAAGAAGCAATAGCGGATGAAGCTGCTGTATTATCTGTAAAATTAACACACAAAGTTGCACAACCTGAAGGTGTGTTTGACGAGAAAGATACGACTGGCAACTGATTAACTGTAACTGTAACATTCGCTGTTGCAGGTAAAATGGTACACCCATCGGTTACCGTTAACGAATATGTTATTGTGGATGATGGTGTAACAGAGATACTTGAACCATTTAAATTACCAGGCATCCAAGTATACGTATATGTACCATCGCCACCCGTAGCATTTGCTGTTATTGTTGTATTGGCTCCTGCACAAACACTTACATTCGCACTTGTAGTAACAGCAAGTGGTGGATTTACAGTAACCGTGGTTACTTGTTGATTCGAATTACATCCATTCGCATCTGTAGCAACTACGGAATATGAAGTAGTTGTAGTTGGAGAAACTGTATTTGCTTGACCAGAAAATGCAGGTGTCCAGCTAAACGTATAAGGTGTGGTTCCGCCCATCGTAACAGCAGTTAAAGTAGTGCTGCCTCCAACACAAATTGTAACAGGAGGAATTGCATCAACCAATAAAGCTGCTGGTTGAGTAACTGTAACAACAGAAGTGATCGAACAACTATTCGCATCTGTAATAGTACACGTATATGTTCCTGCACATAAATTTGTTAAATTAGCAGTAGTTTGTCCATTTGACCATAAATAGGCATAAGGAAGTGTACCACCTGTTATTGAAACAGAAGCAGATGCATTACACAATGCATTACAAGTAGCATTTGTTGATGTATTTGTTGCCACCATTGAAACAGGTTCCGCTATTGTAACCGATTGTTGTGCCGAACACCCCACAGCATCAACAATTGTTAATGTATACGTTCCTGCACACAATCCTGATATATTTTGAGTTGTAGCACCATTCGACCATAAAAATGTAAATGGAGCAATGCCACCTGTAAATCCACAAGTTGCTGTTCCATTACATGCTCCTGCACATGTTGCATCTGTCCCAGTTAAAGTAATTGATAATGGTGCACTAACTGTAATTTGAATTGAATCAATTCCACTACAACCAATTGCATCGCTTACAGTTACACTATAGGTTGTTGTTGAAGTTGGAGTAACCGTGGGATTAGCAAGCGTTGAAAAACCTGTATTACTCACTTCACTCCATGAATAGTTGTAACCAGCTCCTAATGGACTAATTAAATTAAACGTGAAACTACTTCCTGAACAAATACTATCATTTACTCCTGCATCAACCGCTATACTTGGCGTAACAGTTACTGTTACTGCTATTCTAGGTCCAATACAAGTCCCATTAACACTTTGAACATAATAAGTAGTTGTTGTATTTAGTACTGGAGTGGAATAAACTGCTGTGCTTGCCAACAATGTTCCACCAGTAGCTGCATCATACCATTCGTAAGCAGGTCCAGAACCACTTGCTGTTATTGTTGCTGAAGTTCCAAAACAAATTGAAACATTTGGACATACTGGAGCAACAGGAACACTATTTACAACGATAGATACACTTGCAGGATTACTAGTACAACCGCCAACTGTAACAGTTAATGAGTATGTACCACTTGCTAATGCTGTTGCATTGGTAATTGCAGGAGGATTTCTCACACCAGCAGTATAGCCATTCGGACCAGTCCAACTGTAAGTTGCACCTGCAATATTATTTGCAGTAAGCGTAATTGTTCCACCAGCACATATTGCAGCAGGTGTTGCACTTCCATTAATTAATGGTGTTGGAGGATTAGGTGTATTATTTATAATTACTGCTGTTGTGGCTGCTGGACTCGTACAACCATTTACTGTAACAGTTATAGCATACGTTCCAGTAGCAGCGGTAGTAACTGGAGCTATACTTGGATTTTGTAATGTAGATGTGAAACCACCTGGACCAGTCCAACTATAAGTTGCTCCTGCAATTAGCGGAGCAGTTAAATTCAACGTAGAACCAGAGCAAATTGGTCCATTATTAGTTGGCGTGCCAACTGTAGGTATAGGATTTACAACGACAGCAGTTGTAGCTGTACAAGATGCGCATGAAGCTGCTTGGGTAACTGTTAATGTATAAGTACCTGTTGCAGCAACTGTTGCAGAAGGTATTGTTGGATTTTGTAAAGTCGAAGTGAAGCCATTAGGACCTGTCCAAGAATAAGTACCGCCTGCTACTGTAGCAGCTGTTAAGTTAACTGTAGCACCTGCACATACTGGTCCATTATTAGTGGCAGTTGCAGAACAAGGCGTACAATTATTTTGAGTAACAATTACTGTATCTGTTCCAAATCCAGTTACACAAGTTCCTGCACTAGAAACTTGTGCATAGTACGATGTGCTTGGCTGACAAGATGGAGGTGTAACAGTAACCGATGTTCCCGTACCAACCAAAGTATTACCCGGTAATACATACCAATTAACTGTACTTGTTGCTGGACCGCTTGGTGTAAAACGTCTTCCCTCATTAGAGGCTGTAAATTGTGCATTGTTTCTGCCAGGAACAACAATCGCTATTGTCCCAGTTGGATCATGAAATCCATGAACAGCATTACCGCTATTCCAAGTTGTACAAAGTGATTTATTTAAAATATGTGTTTCAATAATATTTGTTGTTTCAAAAATCTTTATCTGACTTGTATACAATTGTCCTGTACATGAAAACATAGGTACATTGCTCCAAGAAACAACCAATCGTCTATTTGGCGCAGTGCCATACACAGCATAGGTAACTGTTCCACCAACACCAGGATTAATATCTTGCCAAGCTCCCATAATAGTACCCATTGGGGCTGTTCCTGCATTCGTAGGAATAGGTGTTGTAACCCATGTTGATGTTTGTCCAGCTAAAAATCCTACCCAGTTATTTGACCCAATTATAAATTGGGTATAGGTTTGACCAAAATAACAAAAGTTAAAACCAATCGGCAATAATCCTGTTTGGGTATCATCTGTTAAAGAAACAGCTGTACCTGTAAATGGATCTGGAGCATATGGAACTGTACTTATTGCATAGTTAGTTGTTGATGTAACTACAGGACCAGCATACGTTGCCGTTAAAGTAGCAGTGGCACCAAAGCAGATGGTTGAAACTTCAGGACTAGCATCAACTGTCTGCGCGACAGAAGAATTGATTCCATATCCAAAAATCAAACTTGCCCAAAGGGCTATTTTTTTCATTTACAATGAGTTAGAGTAGTTAAGGTAGAATAATCATCTTGTTCTACATACATATAGATACAAAATTACAACGATTAGTTGCACAAATTGTTCATTTTTCGACAAATATCAGATGTTTTTTTTACAATCGCCTGTAAGCAAGTAATAAGAAGGAAAAGTAGCTGATTGAAAATCGATAGATAATCAGATTTTTTCAATTTTATTCGACTTAATCCAGCCGACATTCCCATTCGCAATTTTTATCTCTGTCCAATCAGATGCATCGGATTCGGTGATAGTTACTTTTACCCCTTCGTGAAGAACAAATAACTTTGTCCCTTTTTCGCTAGGAGATCCATAAATAGTTACCGATGGTGTAACTATAATCGCTTCGATTGAATAAGCAGTAGAATAATAACTACTTTTTGCAAAAACATATGCAAATACCGATAATACTAGCATTATTAAGCCCAAAAAGAATCCAATTTGTTTGAGTAGTTTTTGCTGAAAATAAAAAAAGAAAAACAACAGCAATAAACCACAAGAGAAAAAAAGTATCGCACTAATTGACCATGCTCTTTCACTCATCATACTAACTATATCAGTTTTCCATTGAGACAAAAATAATGTTGGAGCTGCTTCAATTTTATCTTCTGTTTTTTGATTTGCCAATTTTAAATTGAACTTAATATCCTCATCCTCTGGATTAAGTTTTTTAGCTCTTTCATAGTTCAAAATTGCTTTTCCTATTATATTGCTTTTATAATAAGCATTTCCAAGGTTGTAATAAAGTTCATAAGAAATCATTCCTGATGACTCTACTTTTTCATATAACTCTATGGCTTTCTGAAATTCATTCTTCGCATAAAAATCATTTGCCTGTTTGAATAATAAATTAGTATCATCTGCAACTAATTGCGATGCAAAAAAAGAAAGTAGAATAATTAAAAAGCTATTTAATTTCATCTTCAATTGTTGTAATTAATTGAACCGTATTGTTGTAAATTGAGCTTAAATCGCCTGATACTGAACTAGGAGCATAACGAGCGTACTCACAATTATCTAAAGTTGACAAAAGTGTTGCAACGGTTTCAGCGGAAACACTTTTTTTTATCAGAATTGATTGAATATTTTCTTTATTTAAGTCAGCACCAGCTATGTTCAATCGGTCGCTAATATATCGAAACACAGCTTGAGATAATTCTGCATAAAAAAGCTCCTTCGCATTTTGCTGAAGATGCTTTTCAGCTATCGCTAATCGTCTTTTAGCCATTTTTGTAGCTTTTCTACTTTTAACAGCGATCGCATCTTGATTTTCGTCAATGTGTTTTTTTCTAAAAAACAAAAGTGCCACAAAACCCAGTAATGGAATGGCAAATCCGGAATAAAACAAAAAAGAACCAAAGAAATAATTATTTTTAGGTTTAAAAGCTACATCAAATGTTTTAATATAACGAATATCATTACCAATAACCTTCACATCGTTTTTACTACTTGGTGTGAATACATTTGCAGAACTAGCACTCTCATCACCCTTCTCAACATGAATTAATAATTCAGGCGAAGGAATCGTTATGTATTCTTTTTTAGAAGCATCAAAATAACTAAAATTGATCTGATCTATTTTATAATCTCCTTCGTGACGAGGAATTAAAAGATAATCAAATGTTTTTGTACCACTCACCCCTGCACCTGTTACTGCAATATTTTCATTTATCTTAGGATCGTATGTTTCAAAGTCCTCTGGAAAAGTAACAACGGGAGCTTCAACAAGTTTGATATTGCCTTTTCCTGTTAATGTAATTTTTAGATTGACAGCTTCATTCGCTTTTATTTTATCCTTACTCAATTGAATTTTACAAGAGAAATCGCCAATTGCCCCATTAAAATCTGCGGGTTTATTATCTGCAGGCAATGGCTGAACCTCAATACTAATTGCTTTACTTTTAACGGAATAGACTGCATCCTCATAACCGCCTCCAAAAAATTGCTCAAAGATATCACGTGGCTGGCGGTTTGAACGTTTACGAACAACGATTTCTGCCTCCATTGGCTGTATTTCTAGCTTTCCAGAACGTTGAGGAAAAATAAATGAGTGTTTTAATTCCGCTACTTGGTAATTTATACCATTAATATTCTCATTCGAAACTTGAACCTGTTGGTTATTAACAGGTACATCTTGTGAATAAAAACCATTGTAGTCAGGAAATTTAATATCTTGAAATCCTCTTAATTGGTAGCGCGTATAAACTTTGTAAGTAATTGAAATTTGCTCCCCTTGCACAACTTTTGTTTTACTAACAGATGATTTAATAAATAAATTGTCAGCAGTATTTTCGGTAGTTGGAGCTGTAGCAGCTCCAGGCTGTGTGTTTGACTTATTAGCTGTAGCTGGATTTCCGGCTAAAACATCTATTGTTAATGAGTTAGACTGAATAACCTTTCCTTCAACAGTAACACTAGCTGGACCTAAAATAACTTTGCCTTCTTTTTTGGGCGCTAATAAATAGGACAAGGTGATTGTTTGACTCATAGAGCCATTTACAAACGACATATTCGTGCTTTGATTGGGTCCAGAATACACATCAAAGTCTTTAAGATTAGGAACCTTAAAATTTGACCCACTTGTATTTAATGTAAATGAAATTTGAAATGTTTCACCTACAGCAACTTGAGATTTGCTCGTTTGGGCGACAAATTTTTGGGCGAAGCCAGCACTAGCTAGGACCAAAATGAAAAACAATATGGTATAACTTCTTTTCATTTTTACCAGTCTTTTTCAATTTCAACTTGTGAACTTCTTACTTTTTGACCTTTTTTCTTTTCCTGTAATTTTCGCTCATCGTTTTGCAATGCATCTAACAAACGTTGTGCATCCTCTTTCGAAATTTGGTTATTCGGTTTCTCTTGTTTTTCTTTCTCGTCCTTTTTATCCTTTTTCTCGTCCTCTTTTTTCTTTTCGTCTTTCTTTTCCTCTTTCTTTTCGTCTTTTTTCTTCTCCTCGTTTTCTTTGTTATCCTTTTTTTGTTGCTGCTGTTGTTTTTTCAAATATTGCTGCGCATACGCTAAATTATAACGCGTATCTGCATCATTGGGGTTATTCTTTAACGCATTTTTATAAGCATCAACACATTCTTGGTATTTTTTAGACTTTAGTAGTGAATTTCCTAAATTATGATAGGCTTTAGCAAGCGTATCTTTCGATGTAGCTTTATGTGTTAATGCCTGAAACTGTTCTGCCGCTTCCTCATATTTACCTTGCTGATAATACGCATCACCTAAATTAAATGCAGCTTTATAGGATTCTTTATTTTTAGAAGTGCTTTATTGTATTCTTTTTCAGCATCAGCATATTTTTTGGAATTATAAGCACTGTTGCCATCAAATACATTCTTTTTTTCTTTCTGAGCAATTGCGAAAAATGGAAATATAAAAGCAATCAACACAACAAGTGATGATTTAAATGAATATATGATAAATCTATTTTTCATTTTTATCTCCAAATAAATTTAAACGTTGGTAAAGTTTACTTTTTCGTTCAGTCAAAAAAGTTTCAATTAAAAGGAACAGAAAAGCTGCTGCAACAAACCATTGAAAACGATCCTCGTAATCGCTAAACATTTTACTTTCAAATTGTTTTTTTTCTAACTTATCAATAGCGTCTAAAACATTTTTTAAACCAGCATCTGAATTTGTAGCTCTAACATAAATCCCAGAACCAGCACCAGCAATTTGCTGCAACATGGGTTCATTCAATTTTGTAACAACGGTATTGCCGTCTTTATCTTTTCTATAACCTTCTTTGACCTCATTCTTATAAATTGGAATCGGAGCTCCATTTTCAGAACCCATACCAATTGTATGTATAGTAATTCCTTTTTCTACTGCAGCTTCAGCAGCAGCAATAGCATCATCTTCATGATTTTCACCATCCGTAATAATAACAATTGCCTTGTTTTTCCCTTCGTCCTTACCAAACGACTCAACAGCTAAATCAATTGCTTTTCCAATTGCAGTTCCTTGCGTTGGAACCATATCGGTTGATATACTAGCCAAAAACATTTTTGCTGCTGCATAATCAGTTGTTATTGGCAATTGTACATATGCTTGACCACCAAAAACAATTATACCTACTCTATCTCCTTCTAGATTATCGATCAATTTAGACAAAGCCTGTTTTGATTTTTCCAATCGGCTTGGTTGTAAATCCTCTGCTTTCATACTATTGGATACATCCAAGCAGATCATTAAATCGGCTCCTTTACGCTTTACTTCTTCTAGCTTTGTACCTACTTGTGGATTTACAATTCCAATTATCAAAAACGAAAATGCGATAATAAATAATATAAATTTCCAAACTCTTTTTGATGTTGAAACATCGGGAAACAACTGAACAATTACAGATAAATCTCCATACATTTTTAACGCATTTTTCCTCCAACGGCCAATTATCAAATAAGTGATAATAAGCAATGGAATTAATACAAATGCGTATAAAAAATATTTATTCTCTAATTGAAACATATAATTTATGGTATACTTCTAAAAACAAAACTTTTCAATAAAAACTCTAACAACAATGCAATTCCTGCTGCTATTGCAAATGGTAAAAAATGCTCCGCTTTATTTGTAAAATTCTTTTCTTCAAAAATTGTTTTTTCTAATCGATCGATTTCTTTGTAAATGTCTTTCAATTTATCGTTATTGGTTGCTCTAAAATATTTCCCACCAGTCATTTCAGCTATTTCTGTTAAAGTAGGTTCATCAATTGTAACATCTACATAACCGTATTCATACGTACCATCTGGATACATTGCAACAGGTGAAAGTGCTTTTCCTAAAGTGCCCACACCAATTGTATAAACCCTTACACCAAATGCTTCTGCAATTTCAGCTGCAGTAATGGGTGCTATTTGCCCTTGATTATTAACACCATCTGTCAATAATATAACCACTTTGCTTTTTGCTTTACTATCTTTAACTCTTGTAATAGCTGTCGACAAACCATTACCAATGGCTGTTCCATCGGCAACCATACCAGTATGAATTCCAGCGAATAAATTTTTTATTACAGCATGGTCACTTGTTAATGGACATTGCGTAAAACTTTCACCACTAAAAATAACCAATCCTATTCTATCATTCGGGCGACTATCAATAAAATCTTGTGCAACTTCTTTGGCTGCTTCTAAACGATCTGGTTTAAAATCTTTAGCCAACATACTACCCGAAATATCCAATGCCATCACAATATCAATACCTTCTGTTTTGACATCTTTCCAACTCGAACGAGATTGAGGGCGAGCTAAAACAACAATCAACAAAGCAATTGCAGCTAAACGCAATAAAATCAATGAGTGTCTCAAATATTGTTTCAATGAAATTTTTACACCTTCAAAATTTTGAAAAGTAGAAACACTTAGTTCTGCTGAATATGTTTTTGACTTCCAGATATACCAAGCTAGTATTACAGGTATTACAAGTAATAACCATAACAGATCCTTATTAGCAAAAGTGATATCGTTAAAAAAATCAAACATTAATTTCCTTGTTTTGAATTTATTGGTTCTTCATCACGCTTTGTTCCATTTACAAAGTCATAAACATTTGTCATACTCATTTCATTTTCACCTGGCAATGGGTTCTCCTTTGCAAACTTCACCAAATCGGCCAATAACAATACTTGTTTCAGCTTGCTTTTACTATCTTCATCTATTGCTATATTTCTAAAACCAAATAAAATTTCATCTGTTGTTTGTTCCAACGCTTGAATCTTAAATCTGTTTTCAATATACTCACGCAGAATATCTGTAAGCAAACTATGATAAGCTTTTAACTTACCCTCCTGCCAAAGATTTTCTGATTTAAGTTTTTCTAATTTTTCATAGGCAATAATATGTGCTGGTATTTTAGGTACTTCAATGGCAACCATTGGTGGTGGCACTTTTCTGAAATAACGTATAAATAAAATGATAATGATAATCACCAGAATTGCTGCTAAACCAGTATAAACAACATACATATTGTCTTTTAACCAATCAATCCAGGTATAGGTTTCCTCATATGGCGCTTTGATCTCTTTTATAGCAAGTGTGGTATCCACTGGCATTGTATTCACTTGCAATAATAAAGGTTCTGAATAAATAGCGTTGGTATCATTTCTATTCACATCGAATCGGAAAGGAGGAATTGCCCAATATCCTGAATCAAATGAAGTAACTGAAAAAGTCTTGGTTAGAGTATATTTATATGGAGCTTTTTCATTAAAAACGGTATCAATTTTTGATTCTGCTACAACTTCAACTTCTTTTCGAATAGTGTCTGCAAACACAGGGAAATTTACTTGCACTTTCTTTAAATCATTAAACTGAACAGACAAGCGTAATTGCGTTTGCTGTCCAATAATAATTGAATTGCTATCCAATGTTGCAGTAGCTTTTATATCCTGAGCATGCATAACACTTGATCCGCATATCAATAAAAATTGAAATGCGACAACTGTTATACGTACTATGCTTTTTTTGAATAACATATCGCTATTATCTTCTCTTAAATAAGTTGGTTAAAGGAACGATGTACGATTCTGATGTATTAATATTTGCCGAATCAACACCACTTTTATTAAATAAATCTTTCAAATATTGTTCTTTCTTTTTAGCATTAACAACATATTGAGTGCGTACTGCTTTATCAGATGTGTCAATCCACTTAAGCGCGTTTGTCTCTGCATCCATCATTTTAACAAATCCTACATTTGGCAATTCCTGTTCACGTTTATCGTATATCCGCAATGCGACTAAATCATGTTTTCTGTTTGCAATTTTTAAGGCATCAGAAAAATCAGGACTCATAAAATCAGAAATAACAAAAGCTATACTTCTTTTTTTGATGACACTTGTTAAGTACTTCAATGCTAATTTCAAATCGGTCTTTTTGTGTTCAGGCTTAAACTCAATTAAATCGCGAATAATACGGAGTACATGGCTCTTGCCTTTTTTAGGTGGAATAAATTTTTCAATTTTATCTGTAAAAAATATAACTCCAATTTTATCATTATTCTGAATAGATGAAAATGCAAGAACTGCACACAATTCTGTAATTAAATCTTGTTTTAATTGTTTTTGAGTACCGAATGCTCCCGATGCACTTACGTCAACCAGCAACATTACAGTCATTTCACGTTCTTCTTCAAACACTTTTACGTAGGTGTTGTTAAAACGAGCCGTCACATTCCAATCAATAGAACGAATATCATCACCAGGTTGGTATTCACGTACCTCACTAAACGTCATACCACGACCTTTAAAAGCACTATGATACTCTCCTGAAAAAATTTGGTTGGAGAGACCACGTGTTTTAATTTCAATTTTTCTGACCTTTTTTAAAAGCTCACTCGTTTCCATCTGTCTGAAGTTCGTTTAAAGTAATTAGCAAACTAATTAAGGTACTTCAACAACGTTTAAAATTTCATTAATAATCATTTCGGATGTAATGTTCTCTGCTTCCGCTTCGTATGTTAAACCAATACGATGACGCAATACATCAATACAAATTGCACGAACATCCTCAGGGATAACATATCCTCTGCGTTTAATAAAAGCGTATGCTTTCGCTGCCATTGCAAGATTGATACTTGCGCGAGGAGAGCCACCAAAACTGATAAGGCCTTTGAATTTATCCAATTTGTAATCTTCTGGATAGCGGGTTGCAAAAACGATATCTACTATATACTTTTCAATCTTTTCATCCATGTAAACATCTTTCACGACTTGACGAGCACTTAAAATATCTTCTGGCTTAAGAACAGTATTTACGGTAGGATATTCACTCGCTAAATTTTGGCGAATAATTTTACGTTCATCTTCTTTTGTTGGATATCCAATCACCAACTTCATCATAAAACGATCCACTTGTGCTTCTGGTAAAGGATAAGTTCCTTCTTGCTCAACAGGATTTTGAGTTGCTAAAACCAAAAATGGGTTGGGCAATTTAAATGTTTGCTCACCAATTGTTACTTGTTTTTCTTGCATTGCTTCTAACAAAGCACTTTGAACTTTTGCGGGGGCACGGTTAATTTCATCGGCCAAAATAAAGTTGGCAAATATAGGCCCCTGTTTTACAGTAAACTCTTCTCTTTTTTGATTATAAATCATTGTTCCAATTAAATCGGCAGGCAATAAATCGGGAGTAAATTGGATACGACTAAAATCGGCATGAATCGTATTAGCTAGGGATTTAATAGCCAAGGTTTTTGCTAATCCAGGAACCCCTTCTAGTAAAATATGCCCGTTCGATAATAAACCTATGAGTAATCGCTCAACCATGTATTTTTGTCCAACAATTACTTTGTCCATTTCCATGGTCAATAAATCCACAAAAGCACTCTCTCGTTGAATACGAGCGTTTAATTCTTGAATATCCGTCATTGTTTTATAATTTTAGAGATGTAATCAGTTTAGCATTTTTGATGGCACAAAAATATAACAATCTACTGTTAACGCGAGTTACAGGTTGTTAAAAGTTGTTAAAGAAAACACACGAACTAAAATCATTAAATCTTACTAAACAATCGAATAATTGCATTGTTTATTCTATTTGTATCTTATAAATTTATACTTTAGCCAGCCGTAAACAATGGACACATTAACTCAAAATACAAGTTTAAAGCAAACTACCCTTTTTCACCGTACACAAGTACCTGTAAGGTTTAGTGAGGTGGACGCGCTTGGAATTGTGTGGCATGGACATTACATTAAATTTTTTGAAGACGGTCGTGAAGCATTTGGAAGTCAATATGGACTAAGTTATTTGGATGTTTACAAATACAAATTTGCAACTCCGCTTGTTAGCATTAATGTCGACTTCAAAAAAACGGTTAAGTATGGTGACAGTGTGATTATCGAAACAACATTTATAAATTCACCAGCAGCAAAAATCATCTTCAATTACCGCATCTTCAGAGTGTCTGACAATGAACTAGTTGCTACAGGAAGTTCTATTCAAGTTTTTATAAATATGGAACATGAACTGTTGATTACAATTCCTCCTTTTTTCGAAGAATGGAAAAAAACGCATCGTTTACATTAAAATTCGAAAATTGCATGAACGTTTTTGTAGCAGCAGATAATATTATTTCACCTTTAGGCTTTTCAAGTAAGGTTAATTTTGACAACTTGAAACAGATGAAAACAGGTGTTCAGTTTTTTGAAAACTCTAGTTTTTCAAATGAACCCGTTCATGCTGCTATTATAGATGAAGCAACTATCGAAGCTGAATTTCAAAAACTCCATACGACTGAAAACTATACCAAACTAGAAAAATTAGCCATTCTATCTATTCAGAATGCGCTAAACGAAAATAAAGCAATTGACATAATAAGCACTAAAACACTTGTAGTATTTTCAAGTACGAAGGGGAATATTGATTTATTAGACTCAAAATCAGCAGCTAAATTTGACAAAAAACGTTTATTGCTGTGGGAAACAGCCAATGTAATTGCTCGTCATTTTGGCAACCCAAATACACCCATTATTATATCAAACGCCTGTATTTCTGGGGTACTCGCTCTTATCTTAGCAAAACGACTTTTAGAAGAAAATCAATACGAAAATATTGTTGTTGTTGGTGTTGACTTAATTTCTCATTTCGTAGTTTCTGGCTTCCAATCATTTAAAGCCATCAGTACTGAAATTGCAAAACCTTATGATGCCAATAGGACAGGGATTTCCTTGGGAGAAGCTGCAGGAACGATTATCTTGACAAACAATAAAGAACATTTAAATTCAACACAAGAGCTAATCCTTGTAAAAGGTGGGGCTAGTTCGAATGATGCCAATCATATATCTGGACCATCCAGAACTGGAGATGGATTACTCTTAGCTATTGAAAAATCATTGCAGGAATCGAACTTAACAGCCGATAAAATTGATTTTATATCTGGGCATGGCACTGCAACATTATTTAATGATGAAATGGAAGCCCTTGCCATCAACGATGCGCATTTAGAAAATGTTCCCATGAACAGCTTAAAAAGCTATTTTGGCCATACACTAGGCGCTGCAGGAATCATTGAATCAGTTGTTACATTAGAATCCATGCGAAACAATATACTTATTGGAACTTATAGCTATTCAAGTCCAGGAACCAGTAAGCCTGTAAATATTTTAAGTACGACACAAGAAAAAAAGATCATAAACTGTATTAAAACAGCTGCAGGTTTTGGAGGATGTAACGCAGCAATTGTATTTTCAAAACAATGAGTAAAGTGAACTACATATCAGCTTATTGTTCCATAAAAGGTGGAAATGTTGTTATCAACAACACCATTGATTATACTTCGTTGGATTCAAAGAATGCTGTTGATTTTCTAAAAGCGACTTACAAGCACTACCAAATCAGCTATCCGAAATTTTATAAAATGGATAGTCTATGCAAATTGGCATTTTTGACTTCAGAGGTATTGCTAAAAAACAGCCCGTTGAATGGTAAGTACAAGCCTGAAGACATTGCCATAATTATTGCGAATAGTGCTTCATCCCTTGAAATAGACACGGAGCACCAACATACAATAGAGGATAAAAGCAATTATTTTCCAAGTCCTGCAAATTTTGTTTACACACTTCCCAATATTTTGATTGGTGAAATTGCAATAAGAAATAGTATAAAAGGTGAGAATACTTTCTTTATTTTTGATAAATTTGACACTCGATTCATGAATCAATATGTAAATTCGCTTTTGAACACAGAAAAGCAAAAGCATTGTATTGTGGGCTGGGTTGATTTTATCAAAACAATTATGAATCCAATTTGTACTTAGTAGAGGATGCTAATGACGATGGAATGAAATTAGAACATACAATTGAAAACATTAATAAACTAATAACAAACAACTAAAATGGACGCATTAATCGACAAATTAAAAGAAGAAATTATTGAACAATTAAACTTAGAAGATGTAAAAAAAGAAGATATCGATAACGATGCTCCACTTTTTGGATCTGGATTAGGTTTAGACTCAATTGATGCATTAGAATTGATTGTATTATTGGAAAAAAATCATGGAATTAAGGTTGCTAACCCACAAGATGGGAAAAAAATATTTGAATCAGTACACAATAAACATCACATTCAAGAACAAAAATAGTTCAAGCTATCTCATTCATCATAAGAGATAACGAAAACAAAATGAGCAACAAAGTATACATTACTGGCCTTGGAATTATTTCTGCTATTGGAAACAATGTAGAAGACACACTTGATTTTTTGAATAAACAAAAAACAGGTGTTACTTCTATGGATAATATTGTATCTCGTTACCAACATCAACTACCTGTTGGTGAAGTGAAAGCAAGCAATGCTGAATTAAAAAAAAAATGGCTGGTGTTGAAAATTTGCCAGACAATACACGTACTACCTATTTAGGAATTATTGCAGCAAAAGAAGCTGTAAAGAATGCCGGAATAACAAATATCAAAGAATTCAGGACGGGTATTATTTCAGCAACAAGTGTTGGTGGAATGGGCATTACAGAAGATTTATGGTTGGATTATCTGGACACTGAAAAATCGGGGGAATGGTTACGCTATATCGAAACACATGAGTGTGGAGACAGCACTGAAAGTATTGCGGATAGTATAGGTGTTAAAGATTATTTATCGACTATTAGTACAGCCTGTTCTTCTTCTGCAAATTCAATCATGTATGGTGCTCGTTTAATAAAGCATGGCATTTTAGACCGCGTTATTGTTGGAGGTACCGATTCTTTATCACGCTTTACGATCAATGGTTTTATGACCCTAATGATTTTAGATACTGAAGCATGCAAACCATTTGATGCAGAACGAAAAGGTTTAAATCTAGGTGAAGGTGCAGGTTTTATTGTAATTGAATCTGAAAAGGCAGCTAAAGGAAAACACATTTTAGCTGAATTATCTGGATACGGAAATTCAAATGATGCTTACCATCAAACAGCTTCATCGCCCGATGGTGCTGGTGCTTATTAGCAATGAAAAAGCATTAAAAGTAAGCGGACTAAAGCCAGAAGATATTGATTAAATCAATGCACATGGTACAGGAACAGCAATTAATGATTTATCTGAAGGAACTGCAGTAACTCGTATGTTTGGAAAAACATGCCTTTAATT
>JADJHE010000023.1 GCA_016707685.1 Bacteroidota bacterium
AAGTTTCCATTATAACCGTTTGTTACAACAGTGCAGATACCATTGAAAGTACAATTCAATCTGTTCTTTCACAAGACTATCCTGCTATTGAGTATCTTATTATTGATGGAAAATCGAGCGATGCAACACTAAGCATTGTAGATAAATATAAGTCTAGAATCACAACTATTCTTTCCGAAAAAGATAATGGCATTTACGATGCTTTAAACAAAGGAATTGCTTTAACCACAGGAGATATTGTTGCCATTCTTCATGCCGATGATTTTATAATTCATCATCTGTTATTTCTGATGTAGTTCGTTTATTTGAAAGTAATAATTGCGATTGTGTATATGGCGATTTACAATATGTAGATCGTTTAAATACTACTGTTGTGAAACGTAATTGGATTTCTGGCAATTATGTAAAGGAGAACTTTCTAAAAGGTTGGATGCCACCACATCCCGCTTTTTTTGTGAAAAAAGAATGTTATTCGAAATACGGAACATTTAATTTAAGCCTTAAATCGGCTGCCGATTACGAGCTAATGCTTCGATTTTTATACCGTTACAATTGCAAAGCTGCCTATTTGCCAAAAACACTTGTTAAAATGCGTGTAGGCGGTAAAAGCAATGTAACATTAGCGAATAGAATAAAGGCAAATCGAGAAGATAAAAGAGCTTGGATTTTGAATGACTTTAAAGCCAGGCGTATTTACATTCATTCGCAAACCTCTCTCTAAGTTGAATCAGTTTTTTAATAATAAATAAAGCAAAATGCTTTTCAGTAGTATTATTTTTCTGTTTTATTTCCTTCCTCTTTTTTTGATTGCCTATTATTTAACACCTGCTAAACATCGAAATTATGCTTTACTTATAGGTAGTATTGTTTTTTATGCTTGGGGTGGACCCTGTTTTATTTTTGTTATTCTTTTAACTACAGGGATTGATTATTTGTTGGTGAAACAAATTGAAAAAAGTGTAACAAAAAAAAGGAAGAAACGCTTTCTAATAATTTCCCTATCCATTAATTTGGGTATTCTGTTTGGATTTAAATACCTCCATTTTTTTGTAACAAATCTGAATGAATTGCTTGGCTTTGCTCAAATTAGTGCTATTGAGCTGCCCGAAATTATTCTTCCAATCGGAATTTCGTTTTTCACATTCGAATCGTTAACCTATGTAATTGATGTTTATCGTGGCGATTACAAATCCTTAACTAGTTTTCGGAACTATCTTACGTATATTTTAATGTTTCCTAAATTGATTGCGGGACCCATTATTCCATATAATAAAATTGGTTTTCAAATAGAAGCAGAGCGATCAATATCGAGTCAATTGCGCTTAGTTGGTTTTATGCGCTTTGTTTTTGGTTTGTCCAAAAAAGTATTGATAGCCAACGTGCTTGGAGAAACGGTATCAGAAATCTATAAATTAGATGCTGCCCTCATTGATTCTTCTTTGGCTTGGATTGCCGCCATTGCTTACACCATGCAATTGTATTTCGATTTTTCAGGTTATAGTGATATGGCAATTGGCCTGGGAGAAATGTTAGGTTTTAAGATTCCTGAAAACTTTAATTTTCCGTATATCTCAAAAAGTATTACAGAATTCTGGAAGCGTTGGCACATTTCATTAGGAAACTGGATGAGGAATTACTTGTACATTCCATTGGGTGGCAATAAAGCTGGAAAGTATGCAACGTATTTTAATTTATGGATTGTTTTTTTACTATCAGGTATTTGGCATGGTGCTGGCTGGAATTATTTGATTTGGGGGTGCTTTTCATGGCTTTTCTTGGTTATTGAACGTTTGTTTTTACAAAATATCTCAAACATGCTGGTGCTGTTTTTTATACATTCATTGTAGTTACCATTGGTTGGGTTCTTTTCAGAAATGAAGATCTTTCAGTTGCAGGAATGATGCTCAAAAAAATGTTATCGTTTACCTTTTTTGAAAAGCAATGTGTTGGATACACGTTTTTAGTTGTTTTAGTCCTTTCGCTTTTATTTGCTTTTATGGGTTTATCCAAATCAATCTATAACCACATTCAAAATGATGAAGCCTTTTTATTGGTAGTATAAGCGTTTGGCTATTTTATACCCTATAACCATTGTTTGTTTTTTATTAAGTTCTGCCTACTTATTAGCCGAAGGTTTTAATCCATTTATTTATTTTAGATTTTGATGAAGACTAAAAAATATACAGTCATGTTCGTTGTACTATTTTTATTCTTAGTGCTTCATTTGCTTTTTTATCCTTTTCAATTAATCAAAGACGCTCCTTTTAAGTGGCTACTTTCCAAAACCATCTGTGCCTGAATTTTCTGCTGAAGCTTATTTTAGCAAGGCACTTCAGGATTCAACTGAAAATTATCTAAAGTATAATTTTGGTTTATTCCCTGGTTTAACCAGGATTCATAATCAGTTGGAATACAGTCTTTTCGACAAGTTAAATGTGCATGATGTTTACAAAGGGAAAGAGGGTTATCTGCACCGCTATACAAAAGATTATTTTGAAAAAAAGACCTATGGCAGTTATACACTTAGTCATTATTTAGATTTATTAAAACGTTTTTCCGATACGCTTGCTCTAAAGGGTAAAAAAGTAATTTGGGTAATTACTCCCGATAAAAGCATTGTTTATAAGGAAACATTGCCCGAGGGAATTGACATTTCACAACCTATAAATGGTTATTACGAAGAATTTAAAGCAGGCTTAAAAGCAGGTAATTTTAATTACATCGATTTTAATGAACTAGCTATTGCCGAAAAGAATGTTTTTCCATTTCCTGTTTGCACCAAAGGTGGAGTTCATTGGACACAAGCATATGCTGCAAGGTGTTTCGATTCATTATGCAAGTACATGGCAGCAGTATCCGATATTAAAATTAAAAACAAGCTCGAGTATTATGAAACAGGAACCGTTTGGGGACCTGATTACGATATAGAGAATGCCGCTAATTTATTGATTCCTCTGGAGCGTCAGGATAGTTGTTATTTAGCAAAAGTAACAACGGAATCAAGTGCTTCAACTAAAAAGCTATTATTGGTAGGCGATAGTTTTTGTCATGCATGGATGTGGAATAAATTCTTTAAATCGGGGATAAGTGCCTCTTCAGAGTTTTGGTATTATAATTGGGATGCCACATTGTTTGATAATGCTCCAATCAAACGCAATCCCGATAATCTCCCAATCAACCAATACATCGAAAAGTTTGATATCGTTGTGATTACTTTCTCTGCAGGTAATTTATACATGTTAGATTATGGCTTTTTAGAAGATGTATTTAAGAATGCAAAGCAATAATATAGTAAGCAATAGGCAAATTAAGGGACCCTTAAGAGCGAATTGTTTGTTAAATGCACATCCATTGTCGATATTCAATAACAAGATATTTGTGAAACGATAAAAAAATCCCCTTTCAATGAAAGGGGATTTTTTTTAGAATTTAGCACGTATTTTACGTTTTTTGTATTTGCTACGTTTGAATACGCTTCCGTATTTAGATTTATAAAAAGAACTCTTTCCTCTTAATACATATGAATAGTAGATAGAAGTTGTCATGTAAGAATCGTTGTGAGAAGGGTCACCACGTTTGCTACCTGGTGTATAGTTTTCAGCAGCAGCATAAATAGAACCGTTTACTTCATCTCTTCTGTTCGCTAAATCAATTGCCAATTGACTTGATAAATTAGCAGGATCAGCATATACAGTACTAACATCATCTAAATAATCTGTGAATGTTGTTCTCCAATTAAATTCCCAACCAATACGATGGCGTTTTTCTAATGTAAATAACAAACCAATTCCTAATGGAATCGAAACTCCAATTTTTTTGTATTGAACACCTTCTGTTTGTAATGGTTGTAACTTAACCCAAGACCCTTGGTACATCGTTTTTGGGTTGTGGTAATATCCTGCAACACCTGCAAATGCATACATTTTAAAGTCATTACGGTAACGATAGGTTCTACCTAAATCAGGTATTTCATAAAAAAATACTTGAGCTTGTAAATCCAACTCATAGATGTTATTTTGAAAAGACAAGTTACGACCTGCTCTACCTGGGTTGGTAGACGTGTTGTCGGCCCCTTCAATTCGAACATAGTTTAAGCCTAGTTTCGCAGAAATTAATGGAGTGAATTTGTAACGAGCAAATACACCGCCCGTAAATTGAGTTTTACTCAATTTAATATCCATAATAAAGTCTTTACGGGTATCTGCCTTACCACCCATTTCTCCTAAGTAGTTGGATGCGCCAGCATGTACTCCTAAATCCCAATTGTATTGAGCTTTAGAGATGTTAACGGTTATCGTTAAAATAAATAGAGATAGTAATAATTTACGCATGTTGCAAATATATAAAAAATACAAACCGAAATACAAAAAATATATTCCTTAAATTCGTACCGAATAATAACAAAAATAAGAAAAATTTAGAATGGACAATAGTATTTTAAAACTTTTTAATACAGAATACCCAATTGTACAGGGAGGAATGATTTGGTGCAGTGGTTGGGAATTGGCTTCTGCGGTAAGTAATGCGGGTGGATTAGGATTGATAGGTAGCGGAAGTATGTATCCTGAAGTATTAGTAGATCACATTCGAAAGTGCAAAGCAGCTACGAACAAACCTTTTGGCGTAAATATTCCTTTACTTTATCCTAACATTGAAGAGCACATCCATTCTGTTATCGAAGAGGGGGTGAAAGTGGTATTTACTTCTGCGGGAAACCCTGCTACTTGGACAAAAAAATTAAAAGATAACGGAATCACTGTGGTGCATGTAACTGCAAATACAAAATTTGCAAAAAAATCAGAAGATGCAGGAGTAGATGCCATTGTTGCCGAAGGTTTTGAAGCTGGAGGACATAATGGGAGGGAGGAAACAACCACCTTGTGCTTAATTCCAATGATAAAACAAGCAGTGAAAATACCCGTTATTGCGGCTGGTGGAATAGGAACAGGGCGTGGAATGTTGGCTGCAATGGCATTGGGTGCCGATGGCGTTCAAATAGGTAGCCGATTTGTTGCTTCAAAAGAATCATCGGCTGATATTCATTTTAAAAATGCTGTCATTAATGCAGTAGAAGGTGATACCAAGCTGATGTTAAAGCAAGTAACTCCTGTTCGCTTATTAAAAACCAGTTTTTTGATCAAGTGTTTGAAGCGGAAGCAAGAGGTGCCAGCGCTGCTGAACTTTCAGAATTATTAGGTAGAGGAGAGCAAAAAGGTATGTTTGAGGGCGATTTAGAAATGGAGAGCTCGAAATTGGACAAATTTCAGCAATGATTAAGGAAATAAAATCGGCTAAAGAGATTATTGATGAGATTATTGCAGAGTATAAAGCTGCTAAACAAGAGTTAATAAAAGGATTTTAAAGAAAAACAGATGATTAGTTTCGAAAAGTTTGAATTAGAAAATGGATTAAAAGTTATCGTTCATCAAGATAATGCAACGCCACTAGCATGTGTGAATATACTTTACAACGTGGGAGCACGTGATGAAAATTCTGAACAAACGGGCTTTGCTCACTTGTTCGAACATTTGATGTTTGGCGGTTCTGTTAACATTCCAAATTTCGATGAGCCTTTGCAACGAGTAGGTGGAGAAAACAATGCTTTTACAACAAATGATATTACCAACTATTATTTAACACTTCCTTCCGAAAACTTAGAAACAGGATTTTGGTTAGAAAGCGATCGTATGTTAAGTTTGGCTTTTTCCGAAAAAAGTTTAGAAGTGCAACGTAGTGTAGTTATCGAAGAGTTTAAACAACGCTATCTTAATCAGCCTTATGGCGATGTTTGGTTATTGATGCGCCCTATGGCTTATAAAGTTCATCCTTATCAATGGGATACCATCGGAAAAGAGATTTCACACATCGAGAATGCACAAATGCAGGATGTTAAAAATTTCTTTCAAAAATTCTATTGTCCAAACAATGCCATAATGGTGGTGGCAGGGAATGTGGAACTTGCAGAAGTAAAACGTTTGGCTGAAAAGTATTTTGCTCCTATTCCTAAAGGACCAGAGAATAAACGCAATTTGCCTGCTGAGCCTGCTCAAACAGAAGCTCGTTCATTAACTGTTGAACGTGATGTTCCTATTAGTGCAATATACAAAGCATACCACATGTGCTCTCGTTACGATAAAGAATATTATGCAGTTGATTTAATTTCTGATATTTTGTCAAGAGGGAACTCTTCCCGTTTATACAATGTATTGATAAAAGAAAAACAATTGTTTAGTGATATTCACGCCTATGTTATGGGTGATTTTGATAAAGGATTATTTGTGATATCGGGTAAACTTGTTGAAGGGGTGGATATGAAAACCGCAGAACAAGGAATCGATGAAGTGCTTCAAAAAATAAAAACCGAATTGGTGAATGAGGATGAGTTAACCAAAGTGAAAAATAAAATGGAAGCCTCTCATACATTTGGTGAAGTAGATGTTTTAAATAAAGCCACAAATCTTGCTATTTCCGAATTATTGGGCGATGCAAGTTTTATTAATAATGAAGTAGACAAATATTTATCGGTTACCCGCGAACAAATTAAAGAACAAGCCAATCTTGTTTTTAGAACTGAAAATTGTTCAACACTTTATTATTTAGCAAAGAAAAATAAAATAAAAAAGGGAGCGATTAAGCTCCCTTTTTTATTTACAATTCAGGTAATGTGTATTTTCTTCCTGCATTTTCCTTTTTTAGGTAGTCCATTAATGGAGCAAAGTAATCCAACATGGCTTTGGCACTTAAATCGCTTCCTGTTTTTTCTTTTAACAACTTTCTCCAATCAGCACTAGCACCTGGTTTCATTATTTCAGCAATAAATTTTCCTACTTCTTTGTTACCATAATAATTGGTTGCATGCGGGTCTTGATGCAAAATATTTTTTGCAATATGATCATGCACTTGGAACAATAAAATATAAGACAAAGCATAGTCATAATATTGTGCTGCATCATCATTAATATGTGTTTTGGTAGCAGCATCACAATATTCTTCTCCTCTCGCTTTTTCAGGCGCAATTCCTTGGTACTTTGCTGCTAATTCCCACCAGCGTTTATTAAATTGATCAGCAGGCAAATTTTCGGCATATAAATCATGTTCAAACATGCTCATTGTTCCTGTACTAAATGGAATAAAAACAACATAGTTTAATGCCTCTTTTAACAAGGTTTTCATCTCATCCGTTTTGCTTCCTTTAGGAATCAAATTTAAATTTTCCATGAATGGCTTTTGCATTGCTGCCATTCCCATCATACTACCTAATGCTTCGTGATAAGCACGGTTAGCCCCTTCACGCAACAAAATAGGTACTTCAGGATTGCTGTATGATAAATAATAATAAATATGTCCTAATTCATGATGCGATGTTTCGTACCATTCACTGTTTGGGATAACACTCATTAATGAACGTACATCCTGATCATAATCCATGTGCCAAGCCGATGCATGGTTGTTCTTTTTGTACTTTGCATCAGCAGGTGCTGGATACAAGTCCGATTTTTCCCAGAACGATTTAGGTAATTCTGGAAATCCAATACTCACATAAAAACGCTCACCTTGTTTTACAATCCATTCAGCATCTTTTGTTTTTAAAGCACTGTCTAAATTAATGCCTTCTACATCCACTAAGCTACTCCAATCTTGTCCCCAACGGTTAGGTAACCAGTGTGTTGGAATTAAATCTGGAACATCTTTTACGGCATACTTTTTAGCTAATTCATAACGCGCATAGGTATGCAATTCTCTGAACAATGGATAAAGTTCTTTATTAAATTTTTGAAGCATTTCAATCATTTCTTTTGAACTCATTCCATAATCAGAAACTTGGTATTCAAAATAGTCGTTGTATCCTAATCCTTGAACCGTTTTGTTTCTTAGGTCGCGAAGATTTACTAAGCCGCTTTTTAAACCCTTTCCAACTTCTTTACTTGCTTCCCAAGCCTTTAAGCGTTTACCCATATTTTTTTCATGCGATAGCATTCCGTCAATATCATTTGTAGAAACCGATTTACCATCAATTTTGAAATCGAAGCCAAATAATTTTTCAGTTTGTTCTGTTTCTGCTTTGATACGTGTTTTAACTAAATCTTGAAGTGTTTCAGGATTGTTTGCCGCTTTGTATAAAATGGCTTTTAGCTGTTTTACTTGTAGTGGTGTTAGTTGCTCCTGCTGTATTAAGTATTTTTTTGCCATTTCAATGTTCTCCGTGCTTCCGGTAAACTTTGCATAGGCTTCTTGCGCTTTATTATTTGCCACAGAATTGGTTGAATCACCTTCTACAATTCGAATTTGAGTCATCCAAGAGGCTTCATTCGAAATAATGTTTAACTCCTTATAGGTTTTATTATAAGCATCCAAATAGCTTTGAACAGAATCTTGAATTGCTTTATTCGTTTCGGTGTTTTTTTCTGAACCAGCGTTGCATGAAAACAATACAACTAAGGAAATGATAAAAAGTGTTTGCGCTTTCATTTTATTAAATAGATTGATAGGGTAACAAATGTAGTAAAAATCTTATCTTTGCCTAAATGTCGAACACAAATCAAAAAGTGATCATTGTTGGTCCAGCTTTCCCGCTTCGGGGAGGTATTGCTAATTTTAATGAAGCCTTGTGCAGGGCAATGAATTTGGATGGAATAAAAACCAAAATAATTTCTTTTTCACTTCAGTATCCCAATTTCTTATTTCCGGGTAAAACGCAATTCGATGAAGGGGAAGGTCCAAAAGATTTAACAATTGAAACAAAAATAAATTCAGTTAATCCTTTCAACTGGCTTTCGGTAGCAAGGGCAATTAGAGCCGAAAAACCCGATTATGTGATTGTTCGATATTGGCTACCCTTTATGGGGCCTTGCTTGGGAACAATTGCAAAGTTGGTTAAGTGGAGAACAAAAATTAAGGTAATTGCAATTACCGATAATGTTATTCCTCATGAAAAACGATTCGGAGATCGTTTATTTACAAGTTATTTTGTAAAACAATGTGATGGCTTTATTGCCATGTCTAAAGCCGTTCTAACGGATTTAAATAAATTCACCGCTTCTGATAAAAAAACATTTTTGCCTCATCCCATCTATGATATATTTGGTGAAAAGGTAGATATGGCAAGCGCTCGATTGCATTTAGGCTTAGAGAAAGAACAGAAATATATTTTGTTTTTTGGGTTCATTCGGAAATACAAGGGCTTAGAATTGTTGCTTCAGGCTATGGCCGACAATCGAATAAAGGAATTGGGGGTTAAGTTAATTGTAGCAGGAGAATATTACGAAGATGCGGCACCTTATAACAAAATTATAGAGCAGCATGGGCTTGAAAAGACTGTTATTCTTCATACAAATTACATCGATTCGAATCAAGTGAAATATTATTTTTGTGCATCCAATTTAGTAGCTCAGCCCTATATAACAGCTACGCAGAGTGGTGTTACACAAATTGCATATCATTTCGAAAAACCGATGCTTGTTACCAATGTTGGTGGTTTGCCCGAAATTGTGCCTCATCAAAAGGTTGGTTATGTTACTGATATAAATGCAACAGCTATTGCCGATGCCATTTACGACTATTTTAAAAACAACCGTGAGGCTGAATTTGTAGCCAATACAATAATTGAAAAGCAACGTTTTGAATGGAGTTCGTTTGTTGATGGTGTAAAAGAATTATACCAGTCCATCATCAGTAAACACTAAGTACAATTCTGGCTTAGTTTTTGAAATCTCCCATCGTAATTTTTAGTATTTTTGTACCGCATTTACTACGAATTATTTACGTGTAACTTTTTACCTGTTTCACGTTATGTAACTACAAATTTGAATATTATGAAAATAAAACTGAGCATTTTTATACTTTTTGTGTTAAATGTATTTGTTGTACATGCACAAGAAGTTGCACCAAATAAACTAGATGCTGCAGGCAAAAAGCAAGGCCATTGGATAAAATTTGATGCAAATAAGAAAAAAGTATACGATGGGAATTTTGTGAATGATATTCCAGTTGGAAAAGTATCTTATTATTACGATTCGGGTGTTTTGCGTGCTGAAATGAATTTTTCGAAAAATGGAACAATTGCCTATGCAAAATTGTTTCATCCAGGTGGAAAGCTAATGGGCGAGGGGAAGTATGTGAGCGAGAAAAAAGATAGCGTTTGGAAATACTATGACGAGGAAGCTGTTTTACTTTCTCAGGAAAAGTACATTCTCGGTGTAAAAGATGGTGTATTCACTGTTTATTACAGAAATGGACAAGTTTCGGAAACAAAAACATGGAAAAAAGGTGTTTTGGATGGGCCTTCATTAAAATATTTTGAGGAGGACAGCTAAAATACAAAGGACAATATATCAATGGTAAATTAGAAGGGAAAGTAACCTATTACTATGCTTCTGGGAAAATTGATGCAGAAGGTGTTTACAAAAACGATTTGAAAGATGGAGAGTGGAAGTATTTTGCAGAAGATGGAAAGGTAAAACGTACGGATAAATATGTTAATGGATACATTGTAGGTGGAGATAAAAATATTATTACAAAAGAGCAACAGGACAAAGAGAAAAAACAATTTGAACAGTTTGAATTAAAAGATCCATACAGCGAGGAATACAAAGGGGAATAATGAGCAAAAAAGGAAAAGTATTGTTAGCAATGAGTGGTGGAATAGATAGTTCCATAGCTGCATTGTTGTTACATGAGCAAGGCTATGAAGTAGTCGGTATCACTATGAAAACATGGGATTATGCTTCATCTGGTGGTTCTTCAAAAGAAACAGGATGTTGTAGCTTGGATTCAATCAACGATGCTCGAATGCTGGCTGTTAATCTTGGGTTTCCGCATTTCATTCTTGATATCCGTAACGAATTTGGTAATTATATCATCGATAATTTTGTGGATGAATATTTAGCGGGAAGAACTCCAAATCCATGCGTATTGTGTAATACGCATATAAAATGGGAAGCACTTTTAAAAAGAGCCGATATGCTCGATTGTGAGTTTATTGCAACAGGGCATTATGCTCGTATTCGTGAAGAAAATAATCGTTATGTTATTTCAAAGGGGCTTGATTCAAATAAGGATCAGTCGTATGTACTTTGGGGTTTAACGCAACAAAGTTTAAAAGAACCTTATTTCCTTTGCAGAATTATAAAAATCTGAATAAAAACAAATGGCCATCGATAATGGCTATGTTGATTTAGCTACAAAAAGCGAAAGCTATGAAATTTGTTTTGTACCCGATAATGATTATCGCGGCTTCCTAAAACGCAAAGTGGATGGCCTAGAACAAAAAGTGGATGGTGGAAACTTTGTTGACCGCTCTGGTAAAATTTTAGGAAAACACCATGGTTATCCTTTTTATACAATAGGACAGCGAAAAGGACTCGAAATAGCTGTAGGAGAACCATTGCATGTTTTAGAAATAGTGCCAGAATCTAATACGGTTGTGTTGGGAAGCAAAGAAGATTTAGAGCAACAACAAATGATTGTAGGGAAGTACAATTTAATTAAATATGCATCATTGCCACCCGATTTCGAAACCTTAACAAAAATACGCTACAAAGATGCAGGAACATTAGCAACTGTTAATCATGTGGATGATAAGTTGAATGTGTTGTTCCATAGTCTCGTATCGGCTATTGCTCCTGTACAGTCGGCAGTTTTTTATGAAGGCGATGATTTAGTTGGAGGAGGAATTATTGAACGTAAACGAATCGATTTATAAAAAATCTCTTTTACGTTTATTTAAATACCTGAGTAAATAAAAAACGATTACTGATAGCATCCCCAAAATAAACGGAATTCCTGCATAGTTTTTTAATTCTTCATGATTAAAAAACTCACAACACATCCAAAAAGAATTGGCAACTATCCATAAGCAAATTGCTAGGTTCACCCAAAATTCATCACCACCTTGTCGCCATGTTTTTACAGCCAAATAGATAGCAACAAAAAGGGTTGGGAATATCATTATTATTCCCAATACTTTCCAATGCATCATCCAACATGTATCTTTCAATAACCAAAGTGGAATGTGCAAGTTTTCGTAATGTCTTATTTTGCTCATGTTTTGTGACCCCGAGTGGATTCGAACCACCAACCAACAGAACCGGAATCTGTCATTCTATCCAGTTGAACTACGGAGCCATTTTTTTACAAATATAAATATTAAATGATTGGAATTTTTTTTATTGAATTGCAATAAAAGCCGTATTTTTATGTTTATTAAAGGCATAATTTTATTCTAAGTATGAGATTCATTTTTATTTTATTAAGTGTATTGTTTTTTAATACAACAATTACAGCACAAGATATTGCTATTGGGGCTTGGAAAGACCACTTGTCATACAAAAGTGGAGTTTCAGTTACAGAAGGGAATGGAAAGGTTTATTGTGCCACAAAAAGTGGATTGTTTGTTTATAAAAAAGCAGATAACTCAATGGAACGCCTATCTAAGGTTAATGGCATATCAGATGTTGAAGCTACTTACGTAAATTTTAATAGCTACAATAATAAAACGATTGTTATCTATAAAAATTCAAACATTGATTTAATTGATAATTCAGGTGCCATCGTTAATATTTCGGATATTAAACGTAAAAACATTGTAGGAAACAAAAGCTGTTTATAGTGCTTACTTTATAAATCAATATGCTTATTTAGCTTGTGGATTTGGTATTGTTGTTTTAGATATGGATCGTAATGAAATCAAGGACACCTATTATATTGGAACCAATGGTGCTTATGTTCAGGTTCGTGATATTACTGCTGATGCTAACTATTTTTATGCAGCATGTAATAATGTAGTATACAGGGCTTTAAAATCATCTCCAAACCTTGCTGATTATAATAGCTGGTCAATTATGCCAGGCTTGCCTGTTGGTATTTATAATACCATCGCTTCAATTAATGGAAACGTTATTGTAAATTACTCAAAACTATTAACGAATAATATCAGTTATGCCGATACGTTATATGTATATAATGGTGTTTCTTGGACCTATTTTGGAACTCCTGGGGGATTCACAGTATACTCAATTAAAGAGTCCCATAATAATTGGGTAATCACATTTGAAGGTGCTGTTTCTACTTTCGATGCGAATTTAGCTGGTAATGGCTATTATTCAGGCTATTTTTCTGATATAACCAGAGCTAGATCAGCTGTAATGGACAGTCAGAATAATTTATGGATTGCTGATGCTAAATTTGGCTTAGTATCATTTCAGCCAACTGGTGGCGGTTTAGCTTACCGTTATCCGAATGGGACCAGCAAGTTCAAATATGAATGGATTTGCCATTCAGGATGGAACAATGTACGTTGCGCCAGGTAGCAATTTAAGTGGAAATTCATATATAGTAGATGGAATCTATAATTATTCCAATGGAACATGGTCCAATATTAAAGGCAATTATCCAGGTGTTGTTGGATTGGATTCTATTTATGATCTTGTAAATATTCAAATAGATAGAAATAACTCCAAACATTTTTTTGCTTCTTCATGGGGAGCAGGAGTGGTTGAGTTTTTAAATGATGTGCCCGTAAATTATTTTACGGATGCTAATAGCACTTTAAATGGTCCCGCAATTAGGTAGCTTTAATCCAATTTGGGTTCAAGGGATGGCGCAAGATGAAAGCAATAACTTTTGGTTTGCAAATTCTCAAGCACATGATATTTTATCCGTAAAAAAATCAAATGGCACTTGGCAAAGTTTTGATTTTAGTCCAATAATTGGTTCCTCTGCTGTAATTAGCAATTTAATTATTGATCAAAATAATCAGAAGTGGGCTATTTTACCTTTCCCTACTAATGGATTACTTGTGTTTAATGGCAGTGCCTCTAGTACACCGAATTCATCTAATACAAAAAAACTATCTACACTTTCGGGAAGTGGAAATTTACCTAGCTCAAGTGTTTTTTGTTTGAAAGAGGATTTAGATGGTGAAATTTGGATTGGAACTGACAAAGGTATTGCTGTATTCTACTCACCAGAAAATGTTTTTACAAATCAAAATTTTGATGCCCAACAAATCTTAATTGAACAAGATGGATATGTACAAATATTGTTAGAGACAGAAACGGTTTTGGATATTGCCGTTGATCCTGCAAACAGAAAATGGATAGCAACGGCTAACTCTGGTGTGTATCTTGTTTCAGCCGATGGAACTTCTCAAATTTATCAGGGCAAGCACTTTGGTATGGGAAAAATTTCGAAGGAAAAAAAGTAAGCAGTGGGGTTTATATGATATTTGGTACAAGTGAGGATGGCTCACAAAAAATGGTGTCGAAAATATTGATTGTTAATTAGTTTATCCTATCCACTTATGCTTATCAAAACAAGTGGAATCATCTTACATTCTACAAACTATTCTGAATCTAGTTTAATTGTTAAAATTTACACTCGCAACAATGGTTTGCAATCCTTTATTGTCAGTGGTATTCGTAGTAAAAAATCGAAAAATAAAATAAACTTATTCCAACCACTGGCAATCGTGGATTTGGTATTTATTAAAAATGAAAAATCTAATTTGCACCGCATTTCAGAAATGACGAGTGTCAAAACCTATAATGAAATACCCTATAATTTTGTAAAGAGTTCCATTGCTTTATTGCTAAATGAAATATTATACAAAGCCATAAAGGAAGAACATGAGAATGAAGATTTATACGATTATATAGTTAGTTCTCTTCAGATTTTAGACCTTAAAACAGACAACTGTTCTAATTTTCATATTTATTTTATTTTACACCTTACACGTTATTTGGGCTTTTTTCCTCAAGGAGAATTTGGAAATGATTCATCGCTTTTTGATTTGCAGGACGGCCGATTTGTAAACTATATTCCACATCATTCAATGTATTTATCTGCTAGTAAAAGCAAAATGTTGAATGATTTTGTGTTAAGCAGTTACGATACCATTCAGCTTTTGGTACTCACAAAAGTAGAACGAAAACAATTGCTTCAATCCATTATTTTATTTTACCAATTGCACATCAATACATTTGGTGAAATTAAATCAATAGAGGTATTGGAAGAGGTGCTTAGTTAACATTGAATTTTATCATTAAATTTGAATAATAGATAATTTGAAAACCTAAAAAACATGAAAAATTACAATACGCTTCAACAATTAGTAGAAATTGATTCGCCAACAGGATATACCGAAAATGCTTGTAAATATATTTTCGATCTATTAAAAAGCTATGGGTATAAACCTGAGTATACAAACAAAGGGGCTGTAAAATGTGCCTTGGGTAAAATCCTACACTGGCTATTGCAGCTCATGTTGATACATTGGGAGCAATTGTTTCGGGAATAAAAAATAATGGAACACTTTCTTTTTCAACACTTGGTGGCTTGCAACTTATAAGTGCAGAAGGGGAATATGTAAAAGTGATAACCATGAAAGGTAAAACGTATACCGGTACTTTATTACTAAATAATCCATCCTCTCACGCAAATAATCAACGAGAAGAAACAAAACGAAATTTTGATACTATGCATATTCGTTTAGATGAAGAGGTCTATTCTAAAAAAGATGTTGAAAAATTAGGCATCAATACTGGAGATATTATTTGTTTCGAACCTCGCTATCGTGAATATAGCAATGGATTTATTAAATCGCGCTTTATGGACAATAAAGCAGGATGCTTTGCCCTTTTTGAAATAGCAAGAAGGTTAAAAGAGAAAAAACAAGAAGTACCAGTCGAATTGTTCTTTTCGAATTATGAAGAAGTCGGACATGGCGGCACTGTTGGTTATGCCGACACAATAAAAGAGTTGTTGGTGATTGACATGGGCGTATTAGGTGATGCGTGCGAGGGAAATGAAGTTAGCTGTTCTATTTGTGTTAAAGATTCGTCAGGACCGTATGATTATAATTTTTAGAAAAAAACTGGTTGAACTTTCTGACAAAAAGAAAATCCCATACAAATTGGATGTTTACCCGCATTATGGCTCTGATGGATCAGCTGCTTTGAGAGCTGGCAAAGATTTTAGAGTGGCTTTAATTGGACCGGGTGTTGCTGCATCTCATGGCGTGGAGCGTACACATAAAAAAGGAATAGAGGCAACCATCGACTTGTGTTTAGCGTATATTAATTACTCATTTAAGTAAATGAAAAAAATTGCACTTGCATTTTTTGTTATTAATAGTCTGTTTTCTACAACTTTTGCTCAGAAAACCACTGATTTATTGCAACAAGGAATAACATTGGCAATTAAAAAACAGTACGATGATGCACTAGTAACATTAACCGATTTTATTCAACAAAATCCCGAGAATGCAGATGGATACTTTAATCGGGGGATAGTATCAGCTAGTTTGGGCGATTTACAGAGTGCTTTGTTAGACTATTCAAAAGCCATTGAATTAAATCCAAATTATACATCTTCTTATATCAACAGAGCATCCATTTACAGCAATGATAATAATTTAAAATTAGCATTGGCTGATTTGAACAAAGGGATAGAACTTTCACCTTCTATGGCCGAAGCCTACAATAACAGAGGGTATTTATTAAGTCTTCAAAAAAAATACGATGAAGCAATTAAGGATTATACAAAAGCAATAGACTTAAATCCTTCCTATGCTAGAGCCTACATCAATAAAGCAATTGCAATTCAAGCCATTGGAGATCGTCCCTCAGCCTTAAAATTGTTGAATCGCTTAATTGAATTAGTGCCCAATTCAGCCGAAGCATATTTTAATCGTGCCGATATTTACAAAAGCATGAACGCATATGATTTTGCTTTAAATGACTTGGATAAAGGCTTGTTGCTAAATCCAAATGAACTGAATGCATACATTGAGCGTAGCCAGTTAAAAGATGATATGGGCGATGATATTGGCGCCATCGAAGATGCTAGAAAAGCTATTACGATAGATGCAAACATTGCTGAAGCCTATTACGCTAGGGCTCGTGCAGAATATGACTTACCGAACTATATTGGTGTTATTGACGATTGTACCAAAGCAATAGCGCTTAAAAAGGAATATTACGAAGCGTATATTCTAAGAGGCAATGCCTATGATTATTTACTAGAATACGAAAAAGCCTTAATTGATTATAGTAAAGCGATTGATATAAAACCGAAAGAGGTTGAAGCATATATTCAGCGATCTGTTGCACGTGGTGCCAAAAAAGAATTTGTTGGTGCATTGTCTGATATCAATAAAGCATTAATGATTAAACCGGGCAATTATAGTTTAATTGCTAAACGAGCCGATATTTATGTTGTAATGAAACGTTATAAAGATGCGATAATGGATTTATCGGAATGCATTCGATTGCAACCCGATTCGGCATTTACCTATTACTATAGAGGAATATTAAAAGACAGTTTAAATGATTCAAATGGCGCTTGTTTAGATATGGAAGAAGCATTTCATTTACAATCGATGGAAGCATTTAATTATATTAAAGAACATTGTCCGAATATTGCTTCAACAAAAATATTCCAAGGAATTAAATTGGAATACGAAGGCTTGGAAAAAGAAAAAAAAAAGGCGATTATAAAGGTGCAATCGTTTGCTATTCAAATGCAGCAACATTAATTCCAGATTCAGCTCATGTGTTCTATAATCGTGGTAAAGCTAAAAGAAGATTAACCGATTATAAAGGTGCTATTGAGGATTATACCATTTCATTAAAATTAAATCCTAAATTTACGGATGCATACGTTTCGAGAGCAATTATTAAAACAATTCAAGGGGACGTGGTTGGTGCATTAGAGGATTATAATATAAGTATTGCAATAGAACCTACTTATGCTTTAGCATATTACAACAGAGGTACGCTGTATATGGAACAAAAAAATGTGGAGCTTGCTTTTGCTGATTTTCAAAAAGCGATTGAGTTAAATCCAAACTATATAAAAGCAATAATGTATTACGCTGAATTACTTTTAGCAAAAGGCAGAAAAGAAGAAGCCTGTATTTATTATAGAAGAGCTGAAAAGCTTGGCGATGGAGCGGCAATGAGCAAACGATTATTTAACTGTAATTAAAAAAATCATGAAAAAAATTATTATTCTATTGTGTTGTATGCCAATATTTTCTTTTGCTCAGCAAAATAGTAAGGTGGTAACAAATTCAGAACCTACTTATCCTAAAGGAGACAACGAACTATACACATATATGTATTATAACTTAAAGTTTACTGAAGAGGCAAAACAAAAAAACATAGAAGGTGAAGTAACTGTTAGTTTTGATGTGAAAACAGATAGTACTACTACAAATATTTTGATTATCAGTGGAGTAGGGTATGGAGTTGATCAAGAAATAAAGAATATTATAACGAAGCTGAAATTTTCCCCAGGTGTACAAAATGGGATGCCTATTAAGATGGGCACCATGTATTCGTTTCCTGTTAAAGCACATTAATATGAAAATTTTAATTGTACATGCTCACTCGGAGTCTCAATCATTTAATGCTGCTCTAAAAGACTGTGCTGTAGATACCTTTCAAAAAAATGGTGACCAAGTAATTGTTTCCGATTTGTATTCCATGGGCTTTAAAGCTGTAGCAGATAAAATGGATTTTAAAGACTTAGCGAATCCCGATTATTTTAAATATCAAGCAGAGCAAACAAATGCTGCTTCGAAAAATTTATTTTCTGATGATATAAAAGTAGAAATGGATAAATTAATATGGGCAGATGTTGTCATCTTTAATTTTCCGTTGTGGTGGTTTTCAGTTCCTGCAATTTTAAAAGGTTGGGTCGACCGCGTATTTGCGATGGGATTTGCTTATGGTGGAGGAAAAGGAGTATACGATACGGGTGTATTTAAAGTAAAAAAGGTATGTTAACGATTACTACTGGAGGGCCATGAAATGACTTATGCTCAAGAAGGAAGAAATGGAGATATCGAAAAAATTCTATTTCATATCAACCATGGGATGTTATATTTTACAGGAATGGATGTGGTGCCGCCATTTATTGCTTACTCAGTAGCTCGACTTGCTGCGGAAGAGAGAGAGCATCAACTGGAAAATTATAAAAAGTATTTATTGGATTTTAATCAGCATAAACCTATTGGATTTTAATGAATATTCGTAGTCTGTTTATTTTGTGTTTTTTTATTTGCTTTACGTTTGCTAAAGCTGGTGGAGAAAGACGTCCAAAAGATTCTACAAACATCTACCAAAAGATAGATACAAACTTTGTTGAAAATTACAAAGACATGCTCAATGCAAAATTGATTGCAGTTGTTCGCACAAATTCATTTAGTATTAAAAACAAGATTAATGGTAGTGCTTTAGAGTATAGTATTAATACAAATATTAATATGGGTATAGGCTTCAATTTTAAAGGGATTGGATTTGAATTTCAGTTTAATCCCAAAGGACTAAATAAAGACGATGCAACGTTTGGTAAGTCTTCTCAATTTGCGATTGCCTCTAGTGCAAACACGCGTAGGTTTATTTATGATGCTTTCTATCGATATAATCAAGGTTTTCATACAACAACAATGTACCGAGTTCCTGGCGATACTATTTATGATTATTACAAAAGAGCCGACATCAGAAATTATAATGCAGGAGTGAATTTGATTTATATTTTTAATAATAAACGTTTTTCGAGTGCTGCTCCATATAGTTTAACACAGCGTCAACGAAAGGGCGCAGGTTCTCTGTTATTAGGATCATATTTCTTTTTGTATGGCATAGATGCGGACTCGTTAATTTATCCAGATACTTTGTATAAAAATTTTAATCCTGAAGTGCAGTTTGCTGATGCATCGTCTGTTGTTTTCGGAATTTCATGTGGTTATACCTACACCTTTGTTTTTTTTAGACACTGGTTTGCTAATATTACAACCATTCCAGGCATTTCATTGCAGCAATTTTACAGTATAAATGCCTTTAGTCAAAAGGTTTATAGTAGATCCTCAGCCTCAATATCTTTACAATCTCGATTGTCTATTGGTTATAACAGAAAAAATTATTTTATAGGTATCTCTTGGATGAACAACAATTTCCTTATCAATGATAGTATGGAATCTACTGTCAATTATAAGTTTGGGACATTCCGTTTCTATTACGGACATCGTTTTGATTTAAGAAAATTTTTGAAGAAAAAATTTTAAATAGAATATCCCAAATTTATTCCAAATACCAAATTTACATTTGAATTAAAAAAGTCGCCAAAATCTTCTTGATCAAAAGGAGTTACGGTGTAAGTATTTGTGTGATAATATACCTTATTGTTTTTATAACCTATTCCTCCATACACATCAAATGTTAACCTGTTTTTTTTACCTGCTTGAACTCCAATTATTCCGTTTATATTAAATTGTCGGATGTCATAGTAGGCTGTTTTAAGGAATCTATTGGATCAATAGCGATGTTAATAGTCGTATATGATATGAGCGGTGCTACATAAAAGCCATACGGACTATGATGGCGCCTGTTTACAAGGTAAAATTTGTGCGCATATTGTAATCTCCAGCCGCTTACTTTAAAGCCAAAACGATTGGTTAGACTATTAGGTGTGTTTTTATCTACTTGATTGAATATAATATTCTTTCCAATAATTGAAAAGGCAATTTGTTCGGATTGCGTTCTATTACTAGGCATTTCTACCATTATTCTGTATTCAGATGAGAATGGTAAAACGCCTCCGTATAGCAATGCAGTTGGACTCGTTTTTATAACAAGAGGTTGATAAGGATATACTTTTTGTTTTTTACAAAGGGCTTAATAACTAAGGTGTCATCATTTAGTTCAAAACCTAAAAGTGAAGTTTGAATAAGCAGAAGAATGATGGAATAAAAATATATTCTTGTCATTGTCGTCTAATTATAGAGCATAACGAGCCGTAGGGGCAATTGCTTGATTACTAAAATCGTTTTTTAAAAATTTATAATAACCAGTAATGGCGATCATAGCTGCATTATCTGTACAATACTCAAATTTAGGTATATAAACGTTCCAATCCAACTCCTTTTCTAAATTCAATAAAGCACTTCTTAAACCACTGTTTGCGGATACACCGCCAGCAATTGCAATTTGTTTAACACCTGTTTGTTCAACCGCTTTTTTTAGTTTAGTAAGTAATATGTCTATGATTGTATATTGAATGGATGCGCAAATATTATCTCTTTGTTCTTCTATAAATGAAGGGTTACGCGCAACTTCGTTGTTTATAAAATTCATGAAATTGGTTTTTAAACCACTAAAGCTAAAGTCTAACTGTTGAATATTCGGTTTTGTAAATTTGAATGCATGTGGATTTCCTTCTTTAGCGTATTTATCAATCAACGGACCACCTGGGTATGGTAATCCCATTATTTTAGCAGCCTTGTCAAATGCTTCTCCTGCCGCATCATCAATGGTTTCTCCTATAACTTTTAAATCAAAAAAATCTTTAATTAAAACAATTTGTGTATGTCCGCCACTTACAGTAAGGCATAAAAAAGGAAATTCAGGATGTTTGCCTTCATTCGCATCTTCAATAAAATGCGCTAGGATATGGCCTTGCATGTGATTCACTTCAATTAGTGGAATATTTAATCCAAGTGCAAATGCTTTTGCAAAGGATGTTCCAACTAATAAAGAACCCATTAAACCTGGCCCTCTCGTAAAGGCAACAGCATCAAGTTCTGTTTTGGATACATTCGCTCGTTTTAATGCTTGATCTACAACAGGTATTATGTTTTGTTGATGCGCTCTGGAAGCCAGTTCTGGCACAACACCACCATAAAGATTGTGCACGCTCTGATTCGCAACAACATTGGCAAGTATTTTGCCATTTTGTATAATAGCAGCTGCTGTATCATCACACGATGATTCAATGCCTAATATGGTGATTGTTTTGCTCATAATCCTTAACTTCGTACCGCAATAGCGGTACGCCTTCAAAAACAAAGATATTAAAAAAGTAGCTTACATATTATTTAGATTGTTAGCAATAATTATTTTTATTGTTGTCACCTTCTTTTTGGTAATTCAGCTATCTAGTGTTCAAACATACGCTGGACATAAATTTGCCGATTTTCTTTCCAATAAATTAAATACAAAAGTGGAGATCGGATCCATTCATTTTGCTTTTTTTAAGCGAATTGAAGTTTCGGATGTATTTATTGAAGATTTGCACAATGATACGCTCTTATACGCTAAGAAACTAAATGTAGGAATCAAAGATCTTGATTTTGAAAACAATGAAATTTCCTTGCGAAAGGTTACACTACTGAATGCAAAAGCGAAGTTGATTAAATATCGTTCAGATGAAGATTTTAATTTTCAATTCATTATTGATGCTTTTGCTTCTAAAAAAAAGACACCCAAAGCACCTTCTGCTCCAATTAATTTTACGGTTGGGGAGGTAGCATTTGTAAATACCGATTTTTCCTTCAAGAATGAACACGATACCTTAAATACAACTGGAGTAAATTATTTTGATTTGAGGGTTCAAAATATTAATGGATTAATAACAGATGTTGAGATAGAGCATGATACTATAAGGGGTACAATTGAATATTTATCAGCAATTGAAAAGAGTGGTTTTGTGTTAAATAATATCAGTAGCTATGTAAGTGTTAGTCCTGTTGGTATTCAGTTAGACGAATTAAAAATAACAACTCCAGAAAGTGATATTTCTACAGATTTAACTTTTAAATATGATACTTATCGCGATTTCAAGGACTTTATAGATAAAGTTAAATTTAAAGCAGAATTTGATCGGTCCATTTTGCAAATGAGCGATGTTGCTTTTTTTGCAGATGAACTAAAAGGCATTGATGAACAAATTGACATTACAGGTAAAATTAGTGGTACAGTATCCGATTTAAGAGGGAAAGCATTGGATTTTAAAATTGGCCAAGCAACTCGGTTCAAAGGTGATGTTACGCTAACAGGTTTACCTAAAATAGATGAAACTTTGATTCATCTTTCGGTTAAGAGCTTGACTACTAACTATAATGATTTAACTCAGTTTCCAATACCGCCTTTCGACAAGAAGAATACCCTAAAAATACCAAAGAATTTAGCTTTATTAGGCACTGTTAATTTTAAAGGAACATTTACAGGCCTATACAATGATTTTTATGCTTATGGCGACTTAAGAACAGCACTTGGTGAATTGTCATCTGATATTGCAGTGCGCCACGATTATGAAAAAAACAAAGAATTTTATAAAGGAAAACTACAATCAAAATCGTTTGATTTCGGAAAGTTTTTGTCGGCACCAGCACTTGGAAAAGCAACGGTTGATGTTAATATTGACGGAGAAGGAATTACAATTGACGATTTGAAAGCTAAACTCACGGGTACAATCAATAGTGTTGAATTTAATAATTACACTTACAAAAATATTATCATTGAAGGTGATGTGGCAAATCAAATTTTCAATGGTAAATTGAATGTTAAAGATGATAACATTGATTTTGATTTTATTGGAAATGTTGATTTTACAAAGTCATTGCCCAAGTTGGATTTTATTGCAACTCTAAATCAGGCCGATTTAGGAGCCTTGCATTTTATTAAAACGGATGAAAGACAGATTTGTCTACTCAGATGTTTATCAATGTTACAGGAAGCACAATTGATAATTTGATAGGACAAATAAATTTCGATAATACAATATATGTTCAAGGTGATAAAACATATAAATTAAGTGTCTTCAACTTAACTTCTGAATTTTTTGGAAGTAAAAAGGTGCTCAAGTTATCCTCCGATTTCGCAGATGTAAAACTCTATGGAGATTATAAAATTTTAGAATTGCCTAGCTCTATTGAAAAATTGATGAGTAATTACCTACCTGCCTATTTTAATAAAAATTATAAAAATATCTCCCCACAAAATTTCGAATATTCTATCTTATTTAAGAAAAATGATGCTGTACTACGATTGTTTGCGCCTGATTTGTCAATAGCTCCTAAAACATCAATTAGAGGTAAATACAACTCTTTGAGGAATGATTTTGAACTCACAGGCAATTCCACTAAACTTTCATACAAAGGGATTGATTTTAAAAACTGGAGTGTTGTAGCCATTAATTCCAATAATAATT
The DNA here is from genome assembly GCA_016707685.1 of Bacteroidota bacterium. Lineage (GTDB taxonomy): Bacteria > Bacteroidota > Bacteroidia > 2-12-FULL-35-15 > 2-12-FULL-35-15 > 2-12-FULL-35-15. Next base: position 23,992 of record JADJHE010000023.1, read on the forward strand.
TGCAGTTAAATTCAACATGTGATAAACTTCAATTGACAGATAGCTTGTTGTTAGGAAACTTTATGTTGTGTACCGAAACTCACGATGATAGTGTTGATTTAAGTATAGAATGGGATAACAAAACAAAAGAAGTTTATAAAGGCAATATTGATGCATTTTTATATTTTAATAAAAACAAATCGTTGTTGTTCAAAATTTTGCCATCGCAACTCACCATTTCCGACTCTTTATGGGTTATTAATAAAACCAATGAAATCCGGATTGATTCCTCGACTATAAATGTAAATGAATTAATGTTTGAGCATAATGAACAGTATATATTGGTAAATGGTACTGTTTCAAAAAACAAAGATGATTTGTTGAAATTACGATTTAATCAATTTAATTTGTCCAATTTGAACGTGCTGTTGAGTCCTTATGGCGTTAATTTGAAAGGAAGAATAAATGGCATTTCGACAGTATCGGATGTTTATAACGACCTCATCTTTTTGAGTGACAATGAGTTTTTGGAACTTGCAATAAATGATAATTTGCTTGGTAATGGTGCAGTTGAGAGTTTGTGGGATAAAAATAAAGAAGCCCTCTATTTGCATGGGCAATTTACGTTGGCTGAAATTCCGAATATCCTTTTTTCGGGATACTATTACCCAAAACGAAAATACGATAACATAGATATGGAAGTAAATCTTCAATCTATTCAAATGCAATTATTAGAGCCATTTGTGAAAGACTATTGCGATGATTTTGTAGGGGTGTTTTCTGGTAATGTAACTGTTAAGGGAGCCATCGAAAAACCAATTTTGTCTGGGAAATTGAATGTAAATGCGAAGAAAATAACAGTAGGGTATTTAAAAACGAGTTATCGATTTATCGATGAAATATCAATTGAAGATGGAGCTTTTGGAGTTGAAAATATGACCTTGTTTGATATGAATAACAATCGAGCCCTTGTTACTGGAAAAGTATACCATAATAATTTTAAAAATTTTCAGCTTGATTTTGATATTCAGCCTTACAAATTTATGTGCTTGAATACGACTGAAATTGATAATAATTTATTTTATGGTAAAGCTTATGCAACGGGGACAGTAAATATTTTTGGTTTTACAGATAATATTTTAATAGATGCGAATGTTAAAACTGAAAAAATAACGTCAAATGATAAATCGGATAAAGTGAATTTATTATCGAAAACGGAAATGACGAAAATATTTATTCCATTGTCGGGGACATCAGAAGTAAGTGAAAATAATTTTATAACATTCGTTAAGAAAGATTCTATTGATGAAAAAGGTGAATACACGGTTAATCTAAGTGGCTTAAAATTGAACTTCGACTTGGAAGTTACGCCTGATGCAGAGATACAATTGATCTTTGATCAAAAAGTGGGTGATGTGATTAAGGCAAAGGGAACGGGTGACATTAAGTTGAAAATATCTTCTACAGGCGATTTTCAAATGTATGGTGATTACGATATTGACAATGGGGACTATTTATTCACTCTTCAAAATATTTTAAATAAAAAGTTTGACATCGAAAAAGGAAGCACCATTAAATGGAGTGGTGTCCCTTATAAAGCAGATTTGAATATTAGTGCTATTTATAAAGCACGAGCATCTATTAAGCCGTTTTTTCCATCTGATTCTTCTAGTGCATTAAAAAAGAGGTATCCTGTTGATTTGAAATTGTATATGACAGAAGAGTTGTTAGAGCCTCACATTACTTTTGACATTGGTTTGCCAACAGTAGATGCAGCTATTCGACAACAAGTATTAGGATTTATTAATACTGAAACCGAAATGAACAGACAGGCATTTTCACTTTTGGTATTAAATAGTTTTGTATCACCTCCTCAATTTAATTCAGGATCTGGTGGAGCAGGAGTAGATGGTGCAATTGGCTCCAATGCATTTGAATTATTATCGAATCAGTTAAGCAATATGTTAAGCAAGATCAGTAGTGATTTTGATATAGGCGTTAATTATCGACCAGGTGACGCTATTAATAAAGATGAACTCGGTGTTGCCCTTTCAACTCAATTGTTTGATGAGAAATTGACCATCGATGGAAATGTGGGTGTGAACAATAACAATCAAAATACGAATAACATTGTTGGTGATGTGAATGTTGAATACAAACTTACCGATGATGGAAAAGTGAGGGTGAAAGCTTTTAACAAAGCAAACGATAACAACAGCACCATTATAACATCTGGTCCGTATACCCAAGGCGTTGGTATCTTCTATCGTGAAGAGTTTGATACCATTGGAGAGCTTTATAGACGATATCTAGATGCTGTTAGCAACAGACGTAATAAAGAGAAAAAGAAGGAAGAAATCCCCTCTACTGAAATTACAGAATAAGTTTATCCTTTTAAAGGACGAGCATATGCTAAAACATCTTTATCGCTAATTACTTTGTCACATAAAATAATTAATCGTTCAACTACATTTCTTTAAGCGATGGTATAAATCTTCTCTGAAATTACCATTGGCAATTTCTTTTTGTAAATCTTTATTGGTTGCAGCAACCACGCGAACATTTACTTTTATTTCTTTTTCGCCACCTACTCGTGTAATTTTATTTTCTTGCAATGCTCTTAGTACTTTTGCTTGCGCAGATAGACTCATATCTCCAATTTCATCCAAAAACAGCGTACCTCCTTCAGCTTGTTCAAATTTACCTTTTCGTTGATTTACAGCCGATGTAAAGGCTCCTTTTTCGTGACCAAAAAGTTCGCTTTCAATCAATTCGCTGGGTATTGCTGCACAGTTTACTTCAATTAATGGAGCTATTGAGCGACTGCTTTTTTCGTGTAACCAACGAGCAACTAATTCTTTTCCGCTTCCATTGCCACCAGTCACCAACACCCTTGCATCTGTTGGCGCAACTCGTTCAATCATTTCTTTTATTTGTTGAATGGCTTTTGATTCGCCTATCATATCAAAGGTTTTACTAACCTTCTTTTTTAGCACTTTTGTTTCTGTAACCAATGTTGATTTGTCCATTGCATTACGGATTGTTACTAATAATCGATTCAAATCCAATGGCTTTGCAATAAAGTCAAAAGCCCCTTTTTTCACTGCTTCAACAGCTGTTTCTATTGTACCATGACCAGATATCATAACAACAGGAACATCGGTTGCTTGGATCATAATTTTATCAAGCACTTCCATACCATCCATTTTAGGCATTTTGATATCACATAAAATTACATCGTAGGTGTTTTTTTGAATTAGTCCAAGTCCTTCGGCACCATCTGCGGCTTCATCCACTTGATATTTCTCATATTCCAATATTTCACGCAATGTTTTTCGGATACTTTTTTCATCGTCAATGATTAATAATTTTGCCATAATGAGATAATTTTTTCTGGTTTTAGTGCTTTTAACAAAGTTATAAAAGAAATTCAATTGAGCATGAGTCTGAAAATTCAAAAATTTGCATATCAAGGCATTAATCTTATCTTTGCAATCCGTTTAAAAATAGAAATTATAAACTTTATAAATAAAACAAAATGGCAAACACAGGCGATATCAATGTAGGATCTGTAATCCGTTTCAATGGAGAACTTTGTAGAATAGAAGAGTACCAACACCGTACACCAGGTAATTTACGTGCATTTTACCAAGCACGTATGCGTAATTTAAAATCTGGTAAAATTGTTGAAAATCGTTTTCGCTCTGGTGAAGAGGTAGAAGTAGTGCGTGTTGATTATAAAATGATGCAATTTATTTACCCTGAAGGTGATTTTATTGTGTGTATGGACAATGAAACATTTGAACAAGTGTACATTCCAGGAATAATGTTAGGAGAGTCCTTAAAGTTCTTAAAAGAAGGAATGGAAGTAAAGGTATCTTTTGAAGGTGATGAGCCAATTTTAGCTGAGCCTCCTGTATTTGTGGAGTTAGTTATTACTTATGCTGAACCAGGTGTAAAAGGTGATACTGCTACCAATACATTAAAACCAGCTACGCTAGAAACAGGAGCGGTTGTGAATGTTCCTTTATTTGTGAACGAAGGTGAAAAAATTAAAATTGATACACGTACCAACTCTTACGTTGAACGTGTGAAATAAGATCGCTTAAAATTAAAATAAAAAAGGTGTATGAATTATTCATACACCTTTTTTATTTTATTGTTTTTCTTTTGTTGGAACAGCTCCATAAACACTGGAACCATCTACTGCTTCTATGTTTACAGGAATGCCGTAGGATGTGCTTACTGAACTTCCACTTATTTCTTTTAAGTTCATTGGCAATGCACCATAGAATGAACTACCACCAATTTCTTTTAAATTAATAGGAAGTGCTCCATAAATGCTGCTGCCACCAACGCTTCTGATGTTTACATCCATGTCGCTTACCACTTTTACGTTGATAGAGCCATCGTTATTGATTGGTATTGCTGCATATTTATTAAAATCAGTTTTTGCTGCATTGGCTTCAGAAATTGGATTAATGTGCTGAATAACATTTGCGACTAAAGCAATTGCAATTACAGTTAAAATTGTTTTGGTGTAAAGGTCTGTTTTCATTTTTGTAGGTTTTAGTGATTGTTTTTTATTGCAATAATAAAGCCACAGCATAAAAGTATACTGTGGCTTTTTAGTATTTTAGAATGAATTATGCTTTCGCTTTAAACTTGTTGATGGCATTGATTGTAAATTCTGATAAAACTAATTTACCACTCATTTCGGCACGTTCAATCAATAAAGTATCCCAATTTTCAGTTCCTCTCCAAAACACTTTTTTTAGCATTTCCATTGCTTCTGGATTTGATTTGGATAAACGCTCTGCTAAGCTAACAACAGCAGCATCCATCTCTTCAACTGTTTTGAAAATATCAACATATAAACCTTTTTCTCTTGCCCATTGAGCCGACTGCCATTCAGTTGCGTTAATTGATAAGGATGTAAAAGCCGATGTTCCTACTTTTCGTTCAACTGCAGGACCAACTACAAATGGTCCAATACCTACTGCTAATTCACTTAGTTTTATGGAAGCTGTGTCAACAGCAAGTGTGTAATCAGCAGCGCTTGCAATTCCAACACCACCACCAACAGCTTTTCCTTGAACACGTGCAATTACAAATTTTGGTGCTTTGCGAATAGCATTTATTACCATTGCAAAGCCGGAAAAGAATTTTTTACCTGTTTCTAAATCCTTGATGGAAATCAATTCATCAAAGGATGCTCCAGCACAAAATGCTTTGTCGCCTTCGCTTTGCAATACAATCACTTTAGCATTTGCATCGTTTCCTGCTTTTGTAATTTCTTCTGCAAGCTGACGTAATAGCGCCCCTGGCATTGAATTGCTTTGAGGATGAAAAAAGGTGATGGTAGCAATACCATTTGATATGCTTGATTTAATATGTCCTTCCATAATTGTAATTTTAAGTAGTAAAGATTTAGGATGCGAATATAAAAAATAAAAAAGCACCTTGATAACTCAAAGTGCTTTAATAAACCAATGTTTAACCCTTATATTATGACATTTAGTTCTCGTGATAAGCAGGCAATTTTCCTTCTTTGATTAATTGCAAGCTTTTTTGTTTGTGCTCTTCAAAATTACCGAAACATAAAGCATCTAATACTTCTTGTTTGCTCATTTGAGGAGCATTCAACTGGTCTTTGATTTCTTTCTCGCAACGATCAACATATTTCACAAAGCGCTCAGGAGCCCAGATATATTGACTTTTATGCCAATCTGGTAACGTACGATCTACTTTAAATTCAGTAGGCATATCGTCATTTAATTTAATATTTGTTTTAACATCTAAACCTTCAAAACGCTTTGGTAGCAAACGATTATCAAAAATCAACGGTCGGCTGATTTTAATAACATGTTTCTTTTTTTTAGGATCAATCATAGATAATCCTTCAATAGTCAAACCTTTTTTCTTAAGATGACCATACTTAGACTCAAAGCTTTTTAAGATTTCGAACATGATATTGTTATTTAGGAGAGTAAAGGTACGCATTAAAGTTATTAACAAGCAAATATTTAGACCATTGAAATTCAGTTAACTACGACTGTTGAAAAAGTATAGATGAATGCTTGTTTTTGACGATAAAACACAGTTATTCATACGACTAATTTAAATAAATTAGGTAATTAGTTGATTTAGAATGCTTTATGTTATTTTGACGAGTGTTGGATGTACTCTTCGAATGATATACCCTTATGAAAATCAGTCGAATAGATGTATTCTTTGATTTTGTCAGCCCATTGTTTGTGCGACTTGCTTTTATCTAAAACGGAAGCGGCATCAAATGCTTTACTGAAATGAACTTTGATGGTTTGATCTCTTTGCTTGAACATTTCATCTGGTAAGAACAGCATTTCTATATTAGCCTTAATACCAATACGTTTTCTGAAATTCGCAAAGTTGTAGAAGAATTTCGAATTTTTTCCTTCAATAAAAACAGGAACAATCATTCGTTTGTGATCAATTGCTTGTGTAACAAAACTTTTTTTCCAGTCCAAATCCATAATTTGGCCATTTTGCTTTCTTGATACCAAGCCTGCAGGGAAAAAACCTACTGCTTCGTCAGTTATCAAAACACTCTCAATAGTTCTTAAGGAAGTAGCTGAAGTAGATTTGATTTTATTGATACCAATAAAAACATCACCATAATTCTTCAGATTTTTCAAAACATCGTTTACTACAAAGTGAATATCCGGTCTTACTTCAGCAATTGTTTTAACAAAGGCCATTCCATCTAAACCTCCTAATGGATGGTTGGAAGCAAAAATAACGCCTCCTTCTTTTGGAATGTGGTGATTATTGTTGGATACAATTTTTGCACCTAATTTATCTAATCCTTGATTGTTGAATTCGATACCATAAACATCTTTTAAGTCATGCATCATGGAATTTATATCGTCTTCATGCAGCTTACGCTTAAGCCATGACAAAGCAAATCCTGGCATCCATTTTTTAGTCCAGGAGCCTTTTCGCTTAATACTTTATCAACGTCAATAAACTTATTTGGTGTCATATTTTAGTGCTGCAAAAATAGCAAAATTTGTGAATTTTCGGCTATTTTTTTAGATTTCGTTCCAAATCGCGGATTCGGTCGTTTAGTTTTTGCAAGCTTCTGAATAAGACATAACTTCTGCGGTATTCTCCAACAGGAAATGCTGGTGAACCTTGCAATATTTCTCCTTCTTTTTCTACCGTGGCTCCAACTCCTGATTGGCCAGCAATTTTAACGCCATCAGCCACTTTAATATGTCCTACAATCCCCGCTTGTCCTCCCATCATTACATTTTTACCCACTTTTGTTGAGCCTGCCACAAATGCTCCTCCTGCCAAAACGGTGTTTTCGCCAATTTCAACATTGTGTGCTATTTGTACCAAATTATCAAGTTTTGCTCCTTTTCGGATAATGGTGGAACCCATAGTTGCTCTATCGATTGATGTGTTTGACCCAATTTCAACATGGTCTTCAATCACTACATTTCCAATTTGTGGAACTTTTTTATAATTGTTATCACTGCTTGGTGCAAATCCAAATCCATCGCTTCCAATTACAGTACTTGCATGAACGGTGCAATCATTCCCGATTACACAATCGTAATAAATTTTAACGCCAGGGAATAGAATACAATTATCACCGATAGTTACATTATCGCCAACATAACATTGAGGATAGATTTTGCAATTGTTTCCAATTTTTACATTTTCACCTATGTAGGCAAAAGCACCAACATAGCAGTTTGTACCAAGTTTAGCTGAAGAAGAAATGAAAGACGGTTGTTCGATGCCCGTTTTGTTTTGTTTCATTTCATTATACATTTCCAATAATTTCGCAAAACAGCTGTAGGCGTCATCTACACGAACAAGTGTGCATGTTGGTTTTACTGGTTTATCCAGTTTGGTATCATGATTTAAAATAACAATGGATGCATCTGTGGTATAGATGTAAGGCAAGTATAGTAGGTTTGATAAGAAGCACAAAGAATCTAATGTTCCTTCTTCGATTTTAGCTAATTTAGAAACAGAAACGTTTTCGTTTCCTTCGATTTTACCATTTAGTAAACCTGCTACTTGTAATGCTGTAAATTCCATAAAATAGATTTTTTAATAAACGTTAATGAGTGCTTGTATTCATACATCAAACACTTCATTATAAAACAAAAAAGGTCAACCCTAATGGGTTGCCTTTTGCATTCATTTGTGGAGTCGGAGGGATTCGAACCCTCGTCCAAACAAGGAATTAATAGGCTTTCTACATGTTTATCAAAACTTTAATTTTTGTTAAGCTTAGGTAGTTCTGCCAACCATAAGGCTTACTTAGTTTCTTTATCTCATCACGGATCGAAACTCTCCGCAACTATTTCTTCATTTGTAATGCTTCATGGAGACGCAGAAGATCAGAGCTTCTCCGGAAACAAAGGCACTTAATACTTGGTATTAAGCAGCCATAGCGTAGTTAGACTCGCCAGATAGAATTTTGAGAATTAGGATTAAGGTGCCATATTCACAACACACCACATGCTTACATAAAAATCGCACTCGCTGTCAAAACCAAACGACCCCATGTACTCAAAGAACGCTTTCCTTTTATATCAAAAGGCATGCAAAGATAGTGTTTATTCGTTATTTGCAGACAAATTGGCGTAAAAACAAAGCACCCCATCGAATTTCGACAGGGCGCTTCATCTAAACTAATCAACAAATCACTTAATTTAACACCATTTCGAAGTGTTCAATGTTTTTTGATTTACGAATACTCAATGCTTTTGAGTAGTTAAGAATGTTTTTGATTACACTGCTTTCCGGTTCAAATGGAAAATCTTTGTCAGTATCAAAATCGTCATTCATTTTCGTGTTAATCGGTTCAATAATTTTTTTAGTAGAGATTTTATTCATTCAGCTTTTGTTTTGTTTGTTGTTAAGATAACGGATGCTTTTTTTGTTTATTGTATAGGATAAAAAAAAATCCCGACAATTTTTTTGTCGGGATTTGTAGATTTAAAAATTAACAATGATTTCTTTTTCTTCAATCATCTTTCTTAGATTGATTAAGGCATAGCGCATACGTCCAAGTGCAGTGTTAATACTCACATTGGTTTGTTCTGATATTTCTTTGAAGCTCATGTCATAATAATGACGCATCATCAACACTTCACGCTGTTCAATAGGAAGCTTTTCTACCAGTTTGCGAATGTCTTTTCTAATCTGGCTTTGAGAAAGAGCTTGTTCCGCATTTTTGTCTTCCATTGGAATAACACTAAAAATGTCGAAATCTTCGCCATCGCTGTTGGTTCCACCACTAATGGTTGGCATACGCTTATCATGGCGGAAGCTATCAATCATTAAGTTGTGTGCAATGCGCATTACCCAAGGTAAAAACTTACCTTCTTCGTTGTACTGTCCTTTTTTTAGGGTATTGATTACTTTAAAAAAGGTGTCCTGAAAAATGTCTTGGGCCAAATCTTTATCTTTCATCGTAAGCATGATGTAGCTGAAGATTTTTCGTTTGTGACGAAGCAATAATGTTTCAAGTGCTGATTCATCACCCTTGATGTAGAGATTAACGAGCGTTTGGTCGTCAATAAACTGCTGATTAGGCATAGGTACCTCCTTTTTTATTTGTTGATTAGTATAAAAAAGTAGCAGTTTATTCTATATTGAATCTCCTTATTTTAGTGGGCTTTTGTAAATTTTGTTAAAAAGCCTTTGGGTGAATACTAAATGTAAAATTATGTTGTTTAACGCAGATTTTTTTCAAATGTTGCATTGAACATTAAAAATATTTCTTTGTTATAACAAATATAGGGTATTTATTAATAAATCCAAGCGCTAAATTGACTAATTTTGCAAACCTTAACAAGATTTGAATGGCAAAGCCGGTAGATATAGAAAAATTAGATCCTAAACAGAATATTATAATTAAGGGCGCACGCGTTCACAATTTAAAAAATATTGATGTTGCGATTCCTCGAAATAAATTAGTGGTAATAACAGGTTTATCAGGTTCGGGTAAATCATCACTTGCATTTGATACACTTTATGCCGAAGGACAAAGACGTTATGTAGAAAGTCTTTCTGCTTATGCTCGCCAATTTTTAGGTCGAATAGATAAGCCAGATGTTGATTATATAAAAGGGATTTCACCAGCGGTTGCCATTGAACAAAAAGTAAATTCACGAAATCCACGTTCGACTGTTGGTACATCTACTGAAATTTATGATTATTTAAAATTGCTTTATGCACGTGTTGGTCGCACTTATTCTCCGGTATCGGGCAATCAGGTAAAGCGTGATACGGTAGCTGATGTTGCAGCTTACATTAATTCATTAGCCGCAGATACCAAGATTTTAATTCTTTCGCCATTAAAAGGACAAGCCGAAAAAACAGTTCGAAAGCAATTGGAGTTATCGGCACAACAAGGCTTTACGCGTATTCAATCTCAAAAAGAAATTCATAGAATTGAGGATTTTTTAGAAACAGATTTTTCAGAAAAAGAGCCAATTCAAATTGTAATTGACAGATTATCGGTAAAACCCGAGGATGAGGATACAGAAAATAGAATTTCAGATTCGGTTCAAACTGCCTTTTTTGAAGGAGAAGGTGAATGTACTGTAGAAATACTAGCCGATGAAAATCAAAAAGCATCAAAGAAGGTAAAGAGTTTAAGTCGCGAGTTTTCCAATAAATTTGAATTGGATGGAATTACATTCGAAGAACCATCCATGCATTTTTTTAGTTTCAACAATCCTGTTGGAGCTTGTAAAAATTGTGAAGGTTTTGGAAGTGTTATTGGTATTGATGAAAATTTAGTAGTTCCTAATAAAAATCTTTCTGTTTTTGAAGATGCCATCGTTTGTTGGAAAGGGGAGAAAATGAGTGAATGGAAAAATGTATTGGTAAACAATGCACATAAATTTGATTTTCCAATCCATCGTCCTTACTATGATTTAACAGATAATGAACGAAAACTAATTTGGAGTGGGAATAAGCATTTCGAAGGCTTAACTGCTTTTTTTAAACACCTCGAAGAACAAGCATATAAAATTCAATACCGTGTGATGTTATCACGTTATCGTGGTAAAACCATTTGTCCGGAATGTAATGGAACGCGTTTGCGTAAGGATGCATCGTATGTTAAAATTGCAGAGCAATCCATCAACGATATCGTGTTGATGCCTGTAAATGATGGTTTGCAGTTTTTTAAATCAATCAAACTTAACGATTACGACAAAGAAGTTGCAAAACGTATTTTGATTGAGATTACAAATCGTTTACAATTTTTGGACGATGTTGGTTTGGGCTATCTTACTTTAAATCGTTTGTCAAATACTTTATCTGGTGGTGAATCGCAACGTATTAATTTAGCAACATCCTTAGGAAGTAGTTTGGTTGGTTCGATGTATATATTAGATGAACCAAGTATTGGATTGCATTCACGTGATACAGAACGTTTGATAAAAGTCTTGATTTCATTGCGAAATATTGGAAATACAGTAGTGGTAGTGGAGCATGACGAAGAAATTATGCGTGCAGCAGATCAGCTGATAGATATTGGACCATTAGCAGGAACACATGGTGGGGAATTGGTTTTCCAAGGGAATCATGAAGATTTAAAATATGAAGAGCGTAGTTTAACTGCATTGTATTTAACTGGAAAAGAAAAAATTGAAATACCTAGCATTCGTAGAAGCTGGAATCATTTTATTGAGATACAAGGTGCACGTGAAAATAATTTAAAAGGAATCAATGTTCGGTTTCCTTTGAATACAATGACTGTTGTTACGGGTGTTTCGGGAAGTGGAAAAACGTCTTTAGTAAAACGTGTTTTGTATCCAGCACTAAAAAAGATTCATGGTGGTTACGGTGAGCAAAGTGGTAGTTTGGATAAGTTAACAGGTGATATCAACGCGATCAAAGCCGTTGAAATGATTGACCAAAATCCAATTGGAAAATCATCACGTTCGAATCCTGTTACGTATGTAAAAGCGTATGACGAAATCCGTGCCTTGTATGCAGATCAGACATTGGCAAAGAATAGAGGATATAAAGCATCTCATTTTTCATTCAATGTGGATGGCGGAAGATGTGAAATTTGTGAAGGAGAAGGTGAAGTAACAGTTGAAATGCAGTTTATGGCTGATATCCATTTACTATGTGAAGCATGTAATGGAAAGCGTTTCAAACAAGATATATTAGAGATTACGTATCAGGAAAAAAACATTTCCGATATTTTAAATATGACGGTGGATGATGCGATTGACTTTTTTAATATGTCGGAGCGACCAACAAACACCGAGAAAAAAATTGTTCAGAAATTGTTGCCTTTATCCGAAGTAGGATTAGGCTATGTTCATCTAGGTCAAGCTTCAAGTACTTTAAGTGGAGGGGAAGCGCAACGTATTAAGTTAGCATCCTTTTTAGCATTGGGTCAGCATACCAATACACCTACCTTGTTTATTTTTGATGAACCAACAACAGGATTGCATTTCCATGATATTTCTAAATTATTGTATGCATTTAATGCACTTATCAAACAAGGTCACTCATTGATTATTATTGAGCACAATGCGGAAATTATTAAGTGTGCCGATTGGGTAATTGATCTGGGTCCAGAAGGAGGAACTAGTGGTGGTACTATTGTTTTTGAAGGTGTACCCGAAGATTTGATAAAATGTAAAGCATCCTACACAGGTAATTACTTAAAAAGTAAATTCTAATCGTTATCAATGGTTAAAGCAAATTACAATAAGGTAGTTGTTGGATTAATCATCCTTTTTTCATTTGCTTTTTATGGTAAAACATTGAATCACCAATTTGTTTGGGATGATGAACGTTCACATCTCACAAAACATGCTGATTTGATGGAAGGGAAGTTGCTTGCTATTTGGAGCAAGCCCTATGACGGAATGTATATTCCTGTTACTTATACTATTTGGACAGGAATTAAGAACTTGGCTTACAACAAACAAAAGAAAGAATTGAATCCAAAACTTTTTCATTTTGCGAACATTGCTGTACATGCTTTCAATACGATTCTTGTCTTTTTTATTTTATTATTACTCTTTAAAAATGCAAATGCAGCCCTGATTGGAAGTAGTTTGTTTTTAGTCCATCCGCTGCAAGTAGAAAGTGTTGCATGGGTTTCTGAGTTTAGAGGTTTGTTAGCTATTTTTCTCTTTATTATCAATGTATGTTGTTTTGAAAAATATTAACATGGTAACTACATTCAAATCGATACTCAAATCGAAATGGTTTATGCTTGCCACAGTATTGTTTGTTTTAGCATTGTTGAGCAAACCTGCTGCAATTGTTTTGCCTTTTGTATTAGTGATGGTCATCTGGACATTTTTCAAAAGTCACTGGAAAATAGCTGCAAAAGTTTTATTGATATGGGTATTGTTTATTCTGCCAATAGTGTTGCTTACTAGTAAAAGTCAGAGCAATGAGTTGTTGACGTTTATAGTTCCTGTTTGGCAGCGACCATTTGTTGCAGCATATTCTCTTGTGTTTTACCTGTATAAATTGATTTTGCCCATTCAACTTTCTGCATGTTATGGATTAACTCCTGAAGTGATTGTATCTAGTTGGTGGATGTATTTGGCATTTGCAGCCTTGGTTGGGTTATTTGTTTTCCTATTTGTAAAGCGCGATATCTATAAAATTTCTTTTGCATCCTTTTTAATAGTAGTCATTACTGTATTACCTGTTTTAGGAATTATTTCATTTTACTACCAACGTTATTCTAATGTTGCGGATCGTTATATGTATTTCGGAATGTTTGCTGTTTCAATTTTTGTAGCTTATTTGTGGAATGTTACCGCTAAAAAAAATAATGTAAAAACTGTTTTAATTGTATTTGTTATAGCATGTTCGATATTAAGCTATAAGCAATTAAGTGCATGGGAGAATGAATTTGCTTTATGGGACAATGCCATGGAACAAAATCCAAATCAGTGGAATGCTGCATATAACAGAGCTGTTCAGTTTGGTAAACAAGGAAAGTTAAAAGAGGCGATTGCTGATTATTCAACAGCCTTGCAACTAAAACCAACTGACAAAATATCGCTTGTAAACAGAGCCAATGCCTATGGCATGTTGAACGAGTTTGAAAAAGCAATTTCGGATTATTCATTAGCTCTGAAACAAGATGAGAACGATGCTAGTATCTATTACAACAGAGCTTTGACGTATTATTACATGAAGAATATAAAAGCTTGTTCCTATGATTTACAGATGGCAATTAAGATGGGATTTAAACCTGATCCGCAATTTGTAAAAGAAGTAAAAGCTGAATTAAAACGTCAGTTTGGAAGGTAGTTTATACCAACTCTTCCTTAAATTGAAGTTCAAACAAACGTTTGTAGTGTCCGTTGAATTTTAATAATTCCTGGTGATTCCCTTCTTCAATAATTTCACCTTTTTCCATCACAATAATTTTGTCTGCTTTTTGTATGGTTGCTAAACGATGAGCAATAATGATGGAGGTTCTATTTTGAGTGAGTTTATTAATGGCATTTTGAATCAGCATTTCCGATTCGGTATCAATAGAAGAAGTAGCTTCATCCAATACTAAAATTTTAGGATTGTACACATACGCTCTGATGAAGGAAATTAATTGTCGTTGACCAACAGAAAGCATTGCACCACGCTCCATTACATTGTAGTTGTAGCCATTTGGAAGGTTCGAAATAAAATCGTGAGCACCAACAATTTTAGCAGCAGTAATTACCTGTTCCTCGGTAATGTCCGGATTGTTAAGTGTAATGTTATTGTAGATGGTATCCGAAAAAAGAAATACATCTTGCAATACTACGCCAATATTTTTGCGCAAGGATGAAAGTTCGTAATTACGAACATCCATTCCATCAATGGAAATACAGCCTTTGTTGTATTCGTAAAAACGATTTAATAAATTAATCACAGATGATTTTCCTGCTCCCGTTGCTCCTACAAGCGCAATGGTTTCACCTTGTTTGGCTTTGAAGGATACATTTTTTAAAATCCAATCTTCCTCATTGTAAGCAAACCATACATTTTCGAAGGCAACTTCGCCTTTAATATTTTCTGCCGTTTTAGTTCCTTTGTCTACTATCACATCGTTTGTATCCAGCACTTTAAATACACGTTCGGAGGATACCATTCCCATTTGAAGTGTATTGAAGCGGTCGGCTAACTGACGAATTGGGCGGAACATCATGTTTAAGAACATGATAAACTCAACCACATGACCGATACTGGTTTTGCTTTCTAGAATACTTTTACCACCCCACCAAACAAGTAAACCCAATGATGCAGCAGATAAAATTTCTACAACTGGAAAGAAGATAGAGTAGGCCATAATGGAGCGAACATTGGCATCGCGGTGTTTTCCATTGATGTCTTCAAACTTTTTTAATTCCTCTTTTTCACGGTTAAACAATTGAATGATGTTGATTCCCGTAATGTGTTCTTGTACAAATGCATTTAAGCGTGCAACTTGTGTATGTACATCCTGAAAAGATGCAGCAACCGATTTTTTAAATAAGTAGGTCGCAATTAATAACAATGGAATTGGAATCAGAATAATTAAGGTAAGCTGATAATCGATGTAAAGCATTACACCCAGAATTACACTTAATTTTAACAAGTCGCCCATGATGACAATTAAGCCTTCCGAGAAAATATCTGCAACCACTTCAATGTCCGAAACGGCTCTTGTTACAAGTGTTCCAATCGGTGTATTGTCGTAATACTTTAAACGTAAATTAACAATGTGTTGGTACACTTTAATTCGTAAATCACGAATAATGCTTTGACCAAGTTTGTTGGTTAAATAGGAGTCGGAAAATTGCATGAATGCTTCTGTACAAAGCAATGCAATTAATGCAATGGTCATCCATAACAACATTGGAGCATTGGGTTTTGCTACAAAATTATCGAGTGTGTATTGTACTAAAATTGGGCGTAATGGAGATAAAAGCGCAAGTGTAATAGTAGTTGTGAGTGCAAAACCAACGGTTCTCCGATGTGGTTTTGCGTATGCAAAAATTCGTTTGAGTATTTGCCAATCAACTGCTTTACCTGTTATCTTTTTCTTCTCCGACATGTTCTTATTCCTTAATCAGTTGTGATGGGTATTTTATTTTTGTAAGATACAATCCGCAAGCAGGAACCGAAGCACCTGCATTGGAGCGGTTTTTACTTTCAATAATACTTTTTAAATCTTCAATTTTTGTTTTGCCTTCGCCAATTTCTAACAAGGTGCCAACAATTGCTCGAACCATGTTTCTTAAAAAACGATCAGCAGTAATGGTGAATACAATGCAATTATCTTCCTCTTTCCAATAGGCTTCCGTAATTTTACAATTATTGGTAAAGGTTTGTGTATTGCTTTTGCTAAAGCAACTAAAATCTGTGTAGTCTAACAAAATTTTTGCGGCATTGTTCATTGCCTCCAAATTTAATGGGCTAGAAATAAAATTTGCAGCATCAATCATGAATGGATTTTTTTGTCTGGAAATCCAGTATTCATAGGTTCTGCTAATTGCATCAAATCGGGTGCTTGCTTCTGGTCCAACTTCAATTAATTGGTAAACAGCAATGTCGCTAGGCAATACAGAATTGAGCTTGTAAATCCATTTATCGTGATTAGCAATTAAATCCGTTTTGGTAGTATCAAAATGTGCGTAATAGTCTTTTGCATGCACGCCAGTATCCGTTCTGCCACAGCCAGTAACTTGAATGGGCTCATTCAATACCATCGAAAGTTTTTCATTCAGTACTTGTTGAATGGTATGCGGTGTATTCTCCTGCACTTGCCAGCCGTGATAAGCTGTTCCTTTGTATGATAGTTGTAAAAAGTAGCGCTGCATGTTCAGCTGCAAATTTAATTGATAAAATCGAATTTTAGGGAATAAAAAAGCCCCTTGGCAATCAAGGGGCTTTTGTTTAGTTGGCAGTCATTTCGTAAATCGAATGCGTTTCATCTGGATCGCGGTAATCGAATTTTAATTTTGTTTTTTCGACACTGATAATTTTATAGTTGAATTTTTCGTTTGTTGCGCTATCTGTGAAGTACACATATTGACCTGTTTTAGACCATGTCCCGGCTTTTTTATTGCCAAATAAGATTAAGTTATAAGTACCATCAAGGTTCATCAATAACATATCGTTTTGTGTTTTTTCGTTTGGTTTGTTTACCACACCCCATTCTTCGATGGTAACAACTTTCCATTGTTTCCCACACATTAAGCTGTCTTTTGCTGATAATTTTGCTTTAGCAGGTTGTTTAGCTGCAGTTTGCGCATTTGCTGCTGAAACAGCTACTAGAAAGGATAAAAAGAATATTATTTTTTTCATTGCATTGAGTTTTTAATAATGGTGATACAATATTATCATTTTTGATCGTATTTGGCAATTTTTGAGCCATTTTTACTGAATTATTACTTGTATGTTAAAAAAAACTTGTATTATTGCAAAGCGTTTCCGCTGTTATATCATCTTATAACAAATCAATCACAAAACATTTACAAATTTATTTTATTAAACTTATTCATTCTGTCCAAGCTCCATTTCTGATGAGCTCTCTATTAACCAAATAAAAACATATGTACGATATTATCGAATTAAACAACAAGCTTGTTGGTGAATTAAAAGAAATTGCAAAAAACTTAAACATACCTAAGTACGAAGCATTAAAAAAGCAAGAGTTGATTTATAAAATTCTTGATCACCAAGCAATCAACCCACCAGCAGTTACAGATGCTCCTAAAGCAGAAGAGTCGAAAACGACTACTAGACCTCGAAAAGTAAGATTAGAAAATATAGATACTGAGCCTAAAACGAAAGAAACGGTTGAACCAACAACATTCTTTCATGATGAAGATTTTTCTACGACAACTCCAAAGGTTGAAGTGCCTGAAGTTTCAGCAAATGTTCATACACCAGTAAATACGACTACTCCAGTTCAAAATCCGAATGAAGATCCTTCTTCTTCTGAAAATATTGAAAAAGCGACTACCGAAATGCAAGGTCATGAGCGTAGAGATAGAGATCAACACAATAAATTCAAACAACATAACCAACAACCTCGTCCACCAAAACAAGAAGACTTGTATAATTTTGATGGTATTGTTGTAAGTGAAGGTGTTTTAGAAATTATGCCTGATGGTTATGGCTTTTTGCGTTCATCGGATTATAACTATTTAAATTCACCTGATGATATTTATGTATCACAATCACAAATTAAATTATTTGGATTAAAAACAGGTGATACTGTATTAGGAAGTATTCGTCCACCAAAAGAAGGAGAGAAATATTTTCCATTAATTAAAGTGGAGCAAATCAATGGACGCGAACCAGCATTTGTTCGTGACCGCGTGCCTTTCGATTATTTGACACCATTATTCCCTTACGAAAAATTTAAATTGACTGGTCATCCTGAATCCAATTTAAGTACACGTATTTTTGATTTGGTAACTCCAATTGGTAAAGGTCAACGTGCATTAATTGTGGCTCAACCAAAAACTGGTAAAACAGTATTATTGAAAGATATTGCAAATGCAATTGCTGCAAATCACCCGGAGACTTATTTAATCATTTTATTAATTGATGAACGTCCGGAAGAGGTTACAGACATGGCACGTAGTGTAAAAGCAGAAGTAGTTGCTTCTACATTTGATGAGCCAGCTGATCGCCATGTAAAAATTGCTAACATTGTTTTGGAGAAAGCAAAACGTATGGTAGAGTGTGGACATGATGTTTGTATTTTATTAGATTCAATTACACGTTTAGCACGTGCCTACAATACTGTACAACCAGCTTCTGGTAAAGTGTTGAGTGGTGGTGTGGATGCAAATGCATTACACAAGCCAAAACGTTTCTTTGGTGCTGCTCGTAAAATCGAGAATGGAGGTTCATTAACAATCATTGCAACAGCATTAACTGATACTGGTTCTAAAATGGATGAGGTAATTTTTGAAGAGTTTAAAGGAACAGGTAACTCAGAAATTCAATTGGATAGAAAAATTGCCAACAAACGTGTTTACCCAGCAATTGATATTGTTGCATCAAGTACTCGTAGAGATGATTTATTGGTGGATAAAGAAACACAACAACGTGTTTGGATATTGCGTAAACATTTATCGGATATGAATCCGGTAGAGGCAATGGATTTCTTGAAAGATCGATTGAAAAATACACAAACTAATGAGGAATTTTTAATTGCAATGAATGGTTAGTAATAACCTTTTAAAAAATAAGAGTATATGAGAAAAAGTGGATTGACGATACAAATAGCAATAGTGGCAGGAGTAATCAATTGTGTTGCTTGGTACGTTTTTGCAAAATCAATAGGTTTTTACGAAATAGATGTATACAAATACCGTAACTATGTTACTTTGGGTGTATTGATTACGGGAATCTTTTTAGCAGTGTTTTTAGCAAAGCGTAAAGCAGATGGCTTCATTGAATTTAAAGATACTGTAAAAACAGGATTGTTGTATAGCATTGTATTGGCTGTTGTATTAGCAATATTTAATTATATCTATTATGCATTTATTACACCAGATACAATTGAATTCTTTTTGAGTGAGGCAAAAAACTACATGCTAAAATATCCAGAAAAATTTAAGGCAGAGGACATTCCTCGCTATTTAGAAGGAGAGAAAGGGAATTTTAGTTCGGTGAAATTAATTCCACCTGTGTTGTTTTTCGGACTACTGATTTCACTTTTAATAGGAGCAATACTTCAGAAAAAAAATCCAAACAAAGTATCAGAAAATTAAAAATAAAAAGCCCCTTTCAGTTTTGAAAGGGGCTTTTTTTATTGAACATCTTTTCTTCTCGTTCTCCATTTCACCAGTTCAAACCAGATAACAGATACAAAGCCAATTAATATGCTGATGCATAGCTGTTGAATACTTAATGATTCAAATTTAAAAAATGCTGCAAAGGGTTTGATGTAGATTAACAGAGCGGAGAGTAGTAAGGTTGATAGAATTATTAGGACGACTAAATTGTTCTTGTATTTCAATGTAGTAAGCACAGAATAATAAAAGGAACGGTTTACAAGTGTTAGAAAAATGTTTGCTGCTATTAGTGTAGTAAAAACCAGTGTACGTGTTAAATTTTCATCCGCTCCAGTATACACAGCATATTGGTAGGCAGTCAGTGTTCCTGCTGTAATCATTACTCCCTGAACAATACTCGTTGTTAATTCCTTTAAATTAAAAAAGGTATTTGTAAAAGGACGAGGAATTTGAAACATGGTGTTTTTCTCTATCGGTTCATTCTCATAGATGATAGAGCAGGTGGGACCCATGATTAATTCTAAAAAGATAACATGCACTGGCGTGAATATGCTCGGATAAATCCAACCCAATGCTAATGGAATAAATACTGTAAGTATAATTGGAATGTGGATAGATATAATGTATTGAATTGCTTTTTTTAGATTGGTGTAGATTTTTCTACCCATTGCAATTGCATCCACCATTTTTGATAAATCATCATCCACCAAAATTAAGGATGCAGCTTGTTTGGCTATTTCGGTTCCTTTTTTACCCATGGCAATGCCAATATGTGCAGCTTTTAGTGCAGGACCATCATTTACACCATCACCTGTCATTGCTACAATTTCGTTATTGGATTTAAACGCATTGATAATTCGAAGTTTTGCCTCTGGGAACATTCGAGTGAATAGGTATGTTTCAGAAACTTTCTTTTGAAGCTCCTCCTCATTTAGGAGCATTAACTCATCGCCCGTTAAGCTTTTATCGTAGCCAATAAAACCTATTTGTTTGGCAATAGCACTGGTGGTTGCTGCATTGTCGCCCGTAACAATTTTTACTTTTATACCTGCTGCATAAAATGATTTTAAAACATCCTGAATGTTTTTTTTGGGAGGATCGTAAAATGCTACAATTCCTTTAAATGTGAATTTGAATTCTTGTTGTGTTTTTGGATAGTTATTTTCATTGAATATAGCTTCGCCCACACCAAGCACTCGATAACCATCTTTGGCAAGTGTTTTAATTGTTTCTTCAATTTGTTGTTTTTCAGTTTGAGAAAGCGTTGAGGCATTCATTAACGCCTCTGGTGCTCCTTTGGCTGCAATTATTTTTTTACCTGTGTTGTCTTCAAAAATATGCGTCATCATAGGCGGTTTGCCATCTAATGGATATTCATGAATCATTTTAAAAGAGGCGCGCTCATCCTTTTCAATCAGTTGTATGTAAGCATTGTGCAATGCAATTTCCATGGGGTCAAAAGGAATGGGCTCACTCGACCACATCGCTAGTTTTATTAATTCTAATTCAGTAGCATTTAATTGTTCTTCTGGTGTACGAATTTTATTTTCAGATAAAGAATAAATGCGAGCCAAGCTCATTTTGTTTTCGGTGAGTGTTCCTGTTTTGTCGGTACAAATAACCGTTGCACTGCCAAGTGTTTCCACCGTCTTCATTTGTTTAACAACAATCCCTAATTTCATTAATCGCCAGGCACCTAGTGCCATAAAGGTGGTAAAGGCAACAGGGATTTCTTCGGGAAGAATGCTCATAGCGAGCGTAAGTGCTTTTAGCAAACTATCCAAAATATTGTGGCTTTGAAAAAAATTGATTGCCCAAACAATTAAAAATACGATGGCACCTATAATCACCATCTTTTTTACAAAATTGTTGATTTGTAATTCGAGTGGTGTTTTTTCTTCAACGATACTTTCTAAACTTTTCCAATTTTCCCAAGTTTGGTTTCATTGCCAATTGAAATAACAGTTGCTATTGCTAACCCGCTGGCAACTGTAGTTCCTTTATAAATGAATTTATCTTCTTTACTTGCATCTTTAAAAACGGACATAGACTCTCCCGTTAAAATGGATTCGTTTACCGAAAAATCATTGGATTGAATAATTTCTGCATCGGCAGCAATGAAGGTTCCTTCTTCAACAATTAAGCTATCACCTATGACAAGCTCTTCACTTTTAATTTCTATTGTTGTTCCATTACGTATTACTTTGCATAGGGGTTGTGTAAAGTCTTTTAGCTTTTGCAAGGCATTTCTGCTTCTCGAATCTTGATACAGTGAGATACCTGCGACTAATACAATTGCTGAAGCAAGAAAAATTCCATCTCCGGTTTTTCCACTAATAAAATAAATGCTGGATGCAATGAGCAGTAAAATTACCATTGGTTCTTTTACTAGGCTTTTTAAGGCATCAACAAATCCATTTTCTTTTTTGAAGGTTAATGTATTTGTTCCATGTTTTTTCTTGAAGCTTCTATTTGTTGAGTGCTTAATCCTTGTATGTTGAATGTGTCGTTTGACATGGAGCGCGTTGATTGTACTGCTAATTTACAGCTTTTTGAGCAGTTAGAAGGCAGAATAGAATGAACAGATGCGGATTTTTAATTGTACTTTCGCTTCGTAAAAATTGAAGTTTAAAAGATGAAAAAGTCAAGCTACGAGCTACCTGAAGCAATTGATGCAAAAGAATCGGAGTATTTATACCTCGATAAATCATCCATACGTGGTGCGGGAAAAGGCTTGTTCACTTCCATTCCTATTTACAAGAATGAAATCATTTCGCTTTTTAAAGGGAAGATTTTGTCGAATGAAGAGGCTGCTAGGCGTGCTAAAAAGAATTTGGATGGTTATTTTGTGAGCATGCTGGATGGTACCATTATGGACTCGAAAGATGTTAATTGTTTTGCCAAATATGCCAATGATGCGGAAGGATTAGAAACACGAAATGCTAAAAATAATTCGCACATAACAGTGGATGAAGAAGGAAATGTGTGTTTGGTTGCTATTCGTAATATTAGAGCAAACGAAGAAATATTTTGTTCCTATGGAAAAAAATACTGGAAAAACTTCAGTAAGGATGATCACTAATTATTTCTTTCCATAGAACACTTCCATTGCTCTGTATACTGCACGGTGCAATATGGTAGCATGATCTTCATTTGGTAAATATTCAAAATGTGTAGAAAGATTTTTCTGAGCTTTTAATAGTGCTGCTAATTTTTTTGCATCATTTTCCATCACTTTCCCTTCTTTTCCAACTCCTACAAAGACGCTTAATTTTTTATCTGAACTATTTTTAAGTAGTTCAGGTGCTTTTTTCAGTAAGGACTCGTTATCCCACCATAAACTTGGACTGATGATGATGTAGTTGTTGAATAAATTCGGTTTCTTTAATAAAATTTCGGTTGCTAATAAAGCACCTAACGATTGCCCGATGATAGTCTTGGATTCATTTGTTTTGTATGATTTCTGAATCGCAGGTTGTAATTCGTTTTCTATAAAAGCAATGAATTTGGCCGAGCCACCTGTAGTAGGGAAATCTTTTTTGTCCTGCTCAATGGTGGTTGGGAATGTATAATCACGTTTGCGATCAACATTTGAAATGCCTACTACAATGGAGTTGGGCATTAATTGGTACATGTTTAAAAATTGAGCTAATCCTGCGATATGAATAAAATCTTCATGAGCCGAACCGTCTAATACATATACAACAGGGTAGGTGTTAGCGGAATCTTTTGAATACCCTTGTGGAAGGTATACGTTTATTGTTCTCTTTTCGTTTAATTCTTTCGAATCGATATAGAAATATTCACCCAGTTTAAATGGTTGTGGTTCATTAAAAATAGGTATTTGAGCAAACGAACTCAATGAGAATAATAATACAAAAATTAAAATATTGTTTTTCATAAGTTAGTGTTTATTCAATTTCGATATCGTATTTGTTTAATAGTCCAGCAATTCCATTGCGCGAAAATTTCGCTTTTTTGATGCGGTTGCTTTCAGGATCAATGATATAGTTATAGGCAGTCCTAAAATCGGCTTTTTCAAGGATTGTATTGTCGAAGGTAGCATTCAGTAAATCACAATTGTCGAACATGCTAGCACTTAAATCCGCTTCCGAAAAATCGACTTCATGAAGGCTACTATTTTTTAAGCGCATTTTTTTTAATTTCAACTTATAGAAAGAAGATAAGTTAAGTGTACAGGAGTCTACATGAATTTCAAATAAAAAGTCGTTGCAATTTTCGAAACGTAATCCCAGCATTTTGCAATTCACGAATTGCACATTTCTAAATGATGTTTTTGCGAGTACAGCCATGCTTAAGTTGCAATCTTTGAATTTAGAGGAAGAGAACACTGCACCGGATAGATTTGCTTCTGAAAAGTTACAGTTTATGAAATCGCAATGCTCATATTCAGCTATGTCGATGGGCATTTTTGTACCATCAATTTTTTCAAATATTTTATCTTCAATGTAG
>JADJHE010000024.1 GCA_016707685.1 Bacteroidota bacterium
TAGTTCGAAGGTATAAAAAATAGCTACATAAATAGTGTTTCCATCCAATTAAAAAAAGGTTCATTCAAAACAAAAGAAAATCGGCACTATTTATTATTTTTTGTAAATTTATACTACATCATTTCAAAAAAATAAATGAAACGGATAATTTTACTTATAGCTTTACTTGTATTCAGTTTTGGTTTCAAGGCTGTTGGGCAATCGGTATGGACAATTGGTCCTATGTTGCACTATAATTTTGGAGGCGAAAAAAGACATTTTTCATTTGCAATGGAACTTGCTTATTGGAATATAAAAAATGTTCCTTACAGCATTGATGGTGGTATTGAGTTCAGTAAAAAACGCTTACGGTTTTATGGCGAATTGCAAACAGGAATTGGTTTTACCGGTATTTCGTGTGGGCCTGTTTTAGAAATTAACAAAGTAGAACGTAAAGCACATTTAGGTTTTCAAACAACTTTTTGGCTGAATTATTTTGTTGGTTTGGATTACAGGTACAGGCGAATTGATAAAACAAATTTTGCTTGTGTAGGCACGTATGCTAAACTGCCTCTTGCAACAAAAGATATGGAATCATCTAGCGGTGGCAATTACCACGATTGGGACGATTAATTTTATTACCTCATTATAGAGCATAAAAAAACACAGCTGAAGGGCTGTGTTTTTTTTATATGTGTTTTGAAATTAATTTAAACGTTGTGGCATCATCAATTCAAATTCAGGGATGTTTACGTAAAAACGCGCTTTGTCAATTTTACGTTCCATTAAATAAGTTCCTTTCATTTTGCCAATATCGGTAGTTAAGCTGCATGCCGATTCGTATTCAAAAATTTCGCCTGGCTCCAATGTTGGTTGTTCACCAACAACTCCTGGTCCATCCACGGTATCGTATTCCGAGCTGGAATCAAAAATATCCCAATGGCGTGAAAGTAATTGTACGGTATAATCGCTGTTGTTTTCGATGGTAATACGGTACGAGAATAAAAAGTGGCGATGTTCAACCGATGAATGTTCTGGTTGGTATTTTGTTTCTACACTTATTTTTATTCCGTGTGTTATTTGTGTTGCTTGTGCTCCCATATCAATTAAGTTTTAGGATTTGCTTACTTATTACAATATTAAGTATTTTATTAGCTAATAAACAAGTATTAAGCCAAAAGGTTTTAAACAGGATGGGTTTTTGGCAGGGGAAAGAGATTCTTCGTTTCACTCAGAATGACAAGCTCCGCAATTCTCTGTGAGCCTCCGTGTGCTCTTCTACTCTGTGTTTATTTTCTGTTCCCTATTTACTATTGGCTCTTCGCTATGCTGTTTCTTTGTGGTGAAAATTTATGTTATGAAGCAGATTCTTCGTTTCACTCAGAATGACAGACTTCGCAATACGCTGCGTTGAGTTTTTTGCTATTTATTTTCTTTTTATCAACGAAGCTTCTATTTCCTATTTAGTATTGGCTCTTCGCTATGCTGTTTCTCTGTGTTGATTTTTTAGGTCTAACGTCTTATGTCTTGTATCTTACGTCTAACATCTAATATCTTACATCTAAGTTCTAATAATCCTTCATCGAATTCAATCGTTTTACACCAATTAATTGATCATAAAACGTTCCTTGTTGTTTGTGGCAGATATAAATGGTATAATCATTTTCTGTTTCGTAATGCATTCCTTCAATCACTGTATTATCTGCTTCCAAGCTGCCATCTTTTAAAAATGCATATTCATAATTGTAATAGCCTTGTTTTAAATACAAGGTACATTCATAACCAAAACGAGCAGGATTGTATTTCATTAAATTTTCTTTGTTACAAGCCCAGTTATTGAATGCTCCAAACACATACACATTGCCATCCATAAATAGCTCATCATTTGGCAAAAAGAATTTTACATAACAATAGTCTGCTTCACGGTTACTATCTTTTCCTTCTTGTGTTTTAATTATGTATTTACCATTTATATCTGATTGTGAATAATAACGTTTAAAAGTTCGTTTCTCATCGTTATACAAAATCACTTGGTTGCCCATAGAATCTATGCTTGCTTTAAATACACGTTCCGATAAATAACGAATACTTTTAATGTCGAAAAATCTGAATTCATTTCCAGCTGTAAACACATTGTCTTCGTCATAATCGTATACCAATTCATGATCTTTTACAAACAATGGTTTTAATCCTTTTTTTGCATTGTCCCAACGGTTATTTTGAGTGATAACTACTTTTAAATCGGCATAAGGATTTAGAATATTATAACCAGAATGGTTAATGGTAAAATCAATTTCTTGTTTGTAGTTTCTGTCGGCAATAATACTTGCACCCGACACACGTGCGGTTACCATTACTTTGTTTTGGTAAACAAAAAAGCGTTTTGTAAGCACTACACTTTCGGGGTCGCCACTATCGTAAACTTTTAAAAGATAATTTCCCGATTTGGTAATGCGCATGGAACTGTTTGGAAACACAACATCATAGTGTGTGTATTTTTGTAAGGTGTTTAAGGAGTAGTTGTAATTGTTGATATTGTTATCTGCAAAGCCATCAATGTATTCGGCACTCATCAAGTCGGATGGCTCCCAGTTGGAATTACAATGAATAACAGTATAGGAATAGTTTTTCAGATCGGCTTCTAAATCATCAAAACTCAATTGCAGCTGTTCTTGTGAATCTAAATTTAAAATGGGTTGCGATAATTCAAAACTAATATCGTGCAGTTGAATTGATTTTATGTAGGAACGATATACGTAATCTTCGTAACGCATTGCGGTGCTACCATAATAATCATCGGCAGTTGTATCTTTTAAAGTAGGAGTGTTAAGCTGTTGCCACAAGCTTTGTTTTTTTTCTTTTTGTGCTTGTGCAGTAGGAATAGAAACGATAAATAGAAGTAGGAATAGCGAGAATACAATGTGTTTCATCATGCAGCTTTATGTACAAGTATCGTTCCTTAAATTGTTTTATTCACAAAGGCTATTGCCAAAATACCAGATATTATTAATGGCAATGTGGTTATTTATTTCAATATCAGAATACAAAGAGTTTTTATCACTCACCACTTTTGCTTGAAAACCTCCGCGGTATAAAACAATGAATAACGAGCTTGTTACAATAATATTTGCCAAGCGAATGTTTTTATTTTCGATAGGGAACGAAAAGTTGGTTAAGTATTTACGGTAAATACGAATACCTACATAGGCAAATACGGCACTTCCTGCAAATAATAATAAGTTCGACCATAAGGAAACATAGTTTAATGGTCCATCTGGGAATAATAAGTAAAACAAAGCATTGCCAGTTAACAATGAATTAAACTCGCCATACAATTTGATATTAATCACACTTAAAAAGGATACAATTGAAATCATGATGTATTGGTACCATAAGTTAATCAAGTGTATTCTTTTTGTTTTGTTGAACTGTTGTAGAATCCATAATAAAAAAGGAACAATCATAAGTGCTGAAGCAACTGAAATATCTAAACGCAAAGCATACACAAAACTCATTACCGTTTCGGAATGTTTTAAATCGGGGATTTTTGCATGGTGGTACGTAATAAAAAGCACTCTGAAAAATGCAAAATAAAACAGCCAAAACAGCAGTAATCGGATGATGTATGGTATTTTAAGAAATTTTTCCATTTATTTTATATATAAAACGCCTGGTCCTTTTCCCGATTGTTGCACAAGAGATGGATTGCCATAACACAATACATTTCCTTTTCCATCAATTTTGCAATCGAGTGTTCCTGTTGCTTTTACTTCGGATGGACCAATTGTAAATGTATGAATATAAGTATAAGTAGAGTTTAAATCTTTGCAATATAAATAGGCTGTACCACCAATATCGCAATAGTGTTGGTTGGTTGTTCCTTTTAGAATAACATCGCCCGAACCAAAAATGTGTGAAATAATGTTTGTGTTATTTACAGTAAGTTCAATATCACCTGAATTTTTTGTTTCAATGTCAAATGTTGCTTGTGTAATAGTGTTTAAGCTTCGCAAAGTTGCAG
Source organism: Bacteroidota bacterium (assembly GCA_016707685.1). Lineage (GTDB taxonomy): Bacteria > Bacteroidota > Bacteroidia > 2-12-FULL-35-15 > 2-12-FULL-35-15 > 2-12-FULL-35-15. The sequence goes on from JADJHE010000024.1 coordinate 4,001, forward strand.
TGCCACTGTTGGTAATGTATTCTATTTTAGGCATGGTTAAATAAACGTTCAATGGTTTATCGTAACTTCTGGTCCAGTTGCATCTGTTTTTGTTTCTGATAAACAATGTTCCGCCTTGCAATTCGGTTTCAATTAAAGGAACAAGGTTTTCACCTGCTTCAATCATTACTTCTTGAACTGAATCCTGTGTGATGTAAACATTAAGATTGTCTTCGGCTTCTACTTTAGTGAATTCTCCCAATGTTCTTTTTTCTTGAATAATTTTTCCTGTACGTTTGATGCAATCGCACATGTTTTCTTTTTTACAGCTGTTGAATGATACTAGAACCGTAAAAATGAATACGCCAAGAAAAAGTTTCGTTGTTGTTTTCATGTTAATTAAATTGATATCCTATTCCCCATTCAAAATAATCGGCTTTCGCCCAATGGGTTAATAATGTTACGTTAGCCATTAAATGTTTTGTTACCATATAGCGCATTCCTATACGGTGAAATACTTTTCCATTGTAAGCTTGTTTTTTATACAAATAATAACCAAACTCAATTGGTAAGGATAAACGATGAATTTTAAATTCATAACCTACTTTTCCTCCAAATTGTGCAATGTCAAAAAACTGAGTAGTATATACCGAGTCGTTTGCCCATACTTCTTTTGTTGCATTATTATAAGCCATTTCAACACCACCACCAATTTTTGATTTATAACCAACGGTTTTGTACAAATTCACTTGTAATCCAAATGCCATGTATTTCGGACCAGTTGGTGTTTCTAATTCTTTTATACCCCAAACACCAATAATGCTTGGGTTCCATCTTTTTTTGTAGGTAGGAACAGTATCTCTGTTGTACACCAATTTTTTGTTGCCAATCAAATAACCGATACCAATATTGGTTGTAGCAACATTTAGTCCCAAGTTTGGTGTATTGGTAGCACCATTGGATGCATGTGATAATCCTGCACCAAAATCCAATCGTATCGATTCGGTTAGCATGGTGGTGTAATTTAAACGCATGTTTACAAAACCATTTAAATGTGAGCCAATCGCATTGTTTTTATGATTGGTTCTGATGTCGAAGGGTTTTGTTAAAAAAGCTAATCCAATACCAATACGAAGATTTAATGCATTTTTACGTTTTTGTTTGTTAAGCTTAAAATTGATAAAAGGCGATAAACACTCCAATGTTCCAAGTTGCTGTGGATTGGCCAAATCGAGATGCATAAAGCTTACACCCACTTCGGGATAGGAATAGAGGCGTTGCCATGGCTTGTCGCCATTTGTACGAAACGTATAGGAAACTTCAGCTCCTTTCACATGCCCCTTAATTAGGTGGCTCATGTTGTTGCGGTGACTGATGATGTAGCCATAGTGCCCTTGAGCTGCAAGCATGAAATCACTTTTAGGATTGTTTTGTGCATACGAACCAATAGCTGTTATTAAAAACAACCAAAGTGCTGTAAAAAAGTATTTGCTACTGCATTTCATTTAGGATTACAAAAATATCAAAAATATCGGCTTGTTTTACCAGCTTTTTTGCCTCTCAAAAAGCGTACATTTGTACAAATATTGCTGTTATGGAAGAAAAATTAAAAGCATTTGAACGATTATTAATTATTATGGATGAGTTGCGTGAGCAATGTCCATGGGATAAAAAACAAACCATAGAAAGTTTACGTCATCTTACTATCGAAGAAACGTATGAATTAGCCGATGCTATTTTAGATAAAGATATGCCCAATATTAAAAAAGAATTGGGTGATGTATTGTTGCACATTGTGTTTTATGCGCGTATTGCGTCAGAAACAAATGAGTTTAACATTGCAGATGTTATTAATTCACTATGCGATAAGTTGATTCACCGTCATCCACATATTTATGGTGATGTGAAAGTAGAAAACGAACAACAAGTAAAAGAAAACTGGGAAAAATTAAAATTAAAAGAAGGAAATACATCTGTTTTGTCAGGTGTCCCAAAATCGTTACCATCCTTGGTAAAAGCTTCACGTATACAGGAAAAGGCAAGAGCGGTTGGATTTGATTGGGAAAATCCAGAACAAGTTTGGGAAAAAGTGCAAGAAGAAATTGCAGAATTTAAACATGAAATAGACAGTAATTCTTCGAAAGAAAAAATGGAAGACGAGTTTGGTGATGTGTTGTTTTCATTGATTAATTATGCACGCTTTAAAGAAATTAATCCAGAAGATGCATTGGAACGAACCAATAAAAAATTCATTAAGCGTTTTCAATATTTGGAAGTGGAAGCTGCAAAAGCAGGAAAACAACTGAGTGATATGACACTAGCCGAAATGGATGTGCATTGGAACAAAGCCAAAGAATTGTAACATGAATTTTTTATCACACCTTTATTTATCTGGAGAAAACGAAGGATTACTGATTGGTAATTTTATTGCCGATTCGGTAAAAGGAAGTGATTTTTTGAAATATCCCGAAGAAATACAAAAGGGAATCGTGCTGCATCGTAAAATAGATACGTTTACCGATTCGCATCCAATTGTTGAAGAGAGTAAACAACGGTTACGAGAGCGTTATAAAAAATATGCGAGTGTGATTGTTGATGTGTATTACGATCACTATTTAGCAGCAAATTGGAATGTATATTCCAACGAAAAGTTGGAGGATTATGTTCTAAAAACCTACGATACCATAAACAGGAACAAACACCTATTGCCTCCTAAATCGCAATTGTTTAATGAATACATGGTGCAGTACAATATTTTGTATGCCTATGGCGAGCTGGAGGGGATTGACCGAGTATTGCAGGGTATGTCGCGCAGAGCCAGTTTTGTATCCAATATGGAACATGCCATACAGGAATTAAAAGAACACTATCATTTGTTCGGAAAAGAATTCAATTCCTTTTTTCCCGACTTGCAACAATTTGTTAATACACAAATTGAAATTCCATAACTTCAATTTCATTCTTAGGTAATGTGTTGATACGATTTTTGTATCATGGAATTACTATCAAACCCTTTTGTAATTGCCTTGGCAATTTTACTGTTAGCTTTATTAATCATCTGGTCGCCTTTCGAAATTAATTTCGAAGATGGTGAGGATATTGAGTGGTAAGGACTATTGTAACTTTAGTTTTTGCTGAAGTTGAACAGCAATAAAACTAACGATCGGTGCAGCAATCACATCAATGCTGTAATGAACGTGCTGTGCTAAAATCAATAGCGCAACAGCAATGGTTCCTATTCCAAAAATTAAACGGAGTTTTTTGTTTTCGAATCCAAATGCAAACAAGCAGACAGTAGCGGTATGTCCCGAAAAAAATAAATCTTTTAAATTTTCTCGTCCCGAATAAAACGAAGATTCTAAAAAAATATCTTTTAATGGGATAATATTTACTGGAGGTTCTAGCGGAACAAGGTAAAGGCAAATTATACGTAGGATGGTCATAATTGTATAGGCTTGCAGCAATTTTATAAACACTTCAGGCTTTTGTAATGCGATAATTAGCCCAGAAAGACCAAATGCATAGGTGGTAATAAATGTAATGGTTGATACATTGATGGGTGTAAACTGGCTAAGAATAGGATCGTTAAAAACAAATCCAATTCGAGTTTCATTATAGGTTAAGAAATGCAGGAATGCAAAGAGGACAACTGCAATACTTATTAAGGTAAATAGGAAAACATAAACTTTTCTTTTTTCAGAAAAATAATTTTTCCAGTGAGCCAGCATCTATTTTACTATTCTACCATTTTCGAAAGCAACGATAAATGCACCAGCAAATCCTCTTTCGAGCATTGTTGCTTTGTGTTTCACTGCATCGTCATAATTAGTAAAGCTTCCACTAAAGTATTTGGTAATTCCATTATCTAAAACAAAAGTTGACATGTTAGGAATGCCTTCCAATTTTGGTTTTGCGCTATAAGCACCAATTTGTACTTTGTATATTTTCCCAGTTGGTGTAGCTGTTGCTGCAGTGGGCGTTTTTGCAACAACAGTAGGTGGAATAACAACTGGTGTTGACTCTTTTTGTTTCAGCAATTGGTTCTTTTTTTACTTCAGGAATCGGCTCTTTTTTTACTTCAGGAATCGGTTCTTTTTAGTTTCAGCAACCACTGCAGGTGGGGTAGTGGCAGGTGTAGGCGTGCTCGTAGCTACTTGAATTTTATCAGCAGTAGCAACACCATTGTTTCCAACTACAAAATATTTTTTTTCTAAATCACAAACCTTTCTTTCATTGTTTAGGATGTATGAAATTTTACCTGTTAAATTTACAGAGCCCGAAGCGTTGTTTGGTACTGTTACTTTATAACTGATAGTGAATACCGCTTCTGATGGAGGATTGATCCAAACAATTTTTGCTGCATTGTCGGCATACGTAAAGCTTCCACCTTTGCTTTCAATAACAGAAGCAACATATCCTTCAGGAAGTTCTTGTGCAAATTTCATAAAGCCAGTTAATCCAGCTTTATTTACTGTTACTTCAATTGTAAAGTCTTTTCCAGGGTATACATTCGATGGAAAATTTTGTGTTGCGGTTAATTCTTGTGCAATTATTAAATTGGCAAACAATAATAAGGCAATAAGTGAGTACAGCTTTTTCATTTTATTTTTTAATTGTTTTGTTTGTTCCCCACACCATGTCGTTTTTCTTTTGGTTTGGTGAGCTCAAAAAATACTTGTTCAATATTATTTTCAGGACTATCTGCCGGCACCTGAATAAACTTTCCATCCGGACTTATTAAAAAATAAGTGGGCAAAGTTATAATTTCGTAGCTCTTTTTCAAATTCCCGTTCGAATTATCATATAAGAAGGTCCAGTCGTATTTAGGATATTTTGCTGTAAAGTTCTTCAAATCCGCATTGGACTTGTCATTTGAGATAGCCACAAATTCAATTTGTGCTCCATATGTTTTCTTTAAAGATGGTATTACTTTCATTTGTTGCATGCAAGGCAAGCAATTTTGGTCATAAAACATCAAATACACGTATTTTTTACTCCTTAATTCATCCAAACTATGTGTTACACCCGTTTTGTCGGGTAATTCAAAAAATGGTGCAATGCTCCCTTTTTGGAGCTTCGAAAAGGAACTCAAGCAATTTTGAGCAATGCGTTTGTGTTCTTCTATTTTGCTTTGCTCTACAATTTGTTTTAAAATGGCCTTGATTCCCATTTTGTCAAAACTACCATCGTAATAGCTTTCATACATGCCTTTTATAAGTACAAGTTCACGAATAGTATCATTTTGTAAGTATTTAGCTTTTTTTAATACCTCCATTGTTCCGACATAACTTCCTTTGTTGTTGATATTAAAAGAAAGTGCTGCTCCATCTTTTTCCTTCGAAAAGGTTTGTAGCTTTTGCTTGTAAAACGTATTAAAAAAATTCATGTATTCTAAATGATGATGCAATAGCGGCTTGTTTTCGAGGTAAGCTTGATAAAGTTTCTTCTCACTTTTATTCGTTTTTTGTTCCATCGCTGCAATTGAATAATCGATGTACGTTTTGAAATAAGGATTACTTACTGTAGAATAGTAGTTAGTGATGGCAAGTTTAAAAGAGTCTATTTTTGCTTGTGGCGTACGTTTTACAAAATCGGGATAATCAATTGATAAAAAGTAATCAAATCGTTTATCATAATCCATCGTAAGTGCATTTATTTCGGTTCTGCTTTTAAGATTAATTTGAATGTTAATATCATGCTCAATATTCGGATTGTGGTAGGTGGTAGAGTCGGGTGGCATTACAATTAGTTCATACGAATAATTGGGTTCAACGTACATGGAGGCAATGTACTTGTCTATTTTTAAAGTAATGTAATTGATTCCTTTTGTAATAAACTCTAGATTAAAATTCCCAGCAGAATCAATCTCCGAATTGGTGATTTCTTTTTGGCTATTTGAAATGTAATCATTGTTGGTCCAAACACGAATTGTTTTTGTAGCATAATAAGTGCCAACACCTTTTATATTCACTGTTTGAGCGAACGAAAAAATGCTAAAAACAAGTAAGGGCAAAAATGAACTAATTTTTTTCATGTTAATTGAAGGAATCAATAGTTGTGCCTACTTTGCTTTCAAGTCTATTCCAACGGGAACAAACTGAGAAGCATCGCCATTATTACGAATGATATCACGCACAATTGTTGAATTTATTGCAGATAATTCAGGAATCGGTAAAATAAATACCGTTTCAATTTCAGGTGCCATTTGTTTGTTGTTTTGAGCAATTGCTTTTTCAAACTCAAAATCGGCCGAAGTGCGCAAGCCTCTTAAAATATAATGGGCATTCATTTTTTTGCAAAAATCAATGGTTAATCCTGTGTAGGTTTCAATACGTACTTTGGGTTCATTTGCAAAAACTTGTTTTATCCATTTTTCGCGTTGCTCCAAGCTAAAATAATTTTGTTTACTACTGTTCTTGCCAATGGCAATAATAATTTCATCGAACAGTGGCAATGCTCTGTGCAAAATATTTTCATGCCCCTTTGTAATAGGGTCGAATGAACCAGGAAAAATTGCAATTCGTTTAGACATACTATTTTTGTTGAATAGCAAATATACAAAATCTGAACTTGTTGGCTCATTAAACTTTAGTACCTTTGTTGCACTAAAATCATATTTTATGGAAGATCAAAATAACAACCAATTAAATATCGAATTATCAGAAGAAATTGCTGAAGGAATTTATTCGAACCTAGCTATTATTACACATTCTCAATCGGAGTTTGTAGTTGATTTTATTAAAATGATGCCGGGCGTTCCGAAGGCGAAAGTGAAATCACGCATTGTATTAACGCCACAACATGCTAAACGTTTGATGAAAGCATTGAAAGATAATATTTCAAAGTTTGAACAAACGCATGGTGCCATTAAAGATACCGATATGCCAAACGCTTTGCCACTTAATTTTGGTGGACCAACAGCTCAAGCTTAAGCAATGGTAAGCGAATTAGAAAGCAATTTCGAGCAAGTTGTTAAAATGCTGGAAGGTCAGTTCGGAGAGGATTTAGACCTACAAGCTGTATTGTTTTTAATAGGAGTTCAGGAATTGGGCAAAGGGAAGATAAAGCTCAATAAAAACGAGAAATTAGATGTGATGCATGTTGCTATTTGCACCTTGTTGGAACCAATCGGTTATTATAAGTTTGAAGGCATTGACGAAGAAGGATGGCCTCATTGGTCGGCAAACGAAAAGTTACCACCTTTAAAACCAGGACAACAACAACAGCTTGTAAAGCAAGCCATCATCGATTACTTCCGAGAAAATAAATTGATTGAATAATAATGATTACTGAATAGTAACAGTAACTTCGGCTTCTTTGCCCGGCTCGTCTAATCGTAAAACACCATTTCCTGCCCAACTTGGATAAGTAGCTTTTGTAGCTACAACATCAAAAATTGCAGGTAATTTTACTTCAAAGCTAGCGTATCCGGTTCCATCTGTAGTGCTTTCATACACCACATCTCCACCTACAGCCGAAGCATGTAATTTTACTTTTGCATTGCCTACCACAACTCCACCAGTATCTAATACACGAACTTTGCCACGACAAGTTTTATCTTTTTTGCAAGAAGAGGTAGAAAGTGCACTTAAAAGTAACAACGCTGTAAAAGCAAAAGCAGTAATTTTTAAGAAAAACGTTTTCATGGTTTATAAGTATAATTAGTTATTAAGTTTTACCTTTACGATTAACAAATTTAACTATTTATTCATGAATTACAAAAATCTTTTTAGCTCTTTTTCATTATTTGTAGTACTTATTGTCGCATTTAGCTCATTTAATAGGGTAAAAGCACAAAATTCGAACTCAACAAAGGTGTTAATTGAAACCAATTTAGGGAATATAAAAGTACTATTATATAATGAAACGCCTTTGCACCGCGATAATTTTTTGAAATTGGTGCAACAACACTATTATGATAGTTTATTGTTTCATCGTTGCATCCAAAATTTTATGATTCAGGGTGGTGATCCCGATTCAAAATATGCTCCATCCGACTATTTATTAGGTGAAGGTGGTCCTAATTATACTGTTCCTGCCGAATTTAACTCATCCTTGTATCACAAAAAAGGAGCATTGGCAGCAGCACGTGATAGCGATTTAGACAGTCCTAGTCAAGCATCATCCGCATCGCAGTTTTATATAGTTCAAGGCCGTGTTTTTACCGATTCTCTTTTAAGAACAAATCAAGCAAAACGAATAACTAAAATGCGTTTGTTCAACGAGATAATTAATCGCCCTGAACATAAGACATACCTCGAAAAATACAAAGCATTCGCAAAAGCCAAAAACAATGATAGTATAAAAGTGATTTATGATTATTTTAATCAAAAAGTAGATAAGGAATTTGAAACGGCTGTCCTTTATAAATTTACGGAGGAGCAAATAAAAACATACAGTACTATCGGTGGGACTCCTCATTTGGATTTAAGTTATAGCGTTTTTGGTGAAGTGATTGAAGGTTTGGATATCATCGATAAAATTGCAGCTCAAAAAACAGACAGTAACAATCGTCCATTAAATGAAGTGCGAATTATTAAAATGTCAATAATTCCTTAACTTCGCATCCTAAGAAAATTACAGAGATGAAAAGTAAGATTGAAGAGTTATTAACGGAGATTGAAACGTTTGTTGGTGAAAGTAAAGACCACGTTGAAGAGTTTCGTATTAAATTATTGAGCAAAAAAGGAAAAGTAACCGAATTGTTTGATGAATTTAAAACGGTTGCTCCCGAAATGCGCAAAGAAATTGGTCAGGCATTAAACCAATTAAAAAATAAAGCACAAGATAAAGTAAATGAGCTAAAAGAAAAATTTGAAGAGGTGCTTGATGCTGATGGTCAGGCAAAAGATTTGACATTGCCATCGGAAGCATTTGCGGTTGGTTCTCGTCATCCTTTATCATTGGTAAGAAATCAAATTGTAGATATATTTGCGCGTATTGGATTTACCGTTTCAGAAGGTCCAGAAATTGAAGACGATTGGCATAATTTTACAGCATTGAATACGCCAGCAGATCATCCTGCACGCGATATGCAAGATACATTCTACATTAGCGAAAATCCAGATACCGTATTGCGTACCCAAACTTCATCTGTTCAGGTACACATTATGGAAAACACAAAACCTCCAATTCGTACCATTTCACCAGGACGTGTGTATCGTAATGAAGCGATTTCTGCGCGTGCACATTGCCAATTTCACCAAGTGGAAGGGTTGTATATTGATAAAAAAGTTTCATTCGCGGATTTGAAACAAACACTCATGTATTTTGCGAAAGAGATGTTTGGTGAAGAAACACAAATTCGTTTGCGACCATCCTTTTTCCCTTTTACAGAAATTAGTGCCGAAATGGATATTTCGTGTCCATTTTGCAAAGGAAATGGCTGTAACATTTGCAAAGGAGCAGGCTGGGTAGAAATTTTAGGCTGTGGAATGGTTGATCCTGCGGTTTTAGAAAACTGTGGTATTGATAGTAAACAATATTCCGGATTTGCATTTGGTATGGGGATTGAACGTGTTACCATGCTCAAATACCAAGTTAAAGATTTACGTTTGTTTTTTGAAAACGATGTTCGTTTTTTAAAACAATTCAAAGCGGCTCTATAGGCACACCATGATTCCTCAACGACTACAACTTTTAAAGGATCTGTTGGAAAAAGAACCAACAGATTCTTTTTTAAATTATGCCTTGGCACTCGAATATGCCAAGGAGAATAACTTCGCAAAAGCAATTGAAATAATCGAAAACATTGTTCAAAAGGATGAGAACTATTTAGCTTCCTATTATCAATTAGGGCAATTGTACGAACAACAGCATGAGCCTCAAAAAGCGTTAGCGTACTACAATAAAGGTGTTGTAATTGCCCAACACCAAAAAAATAACAAAACACTAAATGAGCTAAAAGAAGCCATTTTTTTATTGGAGGAATAATATTTCCCAATTTTATTTGTTTGTCTATTTATTTGCTTTACTTTCGAGTCAAACTAATCCATTTCTATGATAACACGTATGTTTCTTCAGTCGATGTTGGTAATCGCTTTGCTTTTTACTACATCTGTTTCAAAAGCTAATAAAGATGATTTAGCAAAAGCATGGGAATCGTTTAAGAAAAACGATAGAGATGCAGCAATTAATGGCTTCAAAGCTTGCATTGCCGATCCTTCTACCAAAGAAGAAGCATACTTAGGTTTGTGTTTGTCGTATTGGGAACAATCGAAAACCGCTGAGTCGTTTGAAAATTTTATGAATTTTTATAAAACGTCTCAAAATCCTTATCCATATGTGTATGCATTATGGACAACCGATTGCTTGTTTTCTGATTATGGAAAAAAATCAAAAGAACAATTAGCCCTTTTAAATACAATCATTGCCGATCCCCGTGCAAATAGCACAATGAAAGGCATGGCGCAATCAATGTTAGGTTATCATTATGAAAGTATTGGTGATTTCAAAAAAGCATTGGTTGAGTTTAATAAGCTTGGTACCATCAATAACTGGCAAGTAGTTGGAACATTCGAAAATATATCTGGTAGCGGATTTAATAAAGATTTTCAAGTGTTACAAAATCCAAAAACAGATGCTGTATTTAAAAATAGTGTGGATGCAAAAGTAAATTGGTTTGAAGTAAAAGATGTACGTAATGATAAATGGTTCGATTTCAGTTACCATTTTGTTTATAGCAATTCAATCATGTATGCTCAAACGTTTGTTATGAGCGATGTGGATCAAGATGTAATTATGCGTACAGGTGTTTCAGGCTCATTAAAAGTATGGTTGAACGATAATTTAATCGTTACAGAATCAGAAGAACGCAATGCCGATCTTGATTTATTCTCACACAAAGTAAAATTGAATAAAGGGTATAACCGTATTCTAGTTCAAGTTGGAGAAAGCGAAGCCGATAGAGCTAATTTTTTATTGCGTTTTACAGATGCCAACGATAAGTTGATTACAAATTTACAAGCATCATCAAGTTATCAAGATTATACAAAAGCGCCAACAACAAAAGCAGAATTGGTTCCTTTCTTTGCAGAAGATTATTTTATTCAAAAATTAAAAACGACTCCCGATAATTTTATCGACTTAATTATGTTGTCGGAAACCTATTTGAGAAATGATAAGGCGTATGAAAGCAGAAAAACATTGTCGAAAGTTCACACACAAGCACCTACAAGCACATTTGTAGCTATTCGTTTGTTGGATGTGTATTCTCGTCAGAACAACACCACTGAATACACCACAGAGTTAGAGAATATCAAAAAGAATGATCCAAACAGCTGGTATGCCTTGAACTTAAAATACGAGGATGCAAACAAAAAAGAAGATTACAATGAAGCGGAAGAGGCCTTGGATAAAGTCATTAGTTTGTATGGTAATGATTTAAATACAGAGCTTAAAAAAATAGATATGATTGCTCGTAAAAAAAATTACGATGAACTATATAAAAGCATCAATAATATCTACAAAAAATATCCAGATGAATATTCTGCTATGGCTTTGAAATACCTTGTTGAAACATCAACATCAAAGGATTTAGCAAAAGGAAATGCTATTTTGAAAAAATATTTAGCAAATAATTATTCAGATAAGGTATTAACGTCTTTGGCTGAAAATTTCTTTAAATTAGGAAATGTAAATGAAGGGTTAAAGCTGTACGAGCAGCGCGTAACAAATCGTCCGTATGCAATTGGCGATTATCAAGATATGGCTGATTTGTATTTTGGAATGCAGAAGTACGATGAAGCAATTGAATGGCAAAAGAAAACCTTGGAAAAAGCACCATACCATGGTTATTATTATGAGAAGGTGGGTAAAATTTTAGAAGCTCAAAACAAAAGTGCAGAGGCAAAGGCTTCGTACCAAAAAGCTATTTATTATGACCCAACAAATTATACTTCACGAAAACAAATTGCAATCATCGATGGTAAAAAAGATGAATTTTCGAATTTCAAAACTGAAGATGTTTATGAGATGTATAAAAACTCTCCAAGTAAAACTGAATTTCCTGATGATAACAGTTTGATAATTTTAAATGACCGCCAGCGCATTGTTTATCCCGAAGGTGCATCCGAAGAGAAAGATGAAATTTTGATTAAAGTGTTTGATCAAGCGGGTATCGATAATTGGAAAGAATATTATGTTGGTTACAACCAATACACACAACGTATTATTGTAGATAAATCAGAAGTATTAAAAGCAAATGGAAATCGTTTGCAGGCAGAATACAATGGAAGTTATTTTGTATTTACATCACTTGAACCTGGTGATGCAATCCATTTATCATACAGGATAGAAGATTACCAATCAGGACAAATGGCTTTGCATTTTTCGGATGAGTTTAATTTTAATTATTTCTATCCTACTACTCTGTCGCGTTACAGCATTATGGTAGCAAATAATAAAAAATTCAATTACAATGTTCGTAATGCCGATATCACTGCAGCAACCGAAGATGTTGAAGGGTATAAAAAGTATACTTGGGAAATGAAAAATGCTGCTTCATTAAAGTCGGAAACAGTAATGCCTACATTGAATGAAGTTGGTGCTCGCCTTGAGCTATCATCTATTCCTGATTGGCAATTTGTTGCAAATTGGTATTCCGATTTAGCTTCTACAAAAGCGAAATCAGATTTCGAAGTTCAAGAAACCGTTCAACAATTGTTTGCTGGAAAATCAAATTTGAAAGAATTGGACAAAGCGAAAATTATTTACGATTACATCGAAAAGAATATGACGTATAGCAATGTGTCGTTTATGCACAGTGCTTTGGTGCCTCAAAAGGCTTCTCGTTGTATCAATACAAAATTGGGTGATTGTAAAGATTTTTCAACACTATTTGTTGCAATGGGTAAAGAAGTTGGTTTGAAAGCAAATTTAGTGCTTGTGAACACGCGCGACAATGGTGAGAATATCATGAATCAACCAACAATTGGTTTTAACCATTGCATTGTAAAATTAGAAGCAGATGGCAAACCATACATCATTGAATTGACAGATCAAAAATTATCATTTGCAGCAATGCCATCTAGTTTAAAAAATTCATCTTGTTTAATTATTCCTCGCGAAGGAGAACAATTGGTTTCGAATTTAATTAAAATCGAAAGTTTAAATCGTCCCGCAAATGCTTCTATACGTGAAAGTCAATTAATATTTGCTGGTAACGATATGATTGTTGATAGAAAAACAACAAAGCAAGGAGAGTTTGCTCGTTCTTCAAGAGGTAGTTATGCTGATACTGGTAAGGACAAACAAGAAGAAAGTATGTAGCAAGCAATTAGCAAAGATTTTACTACACCTGTAAAATTAACTTCTTTATCATTCAGTGATTTGAAATCCTTGACCGATACTGTTACTTATAAATATACATTCACAGCTAAAAATGCGGTGACTGAATTTTCTGGAATTAAATTGTACAAATTGCCTTGGGCTGATGCATTTAATTACTTAGAATATTTTACAATCGAAAAAAGAAATTTTCCATTTAATGTTTGGGAATTAACTTCGGCAGAAAGTGAAGTAGAAACAATGACCATCGAAATTCCAAAAGGTAAAGTTCTTGCTGAGCAACCAAAACCATTGTCGGTTTCTTGTTCAGCGGCTGACTACTCGTTAACTTATAAAGTAAGTCCAACAAAAGTTGTTATTACACGTACATTTAAAGTTAAAAAAGATGTAGTGCCTACTGCAGAATATGTTCAATTAAAGGATTTCTTTACTAAAGTTGTTGAAGCAGATGCAAAACAATTTGGATTTAAAAATGCCGCAGTACAATAAATAAGAATTATATATTTTAAAAAAGCGCGAAGAATATTCTTCGCGCTTTTTTATTTTATAAAATTAATAACACAGTCGTAAAATGCTTTTGGTTTTTCGGCATGTACCCAATGGCCTGCATCACTTATTGTTTCGAGCATGCTTCTAGGAAAAACTTCATGAATCATATCCAAATCTTCATCTAAAATGTAATTGGATTTTTCGCCACGAATAAAAAGTGTTGGTGTATTGCAACTATTTTCATTGGGCGTTGCTTCACCTATGTTTTCAATCTTTTTAATAATTACATCTAAATTAAAACGCCAGGCAAGTTCACCATTCTCTTTCCAGTAAATGTTTTTTAATAAAAATTGTTTGGTGCCAAAATCGGTGATGTAGGTGTTTAAAATGTCTTCTGCTTCTCTTCGTGTTTTTATTGTTTTAAAATCAACAGCTTCCAATGCTTGTAAAACAATTTGATGGTGCAATGGATAGTATTTTGGTGCAATATCGGCAACAATTAATTTGTCTAACATGTTTTCATGATCCAGTGCAAACTGCATCACTGTTTTTCCACCCATTGAGTGTCCAAGCAAAATAACGTTTTGTAGTTTTAAGTCATCAATCAATTCAAAAATATCTTCACTCATTACTTTGTAATTCCATTCATCACTGTGTGGCGATAAACCATGATTACGTTGATCCACAATGTAAACCTCAAAACCTTGTTCACTAAATTGTTTGGCAAGCGAATTCCAATTGTCACTTTGCCCAAACAAACCATGAAGAATAATTAATGGCTGTCCTTGTCCGAATTTTCTATAAAATAATTTCATTAATGATTGATTTTTAACTGACGCAAATACAGTTGAATTGTATTTTCTAGTCCTAAATAAAGCGCATCCGCAATTAATGCATGGCCAATAGAGACTTCCAATAGGTTTGGAATTTGTTGAGCAAAATAATTTAAATTTTCTAAGCTTAAATCATGCCCCGCATTGATGCCAATGTTCAATTCATTCGCTTTTTTAGCCGCAGCAACAAAGGATTGTATTGCTAATTCTTTATTTGTTGAATAGTTGTGTGCATAGCTTTCTGTATACAATTCAATTCGGTCTGCACCAGTTGCTTTTGCACCCTCAATCATTTTTATATCTGCATTCACAAATATGCTGGTGCGTATTCCTGCCGATTTAAATTGTGCAATCATATCAATCAGATAGTCTTTGTGCTTAATGGTATCCCAGCCATGATCAGAGGTTAGTTGTCCGCCCGAATCGGGAACCAAGGTTACTTGTTCTGGTTTGATGTTCATAACCAAGTCAACAAACTTTTTTTCGGTACAATTACCTTCAATATTAAATTCGGTGCTAAGCAACGGTTTTAAATCAATTACGTCTTTATAACGAATATGTCGTTCATCGGGACGAGGATGCACAGTAATGCCTTGGGCACCAAAGCGTTCACAGTCCAATGCTACTTGAACCAAATTGGGATTGTTGCCACCTCTTGAATTTCGGAGTGTTGCAATTTTATTGATATTTACACTTAACTTTGTAGCCATTCTTATAATTTAAAGTGTAAAGCTAAAAAATTAGTAAGTTTGTGTAATAAGTTTCAGTGTTTTTTGTTGAATTAATAATTTTTTGAAACGAAACTTTAGATAGAACATGTTAGCAAAGGATCTTATAACTGACGAAATACCTCCACTAAAAACTTCTGATACCGGTTTAATGGCAATTAACTGGATGGATGAGTTTAAAGTGTCTCATTTGCCCATCGTGAGCAAACATGAGTATTTGGGTTTAATCTCAGATACCGATATATTGGATTTAAACATTACCGATGATGAATTAGGGAAAACTAAATTATCCTTGATTCGCCCTTTTGTAACCGAACAACAACATATTTACGAGGTTATTAAAATGGTTTCGAATATGAAACTGACTGTTTTGCCTGTATTGAATGAACAGCAACAATATGTTGGACTTATTCCTACAACCTCTTTAATTCAGCAGTTTGCTACATTAGCAGCTACACGTGAACCAGGTGGAATTGTGGTGTTGGAAATGGGCTTGCACGACTATAGTTTAACGCAAATTGCTCAAATCATTGAAGGGAATGATGCTAAAATTTTAAGTTTATATGTGAACCCTTTGGAGGATTCAACAAAAATAGAAGTTACTATTAAGCTTAATAAGCAAGACCTTTCGAGTGTTTTACAAACTTTTTACCGATACAATTACAATGTAAAACAATCATTTCATCAGAGCGAATTTTTAGATGATATGAAAAATCGTTTCGACTCTTTCATGAATTATATCAACATCTAAACGCCTCATGAAAGTAGCCATATACGCTCGTTCTACAAACGATAACCTTTCAGAACACATTCATGCTCTTTTTCAAAAATTGAATGAGTACAAAGCCGAAATTTTTGTTTTTGAGCCTTATTACAAGTTTGTAAAGCAAAAATTCGAGTTGGTAGGAAACATTAAGACCTTTAATTCTCATACCGATTTAAAAGGGAATGTGGATGTAGTGTTGAGTTTAGGTGGTGATGGTACTTTTTTGGAGACACTTGCATACGTTCGAAATTCCGAAATTCCAGTTCTTGGTATCAATACGGGTCGTTTAGGCTTTTTAGCCAATGTGGCTAAAACCGAAATAAATGCTGCAATAGATGCATTGGTTGCTGGTAAATACACCATCGAAAAGCGTGCATTGTTGAGTGTTACTAAGCCAGAAAAACTTTTTGGTGAGGTAAATTATGGTTTAAATGAGCTGACCATCCTGAAAAAGGATACATCGTCCATGATTACGATTCATGCCTATATCAATGGCGATTATTTGAATTCGTATTTTGCCGATGGTTTGATTATAGCAACGCCTACGGGGTCAACAGCCTATTCGTTGAGTTGTGGTGGACCTTTGGTAATGCCTGGCTCTCAAAATTTTGTAATTACACCCATTGCACCTCATAATTTGAATGTTCGTCCATTGGTTATTTCCGATAATAATGTAATTACACTTAAGGTAGAAGGTCGTAGTCCGAATTACTTGGTATCACTCGATTATAAGAGCGAGGTAATAGATTCCACGAACGAAATTGTACTCCAAAAAGCAGATTTTTCGATGAATCTAATAAAGCTCGAAAATCAGCACTTTTTTAATACCATTCGAAACAAACTTTTATGGGGCTTGGACAAGCGTAATTAACTATAATTAACACTTTTTCATAAGCAAAAATCCACTATATTTGCTATCCGTTATTAAAAAGCAATAAAAACACAATTTTTGTGTTTAAATACGTATTGAATAAAAAATTGAAAAAACACACTTTTATATTTTTATTGGCATTTGTTCTATTTGCCAGTTTTGGATTTGCGCAGCATAGTAAAAATAAGCGCAGTGCCGAAGTTGGTGTGTTTTTGGGTGGCTCTTATTACATCGGTGATTTAAATCCATTGGGACATTTAAATCAGTTTACCAAACCTGCTGGCGGAATTGTTTTTAGATACAACATTAACTACCGTCTTGCTGCTCGTGTTA
Source organism: Bacteroidota bacterium (assembly GCA_016707685.1). Lineage (GTDB taxonomy): Bacteria > Bacteroidota > Bacteroidia > 2-12-FULL-35-15 > 2-12-FULL-35-15 > 2-12-FULL-35-15. Next base: position 21,287 of record JADJHE010000024.1, read on the forward strand.
ATCTTCTATTTGGTAGCATTCAAGCCGATGATGCCTATGCAAAAACGGATGCAGCTCACCAACGAAATTTGAATTTTAAATCACCTATCACTGAACTTTCTGGACAATTAGAATTTAACTTTTTGGACTATCAAATTGGTAGTGAAAAGCGTAAGTTTTCTCCTTATCTGTTTTTGGGAATTGCTGGATTTAAATTTAATCCTCAAGGAAATTTAGCGGGTAATTGGGTGCCTCTTCAGCCACTGGGAACAGAAGGACAAGGTTTGCCAAATGGTTCCTCAAAAAAGAAATACAAATTGCTTCAAATTTCTATTCCATTTGGAGTTGGTTTCAGAACAAATTTGTCGAAGGGAATTGGACTTTCAATTGAATGGGGTATGCGTAAAACATTTACCGACTATTTGGATGATGTTAGTAAGACCTATTATAACCCAGTAGCGCTTGCAGCTGCTAGAGGTACTACAGCAGCAATTTTATCTGATCCGAGTAAAGGAACAGATCCAAGTTTTTCAAATGTTGGTCGTCAGCGCGGTAATCCTACCACAAAAGATTGGTATTCTTTTGTTGGTGCTGTTCTGACAATCAAATTAAAGGAAAGAAAACCGGAATGCCCTGGTGTACAATAAGTAACTAAACAACGTATTTGCTCGTCTTAAAAAAGACGTATATAAAAAATGAGTTTGAAAGAAAAAATTAACCTGTCTAAATTGCCAAAGCATATTGCAATTATCATGGATGGCAATGGAAGATGGGCTAAGCAGCAAGGTGCAGAACGAATCTATGGTCATGAAAATGGTGTTAAGTCGGTTCGTGATGCAGTAGAAGCTGCAGCCGAATTAGGTGTTGAGTATCTTACCCTTTATGCGTTTTCTACTGAAAACTGGAACCGACCGAAAGAAGAGGTGATTGCATTGATGCAATTGCTTGTTCATACAATCAATGCTGAAACTCCAACTTTAAATAAAAACAATATTCGTTTACAAGCAATTGGCGATTTGAAAAGCTTGCCTGGCGATTGCTACAATGAATTGCAAGAAGCGATTGATGCAACTAAAAATAATACTAGAACCACATTGGTTTTAGCACTCAGTTATAGTTCTCGTTGGGAAATTGTAAATGCAGTGAAAGAAATTGCTGCGAAAATAGAACGTAAGGAATTATCTTCTTCTGAAATTTCTGAAGAAACAATCAATCAACATCTTTGTACAGCTACTATTCCTGAACCGGAGTTAATGATTCGTACAAGTGGAGAACATCGCATTAGTAATTTCCTATTATGGCAATTGGCTTATGCAGAATTATACTTTACCGATAAATTTTGGCCAGATTTTAAGAAGGAAGATTTTTACGAGGCAATTATCGATTATCAAAACCGTGAACGCAGATTTGGAAAAACGAGCGAGCAATTAATATCTTAAATCAGCGTATGCATACTAAAATAAAATTATTCTTTTTACTAACATTCGTATCATTCGCTGCAAATGCGCAGGTGCTTTCTATTGGTGGCGATACCAGTGAAGTTATGGATTTTACGATTTCAAAAGAATATGAAATTGGTGGAATAGATGTGAAAGGAGCAGAACATTTTGACAAAAATGTAATTGTACTTTTAACAGGTTTAGGAATTGGTGATAAAGTTCAAGTGCCGGGCGATAAGTTTTCTACTGCAATCGAAAATCTTTGGAAACAAGGCTTGTTTGATGATATAAAAATTACAGCAACGAAAGTTCAAGGCAAATTTATTTTTCTTGAGATAACCGTTTTAGAACGTCCTCGTTTATCGAAATTTGCGTTAAAGGGAATTACTAAGAGTGAGGCGGATGATTTGCGCGAAAAAATAAAATTGGTAAAAGGAAAAGTAATTACGGATAACGTTTTGGCTTCCACCAAAGAAACGGTAACTAACTTTTTTATTCTTAAAGGATATTCCGATGTTGCAGTTGATATTGCATTAAAGAATGATGAGAAGTTGGATAATGTTGTTGTGATGTTTATCAATATCGATAAAAAGAAAAAAGTACGTATCAAAGAGATTAATATTATCGGCAATAAATCAGTTGGTACATTTAAACTTCGAAAAAAATTCAAGGAAACAAAACGCAGACGTTGGTGGAATCCATTTAATGATGGAAAGTTTGATGAAGATAATTACGAAAAAGACAAAGAGACCATTATTGCTAAATACAATCAAAAAGGATTTAGGGATGCTGAGATAACAAAAGATTCTATTTATCGTCAGTGGACTCCTAAGCGATTTAGACCTCACCGCCATTTCATGGCTAGTTGGGCATTTATCTTAAAAGGGAAACCAATGATTGCTCAGGATTATTATACTCCTAAAAAAACAAAAACATCTAAATTGTTATTCTGGGAAAGTGTGAAACGTTTTAAAACAGTGCGTGATACAAATTATTACAAGCGTTTTATTACAATTGATATTCATGTAAACGAAGGAAAAAAATATTATTTCAGAAATATAACATGGGTTGGAAATAGTAAGTATTCTTCTAAAGATTTGAGTAATGTACTTGGAATTAAGCCTGGAGAAATTTTTGACCAAGAAACCTTGGATGCAAAATTATACATGAACCCAACAGGAAATGATATCAGTTCATTGTACATGGATGAAGGATATTTGTTCTTTAATGTTTCTCCAGTGGAAACGATGGTAAATGGAGATTCCATTGATATTGAAATGCGTATTTACGAAGGTAAGCAAGCAACATTAATAAAATAACGATTGTTGGAAATACAAAAACAAATGACCGCGTTATTATGCGCGAAATTAGAACTCGTCCGGGACAATTGTTCCGCAGAACAGATGTTATTCGTTCACAACGCGATTTATCTCAGTTAGGATATTTTGATCCAGAGAAAATGAATGTTGTTCCTACTCCAAATCCTGCAAATGGAACCGTTGATATTGAATATACAGTGGAAGAAAAACCTTCTGATCAAATCGAACTTTCGGGTGGTTATGGTGGTGGACGTGTGGTAGGAACATTGGGAGTTTCCTTCAATAATTTTTCTGCACGAAATTTCTTTAAAAAAGATGCATGGCGTCCATTGCCTTCAGGTGATGGTCAACGCTTGAGTGTTCGTGCTCAATCAAATGGATTGTTCTACCAATCGTATAACATTTCGTTTACAGAACCTTGGTTGGGTGGAAGAAAACCGAACTCATTAAGCGTTACTGCTTATTATTCTATTCAAAGTAATGGTGAAAAAAGAACGATTACCAATACCGAAGGTGTAAAAGTTGCAAATCCTTCTCGTGCTTCATTAGACATTACTGGTGTTTCGGTTGGATTGGGTAAACGTTTGAAATGGCCAGATGATTACTTTACATTGTACCAAGAGTTGAATTACCAATATTATGTATTGAATAATTATGGTTCCATCTTCTCTTTTAGTAATGGTTATGCAAATAATATTTATTACAAGGCAACCATACAACGTAATTCAGTTGATAAACCAATTTTTGAAACAAGAGGATTTGTGTTTTCCTTATCTGGTCAATTGACACCTCCATATTCTTCTTTAATGGAAAAGATTATTCAAGTCCAACCATGTCGGATAAAGAACGCTTTAAATTTGTAGAGTACCACAAATACAAAGCAACAGCAACTGTATTTACTCCTATTACTAATAAACGTGGGGTTGATGGCAAAGAGGCACGCAATTTGATATTACGCACATCAGTTGGTTTTGGGTTCTTAGCTTCTTATAATAAAACGGTTGGTGAATCACCTTTTGAGCGATTCTATTTAGGTGGTAGTGGTTTAACAGGCTACTCATTAAATAACCGAGAGATTATTGCATTAAGAGGTTATGACGATCAATCCTTATCACCTTCTACTGGTTCTTTGTTGATTGCAAAATATACGGCAGAATTACGTTTCCCTGTTACTACAAATCCACAAGCAACAATTTATATGCTTGCGTTTACAGAAGGAGGAAAAACATGGCAAAAGTCGAAGGACTTTAATCCATTCAATGTTTACCGTTCGGCTGGTGTAGGAGTAAGGGTGTTTTTACCAATGTTTGGTTTGTTAGGCTTTGATTACGGTTGGAGATTAGATAATGTTCCTTCTAATCCTGGAATGCAAAAAGGACAATTCCACTTTACAATTGGAGCATCAATTGGTGAATTGTAATAAATTACTATTTTCGCCATGCGATTTTATAGATTTTAACTATTAAATTATAAAAAAATGAGAAAGCTATTTTTAACTTTAAGTATTGTACTTGTTACAAGTGTTGCTTCTTTCGCGCAAAAATTTGCTTATGTTGATACTGAATATATTTTAGGTCAAATTCCTGAATACAAAGCAGCTCAAGCTGAATTGGATAAAACTTCGGTACAGTGGCAAAAAGAGATTGAGGCAAAATACACAGAGATTGATAAAATGTATAAAGCCTACCAAGCGGAGCAAATTTTATTGACTGATGAGATGAAAAAGAAACGTGAAGCGGATATCATTGCAAAGGAAAAAGAAGCAAAAGATTTACAAAAACTTCGTTTTGGTGTAGATGGTGAGTTATTTAAAAAGCGTCAAGAGTTAGTGAAACCAATTCAAGATAAAGTATACAATGCTGTAAAATCTGTTGCAGAAAAAAATGGTTATGCTGTAATTTTCGATCGTTCAGGTGATATGACCATGTTGTATGCAAATTCTAAAAATGATAAAAGTGATGCTGTACTTGAATTAATGGGCTACAAAGGTGGCAAAAGCTCAACTGGAACAAAAAAACAATAAATAAAAACTAGAAAACAATTAAAATTAAACCAAAAAGTAATACTATGAAGAACATCGCAAAATTAGTAGTTGTAAGTGCTGTTGTATTAATGAGCTCATTTACTGCAAATGCACAAAAAATTGCTCATATCGACTTAGACTCGTTAATAAGCATTATGCCAGAATCAAAAACAGCTCAACAAGCAGTTCAAGATTATGCTAAACAATTAGAACAACAAGTGATTGCAATGCAAACTGAATTGCAAGAAAAATATGAAAAATACCAAGCAGAGTCTGCTAATTTAGCTCCAATCATCAAAACAAACAGAGAGAAAGAGTTAAACGACTTAAATCAACGTATCCAAGATTTTCAACAACAAGCACAAGCTGATTACCAAAATAAAAGTGCTGAATTGTCGAAACCAGTTTACGATAAAGCAAAAAAGGCAATTGACCAAGTTGCAAAAGAAAACGGTTACAAATATGTATTGGATACAAGCACTGGTTTAGTTTTGTATACAGAGCCAACTGAAGATATTATTGGTTTAGTTGTTAAAAAATTGGGCATCACATTCCCAGCAAAAACAACAACTCCAGCTCCAACACCGGCACCAGCTCCTAAAAAATAATTTTAGTATAAAAACATAGAAAAGCCTCATGATGATTTCATGAGGCTTTTTAGTATATAATTTTTAACTTGCATCAAAATTATAAGCGTGTCAACACCATCTAAAAAAATAGGAGTATTTGATTCTGGCTACGGAGGTTTAACTGTTTTGAAAGAAATTGTTAAACAGTTGCCACAATACGATTATTTGTATTTGGGTGATAATGCACGTGCTCCATATGGAACACGTTCGTTCGAAACAGTTTATGAATACACCTTAGAGTGTGTTAAAAAGCTTTTTGAATTGGATTGCGAATTGGTGTTGTTGGCTTGTAATACAGCATCAGCAAAAGCATTGCGTACCATTCAACAAAAAGATTTACCCACACTTGCACCCCATAAACGCGTGTTAGGTGTTATTCGACCTACTACCGAAATCGTTGGGAATTATACAAAAACAAATGTAGTTGGTGTATTAGGGACAAGCGGAACTATTTCCTCTAATTCTTATCCCATCGAAATAGAAAAATTTTATCCTGAACTAAAAGTGGTTCAAGAGGCTTGTCCAATGTGGGTTCCATTGGTTGAAAATAATGAATTTGAAAGTGAAGGGGCTGATTATTTTATTCAGAAGAATCTGACATCATTATTATCAAAAGGAAAAAACATAGATACCATTATTTTGGGTTGTACGCATTATCCTTTATTGATTAATAAGATTAAAAAATATTTACCTGAGGGAATTAAATTGATTTCGCAGGGAGAAATTGTTGCAACAAGTTTAATCGATTATTTAAATCGCCATTCTGAAATTGAACAACAATTGAGTAAAGGAAAATCCATTCAGTATTTAACAACCGATTCTTCCTGAAAACTTCGATAAAGCAGCAAGCATTTTTGTTGGCGAAAAAATCCATTCCAAACACATAGATTTATAACCATTGAAAAAGGCACACTTATATCTTCTTGGTCTTTTAAGTGGTTTGTTGCTTACTTTTAGTTGGTTTCCTGTTGGTATTACAGGAATAATATTCCTTGCTTTTGTTCCTTTGTTAATCGTTGAACAACAAATAGCACAATCACCCGAATTGTATAACCGAACAACACTCTTTTCTATTTCCTATATTACTTTTTTTCTTTGGAATGTATTGGTAACCTGGTGGATTAAAAATGCATCTTTTGGGGGAGCAGCAATGGCTATTCTGTGTAATGCATTGTTGATGGCCTTTGTATTTGTTTTAGTTCATCGTGTGAAAAAACGTGTGGGTGAAAAATTAGGCTACCTCGTATTTATTTCGTTTTGGATTGCATTTGAATTTATTCACCTCGATTGGGATTTAACTTGGCCTTGGTTAACACTCGGAAATGTTTTTGCCGAAACACCACACTGGATTCAGTGGTATGAATATACGGGAGTGTTTGGAGGTAGTTTATGGGTGCTGGTTGTGAACGTATTGATTTTTAAATTGATTACGAATAGAAACGCAATCGAAAATCGTAAAGCACAAATTAAAAAAGGGATTGTTATTTCTATAATCATACTTGTACCCATTTTAACATCTGCTGTTGTTGGATTGTTCGCAAACAAGTATTGGAAAGGTGGAATGTCGGTGGTGGTGGTGCAACCGAACATTGATCCCTACAACGAAAAGTTCTTTGTAAATTATCAGGAGCAATTGCAAAAAATGTTAGTCCTTGCAAGCGAGCAAGTAGATTCAACCACCGAATATTTATTGTTGCCCGAAACAGCATTAACAGAAGATTTATGGGAGAATCAACTTCCACAAAGTTGGAGTGTCCAAACGCTTCAAAAATACATTCAGCAGTTTCCGAATCTTAAAATTGTAATAGGAGCAAGCACTGCAAAAGTGTATCAACCAGGTGAAGCATTATCTGCTACTGCTCGTAAATTCACGAATGATGACGCCTATTACGATTCCTATAATACAGCATTGCAATTGGATAGCACTGGCAACATTCAAATGTATCACAAATCGAAGTTAGTACCCGGTGTCGAAAAAATGCCTTTCCCTTTCATTTTTAAATACGTTGAAAAATTTGCTATTGACCTTGGTGGAACAAGCGGAAGTTTAGGAATGCAAGATACACGTACTGCTTTCTTTTCGCCTGATCGCTCCAAAGTAACAGCTCCTGTAGTTTGTTACGAAAGTATTTATGGTGAATACGTAAGTGAATACATCAATAATGGAGCACAGTTTATATCCATTATTACCAACGATGGATGGTGGGGCGATACGCCTGGTTACAAGCAACATTTAAAATACGGTGCATTGAGAGCCATTGAAACACGTAAGTGGATTGCGCGTTCAGCAAATACGGGTGTATCCTGTTTTATCAATCCAATGGGTGAAATTCTTCAGGCAACGGAGTATTGGAAACCGGCTGTAATCAAACAACGAATCACCCTTGTCGGATGAGAAGACTTTTTATACCAAGTATGGCGATATCATTGCTAGACTGGCTTTTTGGCTGTCGCTTGGATTAATTGTATATTCACTATTAATTCGCTTTAAAATTCTTAAAAAATAGTACCTTTGTGCGTCCTTTTTAGGGCAAAAACAAAGATTAATTTCTAAACAAATAGTATTATGGAAAAATTTGACGTTGTTATTATAGGTTCAGGTCCTGGTGGATATGTTGCAGCAATTCGTTGCGGTCAGTTAGGAATGAAAACTGCTTTGATTGAAAAATATTCAACACTAGGTGGAACATGTTTAAATGTAGGATGTATTCCTTCAAAAGCATTGTTGGATTCTTCGGAACACTATCATAACGCTACACATACATTTACGGAGCATGGAATTGATGTGAAAGATGTAAAAGTGAATTTAAAGCAAATGATTAAACGCAAAGCAGATGTTGTAAAACAAACTTGCGATGGGATTAATTTTTTGATGAAAAAAAACAAAGTAACTGTATTTACCGGTCATGGTTCATTTGTAAATAAAAACACCGTTGAAATTACAGCAGCTGATGGTACAAAAACACAACTAGAAGCAGCAAAAACAATCATTGCTACAGGTTCAAAACCAATGAGCTTACCAGGAATCGAAATTGATAAAAAACGTGTGATTACTTCTACGGAAGCATTAGAATTAACAGAAGTTCCAAAACACATGGTGATTATTGGTGGAGGTGTAATTGGCTTGGAATTAGGTTCTGTTTACGCTCGCTTAGGTGCAAAAATTTCTGTAGTTGAATTTACTGGTGGAATCATCAGCACAATGGATGGTGCTTTGGGGAAAGAATTACAAAAGAGTTTGAAAAAATTAGGTTTCGAATTTTACTTCAATCATAAAGTAACAGGTGTTTCTTCAAAAGGAAAAGATGTTACAGTTACTGCTGATAATGCAAAAGGAGAAAAAGTAGAAATCAAAGGTGATTATTGTTTAGTGTCTGTAGGTCGTAGACCATACACCGATAATTTAGGTTTGGATAAGGCAGGTGTTAAGGTGGATAACAGAGGGAAAATTGAAACCGATGATCATTTACAAACAAATGTTGCAGGAATTTATGCAATAGGTGATGTGATTAAAGGTGCTATGTTAGCGCATAAAGCAGAGGAAGAAGGAACATTTGTTGCTGAAACCATTGCTGGTCAAAAACCACATATCAATTACAATTTAATTCCAGGTGTAGTTTATACGTGGCCAGAAGTAGCTGCTGTAGGATATACCGAAGAACAATTAAAAGAACAAGGTAAAAAATACAAGTCAGGTTTATTCCCTTTCAAAGCAAGTGGAAGAGCGCGTGCGTCAATGGATACTGATGGATTTGTGAAAGTGTTGGCAGATGAAACAACCGATGAAATTTTAGGTGTTCACATGATCGGACCACGTGTTGCAGATATGATTGCAGAAGCAGTTGTTGCAATGGAATTCCGTGCAAGTGCCGAAGACATTTCTCGTATGAGTCATGCACATCCAACATTTACCGAGTCATTCAAAGAAGCATGTTTGGATGCAACGGGTAAGCGTGCTTTACATATCTAGGTTCACACGGAGACACAGAGGTAAATGAGTTTCACGGAGAAATTAATGTGCGAAATTATTGAAGCGGTGAGGTTCTAAAGAGCTGGTGACTCTGGATCTGTGTATGAATTTGCTTGATTTCTGTTTTAAAAAAAAAGATCCCAAGCACAGTTCTTTGCCAGTTATTTTTAAAGGCGAAAAAAAAATGTAAGGATTTTAGTTGATGACAAAATAATCTTGAATTAAAGTCGGTTGAAGCATTTTACCGTTCAGAAGCAATTGTAACCTACTTAAAAATTAGCAGATAAAAATGGACTCTGTTAATTTAGCTTTGACACAAGGAATTCGTAGGAAAATAAATGGCAACCTAAACTCTGTGTAACTCTTATTTACTCTGAACACTCTGTGTTAAAAATTATGAAAACAGGAATACTACTTATAAATCTTGGTACACCAGATAGTCCAAAAACTTCGGATGTAAGAAAATACTTAACTCAATTTTTAAATGATCCACGTGTGATTGACATCAATCCCATTGGACGTTTTATATTGGTGAATGGAATTATTGTTCCATTTCGTTCTTCAAAGTCAGCAAAGTTGTATCAAGCAATTTGGACAAAAGAAGGTTCGCCATTATTGATTAATAGCATCAAACAAAAAGACCTTTTGCAAAAAGCAATGGGTGATGATTTTGTGGTGGAGTTAGGAATGCGTTATCAAAGTCCAAGCATCGAATCGGCTATCAATCGTTTAAAAGCAGCGAATGTAGATAAGATTATTGCCATTCCATTGTATCCACAATATGCAACCTCAAGTACTACTTCATCCATTGAAGAAGCACAACGTTTGTTTAAAAAATGGCCGAATCATCCCCCAGTAAAATACATCGATAACTTTTTTGATGATCCAGGATTTATTGATGCTTGCGTTGAAAAAGGGCGTGAACATAAAATTGAAGATTACGATTATGTGATATTCAGTTACCATGGATTACCTGAACGTCAGATTACAAAAGCTTCTAAAGAGTTTAGTGATGGTTCGTGTAAAATTGGAAGCTGTTGCGATACCATTACCGATAAAAATCGTTTGTGTTACCGTGCAAATTGTTTTGCAACAACACGTGCATTGGTAAAGCAATTGAATATTCCAGAAGGTAAATACAGTTCAACCTTTCAATCGCGCTTGGATGATAAATGGTTGAAACCATACAGCGATAAAGTAGTGGAGCAATTGGCAAAAGAAGGCAAGAAAAAAGTATTGGTATTCTCGCCAGCATTTGTTGCTGATTGTTTGGAAACCATTTATGAAATAGGAACCGAGTATCAGGAAATATTCCATGAGCATGGTGGTGAAAAAATACAATTGGTGGAGAGTTTAAACGATCATCCAAAATGGATTGAAGCATTAAAGAACATATTATTGAAACACAATTAAAAGAAGCCCATTAGGGCTTTTTTTGTATCTTTACTTAACTACTTAATTAACCAAATGCATTCAATTAAACTAGGCATCATTGCGATAAGCTTCTTAGTTGGATTTTTTCCAGTTCAGAACGATTGGGAATTGCAAAAGTTTGAGCAAGGAATTGCTGTTTACACCCGTGTTGCCGAAAACTCAAAGTATAAAGAATTAAAATCAGTTGCGCAGTACAAAGCTTCTTTGTCGGCAATGGTTGCTTTAATCAACGACCGACCAAGCTATACCAAATGGGTATATCGTTGCGGTGAATCCGAAATTTTAAAACGAATTAGTGATACCGAATTGATGCATCACCAAACGGTGGTAGCACCTTGGCCAGCCGATAACCGTGATTTTGTAGTAAATGTAAAATTAACACAGGATTTAAAAACAAAGGTTATCACCATCAATTCTACTTGCAAACCCGATTATATTCCACACAAAAAAAATCATGTTCGCATAACAGAGTTTAGAGCAAAATGGATTTTAACACCACTGCCTGGCGGTTATGTAAATGTAGAATATCAGCTTTTGGTAAATCCGGGTGGCAATGTGCCTGCATGGTTAGTGAACATGGCCGTTATTGATGGCCCTTTTGAAACGGGAGTGAATATGCGCGAATGGATAAAGAAAGATGTGTATCAAAAAGCAAAATTGTCTTATATTGTTGATTAGTATGTTCGTATTATGGATTAAATGAGATTTGTTTTAAGAAACAATTGCTTATTTTTGAAGTGTATCGAGTAGCATTTAAACCATATGTCAGTAGATAGAGAAAATCTTATAGTTCCCGAAAATGAAAAGTTTATCAACTTGGAAAAAGCAATTGCTTCTAAAAATCCAAAGTTGCTAAAGTTTATGCCTGGCTTTGTATTACGCTACATCAAAAAGATTGTGCATCAGGAAGAGCTGAACAAAGCAATCTATTTGGCTCGTCATCGTCATGGAGTCGATTTTGCAAATGCGGCTTACGAAGAGTTTGGTGTAAAGTTCAAAATAATAGGAGAAGAGAACATTGTTAAAGCAGGTGGAGTCATTATGGCTGCGAACCATCCTTTGGGTGGATTGGATGGGCTGACCTTCATTAAAATTGTTTCGGATTATCGTCCCGATATTCGATTTTTTGTGAATGACTTATTAATGGCTTTGAAAAATTATGCACCCATTTTTGTTCCTGTGAATAAACATGGGAAAAATTCAAGTGATTATGCGCGAAAGTTTGAAGAGGTGTATGCTGGTACTGAATGTTTGTTGATTTTTCCTGCAGGATTAGTGTCGCGCAGAAATGAGAAAGGGGTGGTGGAAGACTTGGTTTGGAAAAAAAGTTTTATTGCAAAAGCCATTCAGTATAAAAAGAATATTGTGCCTGTTTACATCGATGGAAACAACTCCAAACGTTTTTACAATTTAGCTTATTACCGAAAAAAGTTAGGCATCAAAGCCAATATAGAAATGTTTTATTTGGTAGATGAAATGTACCGTCAACGCGGAAAAACATTGACATTTATTTTTGGAGAACAAATTTCTTGGGAAACATTTACAGCGATTCATCCAGCTGAATATTGGTCGGCTAAAGTCAAAGAACATGTGTATGCGTTAAAAAGTGGCGACAAATCGAAATTATTACCAACTATAAAAAATAATCATAAATAATATTCGTATGCAAGATATTATTCAACCAGTAGCGAAAGAGCTGATAGCAGCTGAATTAACCAAAGAGCGTTTTGTTCGTGTTGCTAATAATGGGAACAATGAAATTTATATAATTACGCATCACGATTCACCCAATGTAATGCGTGAGATTGCTCGTTTGCGCGAAGTAACCTTCCGTGCAGCAGGTGGTGGAACAGGACATGAAATTGACATTGATGAATTTGATACTTCTTGATTCGCCCTACAAACAATTGATTGTATGGAACCTGAAGAGAAAGAAAGTGTGGGTGGATACCGTTACATTAAGTTGGGTGAAGCACCAGTTATCAATGGAGTGGTGCATGTGGCAACAACTGAGTTGTTTACCTTCTCCGATCAATTTGTGAAAGAATTTGTTCCTTCAACAATTGAATTGGGTCGTTCATTTGTTCAACCAAAATATCAACCATCTTTGGAAAATCGTAAAGGATTATTTTCATTGGATAATTTATGGGATGGATTGGGTGCAATTGTGATTGATAATCCAGATGTAAAACATTTTTACGGTAAAGTAACCATGTACACCGATTTTGATGCACATGCACGTGATATGATTTTATCATTCTTAACACACTTCTTTCCTGATAAAGATAAATTGGTTCGTCCGATTGCTCCATTGGGATTAAAAACAGATGTGTCGGAGTTTATGAAGTCTATTGAAGGATTGGATTTTAAAGAAGCGAACAAAGTATTGAATCAACAGGTAAGAGCATTGGGAGAGAACATTCCACCAATGGTAAATGCTTACATGAATTTATCGGCAACCATGAAGTTTTTTGGTACTGCCATGAATGATCATTTTGGTGAAGTAGAAGAGAGTGGAATTATGGTAACGATAGCTGATATTTACGATTCTAAAAAAGAACGTCACGTAGCATCGTATAAAAAATAGATTCGAAAATCGGATTTAAAATTAATCGAATCAATTTTAATTATGGATATTAAATCAGCCCAGTTTGTAATTAGCAATACCGATTTTAACAAGTGTCCAGCACCTGTATTGCCGGAGTATGCATTTATTGGTAGATCAAATGTTGGGAAATCTTCTTTGATAAATATGTTGTGTGTTCGTAAGGATATGGCCAAAACATCGGGCAAGCCAGGGAAAACGCAATTGATCAATCATTTTATTATCAATCAAAATTGGTACTTGGTAGATTTACCAGGTTATGGATATGCGCAAGTGTCGCGTGATAAACGTGATAAGTGGGATCAATTTATTAAAGAGTACATTGTTAATCGTCCGAATTTAATGTGCATGATGGTGTTGATTGATGCTCGTTTGGAGCCTCAACGTGTGGATTTAGAATTTATTCAATGGTTGGGCGAAAACGGAATTCCTTTTGTGTTGGTGTTTACCAAAATGGATAAGCTTACCAAAACAAAAATTGCAGCCAATCTTAAAAATTATAAAAACGAATTAGCAACTACTTGGGAAATTATGCCGGAGATGTATTACACATCGGCAGAAGAAAAAACAGGTAGAACAGAATTGTTAGCTTTTATTGATGAAAGCAATAAGCTTTTTCAAAAACCTTAATGAAACCCGAACTCATTAAAACAGCCGATGGCTCTCATTCTTTGTTTTTAAAGGATTTGGATGAGCATTACCATTCGGTGCATGGAGCCATTCAAGAAAGTAAACATGTTTTTCTGCAAGCTGGTTTAAGTCAGTTTAACGATAAAAAAAGCATTTCCATTTTAGAGATTGGTTTTGGTACGGGTTTAAATGCATTGCTAACGTTTATTGAAAATAAGAATTCAAATCGTGTTATTGATTATACCACACTCGAAGCATATCCATTGGAAATGGAAGTGGTAAAGGAATTAAATTATGTGCAGGAATTAAATGCGAGTGATTATCAGTCCATTTATTTAAAGATGCATGAATCGGAATGGGAAACAAAAATTTCAATTCGCCCAAACTTTAATTTTACAAAAATCAAGAATACCTTACAGGAAGTTTCTTTCCTTCAGCAATACGATTTAATTTATTTTGATGCATTCGGACCACGTGTTCAACCTGAATTGTGGACCGAAGAAGTATTTACAAAAATCTACAATGCCACAGCAGCAGGCGGAATGCTCGTTACTTATTGTGCGAAAGGCGAAGTGAAACGAACCCTTAAAAAAGTAGGTTTTGTTTTGGAAACATTGCCAGGTCCTCCTGGTAAACGTGAGATGATAAGAGTCACAAAACATTAATTAAAAATGCTATTGGATAATAGGGCATTTTAGTTTAGATTTGTAGTACTAAAAACTACCAACCATGATGTCTAAATCACTTTCCTTCAGTCTTTTGTTAGTTTCAACCGCATTTATTTTTTCATGTGGAAATACCAACAATCAAACTATTTCTGAAACAGTAGATTCAATTGCCGTTGAGAAAAAAGACACAAGTACTGTGGATGAATACACACAGTTTAAGTACGACATGGTGATTAGTAATATTCCATTTCCATTCGAAATGATGGATAAATTAAAATCATCGGCTATTGGATTCAACCAAAAAGCAATGAATGCAGTTGGGAATATTTCTAAATACAATCAGTTCAATGCAAAAGCATTTAACTTGGGTGTGTATGGTGCCGATTTAGCATACTCTGTTACCTACGAACAATTTCAACAAATTGGTTCTTACATTAAAAACACAAAAACACTTGCCGAAGATTTAAGCATTCCATTGGCATTTAACCAAGAGATGATGGATAAGTACAATAAGTACAAAGACAATAAAGATTCATTGGCAAAAGTGGTGTACGATTCGTATAGCAAAGTAGATCAAACATTAAAAAGCAATGAGCGTGTGGCAATGGCTGCATTGGTTGTTACTGGTAGTTGGTTAGAAGGATTGTATTTATCTACAAAAACATTTGTGGATGAACCGAAGTCGGAAATAAACAAAGCGTTGTATGCTACTATTTGGGAACAAAAATTACATTTAGAAAATATTATTAAACTATTAGAAGAGTTTAAATCAGATGCTTATTTCGCTACTTTAATTAAAGAATTGAAAGAGATGCAAGCGGAGTTTGAAGGAACTGTGATGGACGAGAAAAAACTCATCGAATTAAACAAAAAAGCAGCTAAGTTGAGAAACAGAATTATTGAAGGACTTTAGTTCTTCGTTCTCGTTTTTAAAAATGCATTTAGTTTTTCCAGCTTGTCGGTGCTGATGTAATCCACTCCGCAATCAAGTAAAAGCTCCCATACCAATTCATTTTCGGGTACTGCCCACAAACGAACTTTTTTCCCTTGTTGGTGTGCTGTTTCTACTAAAGCAAGTAACTCCTCCACGACACTTACTGAAATTTTCCCTTTGCCATTCCAATTGAGTGTATGCTTGTAATGCGTGCTTGCTAATGGAGCAAACTCTTTTTGCATACTTGTTTTTCTTGCAAGTCAATAAACTTTCATCAATAAACATTCTACGTATCAATTCATCTTTCGATTGCTGATAGGGTTTGTTGCCCGATAATACAATGGTTACAGCACGTTGGTGGTAAATTCCATTTTCATAACTACTCAGTAATTCCTTGTACTTTTCTAAAAGTGTTTTTAATGCAGCATACGTTGTTGCTGCATCCGATTTAATATCCACCAATAATTGAATGGAAGTAGAATCATTTTCAAAAATACGTCCTTTGTTTTTTAATGCGAGTTCTTGCAATGGTTTTAAATAAAGCGTTTCAAAGTCTTTGTTTTTCTTCACTAATGGATAGGTATGATCCACCACCAATTTTCCTTTTATCAAAAATACATCGGCTTCAATGCTTGTAAAACCATTTTTTAAAGCATCTGTTAATGGATGATGATGTTTGTAATCGTTGTGTGCATGTGCATTTTTGTGCACCGTAATTTGTGCAAAGCTACTCGCCTGAATAATCAGGAAAATCAAGAATAGGAGGCGGGTTTGATGCTTGAGGAAAATCATGATTTTTATACCCATAAAAATGAGGAAATTATTTGAAAAATCAGTATTTTCGTTAAAATTTAGATGCAGCGATGGCAATTTTAGGAGCGATAATTAAACGAACATTTGAGCTGAGAGGGAGAATGCCCAAAATGCGCAGGGTGAATGGTGTTCGTCAGCAACAAAAAGTACTTAAAAAACTGTTATCCAAAGCAGAATTCACTGCTTTTGGTGAACACTACAATTTCTCGAAAATATTAAGCGATCCCAACACATTGGATGCTTTCCGAAGTTCGGTGCCTACACACGATTACAATTCCATGTACAAGAATTGGTGGTACCGTTCCTTAAAAGGCGAAAAAAATGTTTGTTGGCCTAAAAAGATAAAATACTTTGCCTTGAGTTCCGGAACATCCGAGTCGGCAAGTAAATCCATTCCGGTTACAAGCGACATGATTAAGGCGATTGTGAAAACAACCACCAACCAATTAACTTGTCAGGCAAAAATTGATTTACCAAAAGAACATTTCGAACGTAAAGTATTAATGGTAGGTGGTAGCACCGACTTAAAATACAATGGTGTTTATTACGAAGGAGATTTGAGTGGTATCACTACTGGTAATGTTCCTTTCTACGCACAAAACTTTAGTAAGCCTGGAAAAGAAATCTCTAAACAAAAAGATTGGGAAAAGAAATTAGAGGAGATTACTAAGAATGCTCCTAACTGGGATATCGGAATTATTTGCGGTGTTCCTGCTTGGATACAAATATTGTTTCAACGCATCATCAAAGAATACAATGTAAACAACATCCATGATATTTGGCCCAACCTAAAAGTGTATGTACACGGTGGTGTTTCATTCGCTCCCTACAAAAAAGGGTTTGAGAAATTATTGGGTCAGCCCTTGATGTATTTTGATACCTATTTGGCTTCCGAAGGATTCGTTGCTTTTCAGGATCGTCCAGATGCTGAAGGTATGCGAATGGTATTAGATGTTGGTATTTATTACGAGTTTGTTCCGTTCAACGATAAAAACTTTGATAGCGATGGTGTGATGGTGGAGAATCCACAAGTATTGCACATTGGTGAAGTAAAAGAAGGTGAGGAGTATGCTTTGTTATTATCTACTTGCTCGGGAGCTTGGCGTTATTTGATTGGCGATGTAGTGAAATTTTCGAACTTAAAAAATTACGAAATCATCATTACAGGTCGTACCAAACATTTTTTGAGTTTGTGTGGTGAGCATCTTTCGCAAGATAACATGAACAAAGCCATTGAATTGGTGTCGAAAGAATTGAACATTGATGTAAAAGAATTTACAGTAACAGGTATTTCGTTTGAAGGCATGTTTGCACACCATTGGTACATTGGTACCGATGATAAAGTAGATTCAAAAGTGTTTAAACAATTATTGGATAATCATTTAAAGGAATTAAATGACGATTACAAAGTGGAACGCATTGCAGCATTAAAAGATGTAATCGTTGATATTTTACCTGCCGATACCTTTTATGAGTTTATGCGATTAAAAGGAAAAGCAGGTGCACAAAATAAATTTCCACGTGTGTTAAAGAACAAACAATTGCATGAGTGGAAAGATTATTTAGTATTAAATAAATTACAAGCCTAAATGATTAGCTTAATCTATCAAACAGTAGTCATTGTTATTCTCTTGTCCTTTTCGTTCGGACCGGCATTTTTTGCTTTGTTAAATACAAGCATCAAACATGGTTCAAGAGAAGGATCACTTTTGGCAATTGGTGTGGTGTTAAGCGATTTGTTTGTTTGTTTATTGGTGATTTATTTAATCAGTTTGGGTGCTACTCGTTACATTCAAGATGAAAAAAATCAACGCTTCATGGGTATTATGGCCGGTGTTTTATTAGTCGTGTTTGGTTCTTTCTATTTTAAAAAGCCTGTTAAAAAAAGTGATGATACCATTGAACTGGCAAGTCCGTCTACTAAAAATTTAATCTTAAAAGGATTTTTCTTGAACCTGTTGAACCCTGCGGTATGGCTGCTTTGGTTGGGTAACGTAACTGCAGTGAGTAAAACATTCAATTACTCTGTTATCAAAATGTTGATTTATTTTGGAATCACATTAGGCTTGGTATTAACAGTAGAAATATTTAAAGCATCGCTTGCTTCAAAAATCAAACGTTATTTAACTGAAAAGTTGATGCGCATGTTTAATTACACTACCGGTGTATTGCTAATTGCCTTCGGTATTGGTTTGATGTATAAACATTATTTCAGTTAATTGATTTTGCAGGTGATAACACCTGCAATGGCCACCATTATAGATATGAAACCCTTGTTGGTGTTATCACCAACAAGAATTCTTACATCAATCACATTATAGCCTTTGTTGGTGTTATCACCAACAAGATTTATCTAGTCGATTTTTGCAGGTGGATAACACCTGCAATGGCCCCCAAAGATTTATGGGTATTTTACATTTTAGTATCAGAAGCCTTTGTTGGTGTTATCACCAACAAAATTTTTTGACTCAATCACATTATCGTTTCATAATGTGTTAAAAATCCAAAATCATCCTTACCAGTCATATAAAAATTAGCGCTGGAAAAAGGATAGTCTTCTGCAAGTTCTGATAAAAACCATTTTTTATGTAAGGGATTCTTATGAATATAATTCAGCTTTTGTAAAAGAGTATTCGTGTTATCCAATTCAAACCACAATGGATTTCTTTCCCATATTTGATATCTTCTATCCTTTGCATTGACAAGGATGTCATCTAGAAAATTTGAATCGATTTTAACTAAGTTAAATTTGATTTGTTGTGCAGTGAATTTTAAAAAATCTCGTTGTATTTCTTCCTTTTTATGTCCATTTTCAATTTTCCATATTAGATGTATGTGATTGGGCATAATTACAAATGCTAAAATTACTACACGTTTATTCTCTACTAAAAAAAGTAGACTGTTAAGGATGATGTTTTTGTGGTCATTGTTGTCCAATAGTTTTAGCCAGTTTAAGTTCGTTGCTGTAAAGAAATAAACGTCAGATTTTTTTCTATAACTAATCATAAAGATTTTTTTTGCCATTGTTAGTGTTATCACCAACAAAGATTCTTTTAGTTGATTTTGCAGGTGATAACACCTGCAAAGGCTAATGTTTTTAATTATGTTATTCTGCCCATGTTGGTGTTATCACCAACATGTTTTCGCCCTTTTCGCCCTTGTTTGTGTTATCACCAATAGAGATTCATTTTTTGATTTTGCAGGTGATAACACCTGCAAAGGCTGATGTTTTTAATTATGTTATTTATCTGCCCATGTTGGTGTTATCACCAACATTTTAATCAAACAAATCCAGCTGATCCTTTTTCGGTTTCGGACGCTCGAACACACTTAAATCATATTGAAATTTTACTTTGTTGGGCATGTGTTTTTTTACTGCCATGCTAAACAATTGATGAATGGATGCAGCAATGTTTCCTTCGCCACGCATACGTGTTCCATAGCGCGAATCACTTAATTGTCCGCCATGCATAGACGCAATATGATTCAATACCTTATCCGCTCTATCAGGAAAGTTTTTATGAATCCAATCTTTGAAGATGTCACCAATAGAACCATTTAAACGCACCAAGGTCATTCCAGCAATGGAGGCACCGCTGTTGGCTGACGCTTCAATCAGTTCAGGAATTTCATCGCTGTTTAATCCAGGAATGATGGGTGCTGTCATTACACCAACTGGTATTCCTGCTTTGCTCAATGTTTCAATCACACGCAATCTGTTTTTTGCGGTTACGGTGCGTGGTTCCATTTTCTGACGAAGCTCTTCGCGCAAACTGGTGATGGAGATCATTACATGAATCAATTTTAATTTTGCCATCTCTTGAAGCAAATCAATATCACGCAAAATCAAATTGTTTTGGTAATCATGCTTGCTGGATGTTTAAATTTTAAAAGTACTTCCAGCATTTGCCTCGTGATTTTTAATTCACGTTCTACCGGTTGGTAACAATCCGTATTGCCCGAAAACATTATCGGAGATACTTCCCAATTTTTATTCATGAATTGTTTTTCGAGCAGTTGAGGTGCATTGGGTTTGGCAATTATTTTTCGTTCGAAATCCAATCCAGCGCTGTAACCCCAATATTCGTGGGTGTTACGAGCGTAGCAGTAAATGCATCCATGTTCGCAACCTTGGTAAGGATTCATGGAGTACATGCCGGGTATGTCCGGACTTTTTACCACGTTCACAATCTTTTTAGGATGCTCGTAAAAGATTTGTGTTTTTTCATTGCTCAACAAAGGTTCATCCAATACTTCATCGTGCTCGGTAACGTATTTGTTTTTTAAAAACTTGTTATCGGTGTTTATTTGTGAACCTCTGCCTTTGAAATAGTCGTCCATGTTTTTTTAGTGAATAGTGAATAGTAAATAGGGATTAGGGTTTAGTTGTTCTCAATTAGCTTATATATTAACATTTATCCTCTTTGCGTTTCTTTGCGTAAAACCTTTGCTCCCGATAGCTATCGGGACTTTGCGGTTAAACCTTCCCATGTTCTCGACTCCGCCTGACTGCCGGCAAGGCAGGCTCGAACAGACAACACACAGATAGATGTAAAAATCATAATTGCCAATATTTCACAAATCGCACATCTCACATCTAACATCTCACATCTAAAAAAACTACAAAACACTTTCTTCCATATTACTAATAATCTTAGCAATTTGAATCAATTAATTCACGATTATTGAGAATTGTTTTATCTTTAATAGAACAAAACAATTGTATGAAACACATTCTCTTTACCATCGCATTTTTAGTAGTACTTAGTAGTAATCAATTAATGGCAGAAACATTTTTTGATTCCATCAATCATGCGGAGCACCACCACACACCATTGGAAATTTTATCCGGTAGTGGCGATGATTCCATTGTTTGCTACAAACAAGCACATCGTAATATTTATGTGGTGATAACTGTGTTGATTGTAGTGATTGCTTTAATCACCATTCGTTTGTTGTTGATGAATAAAAAAACAAACAAAATTCTAAAAGCAAAAAACGAAATCATTGAAGAGAAAAATAAAAACATTACCGATAGCATCAATTATGCAAAACGTTTGCAAAATGCCATTCTTCCTCCTCGCTCCGTAGTAGAAGCTACCTTGCCGCAACATTTTATTTTATACATGCCCAAAGACATTGTGAGTGGCGATTTTTATTGGGTATCGCATCACGAAACGAAGTTTATGGTAGCTGCTGTGGATTGCACCGGACATGGTGTTCCCGGAGCATTGTTGAGTGTAGTTGGTCATAATGCCTTGCACCAAACTGTAAACGAATTAGGGATAACACAACCCAGCAATGTGTTGGATTCCATGAATACCATCATCAAAAATATTTTACATCAGGATAAAGACAGCGATATCAAAGATGGAATGGACATGGCTTTGTGTACCTTCAACAAAGAAACCATGATGCTGGAATATGCAGGTGCAAACAATCCATTGTACATTGTGTCGGATAAAACATTAAACATCATCAAACCATCGCGTTTGACTGTTGGTAGTGTAGAGGAGACCGTTGTAGAACCACCAAAAAACAATTCCATTCAATTAAAAAAAGGAGATTGTTTTTATATTTTCAGTGATGGTTATGCCGATCAGTTTGGTGGACCCAACAATAAAAAATTCAAATCGAGCCGCTTGCAGGAATTATTAATTGAGATCAATGATAAACCCATGCAAGAACAACGTCAGTTGGTTTGCGATGCCTTTATTCAATGGAAAGGCAATTACGAACAGGTGGACGATGTATTGGTAATAGGTATACGTGTATAGATGACCAGAAAGATTATCCATATTGATATGGATGCATTTTATGCATCGGTGGAACAACGGGATAATCCGGAATACAGAGGAAAACCAATTGTGGTGGGCGGACCGCCCGAAGGTAGAGGAGGAGTAGTGTCCACTGCTAGTTATGAAGCACGCAAATTTGGGATACGCTCCGCAATGCCCAGCAAAAAAGCAAAAGAACTTTGTCCCGATGCCATATTTGTATACCCACGCTTTGAAGCTTACAAAGAAGCAAGCCGAAAAATCAGAGAAATATTTCAACGTTATACCGATTTAATAGAACCACTTTCATTGGATGAAGCATTTTTGGATGTTACCGAAGATAAATTAGGCATTGGCTCTGCCATGGAAATTGCTACGCAAATAAAACAAGCTATAAAAGACGAAACAGGACTAACAGCTTCGGCAGGTGTAAGCTCCAGTAAGTTTGTTGCAAAAATTTGTTCCGACTTGCAAAAGCCCGATGGGCTTACCTTTATTGGTCCTTCCAAGATAGAAGCCTTTATGGAAAAATTACCGGTAGAGCGATTTTTTGGTGTAGGAAAAGTTACGGCCGACCGAATGAAAAAAATGGGCTTGCATACAGGAGCCGATTTAAAAGCAATGACGGAGCAGGATTTGATTCATTATTTTGGAAAAGCAGGTAAATTTTTTTACAAGATAGTACGTGGAATAGACAACCGAGAAGTGCAGCCCCACCTCGAACACAAAAGCATGGGTGCCGAAGATACCTTTAGTTATGATTTAACGGAGCTGGAAGAGATGAATGAAAAGTTGGAAAAAATTGCCAACACGGTTTGCAGGCGATTGGAGAAATACAATTTAAAAGGAAGAACCATTACATTAAAAATTAAGTACCACGATTTTAAACAAATTACCCGCAACCAGAGTTTTGATAAACTACTGAATGATTACGAAACTATTGTGAATACAGCCAAACAGCTTTTGATAAACACCGATTTAAACAATAAAAAAATACGCTTGCTGGGAATTTCTTTGTCCAATTTTATTGAATTGGATGCTCCTGTAAAAAAGAAAAAAACGAATGGGCAGTTGGAGTTGTTTTAGGATTGTTTTGTTAAGGCTTACTTTGCTAGGGCTTATTTCGTTAGGCGTAACGCCTGTCTGCCGACAGGCAGGTACTGCTAGATTCTTTGTTAGGCGTAGCGTCCCGCTACGTCTTCATTAACAAGGCGTCTCGCCTGAAATTTATTTAACAAATTAAATTTAGCTTTATATTTATTATTACTTATGTCAACAGGATACCAAATAAAAGAACAAGACAAACTATACTTTATTACATTACAAGTAGTAGAATGGGTAGATATTTTCAGCAGAGAAACATATCGCAAAATCATTACAGACAATTTAGAGTATTGTATTAAAAATAAAGGCTTAGAAATATATGCTTGGGTAATCATGTCTAATCATGTTCATTTATTGGCAAAAAGTAATACCAATAATTTAAGTTCAACTATCCGTGATTTCAAAAGCTATACAAGTAAACTAATTTTGGAACAAATTCAAGCAATAAATGAAAGTAGAAAAGATTGGATGTTAAAAATATTTGAGACCGCTGCATTTGACAAAAAACGAAATACGAACTACCAATTTTGGACACATGACAACCATGCAGAACATATTTTTTCAAATAAATTCATGGAACAAAAATTAGATTATATTCATTTTAATCCTGTACGCGCAGGCATAGTTGAAAAGCCGGAAGATTATATTTATTCAAGCGCAAAAGACTATGCCGGTGAAAAAGGCATTATTACAATTGAAAAAATAGTTGTGAGATGGAAAACAATTTGATAGGCGAGACGCCTTGTTAAAATGGACGTAGCGGGACGCTACGCCCAACGGGTTTTAATTTGAATGTCCATTGCTTTTTTAAAATTAACTAAAATGCTCTTCAAGGCATTGTGTTATTTTGGTTTTTATACAATATGTTTTGTTACAGTAGCCTGATTTCAAATATACTCAAATTTGTATTCTGAATTAAACTGCCCAAATGAGCTAGATTTCTATTATATAGATTGAGATAAAACCTATTTAACCTAATACCGTATCAACTTTTTGATTGTCAAAATTTTTGTCGCCTTAATATTATTCTTTTCATGCTCAAATTGCTTATTTGTAGTTTCAATTAAGGCAATCCAGTCTCCACAATACATTGGATTAATGTCATTCTCATCTTCACCTTCAATATCAAAAGTTGCGTTTACCTCAATTTTGCCAATCAGCTCAAATAAGTCGTTATACGTTTTTCTGAACCCGTTCGCTGGAAACCATCCAATGAATGCTCCTCCTAAAGTCTGAGGACAATTTATATGCAAAACTTCAGACTTTATATAATCAATAAGTTCTGGTTTTTCTTTTTTATTTTATTCTGTCATCGTGCAATAAGGTTAAATCCAAATTTAGACTTGTGTTCAGCTTCAAGTATTATTGCGCCTCCAAAGTTTCCATTCAACAACTTAAATGATAAACAGTCACCTGCATTATATTTTGGATTTTTGGTCTTTCTTTTAGCTACTGGCCTTACCTTCGGATTTTTAATTTTTAATAAAAATTTATCTAATGCGATTTTTCTTTTTTAATGTCATTTTCTTCGCCCTCTAATTCTCTCCATATTTTCAAATCAATTTCTGTTCCAATAATTTGATTTACTTTTTCAAAGACCATATTGTTTAAGGAAACAGTTTCCCATTTGTGCTAACGCCAATGCAAACCAAAAATTGGTAAACTCCTCTGGATCATCAATTAAGTCAGTATGTTTCGCAATGTTTTATTAGAAATAATTTCAGGTTTCATACCATCATTGTAGTAGTCGAAAAAATTCCTCCACAAATTTCGCTAGAAGTGTCATTGTCTTTTATTCCCGTTCCCCAAGCTCCCATAATTAATTCAATTTAGTTTGGGAATTGTTGATCAAGTTTGTTTAAAATTGAACAGTCATAATTACTAGACTTAAATTGGTTTGAATTATTCTGAACCAATTCCAAAATCCAATGATTTCGATGTCTATGATAGTCATTTAGTTCAATAAGGACTTTAAAAATGTATGTAATTTTTGTTTTGCACTAATAGGTAGGTGTGATAGTAATCTCCAACTTCCACCCAGTTTAGTCCACAGAAAGTCCGACTCCAGGGTTTGTTACTAATGCAATAATTTTCTTTAGACTTTACGAACAAAATTTTGCAACCTATTAAATTATCAATGTACTTTTTAAGTTTTGGATTTTTCTAAATTGTTTATAGGAGTATGAGTCTCTTCGCATTTCCATGGAAAATTGTCTGCGTTTGGATTTTTGTATGCAAGAATAAAGCATCATCATAGCTGTCAAAGTCCTGAATTATAGCGTACAATTGAGTCTTTTTTAATCTACTTGCGTTGTTCAAGAAGTTCGAAGTGTCGAAATAGTTTATCTAAATGAGGGTTTTACGTCTTTTAAAGCTAGTGTTTCCATAACCTTTCCAGTCAAAATGTAGATGCCAATTGTCGAACCAGCAGTTTGGATCTTCAAGGTTCAGCCATGTTGCTTTGTTAAGGTCGTTTTTAGTTTCGAGACTTTTATAATATCGTTTGAGTCCTCTATGCTTTTTCATTGGTTCGATTGTTTCCTACTGGTTATTGTTACTTAGGCTTTATTTCTCTATTGTTCTCACTAATTTACCTTTGTTGTATACTTCAGTTTTTATCAGCTTACCCTTTATGTTATAATATTTCCATTCACCATCCTCAATACCATGAGCTTGGCCATGGATATTTGTTAATATCAGTTGTGTATGACCCGGAAGTTTTAAGATAACCGTTTTCATAATACTCCCTATATTCGCCAACTAATACCATACAAAGATAATTACATTGAAAGTTAGGCTTCCCATTTTCAAAATAAACAGTTATTGATTGAACTCTGGTACAATGATCTTTTGATTTGGAGTCTATTGGTGTATGTTTTAGTTGACCATTTTGATAATAATTTAGTTCAGAAAAAACTATCCAAGTGTGTTGGGGTATTTCATAATATTCCGGGATACCCCAAAGTTCTTTGTATATACGTTTAACTTGACCATTTTGATAATAGTTGAGCCAAATAGCAGTGTCACCATCGATATAGTTCTTTGATTTTATTGCACCATCACGATACCATGAAATGCCCTTTTCTCTATATTCAAGGGATGACTTATGGTAAATCGTTTCAGTTTCAAATGCTTTTTGTTTTTTATTTATGTCGTAATATACGGTCCATTTTTCCAAAGGTAGATAGTCTTTTAAATAAAAAACTGTATCATCATTTGTTTTATCAAAATACCATTTTACGATTGATGTATCAGTAATAACTGTTTCTTTGTTTTGAGAAACAGAAATTCCGATTGGAATATTATTATTAAAATGATTAGTCTTTTCATTATTGTCACATTACGTTTTTGTCAAAGTAAATTGTAACCTACCCAATCTCCATTTTATTATTCACTTGTCGTCCTAAGTTCAGTTAATAGTTTGTTTCCTTCTTCAAATAGTTCTGCCCATGGAGATGAATTGTTTTCAAAATTTTTCATTATTTCTTGTCCTGCGAAAACGCCTTTACTGGTCAGCAAATAAAATTTTACCTCGTCTGATGATGGCAAAGGAGTCGTTTTTGTTTTGGTTGAGTTGTCGAGAAATGTTTGTGCTAAATTTACAAATTGTTTTGCTGCTTTATTTACATTCTGATGCTGTCCTCCACCAATTACACCACCGCCAGAACTTAAATATAAGCTTGCATCACCTGTTTGATAGGCAACCGTTGTAGCTGTTGCACCGCCCATTTCCCAATCCATTATAACTCCAAAAACAACAGTCCTGTCGTCGGCATTGATAGTCCAAGTTGTTCAGAGTCACTAAAACGCCATATTTCTTAATCCTTCAAATGCGTTTTCTTTGTCTGGTGAACTTTCGTTTGGTCGTTTCTAGATTGGTAGTTGCTTGATTGTTGTTTGAAGTTGATTTATTTCCAGCATTTTGAGTAGAACATTATTCCACTAACTAAAATTATTCGGAAAAATAATGGCTATTTTCATGTTTGTTTATTCTTTGTAATTTTTTGTAATACAGCCTGTAAGGATTTGTATGTAGTATGGGGTTGTTTTCCATATTGTGTTTTTAATTGCGAAGCCTGATTTCAAATGGATTATTATTTGTCTTGAGGTAGAAAAATATGCAAATGGAACCAGTGAGGTTTTTTTCATCTTGTCATACTGGTTCATATCCGCATGCAATACCTCCTTACGCCTGAATACCAGTCTGGTTTATTTAATGGGTCACCAAAATATCCCCAGTCATCAAGTGTATCAATAAAAAGTTGACGATCATAGGTAGCATAACTAGCTGGATTTAGTGCTGAGCAATAATATCCATATTTTTCTGTATATTCAAATAATCGCTATATCTCTGAAAAATAATTGTTCTATTGCGTTGACCAAAGCTCACAATTACGCATCTCAAATTTAATTTTGTTCTCAGTTATCAAAATAATGTTGATTTATTCTTATTTTAAGATCTCTATGCACATGCCTTACTTTATCAATCAGTTCATTTTGTTTTTCGCAATTAATAAATAAAGCTGCTGTAGAAGCACAACAAGTTAGAAGTTACTAAATTCCAGTTAATTCCAAGTACTCTTGGCGCTATTGGCTGCTTCGTTGGTTTGTTTAACTCTTTACCAACACTCTGCAATTCTTAAAGGTTTCCGTTGTTGCGCACTGATTTACTTTCATCGTTCAAACCCCCATTACTTTTGAGCAAATGTATGGTACCTAATTCAACAGTCATTAACTTAGTTAAGTCTTTGGTACCTAGTTCTTAATTTGCCAGCTGATTGGTTTAAATATTTGGATATTTAAAATTCTAACATCCTTGTCCAACGAATGGAAATCTATTGATTTGTTTAAAAATCAGCATTATGCTAGGTATTTTCTTCTTGCTGTAAACATTTAGATCATCTTCTACTGGAAAATCCTATCTATTCGGTATTCTGATAATTTATATATTTCAAACTGTTTCAAAATCACTTTTTATTTTGTCCAGAATTCTTCTGGGCAAAAGGATTAAAATTTCTTATTCAATAAATTAGGAGTCAAGTCCTGCACGGTCGAGATTTTCAAGACAGTTTCAAAATAGGTTAATGATTTTAATATCTGGTAACCTCGATTGTTATAGCCACTTTTTTCAAATACGATAGCCCATCTGTCTTGGTCTTGCGAAAAAGATGAATTTTTGTTGCTCGAAATATTTGTATAACCATCCTCAAGTGTCGGAAAAAATTTATACGGATTCTCCATTCCACCATTGTTGTCAAGGTCGTTTAATATGTCGTCTTCATTATATTTCAAAGTAGTCGAAGTAAAGACTAAAAATAAAAAAAATATAATTTGTCCGAATATTTTTATCATGAAAATTGTCGTGTAGGCTCTTACTTTTGGAATAGATGTATAATCAACTCTATGGATATTGTTTATCAGCCTCTAAAGTAGTTCAATTGGTGGGAATTTATCAATAGAGGAATGATTCAAAAACAAGAAATATTACCCTCTCAGAATTTACTAATCTGAATTTTAATTCGTTTTCAATGGTTTTTAATCGGCCCATTTCGGAGCTGGTTACCAAACTTATCGAAAGTCCTTTTACCCCCTTGTAAATCTAGCACGTGCCACTGCGGTGGTGTAATATTCCAATTGTTCGGGCAATTGGTAATGAATTACATATTGAAGATTATCTACATCAATACCGCGTGCTGCCATATCAGTAGTAATCAGTATTTGTACTTTCATTTTAAATGCACGCATCACTTTTTCACGGTCGCGTTATTTTGCAAATCTACCATGCAAAGCCTCAGCTTAATTCGGTTACGTGCAATCAATTGTTTCGCCAATGATTGTATTCCATCTTTTTGTTTTCTGAATACAATGCCTCGTCCTCGCCTTGTGTTCTTAAATTCCAACAAAGTATTCAACACTTTGTCTTTTGTATCAATGCATTGTACTATTGCGCTCAATATACACGGTTTACGCTGTTTTTACATCCACTACTCACTTTGTAGGCATCTTCGTCCATATAGGGTTCAATAATGCTTTTAAGGAATCGGTATGGTTGCGGAGAATAACCATAATTGGCGTTGTCCGTTGGTTTGTTCTAAAATGGTATCTCTGCTTTAAAACCCATGCTCCCAGCATTTCCCATCGGCTTCATAACACAATCGTCTTACATCTGTTAAGCTAATGGCTTGCGTTCCAATAATCAATCAATCTGACCGGGTATGTTCCCACCAATATGTGTTGGGCGACTCCAAATTGCGTATTGCAATTTAATGGGTTCGCCACCATACCACCTCTTCCACAAACACGCGCCCTGGTTGTAACGTGCTACACGAAACAATTGTTTGGCTATTTGTTGTCCCAACCACGCGTAGGGCAAGTATCTAATGCTTGTACTTTTGGATTAGCGGTGTCAATCTTTACTGCACAACAGTGGTAATCGAAACTGCTAATGTTTTTCCGGTGCCAGTTTGTGCCTGGCCTTTATTATTAAATCTTTCTTTTAATAAAAAGGGATGGATTTTTTGAATTTCGCTGGGATCAAAATTATTTTCGATGAGTTCCCTTTTATTAAGGCTTGGATACGCCAGTGCTGCAAATGTCGACGGAATGCTTGTGTTATTTAATGAGCCACAAGATACTTGAATTACCCTCAAAGGGGAATTTAATAGTAAAAATTGACTAAGCAACTGAGGCAATTTGTAGTTCCAACTTGCTTTCCATTTTTTTAGCCCGGTTTCAGAAAAGTCCATGCTACAATGCGACTGGTTTTGTTCCCAGTGTTCATTGTAATCGTTTTACTTCCTGGTCTCTAACTTTTTAAAATGTTATAGATTGCTTTTCAAGCTCCTTGTTTAAATACAAGGGCAGTAAAACCAAATCAATTAGTAGCAAATCGTCTACTTTCCCAGATCTTATCCTTTACATTTTTCTTCGCCTCCTTCGCTCCACATTTCATTGTTTTGTCCGCCAAAATTTAAAATAGGTTTGGTTACATTTTATGTGTGAGGCTACGTAGTTTTCGTAATGTACCCGCTCGTGGCTCTTGATGATCAATGAAATGTGGATTACAAATTGTAATATCAAAATGTTCATCTTCGCCATTGATGCCTTCAAAAATGTCGTTTATTCTTTGAGCTCAAAGCTCAATTTACCCAGTTAAAATTGGATTTTGTCAATTATTTTTTGTGCCGATTCTAGTGCTGCAACATCAATGTCTACAGCAAGCAAACTCCCATCCTGTCACTAATACTTCCAATAATTGGATAAATACAATTTTACCAACTCCAATATCTGACATCGGAATTTTGTTGCCAGGAATAATTTGTCTTTTTGAAAACCGGGATTGTCGCTCAACAATAAATCCCTTCATGGTGAATGTAATCGCCCTTCGGGAATGGGAGGACATAAATAATTTTAGGTATGTCCCAATTTTTCGATTAGTCGTAATAATGTTTTGAGCAATGCTTTGTTCAGCATTTTACGCCTCTGGATCAAAAAAAGTCTATGGATTCATCCTGGTAATTGTTCAGTTTCACAAAGGGTGCCCAATTCCCCGACACGTGGCAATCAGTTGTTTGAAATCAACGCACACCATGTTTGTTGTGTGGATCGGAAACCCCGATTTTTCTGAGTTGGATGTATTCTTTTAGATAGCATTAGCAGGCTGCAAGGTAGGGTTTACTTGTTGTATGTGTATATGAACCTCATCATCCTTTTTGAAGCCATCGTATTCGGTGAGTTGAATAAGTTTATTGTTTCTCAGCGATGTTTGGTTTTCTTCTAATCAGAATAAAAAAATTCAAATAATCTTTTTTTTAATACATTTCTTTACTGAATCCCCTTACTTTAGGTTGTTTTATAACGTGGTGGACCGTCATCCCACAAAAGGGATTGTGCCGCTTTTTTTCACCATTCTTTTGGTTGGTGATGTTACTAATTAATTTTCCTTGTTTATTGTATTTCTCTGTTTGTATCAAATATAAGTTTGTTGTTGTGATAGGTTTTTTTCTAGCTTTTATTTGCTTTTGATGATAAACATAGGTGGTATTATTTTTTGCGTTTCCACAACCTTCTTCTTTCAAGTTATGTCCTTTCTTCTCTTGTAATTATAGGTATAGCTTAATCTAGAGGTGTCAGAATTGCTAAAACATTCTTCTTTTCTAATTGTCCTATGTGTATTGATGAGGTTTCGTTCTCCAATGCTTTTTCATTAAAAATATTTTTTTGCGAGATCAATTGTCCTTTTTCATTGTATCCTATTCAACACTGAAACATGATCGTCACGGGAAGGTGTTTATTTTTTCACCAATTTGCCATCTTTGTATTCATGTTGTTCGCTGGGTGTCATTCCTCCCTCAGTATGTTGTAAAAGACTTTAGTAATCTTGTTATCCGTAATTTGTTTATACTCGAAATACTGGCTTTCCTAAAATGTCATAAGAAATACGCCTTGCTCAGAAATCCGCATCTGTAAAAAATATTCAGCCATCAACAAAGCGGTATCAGCATATTTTTATCGCTGCGGTATTCTCTAGCTACTTTATTTTATTGGCAAGAATGTGTTGTGAGCAAAGAATTGTGTATCCAAATCACCAAAATAATAGTTCGTATGGAGATTTCTCATGGGGAAGGGTTGTGCAAATCCAGAGACTGTACCACTCAAAAAAATAAAAATCAGAATTGTTCTTAGCATGTACTCTCTGTTCTCTGTAAATTTAATCAATATGTACGGTGTATCCATCCGTTTATTACGCACAATGCTCGTTACTTCAAAACCGCCTTCTGCGGAATCTACTCTTTTAAATCGAATTGTTGTCAACACAGCTTTTTACTAAGGTCCTTCAAACAACAAGGTAAATTTTTTGTCCCTTTGTTTTTGATGGTCCAATAAGGATAAAAGCTGATGTTGAAAGCAGTAATTAATTTTGCTTTTTATTTCCTCCATGTTCACCAAATAGGTGTTTGGCCATACATGCGATAGCAGCAACTCGTCCGCAAATACAATGCACAATGGTTTGGCCTCCCTCAGCAACATCTGTTTTCTATTTCAACTGCAGTACTTCTTGGTAATCTGTTTTTGTGCTCATGTTCTCGAATTACTAAATAACTGATGAATCTAGGAATTACTAATGTGTCGAATTAAGTCAGTGAATCGGCTCTTTAAGGTGATAACTTTAACAAGGAAATAATCTATATTAAATCGTGTTAACATCATTTCAAATGTGTGTGCGTGCAATTCGGCGCGCAGATCACCAGAATCATCTCACCAGAAGCGGAACGGCATTCAGGAGGACGTACCACAATGCCGAATGCCATCGGCAACAACCAGCAACCAACAACCAGCAACTAACACTATTCATCAACTTCTTAACTACATCCCAACCATTAAATGCTGCCGAAAATTCGGCACTGCTTTAGATGCTTTTTGGCTTTACGAAGTCAGTTTAAATCCTTTTTCAAAATGCAGTTGGCCCATGTAAAATGTTTTTGTTGCTCTGTCTCTTTTTGAATCGAAAGCGTCCTACCAACTTTCCATTGCCTTCACATTAATATTAGCAAAAGCAAAAATATCACCAGAGGTTCGATTTGGGTTCCGGTAAATAACATTCGAGGATGTAATCAAAATCAAACTCATTCTGCACTCACAGTGTTTGCGCTGTCACCCCATTGTCGAAAGGGGGAGAGCAGAGTGCCATGGCTGTTCGGTCCCTTTCAATTTGGTTGATTCATTAATCAATGCTTGAAAACGCCTCCAAAATAGGTTCCGCTTTCTTCATTCAATTCCTGTTTCAACAAGCTCCCCATTTTACTAATTGCTGAAACTTTTACTCTGTTTCTTTTGAGCTCCGAACTTGTTAATAGTGACCACTATTCTACTATGCCATTGGCTTAAATTGTACTTTTTGATAAGGTATTCCGCTTGTTCCTTTTCAGTAGGAAATTTAGTATTTATTACTCGGTAAATGCGTTTCGTTAAATCTCACACACAAAACCTGTTGTTTCTCCATCTATCAGTTGCAACTACGCAGGAACAATTATTGCGAGCCACATTTAACGGGTTTCGCCCTCAAAATAGTGGCTGGGGCCATTGCGTTTGAATTCAAAATCTTAATTAGTGGCAACTTCTGCTTTTGTTCGATCGGGTACATGGTTGTTTTACTTTACATCTTTGCTTAAATAAGTGCGATCTGCTCCCCCGTTGGAAATCTCGTGTTTTACGAAGGCAATGAAAATCAGAAAATCACTCATTGGTAAGAAGTACGAAGCGGCATGGCTCCGGTATTCAAAAATTATGTCTTTTTCAATAATTCGTTTGGTAATTCTTTTGTAGTCATTAACACGTGTCCACAAAGTATAATTTAATTGCGCTCATTACAAAGCCAGCCAAGGTATCAATTGAACACTTCTTCGTGTTCGATGGCATTCAATGTCCCTTTTTGCCTTTTACCAGAAGTTTGTTTTAATAAACCTATTACCGTAAAGCGACATTGAGTGTGCTGTTCAATGGTCTAAGTGCTTTGATTTGTTTCGACTATAAATTCTAAAAATAGCGATTAGAAACTATTTTTCTCCCATCCCTTTGATGTTTAGTTTGAAGCTCAGATTGCCTTTTTCATGGATTTTTCATCTTCTCTGAAAATAAGTTGTCCTTTTTCATCCAACTTACTCTA
The DNA here is from genome assembly GCA_016707685.1 of Bacteroidota bacterium. Classification (GTDB taxonomy): domain Bacteria; phylum Bacteroidota; class Bacteroidia; order 2-12-FULL-35-15; family 2-12-FULL-35-15; genus 2-12-FULL-35-15. Next base: position 55,277 of record JADJHE010000024.1, read on the forward strand.
TCTTTGCTAACGTTAGATTTCTTCCAAGACTTAGCTAGCTGATTTTATGTTGCAATCCGCGACGACGAACAATTCCGAATAAAATATACCTGTTGAAGATCTGTGAATACCATCTAATCGATATCGCCATTTTACTAAAACCACAAAATATTCTTCGTTTCTTCTTTGATTAAATCTTCCCTCAACGCAAAGTATGTTCTGCTTCCACCTACTTCCTGGCAGTTGGTGTGTAACAATTTCCGATTTTAAAGGTATCGTGGCAGAATTTTTCTGCGTATTTAATTTTCTCAATCATAATTGTTTTTGTCTTACTAATAATTTTTTAAAGTGTTTCTTACTTTCTCACGGTATTGTGCATTTAAGCCATCTAAAATTTCTTGTGTAATATCCAAGGCTATCATCAACAAGCTCATATCTTGCTTTAATGGACTGTTACTATAACTAAATACATAGTCGTAGTTGGTGTTTTTATTATAATGATCTTCAAATGTATGCTTTCATGTTTCTCGTTCGATCATCTCTCCGTTTTCCCTTGAATTTTTCCATCAAGGCTTGGTTTTTTTAATTCCAGTTGGTCCAATTCTGCCTACATTTCTATCTAACGCTTCTTCTTCTCCTTTTGCTTGGTTTCCGGATAATATATTTTTTATTACCTTTGTTTCCCGATACCTTCACATAATCATCCTGCAATTTTTGTACTTTTGTTTGGTATTCGGCTTTCCAAGCTGCGTTACTCTTTGCAGATGCGCTTACATCTTGTAAATATTCGTATTTCTCATTTTAAAATATCAAGTTTCCATAAGCAATCTTAGATGCTTTAATGTCTTTAGATCTAAAATGATTAGCTTAGCCGCTTTGTTGTGCTGTCTGTTCCGTCTACTTCATGAAATATAACTGCAAATAACTGAACTAAAATCTCCATCATCTAATACCTGCAGCCTGTTTTTGCTAAAGACTACATTCAGGATAACTGAAAATTTTTGTTCATGTCTTTATTTTTATTTTTATTCATCTCTTCCCGTAAAACGCGCCTACCAATATTTTGGTAGCTGTTACTATTAAAAGTATTGCAACTAGTGTTTCGCTAAGTAATTTACTGCTTGCCATCGTGCGTTGCTTTCATTGCTGTATCTAACCCTTGCCAGTTTGCAGGACAAACTTCTGCCATTTCTACCGTTGCCGTGCGACCCATGCATTGCGCGTAATGCTTATTATCCCGTCCTAATGGTAGATCGTTGATTGGGTGGTATTGGACAACTCCGTTTTGTAAATTCCGTACAATGCAGCCCGCAATCGTTGGTCCGTTTTCCCAATTGGTTTGTTTCATCCACTTCGTATTCACCAGACGATAAATCAAAATTCATGATTGTTTTTG
>JADJHE010000025.1 GCA_016707685.1 Bacteroidota bacterium
TATTACTATTTTAGATATTAAATGTTATTTTTCAACCACTCATTCGTCTCTTTATCAACAGACCAAACATAACATCCTTTCATTCCTCTAGTCATTAATGTTCTGTAGGTGTTTTTAATGATTTTACGAATTAAGTCTTTTGCTTTTTCAGGATTTTCTTTTAAAAGTTTTTTATAACCTTTAATTGATGAGTCCATTCGTGAGCGTTTGGCTGGGTCAACTAATACAATTCCATTTCGTACTACTAAATCTTCTCCAATAATTACTCCTACATAGTCTAATTCTAAGCCTTGGCAGGTATGAATACAACCAATTTCATTTACTGAATTTGGTTTCATAATCCATAACATACTGTCGAGGGCTAAATTCCATTTCATTGCAAATTTATATTCAGGGAATTCAATGTCCATGGCATTGTTGTCTTTTGACTTTTCCAATCCCAGCAATATCCAGCTACTAAACGTGCACTGTTTTTTCTTTGTTCTTTCAAAAATTATTTTTTTGTAATTCAGCGGGAGAGTCGCAAACCTTAAACTCGTAGTTGATTTCTTTTAAATCGGTATTTGCTGTTTCTCGAATTTGTAAAAGATTATCTAAAAAGGCTAAATAGGCATCAGAGCCATTGCAACGAAACTGAGAACTTAGTTCCATTTCAATCACTTCGGCATTTAATTTTTTTGCTTGTTTTTTAATTTCGTCCTTTGAACCAATATCTTTCATGGTTACTTTTTGGTCTTCATCAATAAAGAAAACAGAACAAGCTGCAGCATGAATAATTTCTTTAATTTGATTTTCTCCCAAATTCTGAAACATTCCCGATTTCTCATTTAGGCGATGTGCTTCATCTACAACCAATGCATCAAATTCATTTATAGGTGTATTAATATAGCTTCCTGAACTTTGGAACAATGCTGCAAACCTTGATTTAGTGATAGTGCCCGTTAATTTACTTTGATATACAGCACGTGGTGCTGCATTCTTTGTAACGTATTGTGTAAGCATTTCTCTTTTGGTAATTTCAGTAAGTAAATTAATTGCTACAACTGATTTTCCAGTTCCTGGTCCTCCTTCAACAATTAATACTTTTTTCCCTTCTTTTTTTGCTTTCTCGGTTAACCATAGTGCGGTTTCGTAAACTAATTTTTGTTCATCCAATAACACAAATTCATCGTTCCCCTTTTAATAAGGAGGATAGACTTTCGGATAATTGTTTGGATGGACGCACTTTCCCAGAATCAATGCGGTACATAATTTCGCCATCATCGCCCTTTTTACAAAACGTTTTATAAAGTCGCGTAGTTTATGTGGGTCACGCTTTTAGAAAGACAGGTGCTTTTCTAAATAGTTTGAATAGAAAGGGTTTCTGATAACTTGATCATCTACATAATTATGAAGATAAGCGCATGGACTTAATGTAATGTTTCTTCATTCCGGACAGTTTCGCTATAGTCGTGCAAAATGTTGCGTATGACCAAAGCCTTGGTAGGAGGGATGGTTAGTTTCATGTAATCCTTTCCTAAAGCCGTTCTTACAATTCCATCTTTTTCACTTAATTCGGCCGATTTCCATTGTTTTAATTCAATTATGACAACATTGGGTTTGTTGTTTTCATCGGTGCCCGTGATTACAAAATCAATTCGTTTGCTTGTTTGTGGAATCTGACATTCAATTGCAATGCCTGTATTGTCTGGTATTTCGGGGTCATTTAAAACGGTGGACATGTAATGCAATGAATTCCACTCATGATTCCACTTCCTTCCTGAAGTACGTTTATGAAAAACTTCGAAAAATTTCTTTTCGATAGTAAGGTCAATGTCGCCTCGCTCTACTTCATCTTGGAAACCTCTTTTTGTTGACCTGTATACTATCATACTTATAACTCGTTGTATTTTTTTGCAGTGCCTTTAGCTTTATCAACAGGATATTTCTCTCCGTTCTTTTTAATTTTCTAAGACGATGTCTTTACATTTAATCCTTTTTTTTTCGGCTAATAGAAAAGCATAAGCTAAAACATCCGCTAATTCTTCCCTTGATTTTTTCTTTATTTGCGTCTTCAGCATTCTTCCAAAGGAATAATTCTAATAATTCATTTGCTTCAATTGAAATGGCTAATGACAAATCTTTTGAATTGTGAAATTGCTCCCAATCTCTCTCGTTTCGGAACTTTACTAATGCATCGGTTATTTCTTTGATATCTTGGCCATTGTTGTGCCTATTGTTGGATTATTGTTCAGTCTTTACTATACCCTCCATTTTATTTATTTCTTGGCCCCCCCGCGCCCCCTCTTCTCTTTAAAACTTTGCGCGTCAACCAAATTTTTTGTCTTCCAAATATTCAGGGTTTGAAGGGCCTTTCCGTTTCCCAGAGAAATTAAAAGCCTTTCCCATAATTGGGTTTGGAACAGTTTTTTTTTTTTTAAAAAAAAAAAATTAAAAAAAGCCTCACAATTTCTGTGAGGCTTTTTTATTAACAATAGGGTTGATGTAAGGTTTTTGGTGGTTTTTGGTTGAATACTTTGCAATGCTTTCGCGCAGATCCTGAATCAAGTTCAGGATGACGGGCGGGCGCACGGTTTAATGAGGTTTTGCTTCGCAATGCCTACGCAAGTTTCTCGACAGGCTCGAAATGACAGCCCGCTGTATAATATATAAGAAGAGATTGCTTCGGTCGTGAAAAACTCCCTCGCAATGACTGGCTTTGAAAGGCTTCCCGCAGATCCTAGATCGTCCTCCTGAGGCGGACAAGCGTCTAGGATGACTGGCTGGCGCACTATTATAATAATGCTTCGTAAGAGATTGCTTCAGTCGTGAAAAACGCCCTCGCAATGACAAGGTATCATTACTTATTATTAATCAGATTAATAATAACTTTAACCATCATGTCTTTGTCGTCCGATTTGGATTCGGCTATCATTAAGGTTAATGCAACCAATGCATTATCATCAATTACCTTTTTGTTATTGTGATATAACAAATTGTTCCGTTCTAAAAACCAAACGAATAAAAAAGCCGCAATACGCTTGTTACCATCCGAAAAAGAATGATTTTTCACTACAAAATATAAAAGATTAGCGGCCTTTTCTTCAATGTGTGGATATAATTCTTTACTATCAAATGTTTGATAAATGCCTTGCAATGAACCTTTAAACGATTTATCTTTTTCGTTCCCAAATAATTCCGAACCTCCAAATTTAGTTTTTAAACTTTCAATTGCTTTTTTTGCTTCTGCATACGAAATTTTGAAAACCTCTTTGTTTCCTGTTTTCTTAATTTTTAAAGTTTGATGATCGTATTTGTCCAAAATATCGAGGGCAAACGAATAATCGCTTAATACTTTTAGAAGGCCTTTGGCTTCGCTGCTGGATATTTTTTTAGATTTAGAAACATCTTCAATAAGGGCAATGGCTTGCTTTAATTCCTGAAATTTATTTTCTGTTTCTTGCAGGCGTTTTTCATTAATTGCATATCCCTTTACTAAATAATCTTTTAAGCGTTGTGTAGCCCATTGGCGAAATTGAGTTCCTTGTTTTGATTTTACTCGATAACCAACAGAAATGATAACATCTAGATTGTAATACTTTTGTACAGTTTCTTGTGTTTTTCCTTTTATAGCGCCATGTTGTGTGGTGTGTGCAAAATTTGCACATACCACTTTTTCCTCCAGCTCTCCTTCCTTAAATACATTACTTATATGTTTTGTAATTACTGTTCTATCTCTTTGAAATAATTCCGAAATCTGACTTTGGTTGAGCCATACGGTATCCCCATCAAATTTTACTTCAATTTGGGTATTGCCTTCTTTACCTTTATAAATTTCTATTTCATTCATTTGGCAAATTTAAACGATTATAGCTTAGTGTATAACAAAACGAAAAAAATGAGAAACAAAATCCATTGCATCTAATTTATGATTCTAGTTGTTGGTTGTTGATTGTTGGGGATTGCGGGCGCGCAGTTTAATGGGCTTGTTGCTTCGGAAGAGATTGCTTCGGTCGTGAAATACTCCCTCGCAATGACAGGCTTCGTAAGGCTTGCATACGTTCTCGATACGCTGAGCTGGCAAGCTCAGCACTCGAACGGACAACGCACTATATATGCACTCGAACTGATAGCGCGCTAATATAATAATGCTTCGGAAGAGATTGCTTCGGTCGTAAAAACTCCCTCGCAATGACAACACACGTTCTCGACTCCGCTCCGGCAAGCGCAGCGCTAATAAATTCTCGGAATGCCGCTTCGTTCTTCGACAGGCTCGAACTGACAGCCCACAGAAAAAATGCTATTTATCCACCTTCAAGGTATGTCCCATTTTATCGCGTTTGGTTTCGAGGTAAAGTTTGTTGTGTTCATTGCTTTCAATTTCAATGGCAACATTTTCTACAATCTCTAATCCATAACCAATTAGTCCGGCACGTTTGCGTGGGTTATTGCTCATGAGGCGTATTTTGCTCAATCCTAAATCGCGTAAAATTTGTGCGCCTACACCATAATCGCGCTCGTCCATTTTAAAGCCCAATTCCAAATTGGCTTCCACGGTATCGCGTCCTTCTTCTTGTAATTTATAAGCTTTTAGTTTGTTCATGAGTCCTATGCCACGTCCTTCCTGGTTCATGTACACAATCACTCCTTTGCCTTCTTTTTCAATCATCTCCATGCTTTTGTGTAGTTGTGGTCCGCAGTCGCAACGGCAGCTTCCAAAAATATCGCCCGTAAGGCAGCTGGAGTGTACACGTACCAATACAGGTTCGTTCTTTTCCCAGGTACCTTTTATCAATGCCAAATGTTCCATATCATTGGTGGTTTGGCGGTAGGCTACTAAATCGAAATTACCCCATTGGGTAGGCATTTTTATTTGTACATTTTTGGTAATGATGCTTTCGTGATTGATACGGTAAGCAATCAAATCCTCGATGGAAATAATTTTTAAGTTTAATTTTTTTGCAATTTCCAACAGCTGTGGCAAACGTGCCATGCTGCCATCTTCGTTCATAATTTCTACCAAGGCACCTGCAGGTTCAAATCCTGCTAAGCGGGCAAGGTCAACGGTTGCTTCGGTATGTCCGGCTCTGCGGAGTACACCACCATTTTTTGCTTTTAATGGGAAAATATGTCCGGGCTTACCAAACTCTTCGGGTTTAATAGCGGGGTTAATCAATGCTTGTATGGTTTTGGAACGGTCGGATGCCGAAATACCTGTGGTGCATCCATAACCCAATAAATCAACCGACACAGTAAATGCGGTGCTGTGCTCGGCTGTATTGTTGCTTACCATCATCTCCAATCCTAACTCGTGTACACGCTCTTCGGTAATGGCAGCGCAAATTAATCCGCGTCCGTGGGTAGCCATAAAGTTAATTACTTCGGGTGTTACATTTCGGGCTGCTGTAAGGAAGTCGCCTTCGTTCTCACGGTCCTCATCGTCCACCACAATAATAACTTTTCCTGCTTTAATGTCGGCAATGGCTTCTTCAATGGTATTTAATACAGAGTTCATCTCTTTCTGATTTTTTGTTTGTATCCAATCTAAATTGGAGGGCAAAGATAATAAAAATAAGGTTTTGAGATTGTTGTTTTAACAATATGTTGTTCAAAAACCATGTGCCTGCAATTAAATAAAATCACTAAATTTGTTTCCGAACTTGTAAAACCATTCATTAAGTGAAACTAACAAAAGAAGTTAAAGTAGGAATTGTAACTACCATTGCCATAGGTTGCTTTATTTATGGCTTTAATTTTTTAAAAGGGAAGGACTTTTTCTCAACGCAACGTAAGTTTTATGCCGTATATCAGGACATTGATGGATTGGTGGATGCCAACCCAATGCTCATTAACGGTTTTAGAGTGGGGATGGTAGGTGATATTGAATTGATGAACGATGGGTCGGGAAAGGTATTAGTAACCTTGGTGTTGGATGATGAAGTGAATGTTCCAAAAAATTCAATTGCGCGTGTGGTGAGTTCGGATTTATTGGGTTCAAAAGCAATTCAATTGGTATTGGGTACTGGAACGGATTATGCCGAAAGTGGTGATACCTTGGTAGCATCGCAAGAGGATAATTTAAAACAGGCTGTAAATAAAACCATTGCTCCTTTGCAAAAAAAGGCAGAGGGTTTAATTTCTTCTATTGACTCGGTAATGGTGGTGGTGCAACAAGTGTTCAACGAAAGTGCTCGTCAGAACCTTGCAAAAAGTTTCGAGAACATCAAAGATGCAATTGCTTCCTTGGAAACAACATCGTACCGTTTGGATACCTTGGTAAACAGCGAAAAAGCAAAAATCTCCAGCATATTATCGAAGATCAATCACTTGGCAGGTACCTTGGATGAGAACTCCGGTAAGCTTGCTAACGTAATCAATAACTTTTCGAACATAAGCGATTCATTGGCACAATCGAACTTAAAACAAGCCATCAACAATGCAGATGTGGCTTTGTCGCAAGCATCGAGCATCATGACAAAAATTAATAAAGGTGAAGGTTCATTGGGATTATTGGTGAACAATGATAGCTTGTACCGTAAGCTGGATAAATCATCGGAGGATTTAGATAAGTTGTTAAAAGACTTACGTATCAACCCAGAACGTTATGTTCATATTTCGGTGTTTGGTAGGAAGGATAGGAATAAACCGAAGGAGTAGGTTGGTTGTTGGTTGTTAGTTGTTGGTTGTTGGGGTGCGCGTTGTCATTTCGAGGTGGAACGTATCGAGAAAGTGGGAAGGGAAGAATAGGCAATAGGCAATAGCGATTAGTGAATAGGAAATAGTACAGTGCGATGTCATTTCGAGTGTGGAGCGTAGCGTAACGTATCGGAGTTTGAAAGCGGGAAGGGAAGCCAATTTGGAAATTTGAGAATTTGGAAATTATTGAATAAGTGCAGTGCGTTGTCATTTCGAGTGTGAAGCGTAGCGGAACGTATCGAGAAAGCGGGAAGGGTTTGGAAGATTTAGGATTGAGGATTTAGGAATGGTACCGTGCGTTGTCATTTCGAGCGGAGTCGAGAAAGCGGGAAGGGAAGCCAATTTGAAAATTTGAGAATTTGGAAATTATTGAATAAGTGCAGTGCGTTGTCATTTCGAGTGTGAGGGGATCGAGAAACAGGAAGGTTTGGGAAAGTGAATAGGAGATGAAGTGATGGGGTGACGAAGGAAAACAAAAATTATAATTAAAGAACAAAACAAACATTAGAAACAGTTAGCTGTTTATTTAATATAAATAAAACACAAAAAGGCTTGTTTAACTTTAGTTAAAAACGCCATCAACCATCAACATTATGATTTCAACCATCGTATTTATATTGTTACTAGGAGCAGGCGGAGGCCTGTTTTTTATTAATGCCAAAAAGATTCGCAGAAATATTTTGCTCGGTAAGGACATTAACCGCACCGACAATTTTGCGGAGCGTGTTAAAACAATGACACTTGTTGCATTGGGACAAAAGAAAATGTTCACTCGTCCCATCCCAGCAATCTTGCATTTGTTTTTATATGCTGCTTTTGTAATCACACAAATTGAATTGATCGAAATTGTGGTGGATGGCATCGCTGGTTCGCACCGTGTATTCCGTCCTTCATTGGGTGGTTTCTACACCTTTATGGTTAGCTTCATCGAAATACTTTCGGTATTGGCATTCATTGGTACCATCGCTTTTTTAGCGAGACGTAATTTATTAAAAGTACCTCGCTTGGTGCACAACGATTTAACTGGTTGGCCAAAGCTGGATGCTAACTTTATTTTGTTTGGTGAGTTAACATTAATCTGCTTCATCTTTATGATGAATGGTGCTGATGAAGTTTTATATTCTCGTGGTGTATCGCATGCAACCAACCTTGGTGATGGTTCATTGGGTTTAGCAATCAGCTCACATGTTGGTCCAATGTTGTTTGGTGGAATGAGTGATTCTGCTTTACACATTGTGGAGCGCATCGGATGGTGGGGACATATTGTTATGGTATTCGGTTTCTTGAACTACTTAGTGGTATCAAAACATTTACACATTTTATTGGCGTTCCCAAATACCTTCTATTCGAACTTAAAACCTAAAGGTGAATTCACCAACATGGATTCTGTTACCAACGAGGTAAAAGCAATTTTTGATCCTTCGTTTACACCACCTCCTGCTGATCCAAACGTTCCTATGCGTTTTGGTGCAAAGGATGTAACCGACCTTACGTGGAAACAATTATTGGATGCATATTCATGTACCGAATGTGGTCGTTGTACTTCATCGTGCCCAGCAAACATTACAGGTAAATTATTATCACCACGTAAAATCATGATGAGTACGCGTGATCGTTTGGAAGAAGTTGGTAAAAACATTGATGCCAACAAAGGTGAGTTTAAAGACGATGGAAAAGCATTGTTAGGTGATTACATTACACCAGAAGAATTATGGGCTTGTACATCGTGCAATGCATGTGTGCAGGAATGTCCAGTGAACATTGATCCATTAAGCATCATTGTTGAAATGCGCAGATTTATGGTGATGGAACAAAGTGCTGCTCCAACAGAGTTGAATGGTATGTTTACCAATATTGAAAACAATGGTGCGCCATGGCAGTTTGCGCAAGCGGACAGATTGAATTGGAAATCGGAGTAATTAGGGAATAGCGAATAGTAAATAGTAAATAGTAAATAGTGAATAGTAAATAGTGAATAGTAAATAGTGTCGTGCGTTGTCATTTCGAGCGGAGTCGAGAAAGCGGGAAGGTTTAGGGAATAGGCAATAGCGAATTGTAATTGGTAAATAGGGGCAGTGCGCATAGCATGTCATGCTGAGGAAACGAAGCATCTGCGGGAGGCTTTAGAAAAAATATAAAAAATAAAAGTTGTGCGCTAACAGCAAACAACAACAAACAAAAAAAAGAATGAAACTAATTGAGAAAGAAGAGAACGGACAATTGATCAGTCCGGTATTGCCAGCAGAGGTTAAGAATTATTTGATTGACATTGATGGAACCATTTGCGATGATATCCCGAATGAACAACCGGAGCGTATGGCAACTGCAGAGTTATATCCAGAGGCATTGGTAACCTTAAACAAATGGTTTGATGAAGGACATATCATTACTTTTTTTACTTCTCGTACCGAAGCACACCGTGAAGTTACTGAACAATGGTTGGCAGCAAACGGATTTAAATACCATGGTTTATTGATGGGCAAACCGCGTGGTGGAAACTATCATTGGATTGATAACCACATGGTGCGTGCAACACGCTACGAAGGTCGTTTCACCGATTTGATTAATAAGGAAGTTACGATTCAGGTGTTTGAAGGATAGTGATTAGGGAATAGTAAATAGGGATTAGTAAATAGTAAATAGTAAATAGTAAATAGGGAATAGTACAGTGCGTTGTAATTTCGAGCGGAGTCGAGAAAGTGAGAAGGGAAGCCAATTTGGAAATTTGAGAATTTGGAAATTATTGAATAAGTGCAGGCGGTGGTCATTTCGTCCCGATAGCTATCGGGATATCGAGAAATGTGGGAAGGGATGGAATAATAAAACCATCGCAAGTGTTTCGACAAGCTCAACATGACCACACACAGTTTAATTTAAAGGATTAAGAATATTAAAAAAAAGTAAAAAAAAGTTGTTAGGCCGGAGCAAATGAAAACCTCATTTCTTCATCACCTAATTACATAAAATAAAAAAAAATATGGAAAACACTCAACAATCATCAATCAACAATCAACCATTGGTTGTGCCTACAATGGCCGATTACATGGCAAAAGGAGAAGCACCTGAAATATTATTTTGGGTAGGATGTTCTGGTAGTTTTGATGATAGAGCAAAAAAAATTACGAAAGCCATCGTTAAAATATTAAACCATGCGAATGTAAAATTTGCAGTGTTGGGTGCTGAAGAAAGCTGTACAGGTGATCCTGCAAAGCGTGCTGGAAACGAATTTTTGTTTCAGATGCAAGCAATGACCAACATCACCGTATTGAATGGTTACGAAGTAAAAAAGATTGTAACGGGTTGTCCGCATTGCTTTAATACCTTAAAAAATGAGTATCCTGCTTTGGGTGGTAACTACGAAGTAGTGCATCATACACAGTTATTACAAGATTTATTAAACAGCGGCAGAATCAAAATTGAAGGTGGCAACTTTAAAGGTAAAAAAATCACGTTCCACGATCCTTGTTATTTAGGTAGAGCAAACGATGTGTACGAAGCACCACGTTCGGTAATGATTAATTTGGATGCAGAGTTAGTGGAGATGAAACGTAGCAAAGCAAATGGCTTGTGCTGTGGAGCGGGTGGTGCACAAATGTTTAAAGAAGCCGAAAAAGGAAACAAAGAAGTTAACATCGAACGTAGCGAAGAAGCATTAGCAACAAATCCTGATGTGATTGCAGTTGGTTGTCCGTTTTGCAATACCATGATGACCGATGGTATTAAACATTTTAATAAAGAAGATAAAGTTAAAGTGTTGGATGTGGCGGAGTTGATTGCGCAAGCGAAGGATCTTTAGTTAGTTGTTGGTTGTTGGTTGTTGGTTGTTGGTTGTTGGGGCGCGTGTTGTCATTTCGAGTGTGAAGCGCAGCGTAACGTATCGAGAAAGCGGGAAGGGAAAGAATAGCGAATAGGCAATAGGAATTAGTAAATAGGACCGTGCGTTGTCATTTCGAGTGTGAAGCGAAGCGTAACGTATCGAGAAATGTGGGAAGGTATAGGAAATGGAGAATTGTAGAATTGTTGAGTTTTAGAATTGTTGAGTTGTAGAATAAGTATAGTGCGTTGTCATTTCGAGTGTGAAGCGAAGCGTAACGTATCGAGAAATGTGGGAAGGAAATGAATAATAAAGCCATCGCAAGTGTTTCGACAAGCTCAACATGACGGCCCACAGTTTGATTTAAAGGATTAAGAATATAAAAAACAAGTAAAAATATAATTAGAAAAAACTCCCTCTCCTTCGGAGAGGGTTGGGGTGAGGTCATGCAAACAATACACACAATGCCTTTAGATGCCCGTGTATGGGTATACCAAAGCAACAGAAAACTAAGTGATACCGAAGTAACTGCTATTCAAAAAGCAGGTGCAGCTTTCATTGCCGAATGGGCAGCACATGGTGCAAGCCTTAAAGCAAGCTTTGATGTATTGGATAATTTGTTTGTAGTAATTGGTGTTGACGAGCAACAAGCATTAGCAAGTGGTTGCAGCATCGATAAATCGGTTCGATTCATTAAAGAATTGGAACAACAATTAAACTTAAATTTCTTTGATCGTTTGCGCATTGCCTACGTTGATAACAACGAAATAAAAACCTGTGGCATCGCTACTTTTGAAGAGTTGGCTAAGTCGGCAAAAATAAACCACGATACCATAGTGTTTAACAACATGATTACTACCAAAGCAGCTTTTGATAGCGAATGGCGTGTGCCAGCAAAAAATAGCTGGCAAAAAAAGTATTTAGAAGGAATTAGTTAGTTTAATTTGGGCAAAAGGATTTTTAAATTATTGTTTCTTTGCTTTTTCCTTGATGAAAAAGCAACAAAAAATCAAGAAAATATGAATCCTTCGCGCCTCTCCCTTTTTATCCGAAAATCTACGAATGCGGCTAAAGCTCATTCTTTGATTTTCTGAATAAAAAGCGTTCACCGCACATCGGCATCGCATATTTTCTGGCTTGCGCGCTGCTTCGTAAAGAGACAAAAAGAATTAATAGACTTTCATTTAGTCTACGTTTTATAACATATACCATTAAACATGTTTAAGCATCAAGGAAAAACAAGGAGGCCTGAACATAACATCCGAATAGCATCGCTCTTATCATTTGTGGCAGGAATGGTGAATGTGGTTGGATTCTTATCCGTTCAACGTTTAACAACCAATGTAACAGGGCATTTTGCTGTTTTTGTGGACGAGGTTTTTAAACTTGATTTCAAACAAGCATTTTATTTTTTACTCTATACCTTTTTCTTTTTCCTCGGCTCCTTTGTTTCCAACTTTATGGTGGAAATTATTTCCCGAAGAAATGCCAAGTTTGTTTACACCATTCCTACCATCGTTGAAAGCTTCATTTTATTATTTGTTGCCTTGGCGGGTCCGTTTTTAGTAGACTCCAATCCGGATGTATTGGCTTTTTGTTTGTTGTTCGCCATGGGTTTACAAAATTCATTTGTTACCAAAATTTCGAATGCGGTAGTGCGAACCACCCATTTAACAGGTCTTTTTACCGATTTGGGAATTGAATTGTCACAATTGTTTTTTTACAAACAGAAGGAACAACGGAAGAAATTATTCTCGTCCATTAAACTTCGTTTACTGATCATCAATTTCTTTTTTGTGGGTGGTGTATTGGGAGGTGTTCTCTACAGTTCGATGCAATTGCATGTGCTGATTATCGCAACGGTGATGTTATTGTTGGGACTCTTGTCCAACGGTTTTAAACTTCACTACATTCGCTTGAAACGAAAAATAGCCAAACGCTAAGCTAAATTTTATGCAAAAAAAAAGAGGACTAATTAGTGTCCTCTTGGTTTGATTTGGTCCAACCACTGCTGTTGGCTACTTCTTCGATGATGGCTTCTAAATCGGTAAGTTCTTTTGGCGCTTGGTGACGCTCTTTTACCTTTTTTGTTTTACCATTATTGGTGTACGTAATTGTTTTTACTGGAAAATCGGTAATCATTCCCATGTAGGCATCTTCAAGTGCAAAGAAATTTGCTTTGTCAAAAGCCGTAGCTAATTTTTTTAATTCTTCTACCGATAATGTTTTGGTATACGTTCCAATTTTTTCGGTATCGCTTTGTCCTTTGAAGGTAGCTGTTTTAGTAGCACCATTGATGGTTAACACATACACAGGGCATTTGCCAAAACAAGGTGTACGTTGATAGATGATTTCCATTTTGTCGGTGCTAGGTGAAGTTTGTTCTGATGATGTTGTTTTTTTAGCGGAATTGCAGGGTGCTACAAAAAGTAGGAAAGCTGCATACATGATTAGTTTCATAAGCTGGATTTTAAAATTTTAATAACTCTTCATACAATTCGCGTACCGGTAATCCCATTACATTAAAATAGGAACCTTCAATCTTCTCCACCGCAATGTAACCAATCCATTCTTGAGCGCCATAGGAGCCTGCTTTGTCGTATGGATTGTAATTGTTGATGTAATAATCAATTTCTTTTTGGTTCAATTCTTTGAAATATACTTTTGTAAGCGAATAAAAAGTTGTGATTTTATGTTTTGATTTTAAGCACACTCCGGTATAAACTTCGTGCATCTTTCCTGAAAGAAGTTTCAGCATACGAACTGCATCGGCATAATTTTCGGGCTTGTTGAGTACTTGACCTTCTACCCAAACAATGGTGTCGGCTGTAATCACAATGGTATTGTCATCTAACTCTTCATCAAAAGCATTTGCTTTTTTCTCGCACAAATACAAAGGAATCTCTTCGGCTTTTAAAGTATCCGGAAAACTTTCGTCCACCTCTTTGGTATGCACTGTAAAATCGAGTCCTAAATCTTTCAGCAAAAACTGTCTGCGTAGCGATTTAGAGGCAAGTATAAATTTGTGTTTTTTTAGGCTGTCCACGTTTTATTTGTGTAAGTAATAGTATGCAACAAACAAATAACAAACACCCAGGAACATTACCAGTTTAGCAGTATTTCCTGCTGTTTTGAAATGCTTTTTTTCGCTTGCAGTACTTATTCTGTAAATTAAAAATACCAATGGTACTTGAATGGCAATTAAAAAGTAGAAGAAGGAAATAGGATCTTGTAATTTTAAGTTTTGGTATTGAATGATGCCAATGGCAGCCATGGTAAATACTGCAATAAAGCTTACAATTACTTTTGATGTTTTGATTCCCAATGCAATAGGAAGGGTATAACAACCGTATTCCAAATCGCCTTCATAATCTTCCATGTCTTTAATGATCTCACGTAGGAGCGTAGTTACAAAAGCAAAAAAGGAGATGCCAATTACCCAACGCCATGCAAAGCCAAGGTTTAGGCTTTCATCGAGTGGTAGGTAATTTTTATAAATCAATAACAATTCATAAATACCTACAGTTAAAGGAACCAATGCGGTAAAGAGCGCAATAACGATGTTTCCAATTAAAAACTGACGTTTGAAAGAAGTAGAGTAGAACCACAATCCAGCGGTACAAATAAAATGAATCAATGCCAATTTCCAGTAACCAATGGAGTAGGAAACACCCAATGCAATAAGTAATGCAACAACATTGATAACAGAATGTGCACCCATGGCTACACGTCTTTTAATGCCTTTGTCGATCACCATGCGCTCAGGCTTGTTTACCTTATCAATTTTTACATCAAAATAATCGTTGATGATGTATCCTGCAGCAGCAATCATAACGGTTGAAAGTACCAATAGGAAAAACTGCAATTCACTAAGTTGCAATTCGTAATACGGACTTTCTACTTTGATAAATGGAAGAATCAAGCAAAAGCGAACCATGTATTGCGTAAAGGCAATAATCAATAAATTCTGAATTCGGATTAATCTTAAAAATGCGATCACGTTTTATATATTTTAGTAAATAGTAAATAGCGATTAGTAAATAGTGAATAGTGAATAGGGAATAGTGAATAGTAAATAGTAAATAGTAAATAGTAAATAGTAAATAGTAAATAGTAAATAGTGAATAGTGATTAGTGTTTGGATTCTGCAGCGCTGCAAACCTATTGCCTCTTCGCTATTCCCTGTTCGCTAAATTTACCAAACAAATCCATCATCATCAAACCAATTGTTTTGAACTTTCATTACTTGTTCTAGTACATCGCGCACAGCACCTTTTCCACCTTTGTTATACGATACATACAAACAAATGTCTTTTATTTCTTGAGCGGCATCGTTCGGACACGTTGGAACACCTACACGTTTCATTACTTCGTAATCAGGAATATCATCGCCCATGTACAGAATATCGTCATCAGTTAAGCTGTATATCTCTAATAGTTCCTTGTATACATCAATCTTTGTATGCGCACCCAAATAGATATCAGTTATTCCTAATCCATTCAAACGTTTGCGAACCATTTCGGAGCGACCGCCAGAGATGATTGCTACTTTATATCCTTTTTTTACGGCCAATTGCAAGGCATAACCGTCTTTGATATTCATTACACGCACTTGCTCGCCATCGGGCATCAATGTTACTGAACCATCTGTAAGAACGCCATCTACATCCAGTACAATTGCTTTAACACGAGTAAGTTTGGTTTTGAAATTTTCCATAAGGCTAATTTACTATTTATTTTTTTTACTTGTTTCGATGATGCTGTTACTTAAAAGTGAATAAATTGTTTTGGCATTTTTATTCCCTGATAATAGTTTTAAATGTGCATCCATTGTTTTTTTGTCGCCACGCACAGCAGGACCTGTTTGCATATCGGCAGGTTTTCCTGTTTTTATTTTATCGGCTGTTTCGGCAATCAAGGGTTTTAATAAATCCAAGGATAGTTTATTTGCTTTCAGGTAATTGTCGGCAAGCGTATACATATGATTGCTGAAATTACAAGCAAACACTGCTGCTACATGCAATTGCTGGCGTTGAGCCGAATTGATGTTCTCTACCTTGGTACTGATACTTTTTGCGAAAAAGGTTAAGTTCTCCAACGTGCTTTTATTATTTGCTTCGATGCAAATAGGAATGGTTTTAAAATTTGCCTTCTTTGTTTTCGAAAATGTTTGTAATGGATAAAATACCCCAATGTTTTTAGAAATATTTTTTAATACATCCATGCTCACACTTCCCGAAGTATGCACCACCATTTTATCGTTAAGCTTTAATTGTTTCGCAACTGTAGCAATGGCATCGTCCTTCACAGCAATGATGTAAATGGTTGCCGTTGTATCGATGTCTTTTAAATTATTAATAGCTTCGGCTTTTACTTTTTTAGCTAATAGTGTCGCATTTTTTAATTGCGGACTGTATACTTGCGAAATAAAATAACCAGAGGAATGCAAACTCGTTCCTAATTGTGTTGCCAGGTTACCTGAGCCAATTAGGATAATTTTTATGGGATTCATTTGTAATTAGTTTTTTGTTTTTTTGATACGCTCCCAGATAGCTAACAAGGTGCCTAAGAACATAACGATACAACCAATCCAAAGGATATTGATGTAAGGGAAGATAATGGCTTGCATCACAATAAAATCTTTGATGTTCGCTTTCTTTTCTTGTAAGGAAATTTCCACTTTACCCGATTGAGGATCGATTTTCCAGAACATAAATTGTAAACCTAACTGATCTACTTTTGATGCAATGGGTTGAACGCTGTTGTTTTTAATCATGTACACAGGCGTTGCTTCGTATTTAACTCCTGCAACATCCAATACACGTAAATGAGCTTTCACAGCAATGTCTTCATTCGCCAATTGCAATTTATCATTGTTTAAATTGGTAGACAATGAATCGAAAATAATAATAGCGTTGGACGAGAAGATGGTATCACCTTGTTTCATGGAAGCAGTTTTTGCTTCGGTGTATTCATCTTTTGTTGCTGCTTGTTTTTCTTGTATAGTTTCTAGCTCAGCATACGTAATGTGTGAGTACAAATCGAAACTAGGGTAGTGACGTGTATCAGGCTCAGGTGAATTACCCATGCGTGGATTCATTTGAATTAACGGTGCCAATGAAAATTCTTTTTGGAATTTACCTGCAGCATCTCTGGTGAAATAATCAACATCAAACATTACATTGATGCCTTCGGTGCGTCTGCCAACATATGTTGCATAATACTTACCCATTGGCAAGGTATCGCCTTGCGTCAATACAATGTTTTCGTTGTTCGAGAAATTATCGCCCAAGCTTGAAACACTTTTACCAGAAGTATTTTGAGAGATGATTTCTTTTTTAGAAGTAGAAATTAAAACACCCAACATTACCAATGCAAAACCGATGTGTGCAACCGATGCTCCTGCTTTTTTTAATTTACCACTCAATACACGAATGATATAATCCAAATTAGCTACGGCAGCAAAAATACTCGAGAACATTAGTATAGCGTAGTATCCATTTGCAAAATCAAGAATGTAGATAAACAGTCCGGTGAAAACAAATGATACAACAAACGACAAAGAAATCTTTTTGATGAATTGTTTTACATCGGTGTTTTTGTATTTAAAATATTGTCCAACCGCAATTAAAATGGTAACAATGAATGCAAATGGTAATTGCCAGTTGTTATAGAAATGAATGACATCTTTTAATGGCGCTTTGTTTAAATCAAAAAGCTTGTTCCATACAGGCATAGAGGTATAGAACATGATTTGGAAGGAAGATACCAATAAAACAATGGCACCTACAAACATCCAAAACTCACGACTCCAGATACTTTCTTCTTCTTTTTGGCGAGGGATTTTTTTCCAGTTTACAATCAACAATGCAATTCCAAGAATCAAGAAGAAGAACAAATAGATTAACAATTGTCCGCTCATTCCTAAATCGGTGAAGGCATGTACGGAAGATTCACCTAAAATTCCACTACGAGTTAAGAAGGTAGAATAAAGAATTAAAATAAATGTAAGGATGGATAAAAAGAAAGCAGTGAATAAGGATTGTCCTTCGTTTTTATTGATGAGCATTAAATGGGCTGCACCAACTAAAGTTAACCAAGGCACCAAAGATGCATTTTCTACAGGATCCCATGCCCAGAAACCACCAAAGCTTAATGCTTCGTAAGCCCAAGCACCACCCATTAAAATACCGATACCTAAAATGGCAACAGCAAAAAAGGTCCATGGTAAAGCAGGCTTTAACCATTCGTTAAATTGTTTTTTCCAAAGTCCAGCAATTGCATACGCAAAAGGAACAACGGTTAAAGCAAAGCCAAGGAATAAAGTAGGAGGGTGGATGGTCATCCAATAATTTTGAAGTAATGGATTTAATCCGCGACCGTCTAATTTTTCGAGATAGTTTGCACTTTTGAATAGAGGGATATTTGCAAAATCGGGATGCTCACGTAATAAAACAGTAAACGGATTGCTACCGATACGGTGTTCAAAAATGAAGATTCCCAACAGCATAGAAGCTAAAAATGCTTGTACCAAGGAAACGATGGCCATAACAGGTGCTTCAAAATTCTTAGCCGTTTTTTGTAAAATCAATCCGATAACTACATGCCAGAACGTCCATAACAAGAAGCTTCCTTCTTGTCCTTCCCAAAAGCAGGAAAGGATATAACGCATGGGCATTTCTTTGTTGCTATGGTGCCATACATATTCATACTCAAAATAATGATTCATGAGCATGATGAACAAGGCAGCAACAATTCCTAAAACGGATAAGCCATGAAAGCGGAAAGAAATACGAGCGATTTTAAGCCATGATGGTGCCGCATCATTATTGCGTGCCGCAAAAAAATAACTGATACTTGCTAAAAGCGCAAAAACAAAGGATAGAATAACGAAGAGATTTCCTGCCTTACCAATCCATAAATGTTCACCAACGTATTCCATAGTTTATGATTCTAATTTTTTTATTCTTATAGTAAATGTGAATAGCGATTAGTGAATAGCAGCTATCAACAATTCTCTAACTCAACAATTCAACAATTTCTATAATCAACATTCATTCTTCAAAGAGATTGCTTCGGTCGTGAAAAACTCCCTCGCAATGACAATATACTCAGCCATTCAACATTCAACCTTCCAACCCTTCCCACTTTCTCGACTCCGCTCGAAATGACAACGCGCAGCACTTATTTAATAATTTCCAAATTCTCAAATTGGCTTCCCTTCCCACTTTCTCGATACGTTCCGCTTCGCTTTACACTCGAAATGACTACGCACTGTCCCAACAACCAACAACCAACAACCAACAACCAACAACTAACAACCTACAACCAACCTCTAATTACTCGCCTGTGGCTTTCCATCGTTATATTTCGAAGGACATTTCATTAAAATATCGGAAGCATGAAATTCTTCTCCTTGCATTTTTCCAATCAATACAATTTGTTCGGAACGTTCAAAATCTTGAGGTTTTGTTTTATGAAGGATTACCTTTTTTTCAAGGCCTTTGTTATCGAGCATATAAAAGGTGAACATGTTTGCATCCACTTTCGGGTCGTAAACCGTTTCTTTTTCTTTATTCAATTTCCCTACAATGTGAAATTCGCTTTCAGGATCGCTAACCGCTTCTGCAAAGTCGGCATACGTACTTGTATTATTTAAGGTTGTAAGAATAGCACCAATGGCTACTGCAATAATGATGATCAATAAAATGTGAATCTTTTTCATTCCAAGAAGTATTTTTTATTCTTTGTTTTTTAATTCTTTTTCAAGCTTTCCAATTTTTCTATCCAACATAATTAGGTAAGCCAAAATGCCAATAAAAATGATGGACAAAACAGTGATGACCACATAAATTTTTCCAGATTGAAACATTGGATCGGCCATTTCAACTGCTTGTGAATCTTGTGCCATTGCTCCAAAAGAAATGAGAAAGAAAAAGAATGCTAAAATTCGTGTGATGTGTTTCATGCTATATCTATTATTCGTTGAATAAAATTTTACGTTTTAATTTTTCGGTTCTTACTCTCAAAGTCATGAACCATATTCCCATGATAATCCAGCCGATGACTGCTGGATAAAATACCATGCGCATAGTGCTATCCAAATCGTATTTGTTAAAACCAGGATTACCGCCATTGCCAGGATGCAATGAATCGTTCAAACGAGGCAATACCATGATGAATACCATGTACATTACAAAAGCAAAAATATTGTATACCGCAGAAATGCGTGCACGTTTTTGTTCTTCATCCACCGAACCTCTTAAAATAAAGTAAGCAAGGTAAATAAGCATGGATACTGCCACACCGTTTAGTTTAACATCGGCAACCCACCAAGCACCCCAAGTATAACGTGCCCAAACGGAGCCTGTTGTTAATCCTAAAATACCCAATAACATTCCTACGTTTGCCGATTGAGAGGCAACAATATCGTTATCGAATTTTGAGCTGCTTAAATACTTGATGCTATACGTTGCTGAAATTCCAAGAATCACCATCATGGAAAACCACATGGGAACATGGAAATATAAATTACGGATTGTTTCGTGTAAAATTGGTTGTGCGGGAACAGGTAATAAAAAGCCAGTAATGATTGAATAGATAACCAAAAATGCTCCTAGTATTTTCCACCAATTTTGTTTCATAGTATGCTAATCTTTTTGAACTGCAAAAATGCGCTGTATGGTTTGTTGCACCTTGCAAATTAATCGCGCCAAAGGTAACGAAATAATAGATATGAAAGTGCTATAATAATTACATTCATAAACATTAAAACCATCAAATAGTTTAGGTCCCAATTTTCTAATCCATCGATGGCATTTTTGGAAAGTTTGATCAACACAATTAGCAATGGCATCAATATCGGAAAGCTCATGATGGCCATTAGGGTAAAATTGTTGCTACTTTTGGAAGCAATGGCCGAAACCATTGTTAATAAAGAAGCGAAGCCAAAACTACCCAAGGTTAAAACAATCAAAAGAGTGGTAAATCTTGGATGATATTGCCTACAAATAGTCCATAAACCAACAAACAAAGTCCAGAAATAACAATTAATAGAATAGAATTGTAGATAATCTTTGAAATAATCACCGCTTGCGGACTTGTCAGCGTGTAATAATAGAGCAATCGGCCACGCGTTTCGCCAATAAAACTTTTAGCAACACCATTGATGGAAGCAAACAAAAGAATGATCCAAAAAAGCGCATTCCAAGTGGCAGGATTGATGATTTTTTTGAAGGATAAATAGCTCACAAAAACAGTGGATACCACATACAGCAAAATGCCTCCCAATGCGTATTTATTGCGCATTTCGAGTTTTAGCTCTTTTAATACCAGTTGTTTTATTTGGTTTACCATTTATTACAGTTCAATTATATCTTTTTGTGCAGGAATAGTAATGTGTCTAAATCCAGCTTCCAGCAATTTTTCTTTGAAATTTAATTGCGTTTCATATTCACCATGTACCAAAATAACTTGTTGAATTTTGGATTTATCTTGACAGTCTAAATACTGAATCATTTCCTTGTAATCGCCATGAGCACTGTAGGAATCAATGATTACTACATCGGCTTTTACTTCGTGTTCAACACCAAATACACGTACTTTTTTAGCACCCGCTCTTATTTTACCACCAGTAGAATTCGGCTCGGCATAGCCAACCATTAAAATGGTGTTTTTAGGGTCGCTAATATTATTCGCAATATGGTGTTTAATTCGTCCTGCTTCAATCATACCTGATGCCGAAATGATGATGCATGGTTCAGGTAATTCGTTTAATGCTTTTGAATCTTGTGCATCCTGAATATAAATTAAGTTTCCAAAACCAAATGGATTGGGATCCTTTTTCATATAATCTAAAATGTCTTCGTTAAAACATTCGGGATGAGCACGCATAATGTTGGTAGCATTGATGGATAGAGGACTGTCGACATACACATTGATATGCGGCAACATTTTTTTATGTTCCATTTGATCGAGAGCAAACACAATTTCCTGTGTTCTACCTAAGCTAAATGCAGGAATAATCAACTTGCCTTTCTTTTCGATGCAGGTGTTGTAAACCACATTGAATAATTCTTGTTCACTCATTGCATTATCGGTATGCAAACGGTCGCCATAAGTCGATTCGCACACAATTACATCGGCTTGAGGAAAAGGTTGTGGGTCGCGCAAGATAGAGCCGTTGTACCGCCCAATATCACCCGTAAAACAGAATGTTTTCGTTGCTCCATTTTCTGTGTATTCAATATTCACAGCTGCACTTCCTAAAATATGGCCCGAGTCGGTAAATTTCACATTAAAACCTTCAAATACTTGGTAAGTGGTATTGTATTTTACACTAACAAATTGGCGCAAGGCTTTTTCGACTTCTTTAATAGAATACAGGGGTTTTAAAGGTTCTTCGCCACGTTTCATTCTGCGTTTATTGATAAAACGCATGTCGTTTTCTTGAATATGAGCACTATCGGTAAGCATGATTTTACACAAATCGGTAGTAGCGGTAGTGCAAATAATCTGACCTTTGAATCCTTGTTTTACAAGATTGGGGATGTTCCCAGAGTGATCGATGTGTGCATGCGACAAAATTAAATAGTCGATGCTCGCAGGATCAAACTCAAAATGACGGTTCATGCTGTCGGTATCAGCACCACGTCCTTGAAAAAAGCCACAATCCAGTAATATTTTCTTTCCATCAAGGGTTGTTAGAAGGTGTTTACTCCCTGTAACTGTGCGTGCTGCACCAAAAAATTGAATTTGCATAACCGATATTTAGTAATTGCCACAAAGATACTATAATCTTTCTCTTTTTGGAAGTATTGAAAAGAGCTAAAATTTGTCGTTTTATGGAAAATTTTAAATTTGGCATCTATCAATAAAATCAATAAATTTGTGTGTTTTGGGTAAAAATAGCAAATTGCTGTACAGGCACTTATACTTTTTTACATTGAGTAATTATTAAAGAGCACACTTCTTTTTCGGAAGAACAATTATATATGAAGAAGCATTTTCGCTTTATTATTTTATTGCTAGTGATGATTGGGCTTAACAAGCATGTTGTTATTGCTCAAACGTCCTTTGCCTCAGAAGATGAACTGAAAGCACAAGCAGCCAAGCTGTTTGATGAAGACGCGTTCGAAGAGGCGTATCCACTGTATTCACAATTGGTGAGTTTGTATCAAAAGATGCGAACTATAACTTCCGTTTAGGCGTTTGTATGCTCTATGCAAGCGATGACAAAGAAAAGCCCATTCCATTTTTAGAATTTGCTGCAAAAAATTCAGAAGTAGAAAAAGAAGTACTTTTTTACCTTGCACGTGCTTACCATCTAAACTACCGTTTTGATGATGCGATTAAAGTTTACAACGATTACAAACGTGTAGCTTCTGGTGCAAAGGCCGAGAAGCTAATGGTAGAGCGACAAATTGAGATGTGTAAGAATGGTAAAAAGTTATTACGTAACATCACTGATTTAGTGGTAATTGATAAAAAAGAAATGAGTCGTAACGAGTTTTATCGCTCCTACGATATTTCGGATATTGGTGGAAAGTTATTGGTAAAACCCGATGAGCCAGCTTTTAAAACGCCTGTCGATAAAAAGAAAAAGGAAAATTCAATTATTTATTTAGCTACTAACAACAATCAAGTTTTCTTTTCGAGTTATGGCGAAAATACCGAACGTGGTAAGGATATTTTTGTGATTCGTAAATTGCCGAATGGCGAATGGAGTAAAGCACAAACACTTGGATATCCTGTAAATACAGAGTATGACGAGGATTTCCCTTTTTTGCATCCCAATGGAAAGGTATTGTATTTCTGTTCGAAAGGACATACTTCGATGGGTGGCTACGATATTTTCAAGACAACCTTAAATGAGGAAACCAATACTTGGAACAAGCCGGTAAACATGGACTTTCCAATCAATACACCCGATGATGATATTTTGTATGTAACCAATGAAGATGAAAAAGAAGCCTTCTTTTCTTCTGCTCGTAACAGTGTTACAGGTAAAACTGCGGTGTTTCATATCAATGTAGAACGCAAGCCAATTGATGTAGCCATCATCAAAGGAGCCTTGGTAGCAACAAAAGAAGGTCAAGCATTGGATGCACGTATTACGGTGAAAGATTTGGGTGATAATTCCATTTTAGGTATCTACAATGCAAAGGAAACTGGTGGTTATTTGATCAACTTACCAAATGGAGGTAAGTTTATGTTTACGGTTGAAGTGGCTGGAATGCCAACCCAATCGGAGATGGTAGTATTGCCAACACAGTATGAGTTTAAGCCACTGAAACAAGAAATTAGCTATGAAGCAGGAACCGATAAATTAATAGTTAAAAATTTATTTGACGAAGAAGTGGATGATGCAAGTTACATGCTTGCAATGAAATTGATCAAAGAAAAATCGAAATTAGAAGCGAGTTCTGCTGCTGAAATTGCGGAAGCAAAAAACAATACTGCCGCTACAGCTCAAACTACTACAGAGACAAACACTGCCAGCACTGAACAAGACGGAACGGCTAACTCTAAAACAACACCTACTAATTTATCGAATGAGGAGATTATTAAGATTGCATATTCGGATGCAAAAGATGTTGAAACGGAAGCAAAAGAATTTAAAGAACAAGCGGACATTGCTTTGACCATTGCAAATCAGAAAAATGAAATTGCTCAAAATAAATTAAAGGAAGCTGACCAGTTAAAATCGGATGCGAATTCAATGACTGATAAAGCAAAGAAACAAGCAACCTTAGACGAAGCAAATGCTGCTTACAAAGAAGCGGAAGAACTAAATCAAGAAACGGTTGCTGCATTTAATTTAGCGAAACGTTTGGAGTTAACTTCTGGAGCAAAACAAAAAGAAGCAGATCTTTCATTGTCGTATGCAAAAAACATTGAAACGGCTGTGAAGTCGAAAAATGCAACCGAAGCATTGGCAAAGCTCGAAGAGCAACAAAAACAATTGGATGCATTGAATGCAGAGAACACTGCTAGTTCAAATATTGTAAACAGCATTAAGATTGATGCGGAGAATAAAAAACGTGATTTAGATAAAGCAACACAGGAGTTAGCAGATGTAAAGCAAGAGATTATTGACAATGAAACATTGATTGCAACGACACAAGCAGATATTGAAAAAACAAAGAATGAGCAAATCAAAGCCGATTTGCAAAATCAAATAGAAGGTTTAAAAGCGGACAATGAATTAAGTAAAAAAGACATTGTGAACTATGAAGAAAAAGTAAACAAACTTCAGAAGGAATACAATGGCATTTTAAATGAAGTGGCATTGGTAAGCAATGTGGTAAACCAATCGAAAACAACTAGCAACGAATCGGCAGCTGCTACGGTTGCTGCAATCGACAAAACAAAATTAGAGCAACAAGTTAATTCAATTAAGAGCAGTCCACCGGTTTCAACAGAAGTTGCAGCTGTAAAAACAAACAATACTGTAACACCTGAAAATACAAATACTACAACTGAAGTTGCTGTTACAACTTCGGAGGTGAAATCGACAAACACTCCAGAAACAACTACTACAACAGAAACACCTGCAGTTGCAAAAGAAGATTACAATGCGAAGTTTAACGAGCAGTTAGAAACAATTGAATCGATTAGCAATCCAGCTGATCGTGAGAACAAAAAAGCTGAAATTTATTCGAACTGGGTTACTGCAATGAACCAAGAAATTGCAGAACTGAAAAAAGAGCAAAAAGCAACAACTGATAAAGAGCAGAAAAAAACAATTGCTGCTACAATTACTGGTTTGGAGAAAGATTTAAAAACTAAACAACAAACAGCAAAAGAAACATTGGCATCTGCTAAAAAGTTGGAGAAGGAGCAAGGTTTGGCTGCTAATACAACTACGACAGAAAATACATCGAATCCAACAACAGAAAATACAAGCACCGAAGCTGCGAATGTGACTGAGTCGGCAACAGCTGCTTCCACTAACAAGTCAAATCAAGAGTATGCGGAAGAATTGTTTGCTGCACAAAATATGAGCAATGAGTTGGAGCGTGAAAAAGCAAAAGCTGCTGTATTGAACAATTGGGCAACTGCAATCAATGCCGAAATGGAGAAGAAAAAGGCGGATATGAAGGCATCGACTGATCCAGAAATGAAAGCATTGCTTGCTCAAAAAATTGTTGATTTGAAAAAACAAAGTGAAGAAAAACAAACACAAGCAAATGAAAGCACTGCAAAAGTAGATGCGCTTCAGGGTAATGCAACAATTGCAAATAAAACATCAGAAACAAGTCCAACAACTACTGAAGTAGCAACAAACAATAAAACAACGGAGACAAGTCCAACAACTACTGAAGTAGCAACAAACAATAAAACAACGGAGACAAGTCCAACAACAACCGAAGTAGCAACAAACAATAAAACAACGGAGACAACTCCAACAACTACTGAAGTAGCTGCAACTAATACAACGGAGACAAACCCGACTAAAGAAGAGGACGATGTAATTCCTGTTGTTGCTCAGAAAAAACAAGTAGGATACACAGCACCACAAGCTGCAGCTGAATCAACGAAAGCAGATGCTGCTACTAAACAAGCAGAACAGTTAACACAACAAGCAACAGATTTGAAACAACAAGCGGCTGAAGCATCTTCGCCAACTGTTAAGGATGAGTTGTATGCACAAGCGGAGACATTAGAGAAACAATCGCAAGATAAAAAAATGGAAGCAGCAGCCTATACAGCAACTGCTAACAAGGTTGAATACTTGAATAACACAAATCAATTGCAACAATTGGAAGCTGCTACTGGAAAAAATAATGCGGATGATTTGATGATGGCAGATATGATGAAAGATGAAGCGGTGATCTATTTTAATAAAGCTCAAAAGAATAGAGAAGAGGCTGCATCAGCAAATCAATATTATGCAAAAGAGACATTAACGGAAGAGGCTGCTAAAAACGAACAAATTGCAATTGATAAACAACAAAAAGCAACGGCTATTTATAAAAAATACAATCCAAATTTTGTTGCAAGCAACACTGCGCCAGTTAATACAACTACAGAAAACAAATGGGTAACAACAACACAACCTGTTAACAATAAAACAACCGAAACAGCAACAACAAGTCCTGTGGTTGCGAATGCAACTGAAAATACAACAACGAACACTCAGCCAGAAAATACAACTGCAGTAACCACACAAAATAAAACACCAGAAACAACAACTACGACAAATACAACAGCACAAAATACCGAAACAACTCCTGTTGTAGAAAATGCAACAAGTACTGAGGTTGCAGCAACAACAACTCCAGAAACAACAACCACTACCGCAGCAACAAACCCTGTTGTAGAAAATACAACTACACCTGTAACAACGGAAGCAGCAACTAACAATACTGCAACAACAAATAACACAGCAGCAACAACGAGTCCAATAGTTCTAGAGCCAATTGAAAAATTTGAACGCAAAGCAACTCCTGTTTATACTGCATCCAAACCAATCCCTGTTAATGAAAAATTGCCAGAAGGATTGATTTTTAAAGTACAAATTGGTGCATTTAAAAATCCGATTCCTCAAGATTTGTTCAAAGGGATGACACCAATTACAGGTGAAACAACTCCACAAGGATATACACGCTATACAGCTGGGTTGTTTACAAAATTGGTTACTGCCGAAAAAGTAAAACAAGAAATTCGTGAGATGGGTTATAAAGATGCTTTTGTTGTGGCATTTTACAATGGTAAGAGAATTTCAATGAAAGAGGTAGCTACCTTACTTGGCGAACAAAGAACTGCAGCTGGAAATGATTTTGTTGCAGGTGCTGCAACATCAACGGATCAATTAGCGATAAACAATCAAACCGGAGCAGCTACTACTAATTCAACAGCAACAACTTCAACAAACAATACAACGCCAGTTGCTACATCTACACAACAAATTGCTGTATCAGAAAATGTAGCGAATGTTACAGGTTTATTCTACACCGTTCAAGTGGGTGTGTTCTCGCAACCGGTGAGTGTAAATAAATTAAACATCCAACCATTGTATACCGAAAAAGCACCGAATGGAAATATTCGTTACAATACAGGTGTTTACAATAATGTAGCGCGTGCAGTGGAAGCAAAAAACATTGTGATTGGTGCAGGAATTAAAGATGCATTCGTAACAGCTTACATTGATGGTAAACGTGTTTCATTATCAGAAGCACAACAAATGGTTGCAGCGCAAGGAAATGGCGTTTTCTCAACAGCTCCAACTATGAATCAATTACCAACGGTTGGTGGAAGAGTTTCAACTTCTGTTACTTCACAACCTGCAGTAACAAGTCCTACAGTAGTAACTACACCCGTTGTTGTGCCAGTTCCAACACCAGTTGTTAATACACCAGAACCTACTCAGCCTGTTGTGACACAACCAACAGCTACGACAACAACTGCAGGTATTCCAGTGGCTGGTGAAACCATCGAACCATTAAACATGAACAATGTTCCTGCATCGGTAACTGATGAAAAAGGAGTTGTATTTAAAATTCAAATTGGTGCATTTAACGAGGAAGTTCCATTAGCTATTGCGAATAAATTTTTACGAATAGCACGTATGGGTGTTAAAAATTATGAAGACGAAAGAGGATTAACAGTTTATACCGTTGGTGCATATAGCAACTACGAAGATGCAAATAAAGCAAAAGCCGCAGTTGTATCACAAGGAATAACAGATGCATTTATTGTAGCTTACAGTGATGGAAAGAAAATTACGATTGACGAAGCAAAACAATTATTGAACAAATAATGAGCATGAAAAATTTTGATAAACAACATGAGTTTGATACAGATTCGGATGTGCTTTTAGCACCCGAAGAAGTAGAAGTGGCGGATAAACAAATTGTGGTTTACAACGATGATTTCAACACATTTGATTTTGTGATTGAATCACTCGTGAAAGTTTGTAAACACGATTCAATTCAAGCGGAACAATGCACTTTTTTAATTCATTACAAAGGAAAATGCTCCGTTAAAAAAGGAACGTTTGAAAGTTTAGAACCAATGTGCACAGCCTTATTGGAAAGAGGTATAACAGCAGAAATAGAATAACATGTCGGGTAATTCATTTGGAAAATTATTCACAGTAAGCACGTTTGGTGAGTCGCATGGCGAAGCACTAGGTGGTGTTATTGATGGTTGTCCAGCAGGCCTAACGATTGATTTGGATTTTATCCAATCGGAATTAGACAGAAGAAAACCTGGTCAGTCACACATTGTGACACAACGTAAAGAGGGCGATAAAGTAGAATTTCTTTCCGGTATTTTCGAGGGTAAAACAACTGGTACTTCCATTGGTTTTATTATCCGTAATGAAAATCAAAAATCAAAAGATTATGATCATAACGTAGATGTTTATCGTCCATCGCATGCCGATTATACGTATGATGCAAAATATGGTCACCGCGATTACCGTGGTGGTGGTCGCTCCTCCGCTCGCGAAACAGTTTGCAGAGTAGTTGCTGGCGCCATTGCCAAATTGATATTAAAAGAATATGGCATTATAATCAATGCTTATACATCACAAGTAGGTGATGTTAAATTGTTAAAAAATTATCAAGACTTAGATTTAAGTAAAATAGAATCGAACATTGTTCGTTGTCCAGATGAATTAATTGCTGAAACGATGATTCAAAAGATTGAACAAGTTCGAAAAGCAGGTGATACCATTGGTGGACAAATAGCATGTGTGGTTAAAAATGTTCCAGTAGGATTAGGTGAACCGGTATTCGATAAATTGCATGCCGATTTAGGAAAAGCCATGTTGAGCATCAATGCCGTAAAAGGGTTTGAATATGGAAGTGGTTTTGCTGGAACAAAAATGTTGGGAAGTCAGCACAACGATATTTTTAAAGCGGGCGATACAATAACAACCGAAACAAATCATTCGGGTGGGATACAAGGTGGAATTAGTAATGGAGAAGATATATATTTTAATGTAGCATTCAAACCGGTTGCTACCATTATGCAAAATCAGGCTACCGTTAATTCAAAAGGTGATAGTGCCGAAATTCATGGCAAAGGAAGGCACGATCCTTGCGTTTTGCCTCGCGCTGTTCCAATAGTGGAAGCAATGGCAGCATTGGTACTAGCCGATCACTTATTAAGAAGCAGAACGAATAAATTAAGAAACTAATATTTAATAAATCAGATAACAAAATCATGGAAACGCCAAAAAAGAAAAAGAGTTTATTCAGACGAATTTTAAAATGGACAGGAATTAGTTTTCTTGTATTAATCATTTTAATTATTGCAGCTCCATTTTTATTCAAAAAACAAATCATTCAATTTGTGAAGGATACTGCAAATGAACAATTAAATGCCAAAGTGAATTTTGGTGAGTTTGATTTAACATTAATCAGTTCGTTCCCTGATTTTACGTTTTCAATCGACAGTGTATCTGTTGCCAATATTGGTGAATTTGAAGGCGATACCCTTTTGTATGCTAAGAATTTAACGTTGGGACTAAACCTAATGAGTGTAATCAAAGGTGATCAATATAAAATCAATACAATTTCAATTGATCAACCTCGCATTCATGCATTGGTTTTAAAAAGTGGTTTGGCTAACTGGGATATTACAAAACCGAGTACAGATTCAACTGCTACTGCCGATACTGCAGCAGCTACTCCTTTTAAAATGACATTGAAAAAGTTAGAAATTAAAAATGCATACATACTTTATGATGATGCAGCTGCTGATATGAATGCATTGCTCGATAATATGAATTTTACTTTGAGCGGGGATTTTACTGCAGATGATTTCTTGTTACAAACATTAACCGAGATTGAACGTTTGTCGGTTACTTCTGGTGGTGTAGCTTATTTCAACAAAGTTAAAACGCGTATCAAAGTAGATATGGATGCAAACATGCCAAACATGAAATTTGTATTCAAAGAGAATGAATTTTCGTTCAATGAATTGTCATTGGGCTTGGATGGATTTGTGGCAATGCCGAAAGACGATATTGATATGGATTTGAAATTTAAAGCAAACCAAACAGAATTTAAAAACATTTTATCATTGGTGCCAGGTGTGTATACAGCCGACTTTAAAGATGTAAAAACATCGGGTCAGTTAGCATTGGATGGTTATGCAAAAGGTATCTACAACGATACAAAATTGCCTGCTTTCGGAGTTAAGTTATTAATCAAAGATGCAAAATTCCAATACCCATCTTTACCAAAATCGGCAACAAACATTCAAGTTGATTTAGTGGTTGATAACAAAACAGGCGATCCTGATGCTACCGTTGTTGATTTAAATAAGTTTCATGTGGAGTTAGGTGGAAACCCAATCGATGCAACCATGCATTTAACAACACCTGTTTCGGATGCAAATATCAATGCTGCTGTATTGGCTAAAATCAATTTAGCAAGTATGAAAGATGTAGTACCAATGGAAAAAGGAGATGACTTAAACGGGATGATTGTAGCCGATGTAAAAATGAAAGGTAGAATGAGTGCAATCGAAAAGGAGAAGTACGAAGAGTTTGATGCATCTGGTAGTTTAGCAATTACCGATATGAATTACAAAACGGCTTCATTGAGTTACCCAACACAAATCAATAAGCTGACTTTATTATTTAATCCTAAAACAGTTGATTTGTCAGAATTTGATGCAAAAGTTGGAAAGAGTGATATTCAATTGCAAGGTAAAATTGAAAACTTCTTACAATATGCTTTACAAGATTCATTGTTAAAAGGAGCCTTTGCGTTGAAATCGAATTTGATGGATATCAACGAATTGATGAGTAGCACCGATACAACAACTGCGGCTCCAACAGCTGCCGATACGGCTGCAATGACTGTGGTTGAAGTGCCATCTAACCTAGATGTGAACTTAACAGCTACCATCGGTAAATTATTATACGATAATTTAACCATTACCAATGTGAGTGGTGGCGTTGCAATTAAAGATAGCAAAATGAGTTTGGATAAATTAAAATTGACCTTGGATGAGTTAGAAGGAACAATGCAGTTGAGCGGTGTGTACAACACTCAAAATATAAAAAAGCCAATGGTTGATTTTGATGTGGACATTGCAAATTTTGATATTCCTAAAACCGTTAAAACATTTGGTACGGTTAAGCAATTGGCTCCAATTGCTCAATATGCAACAGGTAAATTCTCTACCGATTTAAAATTCTCAACAGTATTGGATCAGGCAATGAGTCCGGTATTGAATACCCTAGTAGGTGGTGGAAATTTGAAAACAAACAATGCTACCATCGAAGGGTTTGAGCCTATCAATAAATTAGCAGATGCATTGAACCAACCGAAGTACAAAAAATTAACCTTCGAAAATGTAAATGCTACCTACACATTCAAAGATGGTAGAGTAGAAGTAAAAGAGATGCCAATCAAATCTGGAAACATTACTGGTAAAGTAAAAGGTTCTACTGGTTTCGATCAAACGATTGATTATACGTGGGCTTTAGAAATTCCTCGTTCGGAGTTTGGTTCACAAGCAAATGCTGCTGCTGGTAGTTTATTGGATCAGTTAAACAAACAAACAGGTGCGAATGTGAAATTGGGTGATAAAGTAAAAATCAAAGCATTGTTTGGTGGTACTGTAACAAAACCGACCATCAAAACGGATTTATTTAACTCTGACCAAACACCAAAAGAACAAGTTCAGAACTTGGTAAACCAAGGTGTGGACATGGCTAAAGAAAAGGCACGTGAAGAAGCTGATAAATTAATGAAAGATGCGCAAGTGGAAGCGGATAAAATTAAAGCAGAAGCAAAAGTATTGGCGGATAAAACCAAAACAGAAGGATATGCTGCAATTGATAAAAATATCGAAACGATAAAAAATCCATTGCAAAAGGCTGCAGCAAAAGCAGCAGCACCAGCAGCTAAAAAAGAAGTAGACAAACAAGCACAAAAGATATTGGATGAGGCAAACAAAAAAGCGGATCAGGTGCTAGTGAATGCAAAAGTTGAAGCAGACAAAAAATTACAATAAGCGTTAAAAAGTACATGAATAAAACATCCCATCATTTTTGGTGGGATGTTTTATTTTGTTGTATTATTACATACAGAATCAGTCGATTAAACCAATAATGAAACAAATTACTTTACTTCTTTCCTTCTTAATCTGTTTCGTTTTTGCGTATGGTCAAAACAGTTATCAAGACTATTACAAAAGTGCACTCATTCACGATAGTTTAGCCGATTACAAATCAGCCATGTTGGATGTGGAGAATGCCATAGCAGCCAAGCCCGATTTTGATAGCGCTTTGTTTTTGCAAGCAACCATCAATTTAAAGCAATCGGAGTTTAAGGTGGCAATAAAGCAATTCGATAAAGTGCTGAAATTAAATCCGAATTATTCGGAAGTCTATTATTTCCGTGCAATGGCAAAAGCACAATTGAGTGCTTACATTGATGCTGTTAAAGATTTCAACAAAGCCATTGAGGTCAATCCCAATCATTTAAAAGCATATTACAATCGAGCGCTTGCAAAAGGTCGATTAGATGATTTTAAATCAGCCATTGTTGATTTAAACAAAGTAATCGCCTTGGATAAAAATTATGTGAATGCATATTACAGCCGAGCATTCTGGAATGATTTATCAGGAAATTACGATGCTGCAATTGCTGACTATAAAAAGGTAATTGAACTGGATGCAAGCTATAAAGAAGCATACATCGGTATGTCAACTGCCATGTATCAGCATGGTGATAAAGCAGGTGCCTGCGAAATATTATCTATTGCAGAAGCTAAGGGAAGTGTAATGGCGGAAGAAATTAAAAACAAAATATGTGAATAATGAAAAAGTTGAAACACATATTGTCGTTTAGTTTGCTTGTGTTTTTAATAGCAACAACTAATTCTGCCTTTTCGCAAATTAGTTTTACCATTGTAAAAGTAGATGTTGCTTGTAATAATTCAAGCTTAGGCGAGATTGAAATAAACGTAACACCTACAAATCCTCCATACACCTACGTTTGGAACACCGGACAATCAAGCCATTTAATTGACAATCTATCTGTAGGGAATTATTCCGTAACAATTACCGATGATTTAGGGAATGACACCATCATAAGTATTTCGATTATTGAAAATGAATGCGAGATGATTCCAGCGATTGCTTTTACACCAAACGGAGATGGGATTAACGATACATGGTTTATTCAGAACTATCAATTTTTTTCCAATGCTTCGGTTCAAGTTTTCGATCGTTTAGGAGCATTGGTATTTGAGCAACAAGGATTGTATGAAGCATGGGATGGGAAGAGTTTATTAGGAACTCCTTTGCCGGATGCATCGTATTATTTTATTGTTTTTAAGGATAAAAGTGACAAATCAGCTATTAAAAAAGGAACAGTATCTATTGTAAAATAAATTGAAAAAAATACTATATATATTCTTCTTATTAATCTGCATCGATTCTGTTGCGCAGCAATCGGCATCGTATTCGCAGTTTATGCTGAATGATTATGGATTGAATCCAGCTGTTGCTGGTAGTTCCAAAGGTTTGATGTTTATGGTGGGCCGAAGAACACAATGGCGTGGATTTGCCGATGCACCTGAAACAACTTTTGCAACAGTTACAAAAGATTTCGGAAAAAAAGGATACAAACGTTATTGGCATGGAGTTGGTGCATCTGTTGAACAAGATAAATATGGTGTGTTTGTGAAAAAAGCAGCCTATGCTTCTTATACCATTCACTTAAAATTAAGTTCTAAATTATACATGAGTGTAGGTTTGGCTGCCGGTATTAAAAATGTGGCAATGAGCAATAGTGTTTTTGATGCGAACGACCCTGCATTGAGTAATAGAGCAACTTCGGTAGTTATTCCAGACATCATTCCAGGTATTTATCTTTATTCTAAAAAAGTCCTTGCTGGAGTTTCTGTTCGTAATGTATATCAAACGACTTTATCACAAGGAAGTAAAGAAATAGGCACTGGCAGTAAATTATTGCCTACAGCATATATTACATTGGGACGAAAATTTGTGTCAGCTGGTTACGATTTTATAATTGTACCTGCCGTTCATTTACAAACATCAGTTGCTTCGATACCTGTTACTCATTTTAATTGCACCGTATTTTATCGTAAACGAATTGGTTTGGGTGTAACCTATAAAATGCACGATGCGGTTTCGGCAATGCTTCAAGTGCGCGTATTTAAGAATGTTGTTGTTGGCTTTGCCTATGATTATACCGTATCTAAATTTAAATCGGCCAATGCCAATTCTACCGAAATTATGTTCGGCTTTTCACCCATTATGAGTTCCGAAAATTATGACCGACCTTCAGGTGCTGCAAATTGTCCGAAATTTGAACTCTAATTTTTTTATTTTTGCACCGTGAAAGAATTTCTTAAAAAAGTATGGCGTTTTACCTGGAAAGCAACCCTGTTGTTTTTGGTTGTTAGTATTGTTTCTACTATCTTGTTTCGTTGGATACCAATTCCTGTTACTCCTTTAATGTTAATTCGTTGTGTGGAGCAAAAAGTGGATGGTAAGGATATGAAGCTAAAGAAGGATTGGGTATCCTTTGAGGAGATTTCTCCCAATTTGCAATTAGCAGTGGTTTGTTCCGAAGATCAAAATTTTATCAAGCACAATGGTTTTGATTTCGAAGCCATTGATAAAGCATTGGAGTACAACGAAAATCACAAGAAAAAAAGAGGAGCAAGTACTATCAGTCAGCAAACAGCCAAGAATGTATTTTTATGGCCTGGACGCAGCTGGATTCGTAAAGGCTTTGAAGTATACTTTACATTTTTGATAGAAACATTTTGGAGCAAGGAACGCATCATGGAGGTTTATTTGAATGTGATTGAAATGGGGGATGGGGTTTACGGTGCGCAAGCAGCTGCAAACCAATTTTTCAAAAAAGATGCAAAGTATTTAAGCAAAGGTGAAGCCGCTATTATTGCTGCTGTATTGCCCAATCCACGAAAATTTAATGCGGGCCGACCTAGTGGTTATATTTTAAAACGTCAAGGTTGGATTGTCCGTCAGATGGGCCTATGGGGCGGAGTACTTAATTATGAAGTTCCAGAAGAGAAAGAAAAACCGACTAAAGAAGAAAAGGAAAAATAAAAGTCCTTAGTATAAAATTCTGCATTTGAAAAGAATTTTTAAAATTGCAATATCGTGCTCTTCATATTAGTTCCTCTAATATCCAACTTCCAAGTTTTTTGAGCATACAAATTGAATCGTGCAACGACTCAATTTTATTACTTTTGAAAGAGAGGTATCTTAAATTTTTGAGTTTGTAAATTTCTTTAGGAATTTCAAACAATGAATTGTTATCTAAAATTAATGCTTCTAAACTGCTTATTTTGCCTATTTCTGCTGGAACTTTTTTTAATCCACACATCGCCAAGGTTAAGCTTTTGAGCTTTTTGAATTCGCCAAAAGAGCTTGGCAGTGTATCCAGTTTTGTATTAAAGATTAATAATTCATCAAGACTTTTTAAATAGCCAATTGAATTTGGAAAATAGAAGGTATCTGCTTTGTTATTTTGAATTTCGATGGTTTTTAGTCGGCCTAAATACGCAATTTCAAAAGGCAATGAATCCAATTTTGCTCCTTGCAATTTCAATTCGGTAAGTTGTTCAAAATTGCTAAAGCCTTTGGGTAAGATGTGATTTCATTTCCAATGCAGGCAAAATAAAATAAGTTTACTAACGATGTAATCTCTTGCGGCAATTGAGTAAGGTTGTTTGCTGTCATTTGCAAAACTTGAACCTCCGTAAGTTTTGTAATTTTTGGTTGAAGTTTAGGATCAATTGCTTGATACTCCAACTTTAATTTATAGACAATTTTTGGATCTTTTAGAGCATCCTTTAAATTGGTGTATATTTCACCCGGTGGACCATATTTGTCAAATGCATCGCGCTCTTCCTGTGCAAAAATACTTGTTGTAAGTACAGCTAATAAAAACAATAAGAGGCTTTGAATCTTCATAAGTTTAGTTCAGTAATAACTTGGAGTAGCTCGTTTTCGAATCTACTTTCAAGCTAATGATATACAATCCTGAAGCTAAATTTAATTGATTTTTATCAATATTAAAAGTGTAATTTCCTATTTCTTGATTTTTTGTTCCTTGTAATCTGATTTCTTTTCCGAGAGCATCAAATAATTTTAATTCAACAGCAGCAGCACTTGTTAAGTTATAACTGATGGTGGTTTGTTCTGTGAATGGATTTGGGTAAACCGACAAATTAAATGCCGATGCTAAATCACTTATGCTTGTAGGGATAACAACGAGTTGGCCATCACTACTACTTATGCTTGATTGCAAGCCAGCACCATCTTCTGATTTTACATTGATAAAATACAATTGATTATTAGTTAATGCTAATCCTGTATGAGTGATGGCGGTATTTAAATTTGCGCTTGTCCAGTTTACAACATCCGTTGCGCCTGCTGTTGTTCCAATACTATACCAGTATTTTATGATAGCCGAATTTGTATCAATGCAGGTACTCCAGTTTGCAGATAGCTGCGTTAATGAATACGTTGTATCGATATCATTGCTTATTCCATCAATCACAAGTGGAGTAGAAGCAGCAGTCCAATCGATGTTTACATCTTGTGATGCTACACTTGATAAATTACCAGCTGCATCTTTGGTGATTGATTTTACTCTGCAAGATGGTTGTGTGGGCGAAGCATTTTCGTGGCGAACATCATTTGTTGCAGCGCTGCCAACTGTAACAGTTACACTTGGTAAACGGGAGCGGTATACTTTTAAATCGTTTACCATGTAATCGCAATTTCCGCTACGGAACGAAATTGCATTTCCAGTTGTTAGGAAACTCGGATCGGTCCAAGTACCGATAAATACATCATTTTGATACACATCCATTTTTCCTGTAGTACGGTCATACAAAATTTTATAATCGTACCATTGATTTGCAACAATGGTCATTGGAACCGAACTCATTAATGTAAATGTATTGTTTACTACTTTATAAAATTCACAAACACTTTGATCTACTCTGAACCAAACAAAATAGGAGTTACCTCTGTTGGTTTGTGTTGCATCATCACAAAAGAAATGGAAACCAGCACGTCTGTTTGTTCCTGTACCATTAATTTTTCCTTGCCAATTGTATAAATAGCGGTTCGATAAATTTTGAGTTAATGGTGCCCAAATATTGGTGTTTGCATTTGTTTGATCCGATTGTTGCAAATAACCTCCGTTGATGGTCCACGTTCCCACTTGATTGGTCCAATCGGGATGAATGGCTACATCAAAATTATCGCTAAAAAATCCACGCGTATTGTTTGCTCTCCATTCAGTTCCGGTATTCTCCAATACTTGGTAAAAACTTTTTTCAATGCCTGTTCCACCTGAATTATCGCTATCAGTAAAACTCGCAGTAAAGTTTGTTGTTTGCCATGTAGTAGGAGCACTTACCAAAGTAGTTGGTAAAGTATTATCGATGGTGCAATTCCAGATTGCTTGCCAGCCACTCGCTACCGTTCCGTTGTCGGATTTAAATTTGATGGTCAATGCACCACCTGTAGATGTTACTGTTCCGGGTGAAGTTGTTCCATGATAAAATCCGATTAAAGGAGCAGCAGTGGTGTTCCCATTGTAAATCCAAAGCGTATCATAATTTACTTCTGTATTAAAACTCGAAAAGTTTAATGAAACATTCGATGCGCCTGTTGGTGCAATGGTGTAAGTATAGGTTTCGTTGTCGTAATAATTTCGATTCGGTCCCCCCATATCATAAATGGTATCGGTACAAGGAACAACTGCACAATCCGAAAATTTATCACGAATTA
Source organism: Bacteroidota bacterium (assembly GCA_016707685.1). Classification (GTDB taxonomy): domain Bacteria; phylum Bacteroidota; class Bacteroidia; order 2-12-FULL-35-15; family 2-12-FULL-35-15; genus 2-12-FULL-35-15. The sequence goes on from JADJHE010000025.1 coordinate 38,271, forward strand.
AATTCCAAAAATCGTTGTAGCCATTGTCGTATCCCAGTGCCCAAATCCCAATTCCACCAATACCACGTTGATTCACAATATCGAATCGTTTCCCCATCGAATAAGCATCATCTATAAAACACTGCCACGGTGTTCCTGTGCGTGTAGATGGAAACCAGGGTGAAAAACTATTTGCATCCCAATTACGTGTATTGTAATAACCATTTGCATTGGTACGGAATGTTAAATACGTTACGGTGTTCGTACTTCCTGTTGTAGCCGATGGAATAGTGGATGCAGAAGCAGTAGCCCATTCGCGACCATAATAGGGTAATCCTAATAATAATTTATTTTTTGATGCTCCTTGTTTTAAGTAATAGGTAATTGATTTGGTTAATGTTTGATTGTACGATGTTTCAAAATTATACAATGGTGCTTCTGGACCAGCATTAGAGCTACCGCTCCAGTAATAATCGTAACCCATGATGATAAATAAATCTACATAGGTATTTAAAGCAGCCATGTCGAATGAGCCACTCCAATCGACTGCATACAAGGCAATGCTAATTTCTGAACCGGCTATTGCTGCATGCATTTGAGTACATAAATTATTCATGAAGGCTGTGAAAGGAACTTTGTGTGATGCCCCCATACCTTCAAAATCAATGTTTACACCCTTTGCATTTCTACTTTGAACAGCAGAAATTAAATTGGTAATAAGCGTTTGTTGCGCAGTGGTGTTTCCTAAAAAAGTGGTTAAGTCTGTTGCACCAAATAAGGTTACACACAAGGTAACATTTACTCCATTTGCTTGTGCATCCGATACAACTGTTGCAGTACTCCAATTATGTGTTGTAATTGCATTTCCGTTTGCTGGATTTACTTCATACGAAAAATAACATAAATCGCTCAAGCCATTCCAATCGTAATTGCTTTGTAAACCATTTTGCCAATAGGGATGCCAACCATACACACGCTTTTGCAAGTTACAAGCTCTGTTATCTTTTAAACGAAGTGTTTTATTGCTTCCTGTTGTAAATGCTCTCAAACTGTCCCATTGAGCATCCGTTTCTAAATTGTAATTAGCGTATTTTTCGGCTTCCGTTTGATGAATTGAACGATGCATAGTATCGTGCTCAAATACATACTCTTTGTATTCATTGCTATTTATTTCCGATTCATCCATGTAAAATGACGAAACAGTTACAACTTTATTTTGTTGAGCAATTGCGGTACTTGCGAGTAATAAGAAAGTAAATAAATTTAGTTTTCTCATTTTAAAATTACTTTTGTTGTTGTTACTTCTTCGTTTACCATCAATTTCAAAAAGTACATTCCTTTCGATAAGCCCAATTCATTTGCATTGATTGCAATTTGGTGTTTGCCAACGCTTTGATTTTTATTCGAATAAAGTTGAATTTGTTTTCCCAATACATCAACCAATTCAATTTTTACAATTGCATTTTCTGTTAATGAAAACGTAAGTGTTGTTGCATTTGTAAATGGATTAGGATAGATGTTGATTGCAGTTTCATTAGTAGTGTTTGCAATGCTTGTTGGTGTTAAATCAACGGTTTGTCCATTGCTGGTATATACAGCAGAAATTAAACCTGCACCATTTTCGGCTTTCACGCTAAAGTAATAAGTTTGACCATCAACGAGTGTTAATCCTGTATGTGTAACAGTTCTATTAAACCAATTATCTGTCCAGTTTACCACATCCGTTGCACCAGCGGTTGTACCTATTGCATACCAATATTTTGCTATAGCCGAATTGGTATCAACAGCTGCACTCCAGTTTGCAGATAAATCGGTAGCTGAATTAGTAAAAACAATATCAGCAGCTAATCCATCATTGATGGTATCTACTGTTGTTGGTGGTGTCCAATCAACATTAATGTTTTCATAAAAGATAGCAGATAAATTGCCAGCTGAATCCGAACAAATAGATTTAACTTTTGCAGAAAAAGTAGTTGGATTTGGATTTTGAAAGCGAATGTCATTTGTTGCTGCAGCACCAACAGTAATGTTAGCGCTAGCAACTGGACGAGAACGATACACTTTTAATTCATTGATTGCAAAATTCGCATTTCCACTTCGGAATGAAATGGCGTTACCCGTTGTATAAAAAGAAGCATCAGTAAAGCTTGTTGCTAATGCATTATCTCTGTACACATCTATTTTACCTGTAGTACGGTCATAGATTATTTTATAATCATACCATTGTCCAGCAGTTGTTGTGAATGGAATATCTACTAACGGACTGCCAAACACATCGTTCACCACTTTGTAAATTTGCAATTTTGCATCATCTACTCTGAACCAAACAAAATAAGAGTTACCACGATTTGCTAAACTTCCATTATCGCAAAAGAAATGAAATCCAGCTCTACGTGTTGTTCCTGCACCATCAATTTTTCCATAAAAATTATACAAATACTTGTTAGATAAACTTTGGTTCAATGTTGCATAAATATTTGTATTCCCATTTGTTTCATCCGTTTGTGTAAGAGAAGCATTCGCGATTGCCCATGTTCCTTGATTACTTGTCCAATCGGGGTGAATAGCAAAATCAAAATTGTCGGCAAAAAATCCATTGTTTGCATTTGCTCTCCATTCGGTTCCATTAAAATCAATTACTTGGTAATAACTTTTTTCTAATCCACTGCCGCCCACATTGTCAGCATCGGTGAATGTTGCTGTAAAGTTGGCTGTTTCCCAACTATTAGGTGTGTTTACCAATGTGGTTGGAGCAATGTTATCAGTTGGAGGAGGAGTGGACACATTGCTTGTATAATTGGCTACCCAGCCAGGAGCAGTTGTTGCACAATCACTTCTAAATTCTAATAATAAGGATCCACCGCTAGAGCTGACTACGCCTGGTGAGTTTGTTCCAGTATATTGTCCGATGAGAGGAGCTGCAGTTGTTGCACCATCGTAAATGAATAAATAATCCCAATTTAATTCGGTGTTGAAAGAAGTAAAGTTCAATGTGATGGATGTTGCGCCAGCAGGTTGAATCAATGTTAAAATGCGTTCATCGTTAGCATAGTTGGCTGCCGCTAAACCACTATCATAAAAATTGCCCGTTGCAGCAGTTACGGTATTGATGGTAGGAGCATTGTTGATGAGTAAATAATATTTTGCCCAGTTCCAATTTGGTCCTGGATCGGTATGTGTTTGGTTGGCGAACATTTGATGACCTTTAATTTTTGTACAACCACCCAATAAACAACTGGAATACCCACCAGAACAACCTGGTCCGAAATACGTACGCAATGGATTGATACCATAACCGCTATTACAAATGTCTCGAACTAGAGCAGCAGATGATGTGTACATTGCATTGGTATACCACGATGCATTGTTGATGTAACCTTCATGCTCCAATCCAATTGTGTATGGATTTTCGGAACCCACATGCCATGCTTTAGCCGATTCCGGTACCATTTGTGTTACTTGTCCATCGCTTGAGCGTAATACATAATGTGCCGAAACACCAGCTGCACAGTTTTGAAACCAGGAGATACAGCCTGCATACGATCCTTGCACGGTATGAATGGTAACAGCGGAGATGGCTGTACCAGAGCGTGAACTATAGTTACAGCTTGCAGCTGCGTTATAAATTGCCGGACCATAATCAGCAGATAGTGGAGAGCGATTTAAATTGGGTGTAAAGTAATTTCCATTTCTATCGTATACACTTTCATCGGTTACGGTAATGCTTTGTGAACTTAGAATCAAATAATCCACTTCACCAAAAATGGCAGTGTAATCAATGATGTGATTCGGGAAATTAAATTGTTGCTGGTAATCTGCATTTTTAAGGAAATCGAAATAACCATACAATTGAGCATTCATTGCATATTGCTGTCCTATTGTTCCTGAAGGTAATTCACTCAACATCATAAATACAGGAATGTAATCTTTCATGTTGTTACCAGAGATACTCATGTTCACCATCAAAGAATCAAACGCATCGGCATATGCCATAATGTTAATTGCAGGGTTATTGATGATGTCTAGCTCCGTATAATTGGTCAGTTGTGTAATTAAGGTAAGGTTGTCGTAAAAATAATCTTGTCCATTCAAGGTCAAGCCCATTACTCCATACGCATTGGGCATTCCATTACAACTCTCGGAAGCAGCGGATGCATGCGTAATGTGTGTAAAGCGTGTATTGTTAAATGCTACAGCTTCTAATATACCTTTAGGAATTGCAGGGAACTGTTGATAGGCAGCATTGAATAAGTTGGTATAGGGATTTTGAACGATTTCTGTTGAATAGGAAAAGTTCATGCATAGAAATGCAAGAAAAAGTAGTAGTAGTTTTTTCATCTCGTCTGATTTTTAATCTATCTCAAAGATAAAAAAAAGCACGAAACGGGAAAGCAATTGTTGATTTCTTTAGACTGAAAATCGGACTATTTTTTTCCCTCAGCCAATTTCCATGCAATAAATGCCATAGGAATATAGGCAACACTTAAATCCAGAATTGTAAACCAGGTTGGAGATGGCAGCATTACAATATTGATGATACCACCTAGTAAATACCAAGCACCAATTCCCAAAGCAAATTTCATTTTATGATTGAGTACTATTTTTGCAGTAATAAATGCACCCAATAAAGTCCCTAATGCATGTGCAAGAAATGGCATAATAAAATGTTTTGGTTCAAACAAATGCAAGGATGCTTTTAATCCTTCCATCGTGGTTACATCTGCTCCTGCTGGTGGAGCAATGAGTGAACTACTAATCATAATGATTCCCATGTTTAACATACCACCAGCTAATATTCCTATGATGACAGCTAAAATATTTCTTCCAATTGAATTCATCGTTTTTATTTTGTTAAATGTTTTTCATTTCGTTTAGCATAAAATGCTAAGCTGATAAATTTACCGTTTTTAAGTTCGCATTCTTTTAATGTGCCTTCGTATTCAAAATCAAGTTTAGTCATTGCTTTTTTGCAATTCTCATTTTCTGATTCTACCACACCTTCAATACGGTGCAAGTCGAGTTCATTAAAGCCATATTCACAAATAATAGGCATCACCTCTTTCATAATTCCTTTGCCCCAGTGATCTGGCAATAACGAAAAACTATATTTCTGCTTTTTATGTTCTTTTTCTAAACTGTTTAATCCTCCTGCACCATAAAAAATGGAATTGTCCAAGGAACAAACGGCCCACCAAATTCCTGTCCCATTTTTTTCTAGTTCTTCAAAAAATGCTAATTGTTTTTTTGTTTCTTCCAAAGATGTATAGCTTACTCCGTAATAGGGAATAACATCGGGGTGGGAGAGACCTAAAAATACATTTTCTAAATCGGAAGGGTTAAATTGTCGAAGTAAAAAACGTTCTGTTGTTAATGTTGGAAATTTCATGATTTACATGCTTGATGTTTATTATTTTAATCGCTCCAACACTCCTTTTCGTTTGACAATGTTTTTATAATCCCATTGAATGTCTCTCGATTTTTTAAGCCATCGTTTTAAATCTTTTGTGTTGACTTGTTCTAAAGTCGTATAACGAGCCTCAGCAGCTTTAAAACTACCTTCATTATGTAATTCGGGTTCATCGAACGATTGTCCGCTCCAAAACAACAAACGTACATTGTTTTTTAATTTGCTATACTCCGCCACTGGATTACCATCTAAAAACCAAACGGGATGTGCATGCCATATTTTATGTTCTGCTTCAGGTAATGCCTTACAAATTTCAAGGTAAAGTAAATCACAAATTGCTTTATCCTCAGCAGTTAAAGCATTGTTATAGGATTGAATGTCTTTGTACATGTTAGAAATTGTCTCTATCCAAATGTACTTTAATTGGAGAATACCTGCAAGTTGAATATTCTATAATCTAAACAATTGGTTAACCTTTATTTTGAATTTCCATTTAAACAATTTAGATTTGGAATACTGTTAAACTAAAAACTTTAAAACATGAAACTAAACAAACTATTTTTATCAGCAGCATTTTGCTAGTAACATCTATTGCAAGTGCGTTCACTATCGACTATTACAACAAAGATTCACAAAAGTACACCATGGAAGTAAAATCGAATGGTTCTACTCAAAAGGTTGAATTTTCTGCATCTACAACAGGTGCAACATCTATTCAAACAAGTGCTTCAGAAGTTGAAATCAAAACTTCTTGCGGTTGGGTAAAAGTAAAAAATGGTGCAAAAATCACTATTAAAGATGGTTGTATTAAAGTTGAATAATATTCAATCCTTTATAAAAAAGCCCTGTATTCACAGGGCTTTTTTTATGTTTTTATCTTTTCTGTAATTTTTATTTTTTATAATTAAGGTATTCAAAAATGAATGGAATTAGTTTCTCTATTTCACCCCTACTGGGTTTGAAATGTTTTGTTGTTAGATCTTGCTATTTCTATTGAGCTCCTACGGAGCTGTTTATTATCGTTAAGCGGGAGCGAATTGTAATTATAAAAAGTATAAACGAGCCAAGGAACTGTTTTTTAATCTGCAGAGCTAATTGTAATAATAGAAACATAAATTAACTATTACGGAGTTATTCTTTTAGCTCGTAGGAGCATAATAGCAATAAAAGGAAAGTATAAAATAATAAATAAGCTCCGTAGGAGCGAAACAGCTTTTCTTATTGAATTTGTTAGGTTTTGTTTTTCCTCAGCAGATTTTTATTTCACCCCTACTGGGTTTGAAATGTTTTGTTGTTAGATCTTGCTATTTCTATTGAGCTCCTACGGAGCTGTTTATTATCGTTAAGCGGGAGCGAATTGTAATTATAAAAAAGTATAAACGAGCTACAAGGAACTGTTTTTTTAATCTGCAGAGCTAATTGTAATAATAGAAAACATAAATTAACTATTACGGAGTTATTCTTTTAGCTCCGTAGGAGCATAATAGCAATAAAAGGAAAGTATAAAATAATAAATAAGCTCCGTAGGAGCGAAACAGCTTTTCTTATTGAATTTGTTAGGTTTTGTTTTTCCTCAGCAGATTTTTATTTCACCCCTACGGGGTTTAAAATGTTTTGTTGTTGCACTTTTCTATTGCTATTGAGCTCCTACGGAGCTGTTTCTTTTAGCTTAGAAGGAGCTAGTTGTAATTGTAGAAAACATAAATTAACTATTACGGAGTTATTCTTTTAGCTCCGTAGGAGCATAATAGCAATAAAAGGAAAGTATAGAATAATAAATAAGCTCCGTAGGAGCGAAACAGCTTTTCTTATTGAATTTGTTAGGTTTTGTTTTTCCTCAGCAGATTTTTATTTCACCTTTACGGGGTTTAAAATGTTTTGTTGTTGCACTTTTCTATGCTATTGAGCTCCTACGGAGCTGTTTTTTAGCTTAGAAGGAGTTAGTTGTAATTGTAGAAAACATAAATTAACTATTACGGAGTTATTCTTTTAGCTCCGTAGGAGCATAATAGCAATAATAGAAAAGTTTAGTGTAATAAATAAGCTCTATAGGAGCGAAATAGATTTTATTCTTGGATTTGATAGGTTGAATTATTTTATTGTCATATTCATTTCAAATCATTTATAAAAAGGACGAAGAGATTAACTTTTTTTCAAAAAGTCGCCATCCACAATCAACAGCTTTACTCCATTTTCTGAAAATGAACGATGGGAACTAAGTTCATCTGAAACTACATACATTTCATTTTTGTGGAGTATTTTTTTTGTGCCGTCTTTTAGCTCCGTAATAAATTCTCCCTCCAAGCAATGCACAATGTGCCCTTTCTCACACCAATGATCGGCCAAATAACCTTTTGAATATTCTACAATGCGAATTCGTAAACCACCTAGTTGAACCGTTTGCCAATAGGCAACACCAGTTTCTCCTTTATATTCTACTTTTTTAACCGATTTCCAGTCGATGGTTTGAAATGGGATGTTGCTCATTTCTTTTTGCTTTTCTTTTTAGTATAATATGCGTGTATCGACTTATAAAAATCGATGGCAGAAGCTCCTTTTTCTGTTTTTAGTAGTTTACCAGATAGACTGTAATACTGAACTATACTTTTTTTATCCTCTTCTTGTATAAGCGTTTTATAAGTGCCAGAAGGATCGTAAATTGTTGCTGTTTCAAACTTATTCACTAAAACACATTCATGTTGGCGCAACACCGATGTTTTGGTCATGAACAAAAAATTGGATTTATCAATGTATTTTATTGTATCAGTTGTTTTCCAGATTGTAGTGCTTGTACTTTTATCCAACTGTTTGCTTCCGTCTGCAATTCGGATGGTATGCTGGAGTATACGTATTTCATTAAGACTGTCATAACTTGAATAAACAGTGTCAACAGGAAAAACAGGAACCAATTGTGCATTACAAATGGTGGAGAAAATAATAATATGGTTAGTGTGAAAAAGTGTTTCATGATTTACTATGAAATTCAAATATATGCTAAATTTTTATTTTACTTAAGGCTTCACATGCTGTCTATCCTTGAAAGCATATGGGCTAAGATAGGTTCGCATTTTTCTTTACAGCAAGGGTAGAAGTGACCATGTTTCCATTTTTCTGATTTAGGAGAAAGTCCCCACCAAAATTCAGCCAGGGCTAATGGCTGCATTTTATTTTGAAAAGCATATTGCAATAATTTTGGTCCAGCACATTCACCTGCACCTGCGACACAATTTTTGTATCCGGCTTCTTTAAACAATTCAATCAGACTTTTTTGTTCGCCAGCTCGATTCAAAAAATGATATTGATCAAAGATTTTATTTTGCAAAGCAATTGAATGGTTCTTCCTAACGTTTTTTAATTCTTCAATTCGAATAGAATCAGTCAACGTTTCAATCTCTTTATTGATGCGGGTTAATTCCTGCATACCCAAATTCAAAAAACTGTTTTCGGTGAGCATATCAAAAACAGGTGGCACGAATTTAGAATGATGATTTCCTTTAGCCAGTTTTCCTGAAAAGGCGGCCAAATAGCCAATTTCATTTTCTTTCGTCTTCACTACTAATACGCCAAACATTTTACCAATTATATTTTCAGCATCGTTCTCTAACCCAAAATTATGAACCCATTCGTTTTGATCTTTCAAATACGATTGCAAATCTTCAGCTGCCAGCAAACATAAAGGATGAGGCACATCAACCATTAAACTAAATTCAGAAGGAATAGCAGCATTAGCTAAAGAATGCTTAAAAGGAATAAAGTAGGGATCGACAGATTTCAAACTATTTCTGATATTTTCGTGGGATAACGGTTTGGTGCTAGGCGCACGGCCCAACTCTTTAAATAAATCGTTGTTTCGAAGATAGAACTTTTTCTTTCGATTTTAAAGTTTCTTCGGAGCATGATTTTGGGCTGGCCTTGAGCACCTGTTAGCACCAGTTTTTTATCAATTATCGAATTGGTGGATATGCAACTATTATTTTATTCAATTGGTCAATGATTTCAGGTAATTGAGTTTGATCCAATTCCAATTCACATCTAAGTTCATTACCGACTCCAGCTTGGTCCATTAATAAACATTTCGCCTCAAAGTGGCCAACTCCGTCACCGGCAATATCCAAATTAACTTGCCCTTCTATTGTTTCGAAGGTTGCACTTCTATTTAATTTGTCAAAAGCGATTTCAAGTTCTTTTTTAAATATTTCAAAATCGAAAGTCTGCATTTCAGCTTTAAACTTACCTGAAAATGATCCAACATTAAATTGAACAATACTACTTAACCAATTCTTGTCGTAATTTAATTCTGCTTCGGAATGGCAGTATCCGATAACTTCTATTTTTAAAAAGTTTCCTTTATTTCTTAATTCAAAAAATGTTGAGTTATTCATTACGGTTTTCTAATTGCAACTAACTTATTTATAAGGATACAAAATGTACCCTTAATCTCTCATATTAAAATATTTGGATACTTTCTTCGCAAACACCATCAAATATAGTCTCGCTTTTCCCAAATATAGTTTAAAAACAAGTCCTTCAAATTATGTTTATAATTTGAAGGACTTGGGATATTTTGAAATAAAATTTTCAACTATTTACCTTGGAGTCTTCCCATTTTATTTTCTCCTTTTTTATTATGGTATACATACGCTTTGTTTTTATGGGCGTATACTAATGCAGGAATGCCTACAACATCATATAGTATAGCATTTTGGTAAATTCTATTTTCTGCCTCATCTCCAATATCCTCACTATAAACAACATTTTCAGGAGAGATGGAGTTGACAGTAACAGAACTAATAGTTGGTTGCAAAAAGCCATATATTGATTCAGTTCCAGTAATAATAACTAGTTTATTATTTAAAATAAAAGTGGGAATTTTTGCAAATAAATCAGTATTTACATCTAGCCTCATTAAATTGGGCTCACCTTGTACTTTTCTTTCAAAAGGAATTACCCCAGTCCATTCAATTTTTCCATCCATATTAATTTTGAAGTAAATAACATTTTGTGAAAAGACACCGTTAGCGTTGCTTGTAGTTGAAAAAACCGATTCAAAGTCTTGTCCAACAAAATATATGTTGTTATTTAATTGCTGAACATTATCAATAGTATAATTTCTTTTGATACTAAGTTTTTCTGGTTCAAGTCCTTGCTTTTTCATATTATCGTCTAATGTCTGTATCATTTCATCTGTAAAAAGTTGAGCTTCATTAACCTTAGTCGACATTGTACTTAACTCTATTGTTTTACTGAAAACACCTTTTTTACCGCTTTCTTCATTTTTATAGAATCCTGCAACTGTAACTGAATTACCATGGATTAAGTAATCAGCACTTGTAATTTTTTCATTGTTTTTAAGTTCTAATGATGCCGTAACGGGTTTTTTGTTGGTTGAACTTACTGTCGATATTGATTTGGTTTCAGTAGGAATTTTGCTATTAAAAAATGAAATTAAACCTTCATTTGTTATTTTAAATTTTGTGGCGGTGGTTCCTTCTTGAAGCTGAAAGCTGCTTTCCCATTCTTTTTTCATCGTCTCTGTATTAAATACGATAAAATTTTGTGTGCTTCCTTCAGTGCTATAACCAATTGCTATATGCTTTAAATCAGCAGAAATTGCTGTCGCAAAAGAATTGATGCATCCATTACATTTAGCTAATTTTGAGTTGCTTAAAGTGAAAAGCTCCATGTCACCACCTGTGTTTCCATCTGCATCAATTATTTTGTAGTAAATGCTGTTTTTTTCTTCTGAGAGTTTTGTATAAAGGGTAACCGTTTTATTTCCTATATAATAAGTAACTAAATAGTCGTTGTATACTTTTTTTTCCTTTGTTTTTTTGAAACAGTCAACAGAAAATACATCTTTCAATGTTTCAGCATCATATTTTTCGACATAAAATGTTCCTCCACTATACCTGGTTACAAATATGTTTTTTTCATCACCGCCTAAAATACTATAAATCATGCCTTCTCTTTTAGCTATCTCCCCATAATCAAGTGTAAATTGTGCACTTGTTGTAAATGAAATAAGAATGGATAAAATGGCTGTTGTAATTGTTTTTTTCATTTCGACTGGTTATTATTTTCTTAATAAATTTAAAATTGCAAATGGGCGATTAAAAGCAATATTGCTTAATTGTTTTCTTCAATCACATCTAAGATTGCTTCCAGTTTTTCATCTTTAAATTCTCCCGATGTTGCATAGGCAATCTTTCCCGTTTTGTCCAATACAAAAAAGTAAGGGATGTCTTTTTTCTCAAAGTCCAATTCTTCTTTATAGGTTTTATCGCCTTCGTAAAACAACAAATAATCGTACATTTCTTTATCCGTATTCTTTTTAATGTTCTCTTTCGATGATTTGCTGGTTAATTGGTTAATTCCAGTAAACATTGGAATAAAGTATAGGTTTACATCGTAATCCACACCTACATCAAATACATCTGCTTTGCTACGATCGATTTTTAAAATAAATTTATTGTAAATAGGATTGATCCATGTTTTTAAATCAGCTTCCGCTTTATTGCTAAATGCCATTCCTAACAAGGTGTATTTTCCTTTTGTATCGGTAGGTATATTTACTTTTTTACCATTGTAATTTTCGCCTTGTAAATACGGAAACATTTTCCCTACAACGCCTTTGGGCATAAATGCAAGTCCTAAACCTGCTGCTAAAACAATTAAAAGTGCTACTTTTTTCATATCCTTAAATTTTATTATTCGGTGAAATTACTTTGTGTTCCTACTGTTGCTCCTTCGTTTACTTTCGAAATAAAGATATCGTTCATACTCGGAATAATTTCTTTAAACGAATTTATTTCTACTGCTTGTATGATTGATCCAATCAATTGATTTGCAGTGCTGCCTGGTGTTAATACCACTTGTGCTTTGCCATGTTCTCCTTCGGCTTTGTGTTCGCCCAACTTTGCAAACGTCCACAATGAATTGGTAAATCCCATCATGTTACCAGTAAACTCTATTTCGTAAACATTCGATTTGTATTGTTTGCGAATTTCTTTTACAGAGCCATCCAATATTTTTTTCGATTTATTAATCAAAGCAATGTTATCACATAACTCTTCTACCGATCCCATATTGTGTGTCGAAAATAAAATGGTAGATCCTTGGTTTTTTAAATGTAAAATTTCATTCTTAATAATATTTGCATTGATAGGGTCGAAGCCACTAAATGGCTCATCCAATATCAATAATTTAGGTTCATGCAACACCGTCACGATAAATTGCACTTTCTGTTGCATTCCTTTCGATAGTTCTTCCACTTTTTTATTCCACCAGCCATCAATCTCAAATTTTTCGAACCACTCCTTCAATTTCTTTTTTGCTTCGGCTTTGTTCATACCCTTTAATTGGGCTAAGTACAAAGCTTGTTCGCCCACTTCCATTTTTTTATACAATCCACGCTCTTCGGGTAAATAACCTATTTGCTCTACATGTGCTGGTGTTAATGGTTTTCCTTCAAAATAAACAGCACCACTATCCGGACCAGTTATCTGATTGATGATACGAATCAAGGATGTTTTACCTGCACCGTTTGGTCCAAGTAATCCAAAAATACTTTGTGTTGGTATATTTAATGAAACATCGTCTAATGCGGTATGCGTTGCATAACGTTTAACAATGTTTTGTGCTGACAGAATAGGTTGATTCATAAAGCTAATTTCTTGTGGACTAAAAGTACAAATTTTGGATAAGAAATGAATTACTTTAACATTATTTCTAAATCGGGCATTTTCCGAAAGCCATCGGGTGCATGCACGTTTATAGACGTAATTTTGAAAGATTTTATTTTTTTGTTGGTAATGGCTTTTTTTTGCTGGTCGGTAAAGAACGAACTAGAGCAAGCCAATTCGGTATAAACACCACTGGAAACAAATTCTAACTGAAAGCTGGATACAAAAATATCATTTGTTTTACCTGCTTCACAGTCTTTAAACATGCGAATTTCAATTTTCGCTTCCGACTCAAATACCGATTTTGGAATGGTATCTTTATAACAATTGCTATCTGTACACAGCACAAGATAACAGTCATCATAGTACTTTCTGACTTTTTTTACACGAATGGTGTCTTGTGCAAACGAAACAACCGATATAAAACACACTACCATGAAGGTTGTAATTGCTTTATACCGGTTGCTGTTATAAGAGTACTTATAAATCATTCATTAAGCACTTAATCAAAATATTGTTTCATACGTTCGAAGAAACTTTTTTGATTTTTTCCTGGATTGGGTTTGAAGTTTTCAGCATCTTTCAATCCTTCTAAAATTTTCTTTTCTTCTTTGGTTAAGTTTTGTGGTGTCCATACGTTAATGTTCACCAAAATATCTCCTCTTGAATAGCTGTTGATATCAGGCAAACCTTTTGCTTTTAAACGCAATACTTTTCCACTTTGTGTTCCAGCATCAATTTTAACTTTTGCTTTTCCATCTATGGTTGGTACTTCAATTTGGGTTCCTAAAGCAGCATCGGTATAGCTGATGTAATGGTCGTAGAATAAATGCAGGCCATCACGTTTTAAAAATTCATGTTCTATTTCTTCAATCACTACAATCATATCACCCGGAACACCATTGCGTGCGCCCATGTTTCCTTTTCCTGCAACGGATAATTGCATTCCTTCGGCAACACCTGCAGGAATATTGATTGAGATTACTTCTTCTTCGCGCACAATTCCATCGCCATGGCAAGAAGGACATTTATCGGTAATTGTTTTTCCATCACCACCACAAGCAGGGCAGGTGCTGGTTGTTTGCATAGCTCCTAAAATAGTATTGGTAACTCTACTTACTTGTCCTTGACCTTTACAAGTTGAACATGTGCTGTGTGCCGAACCATTTTTTGCACCGCTACCAGAGCATGGTTTACAAGCAACGTATTTATTTACTTTGATTTTCTTTTCAACACCATTGGCAATTTCTTCCAAGGTCATTTTTACTTTCACACGAAGGTTAGAACCTCTATTTACTCTTCTGCCTCCACGACCACCGCCACCAAATCCTCCGCCACCACCAAAGTGTCCGCCAAAAATATCTCCAAACTGACTGAAGATATCATCCATGTTCATGCCGCCAAATCCACCTTGACCACCGCCACCACCAAATCCGCCATTGCCACCAACGCCAGCATGGCCATATTGATCGTAACGTTGTTTTTTCTCCGGATTGCTCAATATTTCGTAAGCCTCAGCCGCTTCCTTTGAATTTTTCTTCCGAAGCTTTGTCGCCCGGATTTTTATCCGGATGATATTTAATAGCCATTTTGCGATAGGCTTTCTTTATTTCGTCAGCACTCGCACTTTTGGTAATTTCTAATATTTCGTAATAATCGCGTTTACTCATTGTTTTTTTTAGTCTTTAGTCTTTAGTCTGTTGTCCTGAGTCCTTAGTATTAAACTTAATCTTGATGCCTTTGTTGGTGTTATCAGCAACAAAGAAGTTGTTTTAATCAAATTTGCAGGTGATAACACCTGCAATGGCAATAAGAACGTTTTCTATTTATGCCTTAGTTGGTGTTATCACCAACTAAGAAGTTATCTCAATCAATCTTGCAGGTGATAATACCTGCAATGGCAATAATTATTGATATTACTTTTATCTAAAATCTATTGTCTAATATCTAACGTCTATTATCTAATTCCCAATCACCACTTTTGCAAAGCGAATAATTTTTCCGTTTAAGCTATATCCTTTTTCCAATTCATCTACTACTTTGCCTTTTAAATCATCGCTAGGAGCAGGGATATTGGTAATTGCTTCGTGAATATCGGCATCAAATGTTTCGCCATGCGATTTCATTTCTTGTAAACCTTTAGAAGTTAAGTTTGACTTTAATTTGTTGTATATCAAATTAACACCATCGTTTACAGCTTTGATATCGGTTGTTTCTGCATTCGATTTGATTGCACGTTCAAAATCATCCAAAATAGGCAACAAGCTTTTAAAAATGTCTTCACCTGCAGTATTGATTAAATCGATACGTTCTTTGGCAGTACGCTTTCTGAAATTGTCGAATTCCGAATACAAGCGCAAGTATTTATCATTTGCATCCGCCACTTTTGCTTCCAATTCAGCCAATTTGCTTGCTTGCTCATCAACAGGTGCTGTATTTTCGGTGTTTTCTGCCGAATTATTGGTCGTTTCCTCGTTTACGGTTTCGTTCTCTTGTGTGCTCATTTTCTTAAATATATTTTTAATTTTCGACATCTTTTTGAATTGCGTTGCTCTACCTCAAATTATTTGCCAGCAAAGATAATAAGACAATTTGACACAGGAATATGAAATTTGAAGGAATGACTTGCTATTTTGGCAATAGTGACGCAATTCCCAAAACCTTACGATTCTCTATTTTTTAGAAATAATGTGGATTGCTTTTTTATACATTTGTACATATGCAAAAACGATTTTTAGTATTCAGCGGAATTTCAGGAGCAATAGCTGTTGCATTGGGTGCCATGGCTGCACATTACCTGGAATCAAAATTAGATGGTGTTCTGTTAACAGAACGCAATATTCAAACGTTCGAAACAGCTGCTCGTTACCAAATGTACCACAGTTTGGTATTGGTGGCAGTGGTGTTTTTATTCGAAAAATTTAATCCTAAAATGTTAGCCAAAGCGGGTTATTGTTTTATGGCTGGAATTGTTCTGTTTTCAGGTTCTTTGTATTTGCTGTCAACCGCTAAATTGATGGGTTTAACAACCGTAAAATGGTTGGGACCAATTACTCCAATTGGAGGATTGTTTTTTATTGCAGGCTGGATATTCCTTGCCCTCGCACCAATTAAGAAAAAATAAAAATTTATGAATCAAAATTATACGCGATATACCGAGCTGCTTCGAAAAGTGGCCGACATACAAAATGCTGCTGCACTATTAAATTGGGATCAAGAAACCTACATGCCACCAAAGGGAGCTGCATTTCGTGCACAACAATTGTCGACCTTGGCAGGAATAGCCCATGAATTGGCTACATCTAAGGAGCTTGGTGATTTGTTAGAGGCATTGTCGAACGACAAGACATTATCGGATAGAGAACAAAAGAATATTCAAAAATCGCTAAAGAGCTTTAAGGACAATAAAAAGTACACAACCGAATTTGTTCAGGAATTGAGTAGAACCATTTCTGAAACATTTCAAGCATGGCAATCGGCAAAAGAGAAAAACGATTTTTCGATTTATGCACCCCACTTGGAAAAGTTAGTGGCTTTAAAACGCAAAGAATGCGAAGTTTTGGGCTACAAAGCACATCCATACGATGCTTTGTTGGACCAATACGAACCTGATTCTAAAACAGCCGATTTGGAGGTATTGTTTGCGGATGTACGCAGTCAGTTAGTGGCTTTTGTAAAACAAATTGCTGCTAAGCCCCAAAACGATGATGCGTTTATGTATCTAAAATACGATGATCAAAAACAGTGGGATTTAGGTCTTGAGTATTTAAAGCAAATGGGCTATGACTTTGAAGCAGGTCGTCAGGACCGTTCTTCGCACCCTTTCACCACCAATTTTAGCTGTCAGGATGTGCGTGTAACCACGCGTGTGAATGAAAATGATTTAAATGAAATGCTTTGGAGTACCATTCATGAGGGTGGACATGCATTATATGAACAAGGATTACCTGCAAGTGAATACGGATTGCCATTGGGCGAATACATTTCATTTGGTATCCACGAGTCGCAATCGCGCATGTGGGAAAATAATGTGGCTAGAAGTTTAGGTTACTGGAAAGGTAATTTTGGTAGAATGCAGCGAACCTTTTCTGAGCAGTTAAAAGGGAAGACTGCCGAAGATTTTTATAAAGCCATGAACATTGTTCAGCCATCTTTGATTCGAACTTCGGCCGATGAGTTGACCTATCATTTTCATGTGTTGATTCGTTTTGAAATTGAAAAAGCGCTTATCGAGAATAAGATTCAAGTAAAGGATTTGCCCTCTTATTGGAATGCTAAATACAAGGAGTATTTGGGAATTGATGTGCCATCCGATTCAAAAGGTGTATTGCAGGATATTCATTGGAGTCACGGTAGTTTTGGCTATTTCCCAACCTATTCCTTGGGTAGTTTTTATGCAGCTCAGTTTTTTGCTCAAGCTAAAAAGGAAAATCCTGAACTCGAGAAGCAGATAGAGTCGGGCAATATGAAGCCATTGCTGGAATGGTTGCGCGAAAAGGTCCATAAACATGGTAAATATTATACAGCCGAGGAATTGTGCATTGCAATTACTGGCGAAAAGTTAAATTTCCAGTACTTTATGGACTATGCTAAAAAGAAGTACAGCGAATTGTATAATTTATAGAGGAAACTTACATTCAATTGTTCGACAGAAAAGGTCTTGAAGTGGTAAAACACCTTCGTTAATTCAAAATAATTATCAACAGTTTTATTATAGAATGATTTTACATAAGACTTGTATTTAATTGATATTCAGGTTTTTATTATTTTGTTTTATTTTCAATTCAACTGGTTAAAAACTATTAATTGGTTTTTGGAAAATTACCAAGCCTAAATTTTGTTATTTTTGTCCTCTCAAAAATTAAACTGTTTAACCAAAAACATAAGAAATGAACGAATTTGGAATTAAAGCTAAAAATGCAACCATTGCAAGTTTAGGTTTAGGAAATGTATCAGCAGCTTATTGGAACTTAAATCCAGCTGAATTAGTAGAAGAAACAATTATCAGAGGCGAAGGGATTTTAACAGACACAGGAGCTTTGGCGGTTGACACAGGAGAATTTACAGGGCGTTCGCCAAAAGATAAATTTGTGGTGTTGGATGAAAAGACAAAAGATTCAATTTGGTGGGGCGATGTTAACTTTAAATTTGATGCCGATAAATTTGATATCCTTTACAACCGTGTATGTGCTTATTTATCAGGTAAAGATGTTTATGTACGCGACTCTTACGCTTGTGCTGATCCAAAATACAGATTAAACATTCGCGTAGTTACTGAGTATCCTTGGTCGAACTTATTTGCAAACAACTTATTCTTACGTCCAACTCCTGAAGAAATTTTATCTTTTGACCCAGAATGGACAATCATCAATGCTCCAGGATTCAGAGCAACACCTGAAATTGATGGTACTCGTCAACACAACTTCACTATTTTAAACATGACTAAAAAAATCATCTTAATTGGTGGTTCTGGTTATACAGGTGAAATCAAAAAAGGAATTTTCTCATTATTGAATTATATCTTACCACACGAAAAAGGTGTGTTATCAATGCACTGTTCAGCAAACATCGGAAAAGATGGCGATACTGCTATTTTCTTTGGTTTATCTGGAACAGGAAAAACAACCTTATCTGCTGATCCAAACCGTGGATTAATTGGTGATGATGAGCATGGATGGAGCGAGAATGGTGTATTTAACTTCGAAGGAGGTTGCTATGCGAAATGTGTTGATTTATCAAAAGAAAAAGAACCGGAAATTTTTGGAGCAGTTAAATTTGGTGCATTGTTAGAAAACATCGAATACTACGAAAACACTTCTACGGTTGATTATACAAACATTTCAAAAACAGAAAATACACGTGTTGGTTACCCAATCAATTTTATTCAAAATGCGGTTGAGCCTTCAGTAGGAAACATTCCAAAAAATATTTTCTTCTTAACATGTGATGCTTACGGTGTTTTACCTCCAATTTCTAAATTAACTCCTGGTCAAGCAATGTATCACTTCATCAGTGGATATACAGCTAAAGTTGCTGGTACCGAAATGGGAATCACTGAACCAACCTTAACATTCTCTGCTTGTTTTGGAAAAGTATTTTTACCATTACACCCAACAAAATATGCGGAGTTATTAGGTAAAAAATTAAAAGAAAACAAAGTAAATGTTTGGTTAGTAAACACAGGTTGGAGTGGTGGAGCATTTGGCGTTGGTAGCCGAATGAAATTATCTTACACTCGTTCTATGATTACTGCTGCATTAACAGGAAAATTAGAAAGCGTTAAATTTGAAACATTGCCAATCTTTGGTTTACAAATGCCAACAGAATGTCCAGATGTTCCAACGGATATTTTAAATCCACGTAATACTTGGAAAGATAAAGATTCGTACGATGCAACTGCTAATAAACTAGCTGCTTCATTCGTGAAAAACTTTGAACAATATGCAAGTGCTGCAAATGATGAAATCATGGCTGCTGCTCCTAAAGCTGCTGTTAATGCTTAATTTTGCAATAATGTTTTATTAAATTATTTATAAAAATGCTCAATCATTGATTGAGCATTTTTGTTTTTATAGCCCAACCAACTCATGCATTTATTTTATACACCCGATATTCAATCCAACCTTTACACATTAAGTGAAGAGGAAAGTAAACATGCTATTCGTGTTTTAAGGATGAAAATAGGCGATCAGATGCATTTAGTGAATGGCACTGGTACATTTTACGAAGTAGAAATTATTGATGATTCTCCGAAGCGTTGTGCGGTAAAAGTTATTTCTCAGCAAAACGAATTCGGAAAACGAACTCATTTTTTACACATTGCCATTGCTCCTACAAAAAGTAACGATCGCACCGAATGGTTTATTGAAAAAGCAACCGAAATTGGAATTGATGAAATCAGTTTTATAGATTGTAATAAAAGCGAACGTGCTGTAATCAAACACGATCGTGTTCAAAAAGTAGCAGTATCGGCAATCAAACAAAGTGTTAAAGCCTACTTGCCGCAGTTAAATGAAATGACGGATTTCAAAAAGTTTATTGCACAAACAAAAGATTTTGCTGGACAAAAATTTATTGCACATTGTCACGAACGTGCTGTATTGCCTCATCTAAAAAATGAATATAAAATAGGAAGTGATGCTTTAGTTGCAATTGGACCAGAAGGAGATTTTTCGGTTGAAGAAGTTGCACTGGCTATTCAAAATGGATTTAAAGAAATTAGTTTGGGTGCTGCACGCTTACGCACGGAGACCGCAGCACTCTATGCTTGTACAACCATTAATGTGTTAAATGAAAAATAAATCAAAAGAACGAATTGAATAAAATAAAAAATGCCCTTCCAAAATTGGAAGGGCATTTTTTATTCTGTTAGTTGAAACAATTATTTGTTAACTGTTTTAGCTAAATCAGCTCCAGCTTTAAATTTCGCAACTTTTTTAGCTGCAATTTTAATTGTTTTGCCAGTTTGTGGATTACGTCCGTTACGAGCAGCTCTTTTAGCTACTGAGAAAGAACCGAAACCTACTAAAGCAACTCTGTCGCCTTTTTTTAATGCTTTTGTTGTTGCGTTAACGAATGCATCTAATGCTCTTCCAGCATCTGCTTTTGTTAATTTAGACTCTGCTGCAATTGCATCAACTAATTCTGCTTTGTTCATTTTGTTTTGTGTTTTAAGGGTTAAACATTAATTTGTTATAACTAAATTAGAACAGAAACACTATGTAAAGCAAGTATTTACGCATAAAAATGCAATTATGTTGATAAATCGCCTTTTTGTTAATAACCCGCTGTAAGTCCCATTTTTACTATTTAATCAGAATATTGAAAGAATAAGGCTTCTGTTTTAATAATTCAATAAATTTGTAATCTATTATAATAACCCTATGACGGAATTTAGAGAAGAGCTATTAATTGCCATTACAACGCCTATATACATTGTGGTTATTGGTGCGGAGATACTTGCCAGTTACATACAACACAAGCATTATTACAGTGTAAAAGGGGTGTTGTCGAATATTTATTTGTCGGCACTTAACTTCACCTTGGATATTTTATTGCGTGTTGTATGTCTATTTGTGCTCAATTTCTTCTTTCAATTCAAATTGGTTGAAATTCAAAATCAATACGTTTACTGGTTCACATTAGTCATTGCGCAAGATTTTATGTTTTATTGGTTGCACCGCATCGATCATTTTGTTCGTTTCTTTTGGGCTGTCCACATTACACATCATTCATCGGAAGAGTATAATTTAACAGTAGGTTTCAGATCTTCCGTATTTCAACCTGTTTATCGTTTCATCTATTTTATCCCATTGTCATTTCTTGGCTTTAGAGGAGTTGACATTATGTTTATTTACGCAGCCACTCAAATTTATGGTATTCTCATTCATACTCAAATGGTTGATAAATTAGGTTTCTTAGAATATTTTTTATCTACACCATCACATCACCGCGTGCATCATGCAAGCAATGTAAAATACTTGGATAAAAACATGGGCATGTTGTTAATTATATGGGACAAGCTATTTGGGACTTTTCAAGCAGAAGAAAAAAATGAAAAAGTGGTGTTCGGATTAACAGAAAATATCAAGACCTATCATCCACTAAAAATGGTGTTTCATGAATGGGTGAATATTTTTAATGATCTAAAAAAAGCACCAGGCTTCAAAGCAAAATGGATGTATGTATTCGGCCCTCCAGGTTGGAGTCACGATGGAAGCAAAAAACATCCAAGCAATTACAACGCGAATTAAACGCATCTAACAATCACTAAATTGAAAATCATTTACGCACTTAAAAGCAAAAAAGGAATAACGTTCCTTCTCGCTATTGCTTTATTCGTGTGGTTTTGGTTCAGTTTGCCTTCTCCTTTATTTAAGACAGCAACGAGTACTGTGTTGGAAGACAAGTCGGGAAAGCTCCTTGCTGCTAGAATAGCTGAAGATGGTCAATGGCGTTTTCCAAGCAACAAAAATGCGTCTTTAAAATTTATTACTTGCCTTATTCAATTCGAAGACCGTTCATATTTTCAGCACAAAGGTGTTGATCCGTTAGCCTTTGTTCGTGCAATCATTCAAAATATAAAAGCAAAACGGGTAGTGAGTGGTGGTAGCACTTTAACAATGCAAGTAATTCGTTTGTCGCGCAAAGGACAATCACGTACATTCTTCGAAAAGTTTATTGAAATTAGTTTAGCAACTCGCCTCGAATTGAGTTATTCGAAATTTGAAATACTTGCTTTGTATTCATCTAATGCACCATTTGGAAGCAATGTAGTTGGCTTGGATGCTGCATCTTGGCGTTATTTTGGTCGCGAACCTAGCAAATTGTCTTGGGCTGAATCCGCTACATTGGCCGTATTGCCCAATGCACCAAGCTTGATTTATCCAGGAAAAAATCAAGAACGTTTATTGAAAAAACGCAATCGTTTGTTGGATCGTTTAGTGGTAGAAGGAATAATTGACAAAGAAACGTGTGAACTTTCCAAACAGGAACCGCTGCCACAAAAGCCACATGCAATTCCACAAATAGCTCCTCATTTATTACAGCGTACCGCAAAAGAAGGATACAAAGGTCAGCGTGTTTTATCTACGATTGATGGTTTGTTGCAGGAACGCTTGAATGATATTATTGAAAATCACCATAAAACATTACGAGCAAATGAAATTCACAATGCTGCTGCCATTGTATTAGAAGTGAGTACAGGCAATGTGTTGGCGTATGTGGGCAATACACAAAACGAAAAGTCTTCGTATGAAAATGATGTGGATTGTATCAATGCACCACGAAGTACAGGAAGTATTCTAAAACCATTCTTGTTTGCAAGTATGCTCAATGATGGAGAGTTATTGCCAACCACTTTAATTCCTGATATTCCAACTCAAATTGCGGGCTATGCACCTCAAAATTATAACATGACTTTTGATGGTGCTGTTCCTGCAAAAAGAGCATTGGCGCGTAGTTTAAATATTCCTGCTGTTCGTATGTTGCAAAGTTATGGCATCGAAAAATTTAATTATAAGCTTAAAAAATTAGGGATGACGACCTTGCGCTTTAGTCCCGATCATTATGGTTTATCCGTTATTTTAGGTGGAGCAGAAGGGAAGTTGTGGGACATCACCGGAATGTATGCAAGCATGGCACGCACACTTAATAACTATACCAAGTACAATGGAAAATATGTAGCATCGGATTTTCATGCACCCAATTATGAATTAAAAAAAACGCAGACAGAGAGTGATGTCGAGAATAATAGTGTACTGGATGCTGCTTCCATTTTTTTAACTTTTGAAGCAATGGTCGAAGTGTCTCGTCCAGATGAAGAAGCAGGTTGGCGACAATTTAATTCGGCAGGAAAAATTGCTTGGAAAACAGGTACTAGCTTTGGATTTAGAGACGGCTGGGCAATTGGAGTTACGCCTACACATGTTGTTGGTGTTTGGGTTGGAAATGCCGATGGGGAAGGCCGACCAGGTTTAACAGGGATTCAAACGGCAGCGCCTATTATGTTCGATATTTTTAGTGTGTTAAAAGCCAACAAATGGTTTAATCGCCCTTACGATGAAATGGAACAAGTAGCTATTTGCCTTCAGAGTGGAAGCAGAGCAACTGATATCTGTGAACCAGTTGATACACTTTGGATTCAAAAAATGGATTGCGGACCGAACCTTGCAAATACCATCGTTTAGTGCATCTGGACGAATCGGGTCAATATCGTGTAAATAGCGATTGTGAAGATGTAAGCAAAATGAAACATGTTAGTTGGTTTGTATTGCCACCAGCAATTGAATGGTATTACAAATCGAATAATACCAGTTACAAAGAATTGCCTCCGATGCGCAGCGATTGTGAAACACAAAGTTTAAGTGCCATGGAGATTATATATCCAAAGCAGTTTAGCAAAATTTATGTGCCTGTGGAGTTGGATGGCAAAATGGGAAAAACGGTTTTTCAAGTAGCACACCGTAAAGCCAGTAAATTGATTTACTGGCATTTGGATGGAGTTTTTATGGGAACAACCCAAAACAATCACCAATTGGATTTGTCGCCCGATGAAGGCATTCATGTGCTCACACTGGTTGATGAAGAAGGAGAATCTTTGATTCAAAAATTTGAGATTGTAAGTCAGAAAAAGTAAAAGATTTATTGATAAATTATATAGCTTTGTAACAGCAAAAAAAGAAGATGAAAAAGATATTGGTAATAGGTGCTGGACGCTCAGCATCTTCATTCAGTTCATCTACCGATGAGTCAAAAGTAAATGCATCGTTGATGGTAAAGTAGTTTCCTTTATCAACTACATGATGCCATGCATATTTTGCAATTTCCAATTTTGATCCTTCAAAGCTAAAAAGGCCCATTAATTCTTTTATTTGAGAACATTTTAAGCAATTGTTATCAAGTATCTGTTTCGCAATGATCAATTTACTATCGTCAAAATTTTTAGCTTGAATTGATTTTTTTGCTGCTTCAAAATTGGTAGCAGTCATACCCATAGAGCAATTGTTAGCTGTTGCGGCAGCTGTAAGTAACGACACCTACTGCTAGTTGAATTTGTAGTTGTATTGCTAGGTAATGTTGTTGACGATGTAGTAGGTGTAGTAGTAGATGTTGTTGTAACATTTTGATTGCTTGTACTTGTTGCTGTTGGTATATTTACATTAATTCCAATTCCTCAATACTCACATCTACATTTGCTGGGTTATTACCGATTACGGTTGTTTCCGTTACATTGGTAGTAGTCGTTACGGAAGTACCTGGCGCAGCTACAACCGTGCTAGTTGATTGCTCTTGAGGCAATGGACTTGTATGATATACTATTACATTTTGTTGAGTAACGGATGCAGAACTGGAAGGTGCAGCGCTTTTAAAACGTAATTTATAGGGATCTTTTCCAACATCTAATCCATAGGTATAATCGGTATACATGGTTTGGTCGGCACCATTCGTTAACCATATTGTTTTGTTTAAGTCGGGTTTGTTATTCGCAAAAATTAGTTTTACCTGATAGTTTTGAGAGTTTAACATGTTACTTTTAATTAGTTTCGGGTTGCATGTTCTGACGAACATCATTTATGATAACTGTAAATTGCACCCCTTCATTGGAGTATATAATTAAACTGTTGTTTTGCGCAGTTGCAATTGTTGCAGAGATGAATAATCCCAATAGAATTGAATAGAGTTGTTTCATAGTTTTGTTTTTATGCTTGACATTTCAACTTTAGCCCCAACTAAAAGTATGATTTTTATTTTAAAATCATAGCCTTTCTTATAAAAATATTCCTGCTAAAATTGTGTTGATTAACCTGTTTTTCTGAATATTTACATAGCTTTGCAGCATAATTTTATGGCAATGAAAAAGATTTTGGTAATTGGTGCTGGACGTTCAGCATCTTCTCTTATAAAATATTTATTAGAAAATTCAAGTAAAGAAAACTGGGAAGTAACGGTAGGCGATGTTTCTTTAGAATTGGTAAAACAAAAAACAGCAAATCATCCCAATGCAAGAGCAATTGCTTTTGATATAAACAACGATGCTCAGCGTGAAGCTGAGATAAAAAGTGCAGACATCGTTATCTCTATGTTGCCTGCATTTATGCACAT
>JADJHE010000026.1 GCA_016707685.1 Bacteroidota bacterium
AGCAAGTAAGGAAATAAAGATAAAGCAAGGTAAAGAAAGAAGAATAAAGTACAATACAAGGGGGGTTAAGAGGGGGGGTTACGGGGGGGGTTTAAGGGGGGGGTTTATGTTTATAAGTAGCTGAAAATATAAGGGGTAAAATGAATAAATTGATACCTAGAAATATTAGGCTTCATAAGTGTAAAATATATTACGGGGTCCTGTAGTGCTTTATTATAAAAATAATATTTAGGGCAAGGCTCCCATAGGTATAGGATAGGTATTAGTTTTTTATCTTTTTTGGGGAGCCTTACCTAAATATTATTTTTATAATAAAGCACTACAGGACCTCTCAAGGTGAGGAGGTCTATAGGGGTGAGGAGGTTATAAGTATTAGTTATTATTATCTTTTTAATATTAGTTTTTTTATTTATCTTTTTAATCTTACTTTTTTTATTTATCTTTTTAATATTAGTTTTTTTATTTATCTTTTTAATATTAGTTTTTTTATTTATTTAATATATTCGTTTTTTTATTATTAATATTAGTTTTTTTATTAATTAATATTAAGTTTTTTCGTGATAACTGTGCTTGTTTAAAAAGCAATTTATCCTTTTAATAAAACATGGAACATAAAAATAAAAAAAGTAAGATTAATCCCGTTATATATATCATTCTATTTATCTTAATATTACTTTTTTTAATGGTTTTAGTGAATTATTTTTATATTTTTTGACATATTAATTATTGTGATATGCAACGAGGCATTAATAACTTTATAAATATGACGAATACGTTATTTGCAGAGTTGTCATTGGTTTCTACAGATAAAATTATAAATAATATGTCTAATTGGAAGATGTGTCCTTTTTTGTAGATATATTATTAACACACCCATTAAATGGTAAATCTGTAAAAATAGATGCAGAGGTCATTATTTTATTAAAAACTGATGCGTATGAGATATTACAAGCAGGTAAGCCATCTCATTGACATATACAAGATTTATTCATAGAATTTTATGGTAAGAAAGAAAAAATTATCTGTAGAACTCCAAAAGTATTTGTTGGGTGTTTTTCAGGCATAAATCCACAATTACAAAAAGGTGTTGTAGAAATAATACCAATAACAATAACTACATCAAAGCAAGAAATAGAGCTTTTAATATTGACTTTGTATAATGATGAGTTATATCATCTTTTGGAAGATAAAGGTTACATAGTATCAAATATATTTAAAAATAAATATATTGAAGCATATCTAACAGATTCTAATTATAAAGTTAATATGGGCTCTGTCAAAATGACCAGATGGTTATTGATGGAAAAATTCGTTGATATTTTTAATATATTAACTAAATATGCCAGAATATACAATGTTAATGAGAGTAATTTAAAAAAAAAACTAATTTTCGGAATTTGAGAATGAGATTTGAAAAAAGAAGTAGAAAGTCGTCTAGGTTTAGTAATGGAAATTATAGAGGATAAAGAAAAAATTTCCGAAGAGTCTATTAAGAGTATTAATACGTATGATACTACTAATGTTAGTAAAGTATTACCACTAAAAGAAAAGTTTGCTTCGCAGCAGTTTAGTGAAATAGATCATAATTGAGAAAAAGCATATAGAGATAAAAATAATTTAAAACGTATAGGATTTTAAATTATAAAAAGTAGAAGTAGCTTAATGGTAGAGCATTAGTCTGTCGACCTAAAAGGTATGGGTTCAAGTCCCATCTTCTGCGAGGTGAGTATAGTAAATTTTGATAATTTTAAGTTTTATCTGCTGCGAGTAGTAAATGTCTATGATTTAGAGAAATAATAATGTTACAGAAATAATTTTGAAGAATGCCTTAATAAAGGTAATAATAATATAATAGATGTTGTCAACCATCAATAAACTTAAAAAAGAACATTGAGTTAATTTTAGGTTATAATTATTTATTATTATTTGTATTAGGAAACAGCTGAGATTTCTATTTCAATGAATGAAATTTCGTATTTCATGCAAATAAGAGTTTGATCCTAGCTTTGAGTGAATGCTATGAATATACATAACACATGCAAGTTAAATTTGAAAAAAATAGCGTATAGGTGAGTAATATATAAGAATTTTAATTTCTAACTTAGAAATAAGAAGTATTTAATTTTTAAGAAAGTACATCTTAAAAGTGTGTGATATACTGATAAAGATATTTGTTAGTAATCGTGCTTATTAAATTTTAAGTTGTTGGTAGTAAAAAAGACTACCAAGCTCAAAATGTTTAGCTGGTTTAAGTGAATGTACAGCCACACTGGGATTGAAATAAAGCCCAATTCTTAAGAGAAACTGCAGTGAGGAATATTGGACAATGAACAAAAAGTTTGATCCAGTAATATTCAAAAAATGATGAAGGCATCTGTTGTAAAATTGTAACGTTTGTAAAAATAATGATATACAACAAACTATTAACCCCGACTAATTTCGTGCCAGCAGTCGCGGTAATACGGAAGGGGTGAGTGTTACTCATCAAAACTGGGCGTAAAGGGTACGAAGGCGGTTTATTATGTGAAAATAAAAGTCTAAAGTACAACTTTATATAATTATTTTACACACGGATAAACTTTGAGTATAGTAGAAGTGTGTTGCACTTTCAGTGGAGAGATAAAATACGTAAATATTGTAAAGACAATCAATAGGTGAAGACGACTAGCTATACTATTACTGACGCTGTAGGGCAAAAGCATGGGTTTCGAACAGGATTAGATACCCTGGTAGTCCATGCTGTGACTTGATGAATATTATGTATTAAATAATTATTTTTGGTATATAAGTTAACGCGCAAATATTCCGCCTGGGGACTACAATCGCAAGCTTGAAACTCAAAGGAATTGACAGAGGTTATCTCAAGCAGTGGAACATGTGGTTTAATGCGATATAAAACGTCAAATCTTACCAGTGATTGCAATTGCTAACAAGTATGTAGAAAGGAATTTCTAAAAAGAATAAAATTAATTTTATTAACTATTAGCACAGGTACTGCATGGCTGTCGTCAGTTCGTGCCATGAGGTGTTTGGTTAATTCCCTAAACGGACACAATTCTTATATTTTATTGGTCTTATCTTTAAAAATAGGTAAGTATTTAAAATAAATGCTACGAAAGTAGAGCTATGAAATAGAGAACAAAGTCAAGTCAATATGGTCTTTATGAACTGGGCTACACACATGTTACAATAGTTATACCAATAAGAAGCAAATATGTAAATATGCGCGAATCTTTAAAGTTAACTTTAGTTCGGATTGTTCTCTGAAACTTGAGGATATGAAGTCGGAATTGCTAGTAATCGTAAATCAGGAAGTTACGGTGAACCGTGTATAAACCTGGTACATACTGCCCGTCACGCCAAGGAAATTAGGATGAACTGAAGTAAAGATATTTGATTTTATATAAAAATTTACTTAATAAAATGTTTAAGTAAATTTTTAATAAAGTAACTTACTTTATAATTTTTATTTTAGTAACTAGGGCGAAGTCGTAACAAGGTAACTGTAGGGGAACTAAGTTCATTTTAGTTACTTTTATTTCAGTTAAGTTCATTTCAGTTAAGTTCATTTTAGTTACTTTTATTTCAGTTAAGTTCATTTCAGTTAAGTTCATTTCAGTTAAGTTCATTTTAGTCATGTTCATGGTAAGGCCTTCTTAATTTCTTAATAAAGGCTCAAGAAAGCTATTCTAAAATTATATAGCTTTTCTCAGTATCAATGCCTATAGGGTATAGAAATACATTTGTCATTTAATTTATGAAAAATAATAAAAATAATAATAAAAACAATAATAAAAACAATAATAAAAATAATAATATAAATAATAATATAAATAATAATAAAAATAATAATAAAAATAATAATAAAAATAATAATAAAAATAATGATAATTTAATAAAAGAAATAATGCAATTACAAATGCAACAAATGCAACAAAACCACTAACGATGAAAAAAAATAAAAATTACAATCTATAGCATCATTATGATGAGTGTTCCAATATGTCATTGTATTGAACATCTATTCCTTAAGGATGAAGTAACATATAACTGTATACTGGTCTTTTGTGTTTATTATACGCAGCTTTTCATTGATCTTGCAAAAATAATAGAGGATGAAGATGATGATATATCCGTATTTTACACAATATACATGTTCGTAACGGGTATAATGTGGCTTGGATTGTTTGATAGTTTAGCATAGGGCTTGCAGTGATTGATCATGAGTTCAGTTAGGTTAGTTATGCTTGGCTTGAACTTAAATAATAAATTATCAAATATTTTCAAGTAATGTATTACCGAATTATGTAGTATCATTAAGTGTATTATTACTGTTTTTCTTATTTATTAATTTATTAATAAATATGAAAAACATTATGATGATTACTTCTAGTTTCGTACAGATTATTTTTAGCATTAGTAATTATTTATTATAATAAAATATAATGGTGGGATATTGTGCTCTTTATTAAAACAAATAAAACACAATTTAAAACCAAAGAGGGTCCCACCAACTAATCTTAGCATTAGTAATTATTTATTATAATAAAATATAATGGTGGGATATTGTGCTCTTTATTAAAACAAATAAAACACAATTTAAAACCAAAGAGGTTCCCATCAACTAATCTTAGCATTAGTAATTATTTATTATAATAAAATATAGTTGAAGATAAAGGCATGTTCTTCTGAGGATAATGCATAATAATCTTAATTTAAATATCAAAAAAGAATGGATGCGTTAGTTGTAATGTTTATTGAGTCTATGATTTATATATATAATTTAATATTGCATTTGGATTTATATTTTTTATTTTGAAAATATTATTTTTTCGTTGATATATGTATTATGGAAGAAAATTTTCAACCAAAAATTATAAAATATATAAATTTAGGCCATGATATAGAATTTTCTTCAAGTTTTAAAAAAGCTCAAAAGGAATTGCATATATTACATTTTATGGAAAATACCACAAAAGAACATATTTTTCTAGAATTTCATGAGAAATATTTATATTATTTTAATATTATTTTACGTGTAGTAGAAACTTATGTAATACTGTTGCAAAAAGTTATATTTGAATACCAAGAATTTTATAAAGATCTAATTTTTTGATACGGGCATAATAAGGTATTAATAAATAAATCTTTATTAAACTCGCTGACAAGAGAAGAACTTTATTCCAACATAAATTTGGACTTGGTATTAGATATAAAGCAAGAGCCTTTTTAAAAATTATCTTTATACTTTAAAAACGTGTTTTTAATCTATTAAACACTTTAGGAGGGTCAGAAACTCCTTATGATACAATAATGTATATATATGGCCGTTATGACAGAGAATTAAAAGATGAGATGATTAAAAACTATTTAGTAACTTTTAATAAAAATCCGTATAAAGTTATAAGAATATTAAAAGTTCTTTATAAAAAATACGAAAGGGCAACAATTTTAAATTATGGTTTAGATTATGATATAAAAGTATCCAAATCTAGTTTTATACAATATGATAAAATAAATAATAATATTGGTAATAATTTACAAGATGTAGATATTATTCAATATTATTTTAAAAATGATGTCCGAGAAAATAAAAGATCTTCAAATTATAGTGAAGAATTTAATGAATATTTACAAGAGGATTTGAAATTATTTCTTGCACATAATTTGGATGTTTCTAGCATTTATGCAGATGATGAAAATCGTTCAAGGTATTGAGTAAAATTAAAAATGCTATTATCATTTACCCCAAAAAAAGATGCATATAAGTTACAACTAAATAACATTTTTGGTGGTTATACTTATTGATGAAGTTGACATCAAGATGCCTTTCATATTCATGGTGAGAAGGGTAGTGGAGGATATTCATTATTTACAGAATATGTTAAAAAAAAGCGTACGTTAAAGCAATTGAGTAGGACTTTATGAGGTATGTATATTCCGCAAAAAAAATATACAAAGTTGAATTATGGTACATATGTAACAGTTACAACACATGGTAAATGATATAACCGTTATGGCGTAGAATTGTCATGAGATACAAAGAATAAACGCAAATATTTACAGCATATGAGCGGTGGAGAGTTTTCATGACGTTTAGAGAAAGGTTATTTCCGTAATTTTTTAATATCGGATGATCTTTGACGTGAACGTTATATATTTAATGCAAATAAGGGTGATAAAGAGTTTGTAAAACAAATCTGACGACGAACATGAAGAGAAGCCAATAAAGGTTTTCTAACTTTTCAGCCGGAAAAAGATTATGTGTATTGAAATTTTAAATTTAATACACCAAAGGTAAAAAACATGAGTAAATGGGGTAGACATTGAATTGGTACACTATATGATTATCCTGAAATTTTCCATAATAAATATTTAAACCCAAAAAAGGTTTATGAATATGTTTTATCAGAAATTTTACCGTATTTGGATGTCGTTGAAAAACGTTTAGATGCTAATTCTAAGTTTGTGCGTAGTTATTTTATGCGTAAATTTTATATTGATTCATATTTCGAAAAGGATGAAATGTGATTAAAAAGAAAGATAAATTTTAATAATATATCTTCTTCTGAGTTTTTTACAACAATTGAAAATGTAGAAGAGAATATAAACTTAAATTTTATAAATAAGAATTTTTATGGTAGACATACAATTAAAAATATTGATTTTCATGTAGGTAAAGATTTCGGATATTCTTCTACAGAATTGCCAAAGAGTACTAAAGTATTGATGAAAAAGGTTTATATAGAAAATTTATTAACATCGTATCAAAAAGAGGAAAATCCAATAAAGAAATATATTTATATTAAATATTTATCAAAACCAAAAATGGTAATGTTTTTCAATGTAAATAAAAGTAAATTATTTAATATAATAAAAGTAAGTTTCTTTGAATTTGTAACAAATTATATTGAAGGTTTAAAAATTTTAATAGAAAAATTCTGTGAAAAATCTTTAGAAATAAGAGCTGTTGAAAATTATCATAATTTTTTTAAAAGACATAATGTATATAAAAATTTTGTAATTTTATTATATTTTTCGTTCTTTGGTTTATTATATAGCAGTATTTGTATGTTTCTAATGTTATTAATAAGAAGTAATATGCCAAAAAATGTAATTTATGGTATTGCAAGAAAAGATAAATTAAATTGAATATCACATTTAAAAAAACAAATATTGCATGAAGTAATAATAAATGAGAATACCTCTTATAGAGATTATGGCTTACAAATAAAAATTAATCAGGATAAAATTGAAGAAAAAGTAAAGGAAAGATGAGAATATATAATATTAGGGAAAAGTTTACCATTAAGAACAAATCATAGAGCAATTATGAAAACAAAGAATACATTTAATATGGAAAATCGTTATATATATAGATGATCTATAAGATTAGGTGATGATAATAAACCATTAACAAATAAATATGGCATATATTGAAAACAAAGTAAAATACAAAATAGTATAAGAGAAAATATAAATAAAGAATTTCGTAAAACATATGATATTTTTTATAAAGCATTAAAGTTTGAAAAAAATTTAGAAAAATGAGAAGATAATACAAAAGTAAGATTAGATTTTGATACATGAATAAATTATTTTTTTGAACAGGGTTATATCTTTCCTACAATATTTTCACGAGTTGTAGCAATATTTTATAGAGATAGTAATTTTAATCATAATAGAAAGATATTTTGAGAAGATTCATCAGTAGATGAATTCGGTCAAATAGTCTTATATTATAAGTTATCGAAAACAATTACGAATGTATTATTTATATTTCGTTTTTTTTTTGGTATAGTTCAGACATGGTCAATATGGCATTGAAGACAAAGATTTTATCAAATGATTCACCATGGTGTAAATGCAAGATTAAGTTTAAGAGCTTTAAGAAAAAATTTAGAAAATGTGTGAAGTATCAAATGGTATGGAGATAATTTAGATTTTAATATAAATATGGTATATTCAAATTGATTGCAAATAAAAAAGCAAGTAGATGACATAAAAAATACACAATCGGAATCTGAAAAATTAGAAAAAAAAAGAATAGAATTAGTATCAAAAATAGTAAAAAGTGTATTAAAAAAACAAAATAATATGATAAAATTTAATCAATTTATAAATGATATACATAAAAAAAGAAAATTTGCACGTTTTGATATTAAATTAGAAAATTTAAAAAACAAGTTTAAGGTTAACTGTGGGAATATAGCTGCGGATAAAGCTGCTGCAGAACAAAAAATAATGTATGAGTTTAGACACGAAATTGAAGTTTTTAAATTAGAATTAGATATGGCAGAAATTAATCTTTTAACTGCAAATGATAATTTTTTTACATGAGAAAGAAAAGATTGGGATGATAAAACTAATTCGTTGGCAGTTTTTGATAATGATAAATGAGCAAAAAGTAATTTACGACAAGAAAAAAAATTATGAGCAACGCATTATGAAAGAGTATTAAGAGAAAAAAATTTTAAAGATAATGTAATAGATAGAGCATTGGATAAAAAAGATAGACCATTTTTTGAACGTATTAGAGCTTATAATGAAAAATTAAGCGATGCTTGATTAGCAATAGATTTACAATATAAACAGATGGAAGCACACGAAAGTGCTTATGTAAGATTTAATAGAAAATTAAATAACAATGATTTAGATGATAGTTATATTTGATATCGTAAATATGCAACAATGGGTACACGTTTTTATTATATTTTAAATTTAGTATTAACTTTTTTTGCTATTTGAACAGAGCATTTAAAAAAAATAAGAAAAAGTGAATTTAGTGTAGGTTCTTTAATATTAATGATAAAATTAGATTTCAAGGAATATATATATATAACTTATTGGGAATATATAAAAAAATAGTTAATAAACTAAATATTTTTTTAATATTTTTTAAAGATATTAAAACTGGTGAAATAACAATAAATAACGTTTATTTTTTTTTTATGTCTTTTTGTGGTTTTGTTCAAAGAAATATATATTTTATAAAAGGTGCTTTTATAATAGGTTATAAACAAAAAGGTATTGTTTTTGGTTTAAAAAAAGTATGTGAATATTTTTTTTATAAATATAAAAAAAATAAAAATATTATAATTAAAAAAATAAGATCTGTATTAAAAAAATTAATAAATATGAAATTATCTTGAAAAATAATTATTGAAAAAATAAAAAAATTAATATTTAAGAAAAAAGAAAGTGTTATGATAAAATTGGATATAATTAAAACAAAATGAGATTTGGAATATTCTTGAGAACGTATACATTGAAAATTAGCAATAAAATTTTATAAGAATTTTTTAGATATATTTTGGGGTATAGATTTTAAAGATTTTGTAAATGTTTATAAAATCTTTTTAAAAGATTGTAACGATGCATATATAGATAAGTGGTTGAGTAAAGAATTAAAAAATGCAATAAATGAATTAAGTTGAAAAGAAAAAGTTATATTAATTATAAAATATTTGGTAAATTTAGTAAAAATACCAGGACGATTATTATTAAATATATGATGATTAAGATATATAAAATCTTATAAACAAAGAGGATTAAGACCAAAACAATATAATAAATATTTAGAAGCAACATTAGGTTGACAATTACATAGAATATTAAAAGACAAGGCAGTAAGTAATATATTATTTAATTTAGAATATAATTATAGTTCGTTATTAGAATTATTTATTTTATATAAAAATGCGGATGAGAGGGCAAAAACTGTTTATCAAGTACAGTATTGAAGATGGGTTGAATGAAGGTTTACTTCTTGAAAAGAATATATTTTTGCTAAGTTGAGAGAGCCCGTAGAATCATTAGAAGATTATTATAATAATTTTGAAAGGGGATCTCAATATGATACTTGATCTTTTTGAAAAAGAGCGTGATATTCTTATTGATATTATAAAAAAAGAAGACAACAAGATGATGGATATATACGTGAACAAAAAAATCTTTCAAGGGATATATTTTTTTATAAGAAAACGATAATAAGAGATAGATTAATAAGAATTTATTTTATTAAAGGTTTAATAAATTGAATAACTTATGTTTATATGAAAAAAGTAGTATTTACACAAATAAATCCATTAAAAAATGAAATAATAGATAAAAAATATAAAGGCTTAAAATTTAATTATAAAATTAATGATATAGGAGAAGATTATCATATAGGTACGTTTTTAAAAGATGTTCCACCACAATTTTGAAGTTTAGCAATTATTTATAATATTTATATGCAAAATATTTATAGATATTTTTTAACTGATGAGACATATCCAGTCAAATGAAATAATAATATGGCATATAGTAGAGATATAAAGTGACGTTTAGGTTTACCAAATAAAAATAAGGCAAAAATGGGTTTAATGGATAAATATAGACTTGCAGCATATAACTTAAGATATGATCCTCTTGAATTTGCTTATCATGTAGATGCACCAGGTTATAATCCAATGTTACGTTGAGCTCTTTTTTTATTAGAGTTTGGAATGACATATGAAGATATAGATGAAGATGATGAATATGATGAAAATGCAACATGAGGTGATATAAGTTTGCCGCATTTATTAACATATAATGAATCTTTAGATCAGTTAAGATATGAAGTTCGAGAATATACACGTATAATAGCAAAGACAAATATTTTTGGAAAAGATAAAAATGAACAAAAAGCAGCAGAGAGAATAAAGTATGAAATGGAAAGAGTTGAGTTGCTTTGACAAATGTTAGGAATGAAAAGTAAAAAAGTTGAGAATCGTCTAAAGTTTGAAAGATCTTTAAAAAATGCTGAATTATTACATAAAGCTCTATATTCTTATCAAGTACAAACTCAGACGGAATCGGATAAAGAAAGATGAGAATATCAAAATAGAGATTTATTTCAGCAGGTGAAAAATCAAGTGTTTCAACAACATGATTTAACAAAGTATTTAGAGTGAAAAGCTGATTATGAATCAAGATTGATGGAAGAGAAATATTATACTTATTCTATTATATCGGAGGCTAAAGATCTTCAAAACAGTGTTTTTGCGGAAGCAGCAAAAACGGGAAATTTTGTAACGTCTTTTGATTATTTACTTGATACTTTAGCTTTTGCAAGTTTTGATCAAACTTTATCAGATATTTTAGATTTTTTAAAGTTTGAAATATGAAAAATTATAGAAAAGAACTCGGAAAAAGGTGTTATAGAAAAGAATTCGGAAAAAGGTATTATAAATTTTAAAAATATACATATAGTTGTACCTGATATTTTACATAATATAAATGCAATAGAACACTTAAAAATGATAGAAAGAGAAGATTGAGATTCGGCGAAAATAGAACTAAAAAAAGAAAAAATAAAAAAAGGTAAAGAAGTATCAGCACATTTTTACACGACGCATATGTATCGTCCTATAGAATGACAACATGGACGATTGGAGGTAGATCGTAAACTTGTAGATGTTAATTTACTAAATTCGTATAATTATGATAGTGGTATAGTTCGAGATATTAGAAATCTAACTAAGTGAGAAGGTTATAAGGATACCTTTAAAAGATCTCGTGACTATTATTTTTATCATGGTACGAGAATTTTATGTAATTGAGCTTATCGTATAAAACGTCGTAGTATTAAGTTTACTAATATAGAACAAACATGAAGAAAAAAATATAAAATTAATACTAATTCAACGTTAGTATATATTAATCATATACGTTGAAGCTGAACTCAATGATTAGGATATGATATAACAGAAATAGAAGATGATTTTCATGATAATAATCTTGTTATTTTAAATGAAAGATATCGTTTATGATTTTTGAAAAGAGGTCCAATACGTGTAAAATTACCAGTAGTTTTAAAAATAAAAGAAGATGTTTTTAAAAGTTATTTTATAGATAGACCAAAAAAAGGATTAAGCATTTTGGAAAGAGACGCATATAGGGTTCATATATTAGGATATACTTTGGAGGGTCAACTTCAAGATTCTTTAAATTGAAAAAATATAAGATTAGGAATGGAAAAATATTATCAAAAAGATATTGTAAATATTATATTTGAGATGGCAGGAAAAGGATTTAGTAAGAGGGAAGCTAAAAAATTAAATGAGTCTGAACAAAAAATTCTTGCAATAGATGCAAAGCATATGAATATGTTTTTGCGTAATTGTTATGTAAATCATAAATTATTGTATTCTGGGTTTGCATCATATTCAATAGATTTAATAAGATATGGAGATATATGATTTTATATGGATGAAGAATTTGATTATGGAACGTATTTTACTATGAAACAAGTTGAATTTATTGTACATGATCCAATGGTAGATGAAGTAATAAAGAGAGTACAGGGTATAGCTCTAACAAAGTATAGGCCAGAAAGTTATGCTTTTTTTTATAAGAGGTTCTTTAAAGGTAAGTTATATACTATATACTCTATTGGGTATTATTTTTCTATTATTGCAATTTTAGATGTTTTATTTTATAAACCAGGTATTTATATTTCTAATATATGGGTTTTGATTATTCCGATAATATTCGCTGTATTTTTTAGAGTTTTAAGAAAATATGTAAAAGAAGATTCTGAAAGAAAAAGAGGTGCAGATGTATATTTATATAAATATCAAAGTTTTGAGCAAAAGACTAGCGCTGAAATAGAAAATGAGATAGAAAAGAAGCGTAAAGAAAAAGAGGCTTCTGCAGATTTTATACAAAGGGCGGATGTACCAGCAAAACTTATACATTATGATACAAGACATGACAAAGTTGAAGAGAGTACAGAGGCTTATGTACCACTTTATAATCAATATGATTGATGAAGAAAAGTTAGTCATTTAAATAAAAATAATCCTATTCATTTATTTCGAGTATTCAGTGAGTGAGTAATTTATGTGTTGATGTATTTTTTATTTGATATGTGACAGAGTGAGTGTTTTAGAGTACGTATTTCAGAAGGTCTTTGATTTTGATATAGATTAGAAGAAGGACTTGGTTTTTCATATGTTCCAGGTACACGTTGAAAATGAAATGATCATGCAGAAATAAATTATAAAAGACGTACGTGAGAATATGATAGTTGAACACGTTTCGAACAAGGAGGTAATGTGTATAGTAGATGATATGTTAATAGATATAATATGCGACAAAATAAAGATTTAGTAGAATTAGATTATGGTTATGCTGCCCAAAAAGTAGATGTTGAACTTCCGTTTCATTTGAGTCGCGACGAAGAATTATTTGTACAAGTAGGATATGCGGATATATATTGATTTGATACATGTGAAACTTATTTGTCAAGGACAAGGTGGGATGATTGGGATCTTACAGAGTATGGTAAATTAATAAAACCATTTCGTAATGGTAAGGCGCCTGATGGTAATCTAATTTTTAATTTAACAATGAAAGTACAACGACAAAAAATAAATTATTTTGAAGTAGAGGATACTTTTTGAGGTTTTTTAAAAGCAGATTTTAGAGGAGCATTACGTGAATTTTTATTAGAACATTTGTTAGGTGCTAATTTTAGATTAAGAGGATATGAGCCATTACTTAAATTTATAAAATTTCAAAAACGAATGGAAGATGAATATGGTTATTCTCCAGAAAATATACATTCAATCTTTGTTTTAGAAGCAAAAAAAGAAACAGAGCAATTAATATCTGCGGATATAGCACGCTATTACTACGCAGATAGAAATCTTATTTTTCAAACTAGGAAGAAAATACAAGAGTTTTATAAAATGAGATGAGAAACTTATAAAGATGTAAATTCAATAATGGATATAAAAATAAGAGGTACAATAACTGAAAATGAAAAGCATTTACACAATTTATTTTATAATTTTATAAAATGTAAAATAAAGCGTTATGAATTATTATTAGAATCTCCAGAATATCAAAAGATTGTAAATAAAGATCATGACAGAGGTTTTAAAGAAATATATGATGAATTAAAGCAAAAAGAAGATATTTTATTTAATAAGAAATTAGAAATGGAAATAGCACATAATGAAAATATAGTTGAATTAGAAAAAATAAAGAAAAAAGCTGAGATATCTGCATTAAAATATGAACATTATATAAATAAAATTAATAAGAAAGTTTCTTTTGAAGAAGCAATAGAATATAAATCAAGGTTACTATCAAAATTATGAAAAGAAAAAGATTGATTAGTTATAGAAGATCTTTTTAGAAATTATACAGGATCAAAGAATATCTGAGAATATTTATTAGAATTTGTATATGTTTTATTAGATTTTATTTCTAAAATTTAAGTATTAATAATTTGAGGGGGTAGAGTAAATGGGAATTCGTTAGGTGTAAAAGTGCTTAAAGATAAAGGTTCAAATCCTTTCCCCCTGCTAAAGAGATGGCCGAGTGGTTAAAGGCGACAGACTGTAAATCTGTTAGATTCATTCTTTCGCAGGTTCGAATCCTGCTCTCGATAAAAGGGGTGGAGTAAAATAGGAAAACTCGTTAGGCTCATGATCTAAAGATAAAGTAAAGGTTCAAATACTTTTTCCCCACCTTTGAAAATTAATTATTAAGGAAGTTTGTTAAAGAAAATATTGTTATATTAGGTAATTTGCTGGAATAGTTCAGTTGGTAGAATAATGAATTCATAACTCATAGGTCGTGGGTTCGAGTCCCACTTCCAGCTTGTTTAAGAAATATTAGTTGTTTAAAATGGAAAAAATTTTATTAATTTTTTTAATAATATTTATAATCGTATTCACCCTGTTATTAACTAGTAAAGCCCAAGAGGTTTATAAAAAAGGCTTATGAATTTTTATTTTTAGTTTACTAATATTTTTAGTAAGTTTATTAATGTTATTTATGTTTAATATAAATAATATTAATTCAAATATTTTTATAAAATTTAAATGAGATTTTATGTTTACATATATGTTTTATTATGAATTATATTTAGATAATTTATCTATAAGTTTTATTGTATTAACAACATTTTTAATACCAATAACTTTAGGTTTAGGTTTAATAAATATAAAATATAGATTAAAAGAATATTTAATATATTTTTTATTAATAGAATTTTTATTGATAAATTTTTTTTTAGTTACAAATTTATTGTTATTTTATATATATTTTGAAGCTGTTTTAATACCAATGTTTTTAATTATATTAATATGAGGTTCTAGAAAAAGAAAAATACATGCTTCTTATTTATTTTTTTTTTTTACATTAATAGGTTCTTTATTTATGATTTTAGGTATTTTATGATTATATTTAAATGTAGGTGAATTAAATATTCAAATTTTACAATATATAATGTTATCAAAAGAACATCAATTAATTTTATGGTTTTTATTTTTTGTAGCATTTGCTGTGAAAGTACCGATATATCCAGTACATAGTTGATTACCGGAAGCGCATGTTGAAGCACCTACAGGAGGTTCAATAATATTAGCAGGAGTTTTATTAAAATTAGGTTTATATGGAATGTTACGAGTATTAATTGTTTTATTTCCAATTGGAAATATATATTATACTCCATTAATTGTGACTTTAAGTTTTATATCTGTAATTTTTATTTCTATAATAATTTTACAACAAATAGATTTAAAAAAAATAATTGCATATTCTTCTATTGCACATATGAATTTTGCGGTAATAGGAATATTTTCTAATAATATTTATGGTATAGAAGGTAGTATATTTACAATGTTAAGTCATGGTATAATTTCAAGTATGTTATTTTTTGTATAGGAGTTTTATATGATAGATATGGTGAACGTAATTTATTATATTATAGCAATATAGCTCAAATAATGCCGTATT
>JADJHE010000027.1 GCA_016707685.1 Bacteroidota bacterium
TTCCTTCGGTTATTCGTAACAAGGAAAATGCAAGCATCAATTTATTAAACTACGACATGGCCATTTATGGTGTTCGTCAGATTTACATGAGTGATTCTCAAAATGTGGTCATCTATCCTTACGAGCAAAAAATCATTCTGAAAAAACACGGCGCTGCCTTTCAAAGTGTTGTGCATCGGACTCGTTTTCGATTTCTTTGGGAAGGAGTTTGCATTCAACTACGATAAGTTCATCATCGACTTAAAGAATGTGGATTCATTGCGTATGATGGTTAAATCGCGCGAGCCCGATGCTTATGGCGAATATCCATTGGTGAAAGTTAAAACGGTAATTGAAAACATCAATGGTAATTTGGAAATAGATAATCCTGCCAATAAATCGGGGCGAAAACCATTTCCGAAGTATCCTGTATTCAATAGTTTCAAAGATTCATATGCTTTCTATAACAAAAAGCAAATTCAAGGTGGCAAGTATCCCAAAGACAAATTCTATTTCCACTTAGAGCCATTTACGATTGATAGTTTGGATAACTTTTCGAACGAAGGTTTAGTATTTAAAGGATCCATGGAAACGGCAGGAATCTTTCCAACATTCAAGGAATCCTTGACTTTACAGCCCGATTATTCATTAGGCTTTATTACTCAAGCACCTCCAAGTGGCTATCCAATGTATGGAGGAAAAGGAACCTACAATGCAGTTATTAAATTAAGTCACCAAGGTTTAAGAGGCGATGGCTCCATTAACTATGTTACTTCGGTTACCCAATCGAAAGATTTTATCTTTTTCCCCGATTCAACAAATGCTGCAATCGCTGAAAATTTTGACATCAAACAACAAAAAACAAAACCTGAATTCCCTCAAATGCATGGCGACAATGTAAAAATGCATTGGGCACCAATGAAGGATGTAATGAATGTTTGGAACAACAAAGAGAAAAAAATTCAATCTTATAATGGTCAGTCGGAGTTTAATGGGAAACTATCACTTACTCCAAAGCAATTGTACGGTTCGGGTACTACCGATTTTTCGAATGCGAAGATGGATGCTAAGCTCATTAAGTTTTTCTCCAATACGTTTAGTTCCGATACCGCTAACTTTAGTTTAAAAGCATTGGACATTGCTCAGTTGGCTTTTGCTACGGATAACGTAAATGCAAAAATCGATTTTGATAAACGTATGGGTGAGTTTAAATCGAATGGTAAAGGTTCGATCGTAAAGTTTCCTGTGAATCAATACGTTTGTTTTATGGATAACTTTAAATGGTTTATGGATGATGCAACAATTGAGTTAGGTTCTAGTAAAAATCCAACAGCCAAAGCTGCTAATGAGGATTTGGATTTGGTAGGACCGGAGTTTATTTCGGTTCACCCGAAGCAGGATTCATTGCGTTTCCAATCACCTTCTGCAAAATACGATTTAAAAAAATACATCATTACTGCTAAAGAAGTGAAATACATCAATGTTGCGGATGCTCGTATTTATCCAGACAAAGGAGATGTTATTATCGAAAAAGATGCCTTGATGCGCACCTTTGCCAATGCAAAAATTGTAGCTAATGCTGTTACAAAATACCATAATTTATATAACTGTACAGTAAATGTATTTGCTCGTAAGAGTTATGCTGGTTCTGGTTTTTATGATTACATCGATGAATTAAAGACCAAGCAAACATTCTATTTTAGCAATGTGAGTGTGGATACAACTTTTCAAACGTATGCAGAAACATCCATTGCCGATTCTTCGAAATTCCGTTTAAGTCCGAATTTTGAATACAAAGGTTTGGTGAAGCTAAAAGCAATCAATCAATATTTAGTGTTTGCTGGTTCTGCTCGTATATCTCACGATTGTGCTGCAATTCCTAAAACATGGTTTAGTTTTGAATCAGAAGTTAACCCGAACAACATTTACATTCCAGTTTCGAAAGAGCCATTGAACGATGCAGGCAAACCGATTGCGGCATCCATGATGGTAACAACCGATTCAACACATTTTTATTCGGCTTTCTTATCTCCAAAGGAATCACAAAACGACCCGCATGTATTACCAGCTGAAGGTCTTTTGTTTTTCGACAAAGGTTCTCGTGAATACCGAATTTCGAACAAAGAAAAGTTGGTGGAACGTTCGTTACCTGGCAATTACTTGAGTTTAAATACAAGCACCTGCAAAATGTATGGTGAAGGTAAAATTGATTTAGGTGGCGATTTCGGTCAAGTAAAAGTAGAGTCATTTGGTAGTGCTGTCCATTTCTTAATTCCCGATTCGGTTATTTTTGATATGATTATGTCCATCGACTTTTCTTTGATGGTAGCGCAGTTGATAAAATGGCGGATCAAATCGTGGGTATGTCGGAGTTAAAACCAACCGATTTTTCTCGTCCTGTTTATGAAAAAGGAATGCGCGAAATGTTAGGGAAAGAACAAGCGGATAAACTTTTATCACAATTGAATTTATATGGTTCATATAAAAAATTCCCTGATGAATTAAGAAAGACTTTGGTGTTGAGTGATCTTAAAATGAAATGGAACAAGGATACACGCTCTTATACATCGAGTGGTAAAATTGGTATTGCCAATATCGACAAGACACAAATCAATAAGTATGTAGACGGTAGAATTGAAATCATTAAGAAAAGGGGAGGAGACATATTGAATATTTACTTGGAAATGGATTCAGGGAATTGGTATTATTTCAATTATTCAAGGGGAACGATGTTAGCAGTTTCATCGAACGAAGCATTTAATACAGTATTAAAAGAATTGAAACCTGACAAACGCGAAAAGGCTGGTGACAAAGAAAAGAAAGAACCAAATTATTATTTCAACATTTGTCCGCCAAGCAAGAAAACGCAATTTTTACGTAAAACTCAAAGTGCAGAAGAATAAAACGTGTTAACCGCTTCAAACATATTATTACTAGTAGCAGCCTATTTATTAGGCTCTATTCCTTCTGCTGTTTGGATTGGTAAGTTTTTTTACAAAATAGATGTTAGAGAGTATGGAAGCGGGAATGCAGGTGCAACAAATACATTTAGAGTATTGGGAAAAAAGGCTGGTATTCCCGTTTTATTAATTGATACGTTAAAAGGCTTTACGGCAGTTAGCTTGGCGTGTTATAGCAAATACACCATTGGTTCGAATCAGTTTATCAATCTTCAATTGGTTTTAGGAATAGCATCTTTAGTTGGTCATATATTCCCAATCTTTGCTTCGTTCCGAGGAGGTAAAGGAATAGCAACACTTTTAG
The DNA here is from genome assembly GCA_016707685.1 of Bacteroidota bacterium. Classification (GTDB taxonomy): domain Bacteria; phylum Bacteroidota; class Bacteroidia; order 2-12-FULL-35-15; family 2-12-FULL-35-15; genus 2-12-FULL-35-15. The sequence goes on from JADJHE010000027.1 coordinate 3,244, forward strand.
GAATTATTTTAGCCGTTCATTTATATGCTGCATTAATTGCGATTGGAATTTTTATTGTTGTATTGCTAACAACAAGTTATGTATCGCTAGGCTCTATGATTGCAGCACTTGCATTTCCAGTAATTGTAATTCTTGGCTTTCAAACACGTGTTCCTTCCTTGATTATATTTTCGATATTGATTGCAATCATGGTTTTGATTACGCATCAAAAGAACATCGAGCGCTTGCTCAGACGAGAAGAATCGAAAGCAAAAATCATCAAAAAGAAAAAGAAAAAACAGATGAGTTCCAGAAATAGCTGTTGTAGAAGAGCTAAAAGAATAAACACCTCCTTTTAACGTTAATTGGCTTTGAGCTAAATAGATACTTTTTTAATTTTGAGCAATGAGCATATTTAAAACAGCACCATCTTTTTTTTATCTCTTTTGCCTTGTTATTTGCACAAAACAACGTTTCCCAAACCTTCCTGCTACCATAACCATTACTGGAAAAGCATACGATGTGCAAGATCCAAAATTGCCATTGCCTAAATTAATGGTCATTAATAAACGAACTAACCAAGGTGTATTTGCAGATGCAGAAGGAAAGTTTTCATTAGCTGCATTCAAAACCGATACACTTTTATTTTCTTCATTGGGATTTATGGTAAAGAAAATTTGCTTAAAAGATTCTACCGACAAAAAAGTATATTATGTGGAAGTAGGGCTTAAAAAATTAGAATTTACATTAAAAGAAGTAAGTGTTTTTGCGAATCGAAATCTAAATGAAATTCAGAAGGATATCGATAAATTAGGTGTAAAAAGAACTATACGACCATTGGAGCAGCCGATGCTTTATCTAGTCCAATCACTTTTTTATACGAGCGATTTAGCAAGTTTGCCCGCTCCAAGCAAAAAGTTGCTGAATGGGAGAACGAAGATTTAAGGGACGCGATGTTTTAAAGAATTGTTTAGAGTATATATCAAAATGATATTATTGATTTACCCGATGAAGAGTTTGATGCCTTTATCAATTATTTAAACTTGAGTGGGGGGATGAATACGTAGATGCGTGCGGTTTTGTAGATGTTGCCTCTCAATTCGACTTATTTCGATGGAGATATAAAAAGAGCAAATACGAAAGTTTCAAACGTTATGTTTGGAAATGGGAAAATGAAAAAGCAATAAAAAAAGCGGAGCATTTTGCTCCGCTTTTTTATTTATTCATCCTTTTTGCTTTTTTTGCCTTTCGACTCTTTTGAGTCTTTAGCGTCTTTTGGTTTAGTAATCTTGATTTTTATTTCTTCATTCTCAACATCTACATTGATGATATCACCTTCGGTTAAGCTTGATTTGATAATCTCTTCAGCCAATGGATCTTCAAGGTATTTTTGGATAGCACGTTTTAATGGACGAGCACCAAATTGAACATCATAGCCTTTATCAGAAATAAAATCTTTTGCTTCTTCAGATACACTAACACTGTATCCTAAGCCATTGATTCTACCGTAAAGACTGTTCAATTCAATATCAATGATTTTGTGAATGTCATCGCGAGATAATGAGTTAAACATAATTACATCATCAATACGATTTAAGAACTCAGGAGCAAATGCTTTTTTCAAAGCACCTTCAATAACACCTTTTGAGTGATCTTCTTCCGAATCTTTTTTAGCAGATGTAGTGAAACCAACACCTTGTCCAAAATCTTTTAACTGACGAGCACCAATGTTGGATGTCATAATGATAATAGTGTTTTTAAAGTCGATTTTACGACCTAAACTATCTGTCATTTGTCCATCATCTAATGCTTGTAACAACAAGTTAAATACATCCGGATGTGCTTTTTCAATCTCATCTAACAATACAATAGAGTAGGGACGTCTGCGAACTTTTTCTGTTAACTGACCACCTTCTTCGTAACCTACATAGCCCGGAGGCGCTCCAACCAAGCGAGATACAGCGAATTTCTCCATGTACTCACTCATGTCGATACGGATTAATGCATCGTCATTGTCGAATAAATATTTCGATAATATTTTAGCTAATTGCGTTTTACCAACACCAGTAGGACCAAGGAAAATAAATGAACCAATCGGTTTGTTAGGATCCTTTAATCCAGCACGGTTACGTTGAATAGCTTTCACAACTTTTTTAACAGCTTCATCTTGTCCAATTACTTTGCCTTGTAACAGTTCAGCCATTTTAATAAGCTTTTCTCCTTCATTTTGTGCAATACGTTGAACAGGAACACCTGTCATCATGGCAACTACTTCGGCAACATTATCTTCGGTTACCATTTCACGATGCGTTTTGCTTTCTTCTTCCCAGGTCTTTTTAGCAGCTTCCAATTGTTCTAACAATTGACGCTCTGTATCACGCAAGCGTGCAGCTTCTTCGTATTTTTGAGAACGAACAACTTTATTTTTTTCTTCTTTAATTTCTTCAAGTTTCGCTTCAATTTCCACAATGTTTTTTGGAACATTGATATTGGTAATGTGAACACGAGAACCAGCTTCATCCAATGCATCAATCGCTTTATCTGGTAAATGTCTGTCGGTAATGTAACGAGCAGTCAACGTAACACATGCTTTGATTGCTTCATCGGTATACGTTACATTGTGATGATCTTCGTATTTCGATTTGATGTTATTCAATATTTGAATGGTTTCATCTGGCGTAGCAGGCTCAACAATAACCTTTTGGAAACGTCTTTCCAATGCACCATCTTTCTCGATGTACTGACGGTACTCATCAAGAGTGGTAGCACCAATACATTGAATTTCGCCACGTGCCAATGCTGGTTTGAACATATTGGAAGCATCCAATGATCCGCTTGCACCACCAGCACCAATAATGGTGTGAATTTCATCAATAAATAAAATTACATCAGGTGATTTTTCAAGCTCGTTCATTACTGCTTTCATTCGCTCTTCGAACTGACCACGGTATTTTGTACCTGCAACTAAAGATGCTAAATCAAGTGTAACAACACGTTTTCCGAACAATACACGGGAAACTTTGCGTTGAACAATACGCAATGCTAAACCTTCAGCAATTGCAGATTTACCAACACCAGGCTCACCAATAAGGATAGGATTGTTTTTCTTTCTACGTGATAAAATTTGAGACACACGTTCAATTTCTTTTTCACGTCCTACAATAGGATCAAGCTTGCCCTCTTCAGCAGCTTTCGTTAAATCACGACCAAAGTTATCTAAAACCGGTGTTTTTGATTTGCTGTCAACAGGCTTTTTAGCACTGCTTGCAGCACTAAAGCTATCATCATCCCCATCATCATCCGAAGGAGTTCCTGGGAATTCAGCTTTAGGGTCTGTTTTTGACATTTCCAGTTCTTTTTTCATAACTTCATAGTCTACTTTAAATTTGTTTAATGACTTAGTAGCCACATTATCTTCGTCTTTTAAGATCGATAAGATTAAGTGCTCAGTACCAATTACAGCACTTTTGAATAGTTTAGCTTCTAAATAAGTTATTTTTAGTGCTCTTTCAGCTTGTTTCATTAAAGGAATATTTGCAAGGTTTGCAACTTTGTGATTCCCTGTTTCCGATAGCATCTTCAACAGATTTTCTCAAATCCATTAAGTCAACGCCTAAGCTCTTTAGAAGCTTAACAGCCGTTCCTTCGCCTTCGCGAATGATTCCTAACAATAAGTGTTCGGTACCAATGTAATCGTGTCCTAAGCGCAAAGCCTCTTCGCGACTGTAGGTGATGACATCTTTTACTCTTGGTGAAAATTTAGCTTCCATAGAATGCCTGAATTAGTTGTTTATAAAACGTTTCAAATACTTAAGAGTTACAAATCCTTTCAAAAATAAGGCTTTCGACTTAATATCCAAAAGTATTTAGTTGTTTGCATGAATCCGCTATTCCTACTTTATTTTTATCAACAAAAATTCTGTTAATATGTTGATAATTTAATCCCTAAAAAAGGCTTTATCTGCACTCAAATAAGTATTTTCGAACTCCTAAAATTTACTAAGGCAAATCAATAATTGTGCTAAATAAATTTTATGACAATTATTCTTAAAAACGCTAGAAACAACTAAATAAAAAGTCAAAATAGAAATTATGGCAGAAGGAGAAAAAATCATTCAGATTAACATTGAAGAGGAGATGAAGTCGGCTTACATCGATTATTCGATGTCAGTTATTGTATCGCGTGCCTTACCTGATGTTCGCGATGGGTTGAAACCAGTACATCGTAGAGTTTTGTACGGTATGTTGGACTTAGGAGTTCTTTCAAATCGTCCTTATAAAAAATCGGCCCGTATTGTTGGGGAGGTTTTGGGTAAGTACCATCCACATGGTGATACATCTGTATACGATGCAATGGTGCGTATGGCACAAGAGTGGAGTTTGCGTTATCCATTGGTAGACGGACAAGGTAACTTTGGTTCTGTGGATGGTGATAGCCCTGCTGCAATGCGTTATACCGAAGCTCGTTTAAAGAAAATTGCGGAAGAAATGTTGAACGATATCGATAAAGATACGGTTGATTTCCGTCCAAATTTCGATGATTCATTACAAGAGCCAAGTGTTTTACCTTCTCGTATTCCTAATTTATTAATTAATGGTGCTAGTGGTATTGCTGTAGGTATGGCAACCAATATGCCTCCTCACAACCTTACAGAAATTATCAATGGAACTGTTGCTTACATTGATAACAGAGAAATTGACATTGCTGGTTTAATGCAATATGTAAAAGCTCCTGATTTCCCTACTGGCGGTATCATTTACGGATACGAAGGTGTGAAAGAAGCATTCCATACAGGAAGAGGTCGTATCATTATGCGTGCAAAAACAAATGTGAGAAATTACAGATGCTGGTCGCGAACGCATTATCGTTAACGAAATTCCTTACCAAATCAACAAAGCGGAGATGATTCGCAAAACTGCGGATTTGATCAACGATAAAAAAATTGAAGGCATTTCTGATATCCGTGATGAATCGGATAGAGATGGTATGCGTATCGTTTATGAAATTAAACGTGATGCCATTACCAATGTTGTTTTGAATAATTTATTTAAATATACTGAATTACAAACATCTTTTAGTGTAAACAACATTGCTTTGGTTGGTGGCCGACCAATGATGTTGAACTTAAAAGACATGATTGTTCATTTTGTTGATCACAGACATGATGTAGTAATCCGTAGAACAAAATTCGAATTATCACAAGCTGAAAAGCGTGCACATATCTTACAAGGTTATTTAATTGCATTGGATCATTTAGATGCTGTAATTAAATTAATTCGTGAATCGGCAACACCATCCGAAGCACAAGATGGATTGATTGCTAATTTCGGATTGAGTGAGCTTCAAGCAAAAGCAATCCTTGAAATGCGTTTACGTGTTTTAACCGGACTTGAAAGAGATAAGATTAAAGCAGAATACGATGAGTTAATGAAGTTAATTGATTATTTGAAATCATTGTTGAATGATGAAGCAATGCGCATGCAAGTAATTAAAGACGAATTAGCTGAAATCAAAGAAAAATATGGCGATGAGCGTAAATCGGAAATTGTTTATGCTGCTGGTGATTTCAAAATAGAAGACATGATTGCTGATGAAGAAGTTGTTGTTACAATTTCTCACATGGGTTATATCAAACGTACAATGCTAAGCGAATACCGCACACAAGCACGTGGTGGTAAAGGAGCAAAAGGAAGTACTACACGTGACGAAGATTTTATCGAACACTTGTTTACTGCATCAACACATAATTATTTATTGTTGTTTACAGAACAAGGACGTTGTTTCTGGATGCGTGCATTTGAAGTGCCAGAAGGTACTCGTCAGTCTAAAGGACGTGCTATCCAAAACTTAATCAACATTCCAAGTGATGATAAAGTGAAAGCATTCATCAATGTGAAGAACTTAAACGATGAAGAGTACATCAATAATAACTTCATTATTATGTGTACTAAAAATGGTATCATCAAAAAAACAACATTAGAAGCATACTCTCGTCCTCGTCAGAACGGTATCAATGCAATTACCGTTAGAGATGGCGATACTTTATTAGAAGTATTGTTGACAAATGGAACAAATGAAATCATGTTGGCTTCAAAAGAAGGCAAAGTGGTTCGTTTCAATGAGTCTACAGTTCGCCCAATGGGTAGAAATGCTTCAGGTGTAAGAGGTATCAATATTTCGGACAGCAAAGACAATGAAGTAATTGGTATGATTGCAATGCCTGACAAATCAAGCAACGTAATGGTTGTTTTTGAAAAAGGATATGGTAAACGTTCGGATATTGAAGAATACCGTGTAACCAACCGTGGTGGTAAAGGTGTGAAAACAATCAACATTACTGATAAAACAGGAAATTTGATTGCAATTAAAGATGTAACTGATAAAAACGACTTGATGATTATCAATAAGTCCGGTATCATTATCCGTCTTTCTGTTGCCGACTTAAGAGTTATCGGTCGTGCTACCCAAGGTGTACGTTTAATTAACTTAAAAGAAACGGATGCAATTGCTGCTGTAACTAAAGTTGAAATTGACGAAGAAGTAGAAAGCGAAATCCTTGAAAACGGAGAAAATGTGAATCCCGAATATGGAAACGATGCGAACAATGCGTCTGATAACACAGAATCAAACGATGGCAAGGAAGTTGATAATAACGAAGCAAATTAATAGAAGTATTAAATAAAACCAATTTAATCTATGAAAAGAATAAGTTTACTAGCGGTAGCATCCCTGTTTGTATTGAATGCGAATGCTCAAAGTGCAAAGGTTGTAACTGCTTACCGTTACTTGCAAGATTTTAACAGCAGCAAAGATGCTGAGTCGCTAACAAAAGCAAAAGAAGCAATTGACTTAGCTTCTGAACATCCAGATACAAAAGATAACGCGAAAACTCAGGTTTATAGAGCGAATATCTATATGGCAATTTTCGAAAACAATTTACGTATTGCTACTGAAAAATCAACAGAAACTGATCCTAACAAAAAACAAGCGGTTGGTTACCAAACAGTTTCGGGTGCAGAGTTGACTACTGCTTACCAAGCGTATGCAAAAGCAAAAACAATTGATGCAAAAGGCAATTACACGGGAGTTGCAAACGGTATTGCTAAATCAGCAGCTTATTTTAGCAACAAAGGTTCGTACGATTACAATGCAAAGAAATTTGCTGATGCTTTAAATTCGTTTGAAATGGCTTATACTGTTGGCGAAATGAAAGACACGAACTTGTTATACAATTGTGCTGTTACTGCTGAACGTTCTGCTAACTTCGATAAAGCGAAAACGTATTACCAAAAAATGGTGGATATTAAACAAGGACGTGGAAACACTTATTCTTCTTTGATGAATGCTTATTTGATGGCAAAAGATACAACGGGAGGGATGGATGTATTGAAAAAGGGTAGAGCAGCGTATCCAAATGATATCAATTTATTGATTTCGGAAACAAACTACTACTTAAAAACAAACCAAAGTGTTGCCACTCTATCTAATTTAACGCAAACAATTGCTACTAAACCAACAGATGCAAACTTATACTTGGTAAGAGGAAATATTTATGACAATTTAGCGAATCCGAAAGATGATACAGGCAAAGAGCTTGAGAAACCAAAGGATTACGAAGAAAAGTTCAAAAATGCGGAAGCTGATTATAAAAAAGCAATTGAGTTAAAACCTGATTATTTCGATGCATTGTACAATTTAGGTGCATTGTATAACAATCAAGGTGTTGCAGTTTCTAAAATGGCTGATAAAATCACAGATCAAAAGAAATACGAAGCTGAATTAAAGAGAGCTGGAGATGCATTTAACAACGCATTACCAGTTTTAGAAAAAGCTTTAGAAGTGAATCAAACGGATAAAAATACGATGTATGCCTTGAAACAAATTTACAGCCGTACACAACAGTTGGATAAATTAAAAGCACTGAATACTGTTATTAACGGTTCGGCAACTTACAAAGAAGCATTTAAAAAGTAATTACGATAATTGAAGAATCAGACGCTTCCAGTTTGGTTTGGATAGTAAAAGCGGGGTACAGAAATGTATCCCGTTTTTTTTTAGGAGTTATAAACATATATGGATTATCATGTGGAAATCTCCTAACTTTGATAATTAGAAGGCGGCAGGCTGTTTATTTAACTGGTAATCAGCGTGTGGCTTTAATAAAAGTCAGATATAAGGCGAATTTTATGAGGCGTATATCTCTATGTTATTTAAATTCGGAGAAGTTTTAAAGACTTTCAAAATTCCTTAATTAATCTTAAAACTTCGTGCGTGGTTAAAGCACTTTGTTTCGGTGGGGGAGCGTGTTGTTGCTTGTGTGTTTATTTAACGATAATATGTATTATTTGGCTATTTCTGCAAATAATACAAAATTTGTTTGCGACTAAGGGGTGCGATACCTCTGCTATTCCGTTGGTTTAGATTTTGTCTTTCGTGTAGTTATTTTAGCTTGCTTCCTGTCTAAAGTTTTCTTTGTGGTGTCATTTAGCGTTGCATTTAAAGTCCTTATTCTTTTGTTTGCTAATCGGGTTTCTATATTTTGGTTGTTTTTGTCATTTAACATTCCATATCCTTTTTCTTTTGTAGATTATTTTCACCAGCGTTTCTTCTGTGTGATTTATTTCCTACAAACAACAAAGTTTCAAATTGCAATACTTTTAAATAAACATTTTGGGGTTTATTTAACATAATATTAATTATAAGATTAATTACTATTTGAAACAATATAGATAAATTCCTTAAAAATAGTTCTCTAATCGTTCGTTAACATCGTTCAACAAATACATTACATCGATGGTATAGATATTAGATTCGACTAAAATAAAAATATTAGGAATTTAATATTTTTCATTTTATATTTGTGCATTATTAATTATTTATTAAAAATTACAATGAAAACAGGTACAGTAAAATTTTTTAACGAAACTAAAGGATTCGGTTTCATTAAAGATGAAGATGGTCAAGAAATTTTTGTTCACGCAACAGGTTTGGCTGAAAAAGTAAAAGAAAACGACACAGTAACTTTCGAAGTTACTGAAGGAAGAAAAGGTTTAAATGCGGTTAACGTAAAAAAAGCTTAATATAATTTTCTTTTTATTGAACACCCCTCAGTCGTCTGACGGGTGTTTTTTTTTGCTCCAAACGCTCCTATTTTACAACCTGATCCCCCAAGTCTTTAAAATCTATTCCATCAAAGTTTCCAGAGCTCATCATCAATAGGTTTTTATCCTTAAAGTCAATTTTTAACAAGTCGCTTAGCAGGTTTTTAGAGTTTGTGTAAACCTTTAAATTACTACCTCCAAATGCCTGATTTACTTGTTCTTCCGAAATTGCTTTTAGCTTTTTGTGTTCAATCGTATGTGGGTTGTAATACACAAATGCTTCATCGGCTAAAGCCATGGATCCCTGGTACTCATTTAGGAAATTTTCGTTCAAACTGCTGAACGTGTGCAACTCCATACACGCAATTAACTTTCTGTTTGGAAACTGTTTTTTTACAGCTTGCGTTGTTGCTTTTAATTTGGATGGCGAATGCGCGAAATCTTTGTAAACTGCTGTGCTTTCATTTTTTTTAACCAATTCTAAGCGTTTAGCAGCTCCTTTAAAACTTTGGATGGCTTCGTAAAATTGTCCATCACTTATTCCAACTTGATTGCAAACCAATCGTGCTCCATTAATATTCATCAAATTATGATCGCCAAATACCAATAATGGAATTTCACCCTGATTGGTTAACAGAAACGTTGTTCCATTTACAATTTTATTTGCTGGAACGGCATATGGAAATCGTTTGATATCGGCTCTTGTGCTTTCGGATACTTTTTTCACTTGTTCATCCAATTCGCAATATGCAATGCTTCCGTTTTGTTCAATTAAATCAACAAATATTTTAAACTGCTCTACATAATTTTCGAAGGTTGGAAACACATTGATGTGATCCCAAGCAATACCACTTAAAATAGCAATGTTTGGTTTGTATAAATGAAATTTTGGTCTGCGGTCGATTGGTGAGGATAAATACTCATCGCCTTCAATAACTGCAATTTTAGCTTCTTTGGTCAGTTTTACCATGGTATCGAAACCTTCCAGTTGAGCGCCAACCATGTAATCGCAATCCACTTTATGATAATTTAAAACATGCAAAATCATAGCCGTAATGGATGTTTTACCATGGCTCCCTCCTATTACAATTCGTGTTTTATCTTTTGTTTGCTCGTAAATGTATTCGGGGTAGGAATAGATTTTTAATCCTAATTCCTGCGCTTTTAATAATTCAGGATTATCAGCTCGTGCATGCATCCCCAATATTACCGCATCAATTCCTTTGTGAATGTTATTGGTATCCCATCCTTCTTTGGCTGGCAATAAATTTAGTTTTGCTAGTCGTGTTTTTGATGGCTCAAATATTTCATCGTCCGATCCGGTTACGTTAAATCCTTTTTTATGCATGGCAATAGCCATGTTGTGCATCGCACTTCCGCCAATAGCAATTAAATGTACGTTCATAGTTAGTTCAAAGTTTAAAGTTTGTTAGTTCAAATATGTAATGTGAATTAACATAGAATAAACTTAGGCAATCAGATGATTGCTGAGGAAAGAGAATATCGAAGTTTTAAACAAAGGAAAGTTAATTGATTACTTTTTTAAACGAGGATCCAAGGCATCGCGCAAGCCTTCGCCCAACAAATTATAGATGGTAACGGTTGCGAAAATCGCTAAACCTGGAAATACAACCAACCACCAAGCGCTGAATTGTTCGCGACCAGCATTTAATAATGAACCCCATGTTACCGTAGTTGGTGGAACACCAACACCCAAGAAGGACAATGCCGATTCAGTTAAGATGGCTGAAGCAACACCAAATGCAATTGCTACCAATGCTGGTGCTAATCCGTTTGGTAATGCATGTTTGAAAATGATTCTAAACTCTTTAAAGCCCATTGATTTTGCAGCTTGAATGTATTCAAGATTGGATATGCGTAAAAACTCAGCTCGTGTTAAACGTGCGATGCCTGTCCATGACGTTAATCCAATTATCACCATAATGTTGATGATGGATTTTTCCTTTGCAATGGCTGCCACCGAAATAATCAAAATTAACAAAGGCATGGAAATTAAAATTTCAATGGCTCTGGATATGATTGAATCGACAGGAATAAAAACTTTTGTAGCTAAGAATGAAATTTTACCTACTAATTTTCCAAGCAAATAAAACAAGTATGCAATGACTGCAAAAATGATAATGCTAATTAACAATTGAACGAGTATTGCCAGTCCTGAACTAGCAAAGCCATCTGCCAATGCATACGAACGAACAATGAAAGCATAATAATACGCGAATACCAAACCGATGATGAAGGTCCAAAAACTACCACGTGATGTTTGTAGTTTTTTATCGCCAAAATAACCTGCCATGGCACCTAATATTAATCCTATCAAGGAAGCAATTCCCATCGACAACAATCCAATGGTTAAGGAATATTCGAGTTCCGTTGATTAAGCCAGAAAGCACATCTTCACCGGCTTTGTTGGTTCCCAGCCAATGACGGAACTTTGTAGGCATTTCTGTTTGTTCACCAGTTGCTGTTATAAAAATTTGGTTTCCATTGGGTGAAACATAATCGGCATTGTCGTAATCCGTTTTGTTGGGCGAATAAGGAACCGGAGCGAAAATAATCGTTTCGGCATCCATGTGTTTCCAATCAGCAATATCGTATTGAATGTTTTCTACTTCACCCGTTTCTGGATTCTTTACTTCACAATTGTTGGAGAAGGATAATGCAGGAAACATACTCACTCCTTTGTATTTGCAATACAGCGGTTGATCGGTTGCAATAAACGGAGCAATGAGGGCAATGATAGCAAGGAAGATTAAAAATTTATAAGAGTAATAAGCAGGTTTGTTTTTTTTGAATTGACTCCAAGCATACTTGCCAAAACTGAAATCAGTTTTAGTAGTATCCATTACGGCTGCTTGTTTTAATTCTTCGTTCATGTTTACTTATAGGATATGCGTGGATCAACCAATGCGTATAAAATATCAGAAATTAAATAACCAACAAGGGTTAAGAATCCGGTTATTGTAAGCACGGCAATAATCATTGGGTAATTGTTGTTTTGAATCGCAAAAATGGTTTCGGAGCCCATTCCAGGAATGGTGAAAATACTTTCTAAAATTACAGAGCCACCAATGGCTGCTGGAAAAATATTGGCAAATACGGTAATGATTGGCAACAATGAATTGCGGAATGCATGTTTCCAAATCACTTTGTTTTCGGGTAATCCTTTTGCACGAGCCGTTCGGATATAATCTTGACCAATTACTTCAATCATAGATACACGCATGGTGCGCGACAAAAAAGCAAAGGAACTATAGGTATAACAGATGGCTGGTAAAATAATGTACGGAAGTGTGATTTTTATTTTCTCGAAAATGCTTGCTCCATCGGGATAACCAGCTGCAGGTTTTATGCCCGATGCAGGGAAAATATGCAACACATCTGGATTTGCAAAGGTCATTAATAACAAGGTTGCTAACCAAAACGAAGGCATGGAATACAACATGAACAATACAATGGATGAACCTTTATCGAATTTAGAGCCTCTGTTTGCTGCAGCTTTTACACCCATTGGAATGCTCACAAAATAAGCAAGAATAACAGATAGTAACGTAAAGAACAATGACCAACCAATTTTAGAATAGATGACTTCTGAAATGGGTTGTTTGGTAACATACGATGTTCCAAAGTCGCCACGAATTAAACCTTTTGAGAAAGTGCCACCATCGCCAAACAACCAACGATGGTATTGATTGTTTTTATAAAAGGATAGTTTAGGAACATAATTTTTCCAATTGCTTGAATGATTTTTAATTTCGGCATAACTCTGTTCAACAGCATTGAAAAGTGCTTTCGATTGATTTAAAAAAGGATACAAATTTAACAGCGACTTTATTTTCGCAAACTTTGCATCAATAAGTGATGCTTCGTAGGTCGATTTTAAAGATAACGCTTCAAATTTTAATTGATTTAAATTTTCTATAACAGCATTTATGGGATACCCTTTTAGCTGATTGGTATCGGGTTTGAAAAAAATTTGATAAGAAGAAAATGTAGCAAGATGAATGGAATAATTTTGAATTTCTTCCCAATTACCATGTTGAGCAATCAATCGGTCGAGCGCTTCTCGTTCCGCTTTATCGTAAATGCGATAAAGTGTATCGGGTTTGGATAAGGAGGTTAATGAAAAATAAAAAACAGGTAAATCCAATCCCAATTTTTGTCGCCAAAACAATTTATCTTTTTGCTGACTCAATGATTGAGCTCCCATTTCGCCTCCAGATTGGGAGGATGTAACCATTCGCTCTACGGGATCGCCAGGTGCATTAATGCTAATTACAAAGCCAAGCAGTGTAATCACAATTAATGTAGGAATAAAAATAAGTATCCTTTTTAGTATATACCTGAGCATGCTACTGATTTTGCATCACAAGATACAATGGATTTTAGATAAAAAAAAACGCTTTTTCGGATTGTTGAAAAAGCGTTTTTTTGTTTTAGTATACCGAGCTGGCTTTAACCGATGCTCCTGAATTTGATAGTAGTTTAAGACTGCTCAACCAAACACCTGGACGTTCGAAATACATTTCCTGATTTCCAAAACGTTTGTGAATTACGTTACGTCTTAACGAAGAGTACATAAAAATATACGGTTGTTCATCGTAAACAATCTCTTGGAATTTTTTAACAAAAGGAATACGTTTTGCATCATCGATAGTAAATTTGATTGAATCAATCAAAGCATCGCTTTCTGCATTTCCAAATCCTGTGTAGTTAGAGCCTTTTGAAGCCCAAGCAGAAGTATGCCATAATTGAGTATAATCTTCTGGAGCAAAATTTCCTGCCCAAGAAGCTAACATCATATCAAAATCGTGGTTACGAGCTGTTTCAACCAGTACCGAAAAGTCGATTGGATTCAAGTTTGCTTTCACACCAGCTTTGTACATTTGCTCTGCAATCATCTCTGCCGTGTTTTTCCATTCTACTTGCGTGGTCATGTAGTTCATGTTAAACTCCATTTTTACTTTCTGACCATCAACCATTTTATCTCGAATGTTATCGCCATCAGTATCTTTCCAACCTGCTTCATCCAATAATTTTTTAGCTGCTTCAATATCAAATGGAATTAATTTTAAATCGGAATTATAATCTTTCTTTAAGTACGATACAGGACCAACAGTACGTTTGTTCATTCCTTTATTCATTACTTTATTGATATTGTCCAATGGTGTTAATAAAGCCATTGCTCTTCTCACTTTTTTATCTACAAATATCTTTTTGTGTTTGATGCCATCTGGCTTCATGTTCATAGCAATGTAACCATAATTGTAAGTGTCGGTAAATCGTGAATTGTAGTTTGCAATGAAGTTTGCATCTTTTTGTAATTCAAGAAGTGTTTTGGTAGAAAGTGTTGTACTTACATCCAATGTTTGTGATTTAAATTCTAAGATTTGAGAATTTGCATCCTTATTAATCTTAAAAATAATTTTATCAGGGAAAGAAGTTTCATACACATTCTTCGAATCTTTCGACCAATGATTGTTTTTACGAACCAGTGTTAAACTTTGACCTGCATCCCATTTTTCTACTTTGTATGGTCCAGCACCATTTTGGAAAGCTAAATCACGACTAAATTTAGCGCTATTGAATTCAGCAGCCCAATCAGCCAAGTCTTTTTGTTTGTCGGCTTTAAAATTAGGATCGCAAAACTGAGCAAAAGTGTAATTAGCCAATACATTTTTTTTATCGAAAAATGCACGTTGCATTACTGGGTAATCCGCTAAAAAAGTAATGTTTTGAATGTATTTTTCGCGCATTACAACTGTAAAGAAACCTGGTTTTGCTGGATCAGCTTTTATCTCCACCATGTTATCCAAGTACGATTTCGCTTGTGGATTATTGGTTAATTGGCATTTGTTTGCTTTGAAGGTAAAGATGATGTCATCAACAGAAATAACACTTCCATCATCAAATTTAATATCGTTACGCAATTCGTAAGTATACTCTAATTCATTTGGAGAAATAATAGGCAATGCTTTAACAGCGATTGGACGAATGGTTAAGTTTTGATAGTCGGTACCAATTACATACACTTGTGTATAACCAAAAATTTCGGAACGAGAAGAGGACATTCCATTGGTTGGATGCAAATCATCAGGTTCTCCAATATCGTGATAAACCAACACATTTTCGGTTGACCATGCAGGAAGGATGTTGGTTGCATCATCAATTTTTATGTAACGAATTTCATTTGCGCTTACATTCTTACTAAGTGAATCGTTCTTTTTAGAATCTGTTGATTCAGAACCTCCACCACATGATGAGGTAGTAATTGCAGCAAAAATTGCTAATGATAAAAAGCTGAATGTTGAATTAATAGTAGTTTTCATAATTCCATTTAAAATGTGATAGACAAATATACCATTCTATCCTAAAAAACACTCTGAATTTTATGGATTTTATTAAACGGTTTTATTAGTAAATGAATGTTCAGCGTTCCTGTTTTGATAGTGGTGAACAGTTTGAAGCAAAAGCTTTTGGAAACTTTAAATTAAAACCCCTAGAATGGTTGATTCTAGGGGTTTTGCAGGCTTTTTTTAAAAGCACAAAGTGATCCCATTTGGATTCGAACCAAAGACCTACTGCTTAGAAGGCAGTTGCTCTATCCAGCTGAGCTATGGAACCATATTTTTTGTTAAAAAAAAAGCTAATTAACCAATCTGAAAATTTGAAAAATGGAATTTTCAAATAACGAATTAACTAATTAGCTAATTTATGTCGGGGCGGCAAGATTCGAACTTGCGACCTCCTGGTCCCAAACCAGGCGCGATGACCGGACTACGCTACGCCCCGAACTGTAATGCTTTATGTAAAGAACGCTAAAGCGGGTGCAAATGTAGTATTATTTTTTATTTATCATAACAAATAATAAAAATAATATTCTACTCCCTCTTTGCAATGAACGTTGGTGGTTTGGATTATTTCATTTCCCCTACTCACCCATCGTCAAAATCAAATAAGACGCTATCGCTTGTTATTATTTATCTCACAAACATTAAAAAGCGAAGCTTTTTTCTGTTTTCTCATAAATAATAAATCTGCTGAGGCAGATCCTTATTTGATTCATTCTGCGGAGAGGGCGGGATTCGAACCCGCGGTACAGTTACCCGTACGACAGTTTAGCAAACTGTTCCTTTCGGCCTCTCAGGCACCTCACCTATACCGCATTTTTTGCGGATTGCAAATGTAGAAAAAGATTTCCCTATTGCAAAACATTTTTTAAATAATTCTATCCTCTTCTGAATTCTGAACAAAGAATTGCTGTTGCAATGGCTGCATTCAAGGATTCGGCCTCTCCTTCACTCGACTTAATATGCGAAAAGGATGGTATGGTTAACTTATTCGTAATGAAAGGAATCAATTCGTTGCGAATGCCTTTGGATTCATTTCCAATCACTAACAATGCTTCTTTGGGTAATTGCTGTTGGTATACATTCTCCCCTTCTAACAATGCGCCATATGCTTTTATCGTATTGTTTTCCATGAACTTTAATAAGTCGGTATAGAATACATTTATACGTGTAATGGAACCCATGGTCGATTGAACCACTTTTGGATTGTAGGCATCCACCGTATTTTCGCTACAAACAATATTCTCAATACCAAACCAATCAGCAATTCGAATAATGGTACCAAGGTTTCCTGGATCTTTTATTTCATCCAACACAATGGTCAGTTTGTTTTTTAAGGCTGCAGGATTAAACTCAGTTTTTGGTATTTCGCAAATGGCAAAGGCTTCGTTGGCAGTAACTAAATTGGTGATTTTGTCCAATTCAGCTGCAGTTACTTCTTCGCACAGCGGATTGTTTTCTAAGGAATGTTCTTTAATAAATGAAGCTGTTGCATACACATTTTTAACTGTAATGGAAGCCTTCAACACTTCGGCAACCATCTTGCTTCCTTCAATTATAAATAATTGTTCTTCCTCTCTAACTTTTTTTTGTTTGAGGGTATTGATGAATTTTATTTGATTTTTTGAAAGCATCATTATTGGATGAACGACAAACCTACATGATTTTTTTTTAATAGCAATAACCTCTGCAAAGCAAAAAAATATAAAATTGCAACAAAGAATTATAGTAATTTAGCGCAAATCTATTCATCCATTTTTTGTTCAAACAAGCCAAATATCTCAAAATACTGTCAATAGCACTTGTTGTGTTTTATCAGTATGCTTGTAATCCAACAAAAAAGCTACAAGATGGCGAATACCTCTTGCATCGCAATGTGGTTATCAATAAGGATACTAAAGTGGAGAATTCCGATATAGAAAGTTACATCAAACAAAAACCTAATCGTAAAATTTTATTGATATTCAAATTTCATCTTTGGCTGCATAATCTTGTTAATGAAGATAAGCTTAAAAGAAAACGAATTCTTTACGATAGCAAAAAGGCAGAAAAGAATATTAAACGTAAGGCAAAAGGAAAGAAACCCAAAACAAAAAACCGACAGTTATTTGGCGAATGGCTTCTAAACATTGGTGAGCCTCCTGTTATTTTCGATTCGGTATTAACCGAAAAATCGTCACGACAAATTAAATCCTTAATGAATAACAAGGGTTATTTTGTGAGTACGGTTACGGATTCCGTTTATTTTAAAAGACGTAAACGTGCAAAAGTATATTATACCATTAAAGCATCCGAACCCTACACCATTAAAAATGTAGACTATTTAATACCAGATGAATTGGCTCAATATTATGTTTTTGCCGACTCATCCAATTGCCTCATAAAGAAAGGTGCGAATTACGATGTTGATATAATGCAAAAAGAAAGGGAGCGTATTGCAAGTGAATTAAACAATAATGGATATTACTTTTTTGTAAAAGATTACGTGTATTACAAAGTGGATACTACATTAGGAAATAGACAAATTAATATCACACTTGGTATAAAAAATTACACCTATAAATACTCTGATTATTCCGATTCTATTGTTGAAACCCCTCATCAACGTTACTATATTAATAATATTTATGTAGTACCTGATTTTTCATCGAAGAAAAAAGAATCGGCTTCAAAGGACACTTTATTAGTAGAAGATTATTTGTTTTTGCACCAAGGAAAATTAAAACATAAAACAAAAGTGATTTTAAATGCCATCTTTATCCGTAAAGGCGAATTGTATCAACAGAAAAATGCGGATGAATCCTATCAAAAATTATCCGAATTGCGCGCCTTCCGATCCATCAATATTTCATTCAAAAAAGTGAGTGGCGAATATTTAGACTGTTTTATACAATTAACTCCAGTCCTAAAACAATCATTTACCATTGAAACTGAAGGAACCAATACCTCTGGTAACCTTGGTATTTCGGGTAGTTTGGTATACCAAAACCGAAATGTATTTAGAGGAGCCGAAATACTGGAATTACGATTAAAAGGAGGTATTGAGGCGCAACGTGTTAACAATCAAAATTCGAATCAGTTGAATGATTTAACCGATTTCTCGAATCCTGCTCAACAATTTAATACGGTGGAGATCATTCCTGAAGTGAATTTATACATTCCACGTTTTTTAGTTCCCTTTAAAATAAAGGAATCAAAACGCTCCAATCCAAAAACCGTATTTACGAGTTCGTATTCATTCCAGCGCAGACCTGATTTTACAAGGGAAATAACCAATCTTTCCTTTGGATACACTTGGCGCGAATCCGCTACAAAGCGTCATGCTGTTAGTCCGCTTGTTGTTAACTTAGTAAAGGTGAATTTAAGTGATGCATTCGAAAGTAACCTGTTCAATAATATTCGTGATTTATACATTATTAATAGCTATAGTAATCACGTTTCTACCAGCACACGTTATACATTTACTTATAATGAACAGGATATAAAGAAAGAGCAAAACTTTAAATTTTTCCGTTTAAATGCCGAATCAAGTGGCAATATTTTAAGAGGTTTTTATGAATTAGCAAACCAAATGAACCCAGAAACATTTGAAGCAGATACACTTGGACGCTTTTCTTTATTAAAAATACCATTTTCACAGTATGTTAGAATTGATGGTGATTTCAGGTACTACTACAACAAAAATCAAATCAACAAGGTTGTATTTCGTTTTGCTGCCGGTATAGGTAAACCATTTAAAAACTTCACCTCACTTCCGTTCGAACGAAGCTTTTTTAGTGGTGGCGCCAATGGAATTAGAGCTTGGCAGTCGCGTTCACTAGGACCAGGCTCCTACTCCGATAATGGTGAATTTACATTCGATCAATTGGGCGATGGACAATTGGAAGCCAATGTTGAATACCGTTTTAAACTTTTAAAAGTAGTACATGGCGCTTTGTTTGTTGATGCGGGGAATGTTTGGTTAAAAGAACCGAATGCAGCACGACCAGGTGGTGATTTTAAGTTGGATCGTTTTTATAAGGAAATTGCTATTGGATCTGGCGTGGGATTGAGAGGCGATTTTAGCTTCTTCGTTATTCGATTTGATATGGGTATAAAAGTGAGAGATCCTCAATTTTCTGAAAACAAACGTTGGGTAATAAATAATTTGTTCAACGAGCAATGGAAGAGCGATTATCGTTTGAGTCATAGCGACCGAAAATACTCTTTTTTAGCATTTAATATTGGTATTGGCTATCCTTTTTAGTCAATTCCCCCTCTCCTACTCAAATTTTAGAATTAAAAGCTTATTTCATAATCATAAAAAATTATTAGCTTTGCCTTCCTAAAATAATAAATAGAAAATAGTTATAGATATGGCAACTAAAAAAATTGAAGCGTTATTAGGCGCAAATGCGGATAATTTATTGAATCATACTTGTAAAACGATTCCAAAAGAAAGCATCCATTTACCTGGTGGCGATTTTGTGGATCGTATTTTTATGGGTTCAAATCGTAATCCTCAGGTTTTACGTAGCCTTCAACAATTATATGGAACAGGACGTTTAGCGAATACTGATTACATAAGTATTTTACCTGTCGACCAAGGGATTGAGCACAGTGCTGGTGCATCGTTCGCTCCAAATCCTATCTATTTTGATTCTGAAAATATTGTAAAATTAGCGATAGAAGGTGGTTGTAATGCAGTGGCATCAACTTATGGTGTATTGGCTTCGGTAGCTCGCAAATACGCTCATAAAATTCCTTTTATTGTTAAAATTAATCATAACGAATTTTTAACTTACCCTGATAAGTTTGACCAAATCATGTTTGGTTCGGTTGAAGAAGCTTATAACATGGGTGCTGTTGCTGTTGGTGCAACCATTTACTTCGGTTCTCCTGAATCGAATCGTCAAATTGTGGAAGTTGCAAAAGCATTTGAACGTGCTCATCAATTAGGTATGGCTACTATTTTATGGTGCTATACTCGTAGTAGTGCTTTCAAAAAAGACGGAGTTGATTACCATACAGCTGCCGATTTATCATCACAAGCAAACCATTTAGGTGTAACCATTCAAGCAGATATCATCAAACAAAAATTATCGGATAAAAACGGTGGTTATTTGGCTACAGGACACGGAAAAACAAGTCCGAAAGTATATTCTGAATTAACAACTGATCACATGATTGACTTATGTCGTTACCAAGTAGCTAATTGCTATATGGGACGTATGGGATTAATCAACAGTGGTGGTGAATCAAAAGGAGCAAGTGATTTGGCTGAAGCAGTAACAACAGCTGTAATCAACAAACGTGCTGGCGGACAAGGATTAATTTCTGGACGTAAAGCATTCCAAAAACCAATGAAAGAAGGTGTTGAATTGTTAAACACTATTCAGGATGTGTATTTGGATAATACAATTACAATAGCATAAATCAGTTGCTGGTTGTTGGTAATTGGTAATTCATAACCAAATTCACTAACAACTAATAACAAACAACTAATAACAAAAACATGAGTTGGTTTAAACGAAAAAAAGAAGGAATTACTACCACTACAGGTGAGAAGAAGGAAACGCCAGAAGGATTGTGGTACAAATGCCCGAAATGTAAAAAGATTACCTCTTCTGATGAGCATGCACAACATTTGTATGTTTGCTCAAATGCAGAATGTAATTACCACGAAAAGATAGGTTCAAAGGAATATTTTGAGATTATTTTCGATAACAATGAATTTACCGAATTGAATCCAAACTTAACGGCAGGTGACCCATTAGACTTTACAGACACAAAAAAATATACCGATCGTTTACAAGATTCTATCAAAAAAACGAATTTAAAAGATGCTATCAGAACAGCACATGGCAAAGTAGATGGAGAAGATTTAGTGGTTGCTTGTATGGATTTCAGTTTTATTGGTGGTTCGATGGGTTCTGTTGTAGGTGAAAAAATTGCTCGTTCAATCGATTATTGCCTAAAAAACCGTATTCCATTGATGATTATTTCTAAATCGGGCGGTGCACGTATGATGGAAGCGGCCTTTTCATTGATGCAAATGGCAAAAACATCTGCTAAGTTATCTTTGATGGCAGAAGCAAAAATTCCGTATATCTCCTTTTTAACAGACCCTACAACAGGTGGTGTTACAGCATCGTATGCGATGTTGGGCGATTTAAACATTGCTGAACCTGGTGCTTTGATTGGATTTGCTGGTCCGCGCGTGGTAAAAGAAACCATCGGAAAAGACTTGCCAAAAGGCTTTCAAACCTCAGAATTCGTTTTGGAACATGGCTTTTTAGATAAGATTGTTTCTCGTACCGAGTTAAAAGAAAAGCTAGCACAATTGCTTAAAATGTTCAAGAATTAATGGTTTGAATAAGAAATAAGCAGGATTTTAAGAAACTGAGTTAAAAAATTATTGCAGATTTAAAAAAGATATTTATCTTTGCAATCCGAAAAATAAAAATTAAAAATACCAAATACAATGTATTTAACTTCTGAAATTAAAAAAGACATTTTCAAAAAACACGGAAAATCTGAGAAAGACACTGGATCTGCTGAAGGACAAGTTGCTTTATTCTCTCACAGAATTGATCATTTAACTGCTCACTTAAAGAAAAACAAAAAAGATTTTGGTACGCAACGTGCTTTGATCAATTTGGTTGGAAAAAGACGTAGTATGTTAGATTATATCAAAGCAAACGATATTGAGCGTTACCGTGCAATCATCAAAGTATTAGACTTAAGAAAATAATCTTAATGCATCTATAATATACAATTAAAAAGCATTCCGAATCATCGGGATGCTTTTTGTATTTTTATTATATCAATATTCTTCTGCTTACACTCCCCTATTTTAAAGGGATTGAAAATAGAAACAGGTCAAAGAGGTCAATGAAAACAATAAATTAAAAACAAAAAAATTATGTCACAAATTGGAATTACACACACGTTCGCATTAGCTGATGGACGTGAAATTACACTAGAAACAGGAAAATTAGCGAAACAAGCTGATGGATCTGTTGTAGTAAAAATGGGCAACACCATGTTGCTTGCAACAATTGTATCGAACAAAGATGCAAAAGAAGGAACAGATTTTTTACCATTATCTGTTGATTATCAAGAGAAATTCGCGGCAGCAGGCCGTTTTCCAGGAGGCTTCTTTAAGCGTGAAGCAAGAATCTCTGATTACGAAGTTTTAATTTGCCGTTTAGTGGATCGTGCATTACGCCCACTTTTCCCTGCTGATTATCACTCCGATACACAAGTATTGATTTCATTAATTTCAGGTGATGTAAACACCATGCCAGATGCATTGGCTTGTTTAGCTGCTTCTGCTGCTATCTCTGTTTCTGATATCCCGTTTGACGGACCCGTATCGGAAGTACGTGTTGGTAAAGTAGATGGTAAATTAGTTATCAATCCTTCTGTTGAAGATAACGCAAAATCAACATTGGATATGATTATCGCTGCTTCGGCAAAAGATATCATGATGGTAGAAGGTGAAATGGATGAGTGCTCTGAAGCAGAAATGTTAGAAGCAATTAAATTCGGACACGAAGCAATTAAGATACAAATCAATGCTATCAAGGAATTAGTTGCAAAAGTAGAAGCTGTTAAAGGTAAAATTGTGAAACGTGAATACAATCACGAAACAAACGATGCTGAATTGAAAGAACGTGTTTACAAAGCACTTTACGATAAAGCATACGCTGTAGCTAAATCACAAAACCCAAATAAAAAAGAACGTGGTGCTGCTTTCAAAGCTGTTGTAACTGAATTTATTGATTCATTACCAGAAGAAGAAAAAGCAACAATCAACACTTCTTTAGTTAAAAAATATTACCATGATGTGGAGTACGATGCTGTTCGCAGATTTGTATTGGATGAAAGAGCTCGTTTAGATGGTCGTAAAACAAACCAAATCCGCCCTATTTGGAGCGAAGTAGGTTATTTACCTTCTGCACATGGTTCTTCAATCTTTACACGTGGAGAAACACAATCATTAACTACAGTTACTTTAGGTACAAAATTAGATCTTCAATCAATTGACAGAGCTTTGTACCAGGGTTCAAATAACTTTATGTTGCATTACAACTTCCCTGCATTTTCTACAGGTGAAGTAAAACCAAATCGTGGTCCAGGAAGACGTGAAGTTGGACATGGTAATTTGGCTGAGCGTGCTTTGAGAAAAGTATTATCACCAGAAAATCCATACACTGTTCGTGTTGTTTCTGATATTTTAGAATCAAATGGTTCTTCATCAATGGCAACTGTTTGTGCTGGTACATTAGCATTAATGGATGCTGGTGTTAAAATCACAAAACCAGTTTCTGGTATTGCAATGGGTTTAATTACGGATGACAAAGGAAAATATGCTATCCTTTCTGATATCTTAGGAGATGAAGATCATTTAGGTGATATGGACTTTAAAGTTACAGGAACAAAAGATGGTATCACTGCTTGTCAGATGGACTTAAAAGTAGATGGTTTACCTTACGAAGTAATGGCAGAAGCATTACAACAAGCAAAAGAAGGACGTTTACACATTCTTGGAGAAATGGCGAAAACCATTACTGCTCCTCGTGAAGATTACAAACCACACGCTCCTCGTATTGTTAAAATGACTATTCCTAAAGAATTTATCGGTGCTATCATCGGACCTGGAGGAAAAATCATTCAAGAAATGCAACGCGAAACTGGTGCTGTTATCGTTATCGAAGAAAAAGACAACATGGGACATATTGATATCGTTGCAACAAATGCAGACGCAATCAATGCTGTATTAGCTAAAATTAAAGGCATCGTTGCTCAACCAGAAGTTGGTGAAGTATACGAAGGAAAAGTAAAATCAATTATGGCATTTGGTGCTTTCGTTGAATTTATGCCTGGTAAAGATGGTCTATTACACATCTCTGAAGTTGGACACACTCGTTTAGAGTCAATGGATGGTGTTTTAAAAGAAGGTGAAAAAATCCAAGTGAAATTAATCGGAGTTGATCCTAAAACAGGAAAATTCAAATTATCTCGCAAGGCTTTGTTACCTAAACCAGAACAAGCTACAGCTCAAAATTAATATCGAAGCCCCTTCAAAATGAAGGGGCTTTTTTTTATCTCTTAAATTTCATTTATGACACTCGATTACATAAGCAATATAAATGAATACGCAGATGATGTTGTTCGCCTCTACGACTTTGATATGGCGCAAGCCATCTTGTTTAGAGATGCTGTTCAAGATAGTATCCTGAATAAAAAACAAACGCTTGAATTGGCTAGCCTTCCATTTATTGAATCAAGAAATTGTATGCTCACGCTCCGACTATCGGAGGAAGATTTAGGAATTGAAATTCAAAGAAGTGCGCAGTTGTATTGCGATTTAACCCTTGAAGCCTACCAAACAATGGTTAAACTATTGGAACCTTTTTGCAACAGAGAAACAAAAGGTTATAAATGTTTGTATGATGTAGACTCCCCTACCGATTTGCTTTTTTCTCCTGGTGGTACTTGGTAATATGAATCAAAAACGTCCCCGGTTCGCGTTTTGATGGGGGGGGTTTGTCTTGGGGTGAAGCCTAATTGGTGCAAGGCCGGTGGTGGGGGGGGCTCCTGGCTGGTCATATCGGGGCTGTTCATGTCGTTCAAAGTAACTAAAAACGCCTTCCACTAACTGTTGGAAGGGCGTTTTTCTGTACTAACCAATTATTTTTTAGCAACAACGTTTACGTTTAATTCAAAATCATCGCTGATTGCTTTATCGCCAATACCTTCAAATATACTCGCTGAACCGTATTTAATATCAAATTTTGTACGGTTAACGGTGATTTTAGCAACAGTAACAACTGCTTTGTCATTCATTGTAATAATAGCAGGGAATGTAATTTCGTTTGTAATTCCTTTGATTGTTAATTTACCAGTTACATCGAAGTTTGTTCCTTCTTTTTGAACTGCTTTCGTAATTTCAAATTTAGCAGTTGGATTTTTTTCTGTACTGAAAAAATCATCCGACTTTAAATGTCCGATTAATTTACCATTCCATTCTTTGTCAGTTAAATCAGTACAAGTAATTGAAGTCATATCAAATTCGAATGAACCACCAGCAATTTTACCATGATCAACTGAAATTGTTCCTTTTGTGATGTTGATTCCACCTTTGTGTTCACCTGTTACTTTTTTACCTAACCAAGTTGCTGTAGTTGATTTTGTATCAACGTTAAATGTGTCGGTATGCTTTGTTGTAAAAGCAAATGTTACTACTGCAGCTACTGCAATAATTCCTGTTGTAAGTTTGTTTATCATTTCTTTTAATTTAAGGGTTTTTAATATTTATAATGCAAAGATATAAAATTATATGTACATACATATAATGTATTAACATAATTTAGCAAAATAAAGCATAATACATTGAATTACAGATAAATAAATTTATTTTTTAAATTCGATTGAGAGGGAATTTACACAATAACGCAATCCGGTAGGCTTCGGTCCGTCTTCAAAAACATGACCCAAATGCCCGCCACATTTAGTACAGGTGATTTCAGTACGAATCATTCCATGGGTTTTATCGGTAGTATAAGTAACTCTGCTCGAATCAATAGCATCCGAGAAACTTGGCCAGCCACATCCAGCATCAAACTTTGTATCCGATTTAAATAACTCGGCACCACAAGCGGCACAAACATAAGTTCCTTTTTCTTTATGTAAATAATATTTGCCTGTATAAGGGGTTTCTGTCCCTTTTTGTCGAATTACTTGGTATTGCTCTGGACTTAATACCTTTTTCCACTCTTCTTCGGTTTTTGTTACTTTGTTTGAAGTACTCATAGGTTTAGTAGTTTTTGGTTGACTATTACTAGTGCATGAAGCAAAAGTAAATAGAATGACTAAATAAAATATCGATTTCATGATTGTTCTTTTTTAGTAAACCAAAAAGTACGTAAAATTGTTTTACTATTAACAAATTTATCCAGCCCAACCCTCTCTATCCAAACTTCTATATTGAATAGCTTCGGCTAAATGATTGGTTTCAATTCGCTCAGATCCATCCAAATCGGCAATGGTGCGTGCTACTTTTAAAATTCGATCATAAGCTCGAGCCGATAAGCCCAGCTTTTCCATTGCTGTTTTTAATAATTGATTACCTGCCTCATCTATTTTACAAACTTCTCTTAATTGTTTGGTACGAATTTGTGCATTGCAATGGATTCCTTCATTGTTCGCAAAACGTATATCTTGAATTTCTCTAGCTTTTACTACACGCTCCCGTACGGAAATACTTTTTTCGGAAATACGCTCAGCCGCCAACTCTGTATACGAAACTGGAGTTACTTCCACGTGAATATCAATTCGATCCAGCAATGGTCCCGATATTTTATTTAAATATTTTTGAACGGTTCCGGGAGGACAAACGCAATCTTTTTCGGGGTGATTGTAATAGCCACACGGACAAGGATTCATAGATGCGATTAGCATAAAACTTGCAGGATATTCAACTGAAAATTTTGCCCTTGAAATAGTCACGACTCTATCTTCTAACGGTTGACGCATTACTTCTAATACGGTTCTTTTGAATTCTGGTAATTCATCCAAAAACAAAACGCCATTGTGAGCTAACGAAATTTCACCTGGTTGGGGTACTCCTCCTCCACCCACCAATGCCACATCTGAAATGGTATGATGTGGTGATCGAAATGGTCGGATGGAAACCAAACCCGTATTTTTCCCCATTTTACCTGCAACACTGTGAATTTTGGTAGTTTCCAATGCTTCGTGCAAATTCATTGGAGGTAATATGGTTGGTAAGCGTTTCGCTAACATGGTTTTACCTGCACCAGGGGGACCAATTAATATTACATTGTGACCGCCTGCAGCAGCAATCTCTAATGCTCTTTTTATATTCTCTTGACCTTTTACATCCGAAAAATCTACTTCCGAATCGTTCAATTTGGAATAAAATTCATCGCGGGTATTAACAATTGTTTTTTCTAATTCAATTTTACCATTAAAAAAGTCAATTACTTCTTTAATATTTCCAACTCCATACACATCCAACTCTGCAACAATTGCTGCTTCCTTTGCATTTTGTATTGGTAAAATAATTCCTTTGAATTTTTCTTCTCTTGCTTTTATGGCAATAGGCAAAACACCTTTTATGGGCTGCAATCCGCCATCTAGGGATAGTTCACCCATGATGACATAATCAGCAATGTTTTCCGAACGAATTTGTTCGGATGCGGCTAAAATCCCTACTGCAATTGTCAAATCGTATGACGAGCCTTCTTTCCTAATATCAGCTGGAGCCATATTAATAACAATGCTTTTACCTGGTATTTTGTACCCGTTATTTTTTAAGGCAGCATCAATGCGTTGCTGACTTTCTTTAACGGCACTATCGGGTAAACCGACTAGAAAAAAATTAACTCCTGGATTGATGTTTGTTTCTACTGTTACTGTTGTAGCATTAATGCCATACACAGCGCTCCCATAAGTTTTTACAAGCATAAATAAAATTGCTTTTAAAGATACTTGAGTGGGAGTAATTTCAAGTATCGAAGATTAGATGTTAAATTGTTGTTTCGATATAATGAATCAATGAATGAATAACTTTAATATGAATTTCTTGTGCTCTATCGGCATAACTGCTATGTGGTGCGCGTATTTCAACATCGCACAAAGAAGCCATTTTACCTCCGTCTTTTCCTGTTAATCCTATCACTACCATTCCTTTTTCTTTTGCAACTGCAATGGCATTGAGCACATTAGCGGAGTTACCACTCGTACTAATTGCAAGTAAAACATCACCTTTGTTTCCTAATGCTTCTAGATAACGCGAGAAGACTTTATCATAGCCATAATCGTTTCCAACGCAAGAAAGATGCGATGGATCTGAAATAGAAATAGCTGCTAATGCTTTTCTATCCTCTCTGAATCGCCCACTTAACTCTTCTGCAAAATGCATGGCATCACACATGGAACCACCATTTCCACAAGAAATAATCTTATGCCCGTTCTTTAATGCATCTACCATAGAATTGCCCGATTTCTCAATCAATTCAATGTTTTTATCATTCAAAAACTGAGATAAAATATCACTAGCTTCTCTTAAATTTTGTTCAATTAGTGCTTTACTCATGATTAAAGATTGTGTAAACAGGCAACGAATATACAAATTAATGGAAGTTCAATAAAAACATTTTTCGATTCAGCAAAAATAACTTTGGCATAGCATTTGAAATTCTCGGTGGAATTTTTACATTTATAAATAATTATTTATTAATTTGCACCAAACAAATCACCTATGAAAAAAATCATTACTTCTCTAACATTATTATTAAGTATAACGTTTGCTTCGAGTGCACAAACTCAAACAAAAGCAAATGAAGAAGATACAAACTGCTATTTAAAATGGGCTCAAAAATTTGAAGAGCGTGGCGCAGAAGATGTTGCTGATGGCACATACGATGATGTTATTATCTCTTTTAGAAATGGAAGTGACGCGCAATGCTTTAGTGGTAAATGCGAAGTAAAAGAAGGAAAAGTTGTAGGGATGTATATTCGTTTAGAAAACAATACATACGAAAAAGTTACTAAAAAATTACGTGACAACTTTCCGATTACAATTACAAACGGAATGTCGAAAGCGATTATTACACTAGATGACGAGATTATAAATGTTCTTTTTATCAAGAAAATAAAACCTAAAAAAGCTGGTTTTCAAAAAGCACCAGAACCTACTGATGATTAATAAAAAAGCCCCTTTCAATTTCGAAAGGGGCTTTTTTATTTTATCTTCTTTTTATTAGAATTTTGCTATTAAGCCAATCCCAACATTTGCGCCACTTCCTCTGATTCTGTATTTCCAGTCATTTTCATCGTTCAAATTCGAGTCAGTATTGTCTGAAAATTTAATGCTCGGATAATTATAACCAACATAGCCAACATTAAAGAACATACCAATATGATCACCAAAGTAAATACGAGGTAAAATGCTTATACCATAATTAATACCATTGTCTTTCCCTTTTGAATCTTTTGTATCATTCGAAATGAATTTAAAGCTAGAGTAGCCACAATTTACACTAATTGGCATATCAAATCGTTTTGTTTTAATTAAATGGAAGTTTAATACAACACCTGCATCAAATGAAGTGAATTTTGGTTTTATTCCAGTAACTGAATCTCTTTCTTCAAAATAATCAGAAAAAGCAAAACGAGCTCCTACTCCCAACCAATTAGTTACACCGTATTCAACTTTTAATGGGTAAATGGTCGACAAAGCGCCATCGGTTGTGTCTTTTTCTGTAACACCCACTTTTGTTTTTACAAAAGAAGATCCATTCCATACATAATTGTATTTATTCTCTTCAGTATGAATTTTTGTTCCGTAAAGACCAAAACCCGCACCCAAATCAACAGTGAAGGTCCCTTTTTCAAAAGCTTTATCCTGCGCTTTTGCCGATATGAATGAAGCTGTTAATAATACAATTGCGATTGCGATTTTTTTCATGTTTGTTTATTTTATATATAGCAATAATATGAAATTATTTTTAAATGAGAATATTAGAATTGTTGAAGGATAAACATATAAAGTGTAATCAGAAGAATACCAACAACATCAAGTATTAATCCTGTTTTTAACATATCCTTTACTAATAAGCGCTTGCTTCCAAACACAATTGTATTGGGTGCGGTAGCAACAGGCAACATAAAACCTAAAGAAGAGGCTAAGGTTGCTGGCACTAAAATGAGCAAAGGGTGTATGTTCATTGCATGTACAATTGCAATTAAAATAGGGAGCATTAATTGAATGCATGCTACATTGGAAGCAAACTCACTGATAATTGTAATTAAAATACACATTCCGAAGATGAGCACATAGATATTAGTAGTGCTACTAAATTGCATTTGACTAGCAAGCCAATTGCTTAAGCCCGATAATTCAAAGCCTTTTGCCAATGCAAATCCACCACCAAATAATAGTACTATGTCAAATGGTAATTTTGCTACATCATCCCATGTAATTATAGCTCTTCCTTTTTCTGTTTTAGATGGAATAATAAAAAGTAGAATCGCCATAAAAATAGCAACAGTACTATCTTGTAAAAAATCTTTCTTTTCAAACAAATTGCTCCAGCCTTTCATTTTCATAAAACCAAAATCAATGTCGGCTCGCGTAAACCAAAGCAATGCGGTAA
This sequence comes from Bacteroidota bacterium, assembly GCA_016707685.1. Lineage (GTDB taxonomy): Bacteria > Bacteroidota > Bacteroidia > 2-12-FULL-35-15 > 2-12-FULL-35-15 > 2-12-FULL-35-15. Next base: position 33,863 of record JADJHE010000027.1, read on the forward strand.
GAATAAAAATAGTAGCTACTACTTTTTCCTCATAACTTATCTTTCCTAAACGCAGATACGCTTCCTTAAAATAGTTTTTATCTACTGCAATCTGAATGTCTTTCTTAATAAATATAAACTTCAATGTAAAGAATGCACTAATTAAAAAAAGTATGGATAAGGGAAAACTTATTTTAAACCAAGCAAAAAAGTTCATGTCGTTATTAAGGGGGAACTTCTCGGTATATTCTCTAAAAAAAATCATATTGGTGGGTGTTCCAACTAAGGTTGCCATTCCTCCAATTGTTGCTGAATAGGCTAAACCAATTAATAATGCAGAAGCTAAACGATGGGAATGTTGTTCTTGCTTAAAGTGCTTTTCGGTTTGAACAATGATGGCGAGTACAGCTGATAATAACATCATTACTGTTGCGGTATTTGATATCCACATGGATATTAAGTAACAGGTGAGCATTACACCAAACAAAATACGGGATGGACTCGTGCCTACGAACATTAAGATTTTTAAGGCAATACGTTGATGTAATTTCCATCGTTCAATAGCAAAGGCTATGATAAATCCACCGATGAATAAAAAGATGATAGGATCCATGTATTGAAAAGCAGTTGTTTTGCTATCAGCAATACCCAATATGGGAAGCAATAATATTGGTAACAAAGCAGTAACAGCTAAATGAACTACTTCGGTAAACCACCATACAGCCATCCAAATTGTAACAGCTGCCATGCGAGTAACCAATGGATTCCCTGGAACTAAATCGACAGTTGATAGGATGATGAAAGCTAGTAAAGGACCAAGTAATAGTTTTATATTTTTCAAATAAGCCATTTAAGCAAAAAAATATTTTTAGTTTTGAACTCTAAAGCAAACATACTATAAAATGAGCAACCTACGTATTGTTTTTATGGGAACACCCGAATTTGCGGTGGAGTCGTTGGATATATTGGTAAAAAACAACTACAACATTGTGGAGTGATAACAGTGCCCGACAAACCTGCTGGTCGCGGGCAGCAACTTCAACAATCAGCAGTAAAAAAATATGCTATTGAAAAAGGACTTACGATACTTCAACCCGAAAAATTAAAAGCAGAAGATTTTTTAACCGAGTTAAAAGCATTGAATGCCGATTTGCAAATTGTTGTTGCCTTTCGAATGTTGCCCGAAATAGTATGGAGCATGCCACGTTTAGGTACATTTAATTTGCATGGTTCTTTACTTCCACGTTATCGTGGCGCTGCACCTATTAACTGGGCGGTAATTAATGGCGATAAAGAAACAGGTGTCTCTACCTTCTTTTTACAACATCAAATAGATACTGGAAAAATCATTTATAGAGAAAAGATAACAATAGGCGAAAATGATTCCGCTGGCGAAGTGCACGATCAATTAATGCACATTGGAGCACAATTGGTTTTAAAGACGGTTCAGTCGATTGAAAAGGGCACTTATCCGCAAACCAATCAATCGGAGTACATCGCAAATGGTGAAGTTGAAATGCATGCTCCTAAAATATTTAAGGAAGATTGCAAAATTGATTGGAGTAAAAGTGCAGCAGAAATCCATAATCTAATTAGAGGTCTAAGCCCCTACCCTGCTGCTTTTACGGAGTTTGTTTCGGCAGATAATAAAAGTTATTCTGTAAAGATTTTTAAAACCGAAAAGGAAGTAGTTTCTCACAATGAGCCACTTTGCTCAATCATTACAGATGAAAAGAGCTATTTAAAAGTAGCCGTAAAAGATGGTTTTATTAACGTTACCGATTTGCAATTAGCAGGAAAAAAACGAATGTCTGTTCCTGAATTTCTAAGGGGCTTTCAAGTGGGCAAGGCTTGGAGCGTCAACTAAAACAGCCATCTATAAAATAAAGCTAAGTCAGTTTATTTTGCAACACTCACAGAGGTGCTTAAGCCTATTTTTTAGTTATATATATGTATTCGGTTTCTGAATGACTTAAAACATAACTATAAGTACCTTTTCGGACATAGTTATTAACAAAAACACGATTTATCAACAAATATGCACTTTTTTAGCGCTGAATGTTGCACGAACAGGGAATAGTACTAATTTTGTTCCTGTTCAAGTAAATAATTAATGTTTAACCCTTAAAAAACAATTCAAATGAACAAAGCAGAATTAGTTGATGCTATCGCATCAGAATCAAAATTGACAAAAGCTGATGCTCAAAGAGCATTAGATGCATTCGTTAACGCTACAACAAAAGCACTTAAAAAAGGTGACAGAGTTGCATTAGTAGGTTTCGGATCTTTCTCTATCTCTAAAAGAGCTGCAAGAACTGGTCGTAACCCACAAACTGGTAAAGCTATTAAAATCGCTGCTAAAAAAGTAGCTAAATTTAAAGCTGGTGCTGAGTTAGCAAAAACAGTTAACAAATAGTCTTAGACTTTTTTGATACTAAAAAAGCCCTATCGGAAACGATAGGGCTTTTTAATGTATTTAATTAATCTGTTGTTTATTTTTTGTAATACGTCAATGCTTCTGGCAAAAATGCTTTTATATCAGCAATGCGTGTATCATCGCTAGGATGTGTGCTTAATATCTCCAATGGCTTTTGTCCGCCTTGTGCAGCCATACGCTCCCAAAATGCAACAGCAGCATTTGGATCATATCCTGCAATTGCAGAAAATACCAATCCCATTTTATCTGCTTCACTCTCATGTGTGCGTGAATATTTTAAAACACCAAGTGTTGAACCTAATCCATACGATTGCATGAATAAATTTTGTGTTTCTTGTGGTTTACTTTGCAAAGCAGCCGATAACAATACACCACCAAACTGAACAGCCATACCTTGACTCATACGTTCGTTTCCATGACGAGCAATTGCATGTGCTATTTCATGTCCCATGACAACAGCCAAACTCGCTTCATCTTGTGTTACTGGCAATAATCCGGTGTACACAACAACCTTTCCTCCTGGCATACACCAAGCATTTACTGTTGCATCATCTACTGTATTAAATGCCCATTGATACCCATCAATACGTTGTGATAATCCTTTATCATTCATAAATTTCACAACTGCTGCTTGAATTTTTTCGCCTACCTTTTTTACTAATTGAGCTCTTGCATCTGATGCAGGCAAAGGTTTGTGCTCTAATAAGAATTTATCGTATTCCGTTAAACTCATGCTTACTAAATCGGATTCTGCTACTAAACTCACTTGTCGTCTACCAGTAACTGGAACTTTTTCAACGCAAGCTGCTAATGAGATAATCGAAGCAGCAACGATTACTTTTTTATTAATCATAAACAAAAATTAAAATTGATTTGAGCGCAAATGTAAAGAATTAAAATCGACCGCAAAGGTTTGGGCGGTAACGTTTTTTGCGTTTTGGTAACCATGATTTCAAGCGTTTTTTTACATTAAAAGAACGCTCAGACATACTTGGTTGACGCTTTTTTGCTTTTACAGAAGTACTACCACCACTAGATGGTAGCGATGGTTTGGAATTAAAACTACTCTCGGTTTGGTTTGATCCAACTTCAAAACGCATATGAAAGCCATTTTCTAAAGTTGGCTCTACCAATACGTTTGTTTCGGAATAAGCCTGACTAGGCGGAGGATTATTGATTTGTTGTTGATAAGGATTGTAATTACTTTGCTCGTTGTTACCTACTGGATCTCCAATAATAGTAACTACTGCCTGATTGTTTGGCTGTGCTAACAAACCAAAAGAAAGCAGCATGAATAAAAAAAATGAATAATATTTTAACGATGACAATTTCATTTCATTAAAATCTATACTGTAAAGTTACAAATATTAAAGCTAATGTCAAGTTTTTTATCGATTAATTTTCAAACACTTACAATTTTTTCAACCTTTCAAAAATTCTAGCTTTTAGATAATTGATTCCCATTAAATGTTGCCAAGTTTTTTTTGTATTTTCGCGGCCTTAATAAACACACAACATGAGTAAAGCTGAAAAAATAAAGAATTTCGATCCTAATAATTTAGGTGATAAAAATGCAAACATTTTTGGATTACCTTTTACTACGGATGAATCGGAAGTTGTAATTGTACCAGTACCTTGGGAAGTAACCGTATCGTATGCTGCAGGAACGGCAAAAGGACCACAAGCTGTTTTTGATGCTTCTTTTCAAGTTGATTTGTTTGATCCATGCATAAAAGATGCTTGGAAAATTGGGATTGCAATGGATAAAATTCCTGCAAACATTCAGAAAAAAAGCACTGAATTGCGAAAAAAAGCTGAAACATATATAGGCATGCTTGAAGATGGCAAATCGCCTGAGAACAACCCTACCATGCGCAAAATACAAACGGAAGTGAATGCCGAATGCAAAGTGATGAATGCTTGGGTGAAGGAACGTGCATTGCATTTTATGAATAAAAACAAAACCGTTGCATTGCTTGGTGGCGACCATAGCACACCATTGGGAATGATGCAAGCCTTGGCTGATAAACATAAATCGTTCGGAATATTACAAATTGATGCGCATGCTGATTTACGTGATGCTTACGAAGGCTTTGAATTTTCACATGCATCAATCATGTTCAATGCTTTAAAAATCAAACAAGTATCTAAATTAGTTCAAGTTGGTATTCGTGATTTTTGTGAAGCCGAAGCAAAGCTTGTTGAAAAATCGAAAGGACGAATTAAAACCTATTACGATAGAGACATCAAGCACCAACAATACGAAGGTAAATCATGGAGTAAAATCTGCGACAACATTATCAAGCAATTACCTGATAAAATTTACTTGAGTTTTGATATCGATGGTTTGGATCCAAAATTATGTCCGAATACAGGAACTCCTGTTTCTGGAGGTTTTGAGACAGAACAAATTTTGTTTCTTGTTCAAAAAATTGTTGAGAGCAAAAAAACAATCATTGCATTTGATATCAATGAAATTGCGCCAGGAAAAGATGAATGGGATGCAAATGTTGGAGCACGTATGTTATACAGAATTGCCAATTTAGTAGCTAAGTCGAACGGTAAAGTAAAATAATGAGCAAGGAGTTAATCAACTATTTATCTCAATTTGTTTCTGAAACACGCAGAGCAAAAATGGACGAAGTTTTGAAATACAGAACGCGTCATATTACGCTTGTACTCGAAGATTTATACCAACCTCACAATGCAAGTGCTGTATTGCGTTCCTGCGATATTTTTGGAATACAAGACATTCATATTATTGAAAACAAGAATGCATATACTGTTAATAAGGACATTGCAATGGGTTCACCAAAATGGTTGAACCTGCATAAATACCGTAATGCCGAAAATAATTCATTAGCTTGTATTCAATCATTAAAAGAAAGTGGCTACCGTATTGTTGCGACATCGCCTCATAAAAATGGATATGAATTAAAAGATTTACCTGTAGATAAACCTTTGGCTTTGTTTTTTGGTACCGAATTAACAGGTATTTCAGACACCGTTCGTGAGCAAGCAGATGATTTTGTAATGATTCCAATGTATGGCTTTACTGAGAGTTTCAACATCTCTGTTTCAGCAGCACTTTGCTTGCATTCATTGGTTCAAAAGCTTCACCAAACACCTGTTGATTGGCACATTAGTGATGAAGAAAAAGAAGCATTAACATTGCATTGGTTGCGTAAATCCATTGCTCGAGTTGAATTAATTGAAAAAGACTTTTTGCAAAAAAACGGAATTGCTTCAGAAAGCAAGTAATCAAAAATATTTGTTTTTATTCAAAATAAGTGTACGTTTGTATAACTATTAACCGTAAATCATAAAACAAAAATTATTATGGGCAGAGGAGATAAAAAAAGCCGTAAAGGTAAAATTGCAATGGGTTCTTATGGGGTAAGTAGACCTCGTAAAAAAGCAGCAACAGCAACAACTGCTAAAAAAGAAGCACCTGCTAAAAAAGCAGCGGCACCAAAAAAGGCAGCTAAAAAAGCAGCAAAATAAGCTGATTTAAAGCATTGATAAATAAAAAATCCCTCAGCCGACTGAGGGATTTTTTATTTTTAAACCATCAACAAAAGCCTTTCTAATTGTGGAAAACTTTAAACTTTTGAGCCAATTATTTTTGTAATTTTAGTGCACATTATTTATAATTATTACGATGTCGGGTATTGATACCAAAGAAACGGTAAAACAAATTTTTGCAGAGTATTTGCAAGTACATAGTCATAGAAAAACACCAGAACGTTTTGCTATTCTCAATGAAATTTATTCACATGGTGGACATTTTGATATTGAGTCGTTGTACATACACATGAAAAATAAAAAGTACCGTGTGAGTAGGGCTACCTTGTACAATACCATTGAACTATTATTGAATTGCAATTTAGTTACAAAACATCAATTTGGTAAAAACATTGCCCATTTCGAAAAATCATACGAATACAAACAACATGATCACTTGATTTGTACCGATTGCGAAAAAGTATTTGAATTTTGCGATCCTCGTTTGCAACAAATTCAAAAAACGGCTGGCGATATTTTACAATTCGACATTACCAATCACTCGCTTAACTTTTATGGAAAGTGTAGTAAATTAGCCAAAAATGGCACTTGTGAGCATAAAAAAATAAAAAGCAATATATGATATTCGGTTACAAATCAAGTAAAAAGAATGCAGTGAATGTATTTCTTTTACAAGGCGAACTTATCGACAGAGATCAATCTGCAACACTGATGCAAGAAATTGAAACAGCTACATCAAAAGATGAAACAAAAATTGTTTTAAACTTAGCTGAATTAAAATACTTAAACAGCAGCGGATTAAATGTGCTTATCAATATTTTAACAAAAGCACGCAAAGCTGGTGGCGATGTAGCCATTTGCAATGTCAACAAAAAAATAACTGAATTATTGGTTATCACCAAACTGAACAGTGTGTTCAATGTGTGTGACTCAGAAGAAAAAGCAATTTCAATTTTAAACAAATAAGATTAATTAAACGGTAATGAAAGTAGATGTATTGTTAGGTCTTCAGTGGGGAGACGAAGGTAAAGGGAAAATCGTAGATGTATTAACTCCGAAATATGATATCATCGGACGATTTCAAGGTGGTCCGAATGCTGGACATACACTTGAATTTAATGGCATTAAACATGTTTTAAGAACCATTCCTTCTGGGATATTTCACAAAACAGCAATCAACATTATTGGTAATGGTGTTGTTATCGATCCTGTTGTTTTGATGGCTGAAATTGATGCCTTGATTAAAATGGGTGTGGACATTAAATCAAAATTATTGTTCTCGAAAAGAGCACATTTAATTTTACCTACACATCGCTTGTTGGATGCTGCATCGGAAGCTGCAAAAGGAAAAGAAAAAATTGGTTCTACACTTAAAGGTATCGGACCAACATACATGGATAAAACTGGAAGAAATGGTATTCGTGTAGGTGATATCGCATTGCCAAACTTCAAAAGCAAATACGATGCATTGGTAGAAAAGCACAAACAAATTTTATCACATCATAACTTCGAATACAATTTAGATGAAATGGAACCAGAATGGTTCAAAGCCATTGAGCAATTAAAAACATATACACAAATTGAAAGCGAACATTTTATCAATGAAGCATTTCAAAACAACAAATCGATTTTAGCAGAAGGTGCTCAAGGTTCATTGTTGGATATTGATTTTGGCTCTTACCCATTTGTTACATCATCAAACACTATTTGTGCTGGTGCTTGTACTGGATTAGGAATTGCACCAAATCGTATTGGAAATGTTTATGGTATTTTTAAAGCATATTGCACTCGTGTTGGTAGCGGTCCGTTCCCTACCGAACTGTTTGACGAAGTTGGAGATGAAATTCGTAACAACGGTCGTGAATTCGGATCGGTTACTGGTCGCCCAAGACGCACCGGATGGTTAGACTTACCTGCACTAAAATATGCAGTAATGATAAATGGTGTTACTGAATTGATGATGATGAAAGCCGATGTGTTAAGCGGTTTTGATACCATCAAAGTATGTACAGGATACAATTACCAAGGCGAAAAAATTAATTATTTACCATACGATTATTCACCAGAATTGTTGACTCCTATTTATACAGAGTTAAAAGGGTGGAATCAAGATTTAACGGGTTTAAATGATATCAATCAAATTCCAGCATCATTGGCGGAATACATTGCATTTGTTGAAAAAGAAACAGGTGTTCCTATAACAATTGTATCGGTGGGACCAGATAGAACACAAACTTTAATTCGCAGTAAAGAACTGGTATAGTAATTGTCTGCCTTACATGCTTTTTATAAAAAGACAGGCAACATTCACAAAACCATTTTTACCAACTATATGAGCAAAACAGAAAATAATACGTTGATACAACAAACAATGAAATTATTTTCTGTTTTGCTTTTTTTATGCATCACTCCCACTCTTTCCTATTCTCAAAAACGAATTGAAATTGTAAATGCCGACCATTTAAAGTTTGATAAAAAACTGGGTAATGGTGCCAAACGATTGATTGGTAATGTTCAATTCAAACAAGACAACACTTTATTATTTTGTGATAGTGCCTATTTCTATGAAAACAATTCTTTGGATGCATTCGATCACATTCACATTCAGCAAGGAGATAGTATTCATTTGTATGGCGACTTCTTAAAGTATGATGGAAATACAAAAAAAGCCATCATTACAAAAAATGTGGTGGTGAACAAAGGCGATATGCAACTGACTACCGATGCATTAAACTATGATGTAGCAACCAGTGTTGGTTATTATGTTACACCAGCTCGCATCATTAGTAAAGACAATGTACTTACGAGTGAAACTGGTTATTTCTTTGCCAAGTCGAATGACTTAACATTCAAAAAAAATGTAGTGCTTACGAATCCGCAGTTTGTTATTAATTGCGATACCATGCGCTACAACACTTCATCAAAAATTACTTATTTCAAAGGACCAACAACAATTAAAAGTAAAAGCAATTTAATCTATTGCGAAGATGGTTACTACGATACATTTAAGGATCAATCACGCTTTAGCAAAAATTCCTACATCCTTACCAAGGAACAAAAAATGTTTGGTGATAGCTTGTATTATGATCGTAAAAAAGGAATTGGTAGAGCCGTTAAAAATGTACAGATAATTGATACAACTCAAAAGATTACAATTTCCGGTGCCTATGCAAAATACTGGGAGCTCGAAGAAAAATCGGTTGTAACAGGCAATACCATGCTCATGCAAGTGTATGAAAAAGACACCTTGTTCCTGCATGCCGATACATTAAAAGCAATGGCATCGCCACTCAAAAAAGGAATGGCAAAAAACAAAACGGTTGCCGATTCCACTAAAACAAAAGGAAACAAACAACTATATGCCTATCACCATGTAAAATTTTACAAGAGTGACATGCAAGGCAAATGCGACTCCATGTATTATTCGTTAAATGATTCATTGATGAAATTAATTGGTAAACCTATTCTTTGGAGTGCCGATAATCAATTAACATCCGATAGTATTCACCTTACAACAGGTAAAAAATCCTTGAAAAAATTAGAATTATTTGGTACAGGATTTATTGTGTCGGAAGCCGATAGCAGTCATTTTAATCAGATAAAAGGAAAATACATGGAAGGTTTTTTTTCGGATAATAAATTGGTGCGCGTGAATGTAGAAGGAAATGGACAAACGATTTATTATGCAACCGAAAAAAATAAAGAAACAAAATTAGATGAAATAAAAGCAGCGAATAAAGCAGACTGTAGCGACTTAACGATTTATTTAAAAGACAATCAGATTAATAAAATTACATTTATCACAAAACCCGATGCTACGTTGTTTCCGATTGAACAAGTAGACATCAAAGAATTTAAACTAAAAGGATTCTCATGGCGCTTGAATGAGCGACCAAACAATTTTGTGGATATTTTTAAGTGGTAAATTAAAATTCGCCCGATTCAACTAAACGAATAGCCGCTTCAACAGCTTTGTCATCTCCTTCTGGATCATAATCCGATTTTAAGCTCGAATTAAACACAACTGCAACACTTTGCCACATGAATGCAGAAAAGCTGCCTCGCATATCTTTTACAACCTCATAGGTAGTTTTTCCTGTTTCGCGGTCAATCAATTTTATTAATAAACGACCTTGATTAACAGATAATTTTTTTAGCTCATCACCAAACTCTTTTTTTAATTGTTGTTCTACTACTTTGGTGTATTTTTTTCGGTCATTTTCAGGCATACTTGCCAATACTCGGTCGTATTCTTTTAGCTTGGCTGCAGCTAAAATAGCATAAGGATAAACTTTTTTGACATTGTATTTTAATCGGTCCCAAGCTGCTTTTTGTTTTACCGTTTTAAAAACACGGTTTGCAGAGCAAGTAATGGCTGGTAATTGTTTGTAGGGAATCGTATCTCCTTGATAATACACTGTCGAAACTAAAATTCCATTAATTGGAGTTGTAGGTTTTGGAACAGAAGCAACATTACTACCCGTTTGAGCGCTTACAAAAAGCGGAAACAAGCAAAGTGCTATGAAGATTTTTTTTGCCATTTGGCTATTGAATACGATTTTGGTGTACTCGTTTCTGTTGTATAACGAACCGAAGTTCAAAAGTTATATACAAAGGTAAATTATTTTTAGCGAATCAATCAATGCCCCTGCAGGTGCTTCGTTCCTTAGCATAACATGCTAATCAACTTCCAATCCTTCACTAATCACTATTTACTGTTCACTATTTTCTACAACCTATTCAATTTCCATTTCGAAACCACTTGCTCCGAATCAATCGAAACAGCCTTTTTAGCTTTCATCGTTGTTAATAAACGTGCACCAAACAATGCTGCAACTTCTGCTTCTTCTGGTGTTTCTTTCGATAAATATTCAGGCTTGAAATAATGCTTGATAAAATGTGTATCAAAATTACCCGATGTAAATGCATCGTGTTGCAATACAAACTTACAGAATGGTAAGGTCGTTTCCACTCCAACAATTTCATAATCGTCAATGGCACGAACCATTCTATCAATTGCTTCTTTTCTATCTTTTCCAAACGTAATCAATTTCGAAATCATTGGATCGTAATAAATTGGAATATCCATTCCTTCTTCAAATCCATCATCCACACGCACACCTAATCCTTGCGGACGTTTGTAGGTCTCTAATTTTCCAATATCTGGTAAAAAGTTATTGGTTGGATCTTCGGCATACACACGTACTTCCACACTGTGTCCGTTGATTTTTAAATCTTCTTGTTTAAACGATAACTTTTCGCCACGCGCTACTTTAATTTGCTCTTTTACCAAGTCGATTCCTGTAATCATTTCGGTTACAGGATGCTCTACTTGCAAACGTGTATTCATTTCTAGGAAATAGAAATTTTTGTTTTCATCCAATAAAAACTCTACTGTTCCAGCACCTACATAATCACACGCTTTACCAACATTCACAGCACACTCGCCCATTGCTTTGCGAATTTCGGGTGTTAATACACTTGATGGTGCTTCTTCAATTACTTTTTGATGGCGTCTTTGAACCGAACATTCGCGTTCAAATAAATACACAATGTTGCCATGTGTATCACCCAATACTTGTATCTCGATGTGGCGCGGACCAGCCACATAACGTTCAATGAATACGGAACCATCGCCAAAAGCAGAAGTTGCTTCGCTTACCGCTAAGTTCATTTGTTCTTCAAAATCTTCGATGCGATCAACAATACGCATCCCTTTTCCTCCTCCTCCAGCACTTGCTTTAATTAACAATGGAAAACCAGTTGCCAATGCAATTTCTTTTCCTTCTTTTAAGCTCGAAATAGCTCCAGCAGAACCTGGAACCATTGGAATATTGTATTTTTTTACTGCTGCTTTTGCCGATAATTTATCCCCCATCATGTTCATTGCCTCAGGCGATGGACCAATAAAAGTGATACCAGCTTGCTTAACTGCTGCTGCAAATTCTGCATTTTCCGACAAAAATCCGTAACCCGGATGGATACCATCAACGTTTAATTGCTTACAAACCTCAATGATTTTATGACCTAATAAATAGGACTGATTGCTGGGTGGTGGCCCAATACAAACAGCCTCATCGGCATATTTTACAAAAGGTGCATTACGATCGGCTTCGGAATAAACGGCTACAGTTTTAATGCCCATTTCGCGGCACGAACGCATGACACGTAAAGCAATTTCTCCTCGGTTGGCAACTAATATTTTGTTCATAAAATGTTGATTAATAAATTCTTGTTATTAGCTCTCAAAAAATATATTTGTAAGGATTGTACATCCTCGTTTTGAGTACGTACAAACCTACTAAAAAAAATGAATTAGTACGAACGATTAGCTTACATTTTTTCACACATAAAAACGCATCATAAAATGATTAAAAATTACTTTTTGCTTTTCCTTTTTGTATTTGCTGCAACTACCGGATTTTCTCAGAAGAAAGATGCTAAAAAAGCAGCTCCTGTAGCGGAAAATACAAACCTTGACCAAGCTGCAAAACTAATTTTACAAGGTTTAAACAAATACCGTATCGAAAATGGTATTGACACCCTTGAATACAATGATGTACTTGGACAAGCTGCTGAAATACAAGCATCCGATATGGCAAAGAACAACAAAGCTTCCTTAATCAATAGCAAAGGAAAACTTGAAACCACTCAAAAACGTTTGGTATCGGTTGGTGGCACAAAAAATGGCGAAGAGCTAGTATTTGCTGCTCCTGCAATGAAAGGGAAAGTAGCTGCTACTCCTAAAGAAATTGCTGATGCTACATTGGTTAAATGGAAAATGGATAAAAAAGCATTGATCATCATTAAAAATGGTAATTATATTTTTGGTAGTCCGAAGTTAGCATTGGACGCAAATGGTAAAAAAGCATTTGTATCCATGGTATTTGGTAGCTACAATTCGTTTAATACGGGAGCCGACAAAAAGAAAGAACTAAAAGTTCCCTACACCACTAAAAACAAAAAGATTAAACCTGCCGATACACGCTTTTGCAAAAACTGCGAAAAGTTTAAAGATTATGATGGATTGGTAAATGGTATTTATGAAAAAGATGGTAAAATTTACCTGGAATACGATAACCTGAAAGCATTCAACAAATTAATCAAACGCCCGGGCGATGGTTTGGCTATTGATGTTGTACAAAGAGCGCAATACGAAAAGGAAACATACAACATTGTAGATTACAACTTGTTGAGCAAAGGTAAATTGCTAAAAACAATGACCAAGGATAAAATTGCTAGTAAAAACCTTGTAAAACCTGAGAAAAAAGGAAAAAAAGTAACCAAGCTGGATGTTGAATTGGGTAAATTACCAAAAGGAATTACAGGTGATTATGAGTTGAATTTATTAATCATTCAGGATGGAAATGTATGCCGTACCATTGTAAAATCATACATCGAACAAGGTGATCAAGAATCGAATTCACCTTTAAGCATGTTACTAATGCCAGAGGATGAAGCGTATACAAAACCAGCATTCGAACCGAAATCGGAATCACCTTATTAACGTTTACTGTTCCTTTCGAAAAAAACAAATCAGATTACAAGGATACTGACGTTCAACCATTTTTAGATGCCATGCAAGAACCTGATTTCTTTATTGAAGGTTTGTACATAACTGCTTACTCTTCTATTGAAGGTGATGCTGGTGCAAATGCGAAATTGCAAAAGAAACGTGCCGAAAGCATTATCAAAGCAATGGTAAAATACCAAAAGCCAGGTGTTATTACCAATGTAAAAACAAGCGATTCATGGAGCTTGTTCCAAATGGAAACAGAAGATGGTAAGTACGATTACTTATCGAAAATGACCAAAGAAAAAGCCATCAAAGAGATTAATTCAAAAGGCTTGGCCGAAGAATTAGAACCTATTTTATCGAAAGAGCGTTTTGCTCAAATTGTAATGGATGTAACGTATGACATTACTGGACCGAAAGAAGAAAAATTCTCGGTAAGTAAATTCAACCAAGCAGTAAAAAAATCGGATTTAAAACAAGCTTATAAAATTCAATACTACATTGGAAACCAATTGGCATCTAAAAAATACACTGCCGATGCGCCTACAAAAATGTTGATACCAATGGAAGCTAAATACTCTGGTTTGTTAAACAACCAAGTGGTAAATAGCTACAAAATGAAAAACAACAATGTGGATGATGAAGATTATGCACAAATGAAAAAATTAGAAACCGTTGATCCTAGCAATAGTTATATCACCTTCAATAATTTGTTTTGTGCTATTAAGTTAGATTCTACCATTGGCGATAAAAAAGCACAAACAACCATGCAAGGAAAAATTGATGCTTTGTACAAATCACCTATTCCTAAAAAATATGTGGATGCTTTGAATACCGAATGGCAGTTCCGCATTATCGAAACATTTGATACGGTGGATGGTGCTGAACCAATCATTGAAGCATGTATCAATAAAGTAAAATCGTTTTACAACATCAAAGAATCATCGTGGCAAAACAATTTGAAGCTGGCATATATTTTTGCTCGTTTCAAAGATTATAAATACGCAACCAATTTATTAGCGCCATTTATCAAAGATGAAAAGGTTCCAGAACAAGTATTGTTTGCTTACATTTCGTTCTGTTCGCAAATCCCTGAATTAATTAAATCGCGCTTGTTTGTAGAAGCTTTGCAAAAAGCAGAAAAAGCAAATCACGATAAGTATTGTAAATTGTTTGGCAAGCCATTCCTTACTTTCCAAGTGTTCGATAATCCAAATGTAAAATCGGATTACAACAAAGCGAAGTGTAAATAGATAATTAAAACAAACAATAATTAAAATTTGATGACATGAATTCATTTGCAAAAAAAAGCATCCTTTTAATTATTGTTTGTTTTTCCAACACGTTGTTTGCACAAATGAATCCGAATTTCTTTCCGGATTTTCAGCCTTATTCGCCCGACCCAATTATAAAATATGGTGATGGCTTTGCCGATGCTGCCTGGAACGATCCAACCATATTAAAAGAAAACGGACAGCGATAGCGGAACGTATTATTCAGGTGGTGTTGAAACACCATCGGTTGTTTTTAAAGACAAGGTGTATCACATGTATACAACTTGTTATCCTGCAAACATAGCCGAAGATTTTGTTTTAGCTCATGCTACTTCAACAGATGGTATCAATTGGACAATGGATGCTGCACCAATTCTTGAATCGCCAGGAACAGCAACTTGGTATGGTTCAATCGTTGGCGAGCCGGGCGCCATTGTTTACCGCGATAGTATTTTTGTATTCTTTACAGCAGGCGGCTTTCAAGCATCATTACCTATTCAATGCATTGGCTTGTTAAAATCGGCAGATGGAACAAACTTCGGAATACCTTCACAAGCGGTATTTATGCCACAGGATGTGTATCCAACATCAAGTGGCTATTGGGGATTGAGTACACCATCGGCATTAACCATCAATGATTCTATTTATTTGTTTACTGATGTTGCACAAGTTATTGGTGGCAATTGGACGCAAGTGGCATTGCATCAATTTAAAACCGAAGGTAGTTCAGGTGTTTGGTATCACGAACCTAATCCAATTCATGTGCAACAGGATTTCACGTGGACCAATGGCAATTACCTTTCGGAGATTCGTTCCATTACAGCACTTATGGATGATAATGATTTGTTACGCATTTGGTATGCAGGAAATCACATTGCTGATATTTCAGGAACAGATACAACTTACAATGTTACCGTTGATGCATTTGGCATTCATGTATTACCCGATTATTGGGGAATTGGAACTTCGGAATATCAGTTTACCGTTCCAACAACTATAAATGAAAACAAGAACCAAGCTATTCAGGTATATCCAAATCCTGCTACATCTTCTATAACATTAGTTACCAA
Organism: Bacteroidota bacterium; assembly: GCA_016707685.1. Classification (GTDB taxonomy): domain Bacteria; phylum Bacteroidota; class Bacteroidia; order 2-12-FULL-35-15; family 2-12-FULL-35-15; genus 2-12-FULL-35-15. The sequence goes on from JADJHE010000027.1 coordinate 49,664, forward strand.
AAACGAATCTGAAAACCATAAGATTATCAATGTATTAGGGCAAGTTATCTTGTCTGATAAATTAAGTTCACTTTCCGAACAAATAGATATTTCCTCCTTACCAACTGGCATGTATTTTTTACAAGTAGATGAGGTTGTATTGAAGATTCAAAAGAATTAATGGAAATAAGGTTCAACATGAAAAAATTCCTTTTCCTTTTTTTATTATTTGTTGCAAATGCAAATGCACAGAATCTAATTTCTAATGGAAATTTTGAGCAGTTTTATCATTGTCCGAACAATCTAAACGACATTGATTCTGCAAAATTTTGGCTGAATCCAAACATCAATACCCCCAATTATTTTAATCAATGCAGTCCAGGAACAGCAACATTGCCTTCAACACCATTTGGATATCAGCTGCCACATAGCGGTGCTGCCTATGCTGGCATTTATCAATATTGGTCCACTGTATCCAACTATCGAGAGTATATTGAAACACCATTAGATGCACCACTTATTCAAAATGAATGTTATCATTTCGAAATGTATATTAGTTCAGCTGATGTTGCTAAATACAGTTCGCATAATTTGGGTGTGTATTTTTCAGATACCTTAATCCAAAATGTTCCCATCAGTCTGTTTTCATTTCTTACTCCACAAATAAACAATGCACCTACCAATTATCCCGATACAAGCAATTGGGTTTTGGTAAGTGGCGATTATACTGCACACGGAGGAGAAAACTATTTGATTATTGGTAATTATTCATCCGACTTAATCATGGATGCTACCAATGTTAATCCAACAGGATATGATATGAGTTATGTTTTCATTGATGATGTATCGCTTATTGCTTGCACATCTGTTGGAACAAATGAAATTGCTGAATCGGATTTATTTAAGGTTTATCCGAACCCATCGAATTCATTTATTACTGTTAGTAATAAAACAAATTCAAAAAGCTATCAATTAAAAAATGTTTTAGGACAACTTGTTTTAAGTGGAACACTAACTTCTACTCAGCAAATTGATATTGCTTCCTCCCATCGGGGATTTACTTTTTGCAAGTTGATGCTGCTGTTGTGAAAGTTCAAAAGAATTAATTCGCTTCTCCCTATTTACGATTTTTTACTTTCCTGAAATTTTATATATTTGAGTATAAAACACTTTCACATGAAAACTACACTACTTCACTTTTGTTTTTTAATGCTATTATCAGCATTCGGATTTGCACAACCCAATTGGCCTGCAATTAAAAACAATGCTACTTTTTATGTAGCAGATACTACGTATGCCGCACCATACTTACAACCCATTCAAGTGGGTGGCTGGGAAGATGGACTCAACATAACTCGAGATGGAAAACATTTATTTAGCACCTACCTTCCAATTGATGCACTTTCGTGGATTACCGACTTACTCCTTAATCCATTCTGCTTTAATTTTGATCCTTATTACCGTGGTCCATTAATAGGCATTGATACACTTACCAATATTTTTGGTTGTCCGAATTACATGCACAGCGATATTATTAAAGCCTACCGTAGCGATACATCACAAGCATTTGGAGGTTGGACACCATCGAACCTTCAAACAGCCTTCTCCTTCGATGGAGGAGCGAATGGTGTTTTGCTAAATGCAGATACCTTTGATGTATTTGTATATACAAAAGATGGAATAGGAACCCAAAGTACCGACATTATGTTCATGCGCAATGTACCTGTTAATCCCACTACTACATCGGCTGTATCTATTTTAAGTACTACTGGTCAAGAAGATAATCCTCACATTGAACGCATCAGTGGCAACCAACTGGTATTGATTTTTGATCGCGACCGCTACATGCATTATTCTATCAGTAATGACAATGGCACTACTTGGCAAACACCAGTGCTCATTACCAATGTGCTTAACGATCAAGCACCCTACGATGTGCAACCTCATTTATACAATGATGGTACCGACTGGTGGGTATATTTTTGTGCAGATAATACAAGCGGTGTTCGTTGTATTTACAAATCAAAACAATTGATTGCCAACGACTGGAATAGCTGGGGCGCAAAAGAATTGATTTTACAACCAACAGGCATTGCAGGCGGACATGGCAATGTGATGGCCATTGGTGAACCTACACTCACCGCTTGGGGCGATTTATCATTCGTTGTAGTATATGGCAATACACTTACACCTGATACAACCGATGTTTTGGATTGCGATCCATGGTATATGCCTAAAAAACAATCGATACTTACAGGAATGAATAATAAAATGCTTCCTGATTTTCAATTGCAAATTTTTCCAAATCCTGCTAATGAAATCATTACCATTAGTGCTGGACAAAGTTATACCGCATCAACCGAAATACGATTGTACAATGCATTGGGAATGTTAATCAAAAAAGCACAAAGTTCATTGCCTGCTCAATTTTCAGTGGAAGATTTACCTGCTGGTATCTATTTTATACAATGCAATGAACATGCTCAAACCATTCGTTTTGTAAAGAATTAGTTTTTATAAATCGAATAGTGTTTTAGGGGTTGAAGCTATCAACCCTTCCCGCAGACTCTGAATTGTCCTCCTCAGGCGGACAAGCATTCAGAATGACGGGCTTTCACACAATTAGAAATTGCAATTAAAGCCGTGTGTAGGATGTCATGCTGGACCTGATCCAGCATCTGTGTGTTGGCATTTATATTCTAATACTCCCCGCAGATTCTGGATTAATCCCGATAGCTATCGACAGAATGACGTGCATTTGCACAATTAATCGATAAACCTTACAAATGAATTAAAGCAATCGATTTAAATTCATAAAATTTAACACCAAATACAAGCCTATCAAAACATTCAGGCATTCTTACATACCATTGAATAAACTGCCTAGTAGTTAGAAAGATAGAATTTAAAAGAGTACTCTAAAAAATTCCCAAATCAAATAATCACAAGATTTAGATTCTCTTCTAAAATGAAACTATTGTAATGTTGTAGCATAACTAATTTTCCCAGCATCATAAAAGAATATTGTCTGCAGCAATCTATTTTATGATTATTCATTAATTCATTTAAAGCTTTTCTGTAATTAAGTAACAGAACAAACAACATGAAAAAAATAGTCTTATCACTTTCAGCTGGATTTATAATTACAGCTTTGGTATTTGTATCTTGCGATAAACAAGTAACAAAACCAGTTCAAGAAGAACTTACTAAAATTGGCACAATGACGTTTAGTAGCAGCGAAATTCATTCATTAGAATCAATTGAAACGTTATTAAGCAAATGCAATGAAACGCGTGGACCAATTATTCGTTGGATTAAAAAACATACGGGAACACATTTGTTTAACAATTGCAGTGGTACTCATCCGTGTGGACCATGTCCAGGAATTTGCATCCCATTGGCAATTGTATCGCAACCGGATGAAGATGGTGTATTAACTCAGGCAGAAATTGCAGATCACATGGGATTAATGGCAACAACAAATATTGATGGAGTGCACATGCGTGTTTCGTTTAACGATAATAGCTTGTACACTACCAACAATACATTCTATGTTCCACAGGATATTGAATTAGGGCCTCAATCAGCAGCTATTTACGAAGCGAGCAGTTTCATCATTAAAAAAGGTGTTTATCCTTTAGGTAGAGGTGGACAAACCGTAATTAATGTTGAATTAAGATAAAAATAATTAGCTGGAAGGGTTCGCTCTTCCAGCTATATTTGTACTATGAAAAGAATTCACTTTTTGATTTTTGTATCCTTACTACTTAGTAGTTGCACTTTCCTGCATTACATGACAGTGAAGGATCCTGCTTATGAAAACAAGCAAGTATACAATCAATTTCTGCTTTCGCAAGGAGTCGATACTACTTACTCCTATCAATTATCAAAAAACTATTTCGATAGTATTAGCACCAAAAACTTTGCAATCAATACCTATAAGCTAAAATCCAATGCAACGGCCTCTCCTATTCAAATTCGTATGTACAACAATTCGGGCAAACTCATAAATGCCTATGAGCAATGTTTTGGAGAAATAAAAAAAATTGGGCAGCTCAATGAATTCCTATGAAAAAGATTGAGCATCTCCCAATCAATTACGATTTGCAGTTCGAAAATGACCTCAAACTTATTGAACTACCTGAAAAAGAAAAGCAAGTGCTTATTACGAAATCCCAATCAATGGAGTATACCATTGTGGTGTATTATACAAAATGGACGGGTTGGTATTCTAAATCTGTTTTAAAAGAGTTGAATAAATACATTCAAAAAAATAATCCATCGCGCATTTTGTTCATGAAAGTGAATACAAGCAAAAAGCCTTAATCTCAATTATTCAATTAGACTGTTTGTGGTTGTCGTGCTGTCCCGACAACTTTTAAATTGTATTCCTTTTTTTGTCTTGAAACAATTATAGAATGATGGGCTTCCACACAATGATATATTGCAATTAAAACTGTGTGTTGATGTCATGCTGTCCCGATAGCTATCGGAATTGATCCATCATCTGCGCGTTAAGTTCCATGCAATAATAAGTTGCGCTTTTTGCTGTAAACAAATAACAATTATCAATCCTTTAATTGAAAAAATATTTTTTTCTAAACAAAAAGGGTTGTACATTTCATAAGCAAACCCAAACCCCAATATCATGAAAACAAATTCGAAACAATTGATAACAGTACTTTTATTTGTACTCATCACCAGTTTTGCAACTGCTATTCCAACAAGCATTACAGCGTTTATAAAAGTGGATCAGTTTGGCTATAAGACTACTGCACAAAAAATTGCTGTAATCAGCGACCCACAAACAGGATACAATGCAGCTTTATTTTTTGCACCAGGAACCAGTTACGAAGTGCGTGAATGGTTTACCGATGCTGTTGTGTTTACAGGTAACATCACTACTTGGAATTCGGGTGCAACGCATGCACAGTCGGGCGACAAAGTTTTTTGGTTTGATTTTTCATCGGTAGTAAATCCTGGAAGTTATTATGTATACGATCCAACCAATGCAGTTGCTTCTTACCGCTTCGAAATAAATGATTGTGTGTACAACAACGTTTTAAAAACTGCCATGCGCATGTTCTATTACCAACGTTGTGGGTTAGCAAAACAATATCCTTTTGTGGATACTGGTTATGTGGATGGTGCAAGTCATTTAGGTGCACAACAAGATTTGGATTGCAGACTCTACTCCTCGCCTAGTCCTGCTAATTCTAAAAACTTATCGGGCGGTTGGTACGATGCTGGTGATTACAACAAATATGTAAATTTTACTTGGGGCACCTTGTGCGATATGCTCTTGGCATACGAAGAAAACCCTACCGTTTGGTCGGATGAATACAACCTACCTGAATCCGCAAACGGCATTCCTGATATTTTGGATGAAACAAAATATGAATTGGATTGGTTATTAAAAATGCAAAATTCCAATGGTTCATTGTTAAGTGTTGTTGGTGGTGGCGAAGCAAGTCCTCCCTCAGCCGATGTTACTGCTCGTAGATACGGACCAGCAAATACTTCAGCAACATTAACAGGTGCTAGTGTGTTTGCATTGGCTGCTATTCAGTACAATGCAATTGGTCAAACAGCTTATGCTGCTACTTTACAAACAGCAGCGCTTAATGCATGGACATGGGCAGACGCAAATCCGGCAGTTACATTTTACAATACAGGAGTAATTGCAGCAGGTGAACAAGAATTGGATGCCTATCAGTTGTCCTGCAGAAAATTTGCAGCAGCCGTTTATTTATATGCTTTAACTGGTAATGCAACGTATAAAGCCTATGTAGATGCAAACTATACACAAGTACATTTGTTACAATGGACGTTTGCTTATCCGTTCGAAGGATGTGAACAAGATGCCTTGTTGTATTATGCTGGATTACCAGGAGCAACTACTTCTGTGAAAAATGCTATTCGAACAGCTTATACAGCCTCTTTAAAAACAAACAATGCAGATAACCTTCCAGCGTATACCAATAGCACCGATGCGTATCGTGCATATTTGGCAAACAACAATTATACATGGAACAGCAATCAAACAAAATCGAAGCAAGCCAATATGTTTTTGGCAATGAACAGATACAACTTGGATGCTACTAATGCAAACAATTATACAAATGCAGCATCGGGCTTTGTGCATTATTTTCATGGTGTGAATCCAAACTCAAAAACGTATTTGAGCAATATGAGTAAATGGGGAGCAGAAAATTCGGTAACATCGTTTTACCATTCATGGTTTCATGATGGAAGTGCTTTGTGGGATGAGGTTGGCGTTTCAACCTATGGTCCAGCACCTGGATTTATTCCAGGAGGTGTAAATCCAAGTTATGATTGGGATGCATGTTGTCCATCGGGATGTGGTAGTGCCGGAAATAATGCATTGTGCTTGGCCGAGAGTTTAGATCCGCCAAAAAACCAACCGATACAAAAATCATATAAAGATTTTAATACCAGCTGGCCAATAAATTCATGGACCATTTCCGAAGCAGGAATTTATACGCAAGCATCGTATGTACGGATGTTATCAAAGTTTGCAACAGCACCTTGTACACCACCAACATCAACTAACAGCAAATTAAAACCAGTTGGATTGATTCAAACCATTTATCCGCAGCCAGCCGAAGACAATGTACTTATTAAATTTTATGGACATGAGAATGCTACGGTTGTAATTGAAGTACTCGATATAACAGGAAAATTGGTGATAACTGTAAATAAAAACATTTCAGCAGATGCTGTTGTCGATTTAGATTTAAATGGTTTATCGGCTGGTGTTTACTTTTTGAAAGTAAATGCTAAAGAAGTTACTGAAGTTAAAAAAATTGTGTTGGAGTAATCTTTATTTAAATTCAATTACACTGCGCGTTGGTGTTAAAACCATTAATCCTTCCCGCAGATTCTGAATTGTCCTCCTGAGGCGGACAAGCATTCAGGATGACTGGCTAACACACAATCAACAATCACCCTTTCAAAACTCTTTTCAATCCTAACGATAATTTTCATCAGAATTGTTTTTTTTACTACATTTATCATACATCCCTGCACTTGCATACTTATAAACTAAATCATTATGAAAAAGTACTTCCATGTTTTAGCAATTGTATTGTTCGTTTGTAATTCGTTCTCAGCTTATGCCGATAGAATTTACATGATGAATGCACCGGGATATAATACAGCCCCGCAACAACTGATAAATGCAATCGTTGCAAATGGTCATACCGTATTGGTAAATAATACAACATTTAACACTTTGCCTGCCAACTTTACTTCCACTTGCGTTGACCCCATTAATGGTTACGACTGGTTAGTTTTTTTTGGAGATAACAACTATACAGGTTTAAGCACACAAATTCAAAATTTCATAAACGCTGGTGGTAAAGTATTTTACCAATACGAAGTTACGTGTTGTACTGCATCATCCGCTTCAGCTGCAGCCATAGCAAGTACATTAACAGGAAATACGATTACTACAAACATCAACGATTACATTGCAATTGATTTTACTGGCAATGGAGGCTGGGAAGCAACAGGAGTTAATTGTTGTATGAATTTTATTGGAAATGCCTACAAAGGCATGGATGGCGTACCTGCCAACCGACAATTTCTTGCAACAGCAAATCTTGGAGGATCTCTTCCTTTAATAAGCGTATGTACAAATTTTGGTTTTTATTTTACAACAACCGACTTTGTTGGCACTGCTCACAAAGGTGGAATAATTGGATTAGGAGATTGCAATATATGGTACAATGGTGCTGAACCTAACTTTCCAGTCAATCCTGCAGTAGTGGATTTCTTTTTTCCAAACACTACTTCTACGTGTTATCTTTTTCCAACAGGATGTCTTGAAACATTTGTTCCTACTGCTGAAGCTATTTTGGGTGCAGACACTACAATTTGTCCTGGTCAAAGCATGCTTTTAGATGCAGGAACAGGAAGCACTTTTTTATGGTCGACAGGAGCAACAACTTCATCAATAACAGTTACAAACCCGGGAACCTATTGGGTACAAATACAAAATGGAACGTGTATAAAAAATGATTCCATTATCATTACAAATACAAACACATTAGCAGTAAACATTGGAAATGATACTACATTTTGTCAGGGACAAAGTATCAATGTAAATGCAGGTTCTGCATCAAACTATCTTTGGTCGACAGGTGCTACAGCATCAACCATATCCATTGGTACAACTGGAACGTATTGGGTGCAAGTAAGTTCAGGTACGTGTACTGGAAGTGATTCCATTACAGTTGCTGTTATTCAATTTCCATTGCCTTCGCTTGCAACCAACATGGTAATTTGTGATGGTGCTACACTTACCTTAGCAGGAGGTTCGGCCAACTCGTATCTATGGTCGACAAGCGCAACAGCTGCTAGTATAATAGTTGCACACCAGGAATTTATTGGGTAGAACTGAGCAATGGAACTTGTTCGGTAACAGATACCGTTTCTGTTAATTTACAAAACTGTGATACTGAAATAGCAATGCCAAATGTGTTTAGTCCGAACAATGATGGCAACAATGATTTATTTGTGCCAATAAAAAACATAGGAATAGTAACTGCGGAGTTAAGTATTTACAACCGATGGGGACAAAAATTAGCTGTTATTACAGACCTTACAACTGGATGGAATGGAAAACATGATAGTAAAGTATGCCCTGCAGGTACGTATTTCTGGATATTGAACTACACAACAATAACGAATGAATCGGGTGTTCTTAAAGGAAATGTTACGTTGATGGAATAATGGCGTGGCTGTTAAATTTCAATTGTATAATTAAACTGTGTGTGGATGTCATGCTGTCCCGATAGCTATCGGGATTGATCCAGCATCTGCGCATTGAAATTAATTCCATTAACCCTTCCCTCCTTTCTCGACTCCGCTCGAAATGACAACACACGGTTCTTTCTTAAACAATCCTTTGCGTTACACTGCGTATAACTTTGCGCTCTTTGCGGTTAAAAAATAAACAATCCACAACCTTTCACTAAGATATTAACCTCCATTTTGAATGTTTTTTTGTAATTTCATTGTATCAATTTGAAGATTAAAAATGAGAACCGTAATCGCCTTACTCCTATTTGCACTAGCCAGCAATCATTGCTTTTCACAAACAACCGACACTTCCGATTATCCCAATATTCGCAATCAAATAAAGGATCAGGCTTTCTTTTTGAAAATGAATCCGAAGAACACAAATGCCCTTTTAAAACATTCCTACTATTCGCAAGCAATTGGCGATTATGAAACGTCCATTAAGGATCTGAATACATTGCTTGAACTAACACCATCCGATTACCGTGCGATGAATAGCAGAGCTGTTGCAAAAGGTGCGCAAAAAAAGATTACCAAGGAGCAATTGAGGATTATGGAAATGCAATAGCACTTAAATCCGATTTTATTGATGCCTATTATGGAAGAGCCTTGGTGTATGCCGAAATGAATGAATTAACGTTGGCATTGGATGATTTAAACAAAACATTAGAAATTAATCCCAACTTTAGTTTTGCAATCAATGGCTGTGGTGATATAAAAAACAAACAAGGAGATTTTAAAGGTGCCATTGAAGCGTATTCAAAAACATTAACAATTAACCCCAACGACAATGCTGCATTGTATGGAAGAGCAAAATCGTACTACGAACTAAAAGAGTTTAAATTGGCATTGGCTGATTATAACACCTTGCTGAATACCGATTTTGATCCAAAGATGGAAGCAAAATACAATTTAGGAAAAGGTTTTATTCTAAATGAATTGGGTAACTATCAAGAAGCAATTGACTGTTACAACAAAGTACTATCACTGGATCCTTCAAATGCAAAAGCCTACAACAACCGAGGCATGTCGAACTACTACCTCAAGAAATTCAAAGAAGCGTTAGTAGATATGAACAAAGCGGTGGAGCTCGATCCCGAATATCCACAAGCTTACAATAAACGTGGTGATACAAAAATTGTATTAAAAGATTATGCTGGTGCTTTAGCTGATTTGAATAAATCCATCCTGCTTGACCCAACAAACTCATCGGCCTATAGTAACAGAGCAGTTGCAAAAATTCAATTAAAAGACTTTAATGGAGCCTTGAATGATTTAAATAAATCAATTGAATTGTCGCCCAATGAATACATCAATTATCAAAACAGAGCTGTTGTATACGAGCAATTAGGTTCAAAAGAAAAAGCGAAAGCAGATCGTACTACAGCTGCTGAAAAAGAAAAAAGCATAAAAGATGCAAAGAAATAAAATCCTTTTATTAAGTTTTGCTTCAATAATACTTCTTTGTAGCTATGTTGGCGACTTAGGCTTTCCTCCGCTTCCAAAAATAAAATCCATTACCGAATGGCGACAATGGGCTGATTCTAGTCAGCATGAAAACAAAGAACCATGGTTAAAATCGAAACGTGAGTATTATCCAAATGGAGAATTAAAACAAAGTTTATATGTAGAATTGGATGGTGATACGACCGATTTGAGAAGGTATGAACTCAATAAAGATTCGGTGACAAAACAAGAAGTGTGGTATAATAAATACCTGCGCAAATGGATAAAGGGCGACTATTACCATTATAGAAAAGGAGCACTCGTTCCGAGTTATTCCATTGACGAGAATAAGTACAAG